>JAJFLQ010000201.1 GCA_021772615.1 Verrucomicrobiota bacterium | reverse complement strand
ACAATGATCGTGAGTGTTGCGTCGACTTCGCACTGTCCGTCGCTCGCGGTGAGAATGTACGTGTAAACACCCTGGGAGAGCGGTGTGCCGGCGATCTGGCGGTTGTTGGTTACATAGACAAAATCTCCGCCCGGGCTGGTGATGTTGATCGTGTACGCGAGGTTTTGCCCAAGCTCGTCGTCTGTGGCTTTACCGCCGGGAGGGTTCACGCAGAAGTATGTGCCGGCCGTGCGGTTGTTAATGACCTGCGTCGTCTGCGGCCAGGTCGGGCAGTCATTGCCGGGATTGACCGTAATGGAAACGGTGACGCTGTTGCTGTCGAATTCGCCGTCGAAGACTTTGTATTCAAAGCTGTCGTTGCCGTTGAAATCAGCGTTGGGAATATAAGTGAAGGCGCCGTTCTCGAACGGCACCAGCGTGCCGTTGCTCACATCGCTCACGACCGGCATCACCACGAACAAGGTGTCGCCATCGATATCGGAGTCGTTAGCCAGTACGCCTGGTGCGTTCACAACCAATGTATTGTCCTCATCGACCGAGTAGCTGTCGCCGCTTGCAACCGGGGCAACGTTGACGGGTGTCACGGCGACAGTGACCGTAACGGCCTCGCTGTTGTGCATACCGTTGCTTGCAACGTACGTGAATGTGTCCGCGCCGTTGTAATTGGCGTCGGGAGTATAGGTAAAAGCGCCGTTGCTTGCGAGAATGAGTGTTCCGTTCTGTGCATCATCGACCAGATTCGCCGTCAACGGGCGATCGAGCACGTCGGTGTCGTTGTTCAGCACGCCGTTTGCCGCGGCGACGTTCAAGAGGAAACCCTCGCTTATCGTGTAACTGTCGGGATTGGCGCTGGGCAGCACGCTTTCCATATCGATCGTCATGTCGGCCTTCTTGAACAACGTCAGGTCGTATGTGTCCACGGAGCGCAGGCCGTAGGGCAGATCGGCCGGCCAGCTGATTTCGGCGTTGATTCGTACCTTCTTCGAACCGTCGTCGAATTCGGTGACCTCTTTCCAGCCGCGGATGACGGCCTTGAACTCGGTAATTTCTTCGGATTGGTGCGTCATGAGGAACAGGCCGTCCTGGTGCACGGCCGGATCGAAATCGCCAAAGACGTCCTCGATAGCGGTGAACGTTCCGTTGTCGCACGACGAGCCGATCTCGGAGATGGTCACGTCGGTGCCGCCGATGCAGATCCACCAATCGCCCATCGGCAGATTGCCGTTACCATCCGGTTCGGACTGATTGTAAAGGTTCACATACATGTCACCCGAGAGCGTGACGCTTGCGCCGTTTGAGAGGGAAAAAGGAATGCCATCGATGGTCACGTAGTTCTGGTTGCCGTTTCCGATCGGCTTGAGCGAACATTCTGTCGCTTCTCCGTTATACTCTACTACCGTTCCGTCCGCCAGCTGATCCCGAGTGATCACACCGTTCGGCGTGGTCAGGCAAAATTCGTTATTATTGCCGTTACCGGGGTTAATCTTCACCTCTGTCTCGCCGCAGACGGATTGGTTGTTGTTTCCCGAACTTGTCGTTGTGTAGGTCGAAAACGCGATCTGCACATTGGTGTTCTCAAGCAGCGAGTCATTGCTCCAATCCTTGCCGAGTTCGGCAGCCTCGTCTGCCGGCTTCTCATCCGGGAATGCATTGACCCAGTTCCAATCCTCGCGGATCTTGCTGGCACTGAAATGCAGGAATTGCTCGGCGGCATCGGAGGCATAGCTCTGCCCAATCGCCTGGCGGTTTTGCTCGAGCCCGACCGGAAAGAGCCCGACTAGGCCGACCACGCCGACCACGGCGATAACCATGGTCACCGTGACCTCGAGCATGTTAAAGTTGAACGAACGTTGAAGGTGCCGGATCTTGGCTGCGGTTTTCATTGTGTGTGTTCCTTGTGTGGTTGATGTTGCTTGTGTTAAAGTTTACTTTGAATATGTCAATCGCAGTGGAGTAGCAATGTCGGAGCCAATGAATATTGTTAGGTTGTAAAATCTTTATTATTAGTATGTTGTAATTTTATCGATGGCCGGACGGCATCACATGTATGTGTTGGAATTAGTCGCAATTTGACTTATCTGGTCATTATGATGCCGCCTGTTGTATCGTTTGCATGCCATACAGGCAGTCTCCACCGTTTAGCTCAACGTCGATTCCAATGCCATCTGCCTAAAAAAGTTTTTGGTGTCGCGTTCGTTGGAGCTGTCACAGCTTTAGGTGTGGCTTTTCTGGCGCTGTGCATGCGGAACGCAGGAACACGACTGAAGTTGTGAACGCCAATGAGAGTCCCAATTGATTGCGGCATTGCCGTAGACTCTTGTTCGAAAAGGGTTTCGGCAGGAAATCCCACATCACAGGCAGCAATTCCGTTCAACAAAACGGCTGCAACACGTGATGACCTCCGACACATCCTGGTCTGACATCGCCTGGTGACAGGGGATGCATACCGTAGATTGCTGTATCGCTTCGGCCGCCGGAGTAGGGCCGCGCGGTACGTCTTCGTACATCGGATGTGTGTGGTTGAGCTGCCAGATCGGTCGGACTTGAATATCGTGCGCCGCCATGGTGCGCCGGAAGTCGGCCGAGGATGCCCGCAGCAACCGAACCAGCCCCATCCAATAGTTGCTCCTGCACCAGGCCTGCTCGGTAAAAAGCTGCAAGCCATCCAGATCTTGGAACGCATCGCTGTACCGGGCGTGTATCGCGCGTTTGCGCGCGATCATGTCGTTGACACGTTCCAACTGGGCCACACCTATCGCTGCCTGAATGTTGTTCATGCGGTAGTTATAGCCTATTTGGTCGTGCCCGAATGTGTCGTCGCCGGTTCGTGCCTGTGTCGAAAGATGACGAGCGGTCTCGGCACAATCGACATCGCGAAAAACGAGCATGCCGCCGCCGCCAGTCGTAAGGAGCTTGTTGCCGTTGAAGCTGTAACACCCGGCATGTCCGATGGTCCCGGCATGCGTATCGCGATACAGGCACCCCACCGCCTCGGCCGCATCTTCGATCACCGTGAGGTTGTAGTCGTCTGCAATCGTCATCAACTCGTCCATTCGGCAGGCGTGACCGAATACATGTACCGGCATCATCGCAGTGATCGGACGGTTGGTCTTGCGATTTACCAGTGATTTTCCGCGTATGGTGCAGTGATCCCTGATATACGCGCGTATCGCTTCCGGCGATAATCCCAGCGTTTCGTCGCAGCAGTCGACAAAGACCGGATAAGCGCCGACATAGCGGATGGCGTTGATGGATGCGACAAAGGTCAGTGTCGGTGCGAATACGTCGTCGTTCGCTTTCACCCCGGTTGTGAGGAGCGCCAGATGCAGGGCAGCGGTCCCATTTACGGTGGAGACGGCGGCCGGCGCATTGACATAGGCAGCAAATTCGGATTCGAATCGGGTTACATAGCTGCCAACCGATGAGATCCAGCCGGATCTGAGGCAATCAAGGACATAGCGTTCTTCGTTGCCGGCAAGTGATGGTATCGACAGGTGTATCATGATGGTGTGATGTCGGAGGTATGACTCGGGCGCGGTGGTTAATGTTGTTGGGTTACGCCCGCAAGCTGGTGAATGGCATGAAGCGGCGATACCTTGCGTTCTTCGTTGGAGTTCACGATTTATCGTGGGTTTCACGCCGTGTTGAGCAACAGGCACGACACAGAGGGCATCGCGCGAGCACGCCATAGCGCGATCTCCAACGGAGCGATGTTGCACGAAACACGTTGGAGTTCACCGCTTTAGCTGTGGCTTTTCCCGCGCCCTGTTGGCGTTTACACGTCAGCGTGCTTGCGCTATGCCATCCGCGTTGCGTGCTCGACGGGGGCGTGAAACCCACGCTAAAGCGCGAACTTACCACGAATCTCTGTTGAAACGACATCGACGTTGTGGTTGAGTGGTGTTTCGCAAACTACATGCCACGCTTAACGTGTGATACAGGCCTGGCCCGGGAATCGAAGAATGAGAAGGGAACCGCGAATGGACGCTAATGAGGCCTATGGAAGGCTATTAGCGTGAAGACGCGGTTCGCATCGGCGTCTTTTCATAACGTTCACCGCCGGGCGAGTCAGAGAATGTCCTTCAGGGGAAGCATCTTGAGGAATCGCAGACGGAGACGTTTGAGCGGCGGCGACTTCGAAGCCGGCGCTCTGTCGCGGGCGTACCAGCTGTTCTCCGGGAGCATGTCGGCTTCGATACGTTGCTCAACCTCGCCGGCGAGGGTCGTGTTATTTACGAACACGCCGACTTCGGTATTCAAATTTGCGGAGCGCGGATCGAGATTAAATGTGCCGATATACAGCGTCTCGCCGTCGATGACCAGCGTCTTGGCGTGTATCGCGAATATGGGAGAGGATTCTGCTATCTCGGGGTAGCGATCGATCAGGCGCTGTCGAATCTCGGGGTCCGGACGATACTCGTAGATCTCGACGCCGGCGTCGAGCAGCTCTTGCCGCTGCTTGCTGTAGCCGCTGAACGCGACGATGTTGTCGGTCGCTTCCAGCGAGTTCGTGTTGATGCGAATCTGCACGCCCCGGTCTATGAGGTCGCGAAACAGACGCAGGCCGCCGTCCGGCAATATCAGGTAGGGTGATTGGATGGTGATGCGCTTCCGGGCACGGCTGATGGCATCGACCATCAGTGTTGTGGTATTGCTCCCGCCTTTCAGACCGCGCTGCTGCGAATTTTTTCCCGGCATGTCGCAAATAAATGTGACCTCGTCCCAGATCATCTTATCCAGCAGCAAAACGGCCTTCGGCGTGAGATTGGTTATCGCGTTCCGCACGTTCAGAGGCAAGTTGGACGGGTCTCGCGCGTAGCGATGCAACTCTTCGTAGATCTCGACGATCCGGTTGTGCGTGAGTTGTGCTTTTTCTTTCGGCAACAGCGATTCCACGGAGACCACCCACTCACTGTCCCAGAAGCGCTCAAAACTTGTTGTCATGGACGCAACGACCGGGCCCAGCAACAGGATATCGCGATCTCTGAAGTTATAATGCTGGTTGTAGTCGAAGTATTCATCGGCCATGTTCCGACCGCCGGTGATTGCCGCGAGATCGTCGACAATAAAGGTCTTGTCGTGCATTCTCAGATTCACTGCCCGGAAGTCAACGATGGTATTGAACAGTCTTTTCAGCTTCGATGTTCCGACGCTATGCTGCGGATTGTAGATGCGGATATCGATGCGCGGATGCGCAGCCAGCGCGAGCAGTGTTTCCCGCGGTGCATCCACGAGAAGATCATCCACAATGACCCGAATGCGCACGCCGCGCTCCGCCGCTGTCAGCAACGCCTCGGTTGCCAGAATGCCCACATTGTCGTTGCTCCAGATAAAATACTGTACGTCGATCCGGGACGCAGCGTGATCGGTGAGCCACGCACGCGCCATCAATGCGTCTTCGCCTTTCTCCAGGACATAGGCGCCGCTCCTTCCCGGATGGGCCTCGATCAGTGGGTTCGTGAGTTGCGTGAGTGTCGCCCCGTTGTCGGTCGGTGCGGACGCAGCCGCGGCCGCGGCGTGGGCCGCAACGCAGAAGGCAACGGCAACGGTGCCTAGCGCGCAGGTAGAATTGTGGTAAGAATGAATGGCCGATTCCCTGGTTAGCGGCATCTTTCGAAGACCATCGCTACAGTGCGGTTGCCCCGGAGATCAATGCCTTGAATCGTTCGTACGGCGGCCGAATGTTCTGTCCGTCATGGTACAGCATCGTCACGTGAAGCGGGCCGGGCTGCAGTGCCTTGCTGGCGACGTGATCAGGGCTGATCGTTTCCCGACCAAGCGTGTTCTCTGTTGGCCAGGTGATATTGGTATGGACGACATACACCAGTTCGGAACACACGATCTTATCTGTAGTCTCGATATCGAAATTGAAATCATAGGCCTTGCCGACCTGGCGGAGCGCCCGAATGATCGTATCTGCCAGCTGCGGCTCAGTCAGCGTTGTATTCCGTAACACGCCAAGGTCATCGATATTCAAAAATTGGTCAAGTTTGTTGAGATGCACCCCGGATCTGAGCGCCTCGACGACCGCATGCCCCTGCAGAATCTGCTCGTGATAGCGTTGCACAACCTCATGATCCCAGATCGCCAGGCGTCTGAGTTCCTGCTCGGTGCCGATCCATACCGCCGCGTGGCCCCAGTGTCCAGGAATAAAGCGATCCGTAAGGCGAAACGGTGTTTTCTCGAGCAGAACATCGCCCGCTGCCAATGAGGCGCTGACTTCACCCAGGACGTCGCGGTTGTCATACAACTTGCCGTGGCGCGATTCAATCACCCCAACGGAATTTCCAAAGACCATGCTGAAAATCTCGACGCCGGACGACGTGAGGTTGCGCAGGGTGTCGCCGGTAATGCCACGGAGAAAGCTGAGTTTGTTGCCGATGACAAACAACGGCGAAAACTCACGTGTCATATGGTAGGAAGGACTCTGTTTGATCAGCAGATCGAGGTATGCAGCCTGATCATCCTGGAGGAACAGCGGCGATTGGCCGGCTATACGGTCCTCATAAAACACCAGTGCGGCGCGAACGCGTCGCCGATTTGTCGCCGAGTTATACGACATTGTGACCGTCGCCAGTTCTGCACGGCCAATGTCGTATCCGGTGTCCCGTTCGTTGAGGAATCGGCGGAGTTTGTCGTCCTCCTCGTAGATCGAAATCGCGAGCAGATAATTGTCATATAACACCAACGCTGCGGCGACAGAGAGCATAACGCCCTTCAGCCGGCTTTGCGGCGAAATCGCGACACGTTCGAACAGCGAATCGTCACCATCCAGCCAGCATTCGTGCGCTTCGGCGACGGTATAGATGATCTTTCTCAATTCTATAAACGCGATCATTCCCGAGTTTAATGCATCCAGGTCTGACCCGGAAAGAGGAGTGCCACGACGAATTTCCGCCTTGAGCCGGCGCGCCAGTCGTATGCTTTCGGCACGATAGGTCAATGCCCGTTCGACGAGAATCTGGAAATCGGCAACCTCCTGGCGCAGCGAGTCGTCGATACCATCTCTTGTATGCCCGTGATAGTCCGAAATGTGTTGCCGGCACGCGTCTGACAACGCCGTGGTCGGCTTCGGCGTAACAGCCGTCCGCGGCGTCGCGGGCTCGCTATCCGGCGGTGAGGGCTTTTTCGAACAGCTGCATGCCGCAATCAGCGCCACTAAGAGCAGCAGCACACGGTTGTTCCTGGCGGTTGAACATGTCATGGTGAGATCGGATTGTCCAAAACTTCGGAATTCAACATTTCTTGTTCGGTGTTCGATATTTGTGTCCCGTGTCCCGTCCTGACATAGGTTGACAGATTATCAACCTAATATCGAAGGACGTAATAATGGCAGAGTCAGTAGTTCGTTATAGTGAAGCGTTCAAATTAAAAGTTGTCTCAGAGTACGAAGCGGGCAAATTCCGAACGTACGAAGAAGCCCGTAAAGCTTATGGCATCAAGGGCTGTGGTACTGTTCGTTATTGGTTGAAGAAATATGGCAAAA
>JAJFLQ010000021.1 GCA_021772615.1 Verrucomicrobiota bacterium | reverse complement strand
TTGCTCGATTTTGAAATGCATTGTAATCACCTGTTGGGTTAGAGGATTTATGTTGCTTGATGGTAATATAAAATACTCTATCCCAACAGGTTAATCAATATCGCCAATGCTTTTTGCGCCGTTTTTTCACGCTTTCAGGTTGAATTTAGGCCTTGGCTGTTTTCGACTCTGGAATTGATTTTTTGCCAAATATATTTACTTTCCTAAGGTTCAATCTATTTACGATCTCAGCCCTTTGACCTCATTTAACACATTACGACTTTGGTCGTGTTGTCGGCGTATCGCGCGGTGGACGCAGCTGGACAAACCATTACCAGGTATATTTTCTGCGGGATTCCGACACAAATCGATTAATAGCAACTTCAATAACAAATTCGGGGAGCAACTATGCCGACGTCAACCACAGAGCGATACGGAAAAGATCAGATTCCGAGCAAGATTATCAAGGCGTTTGGCGGGAACAATGAGGTGATCTCAGTTAAGATGCGGGCAAATAACGACGTGCCGACATTCGTTAATAAATTAAAAACGGCATATGACAAGACCAAAGAGAACTCGATTCAATTCGACTGATAACCGTTAAATTGTTCGATATCCTTCTGTGAACCCCAGCCGCCTTGCCCATTCAAGAACGATTCGTTTTACCGACGTTCGACAGCCCTTCTCGAATTTCGACTTCCTCGAAACAACCTTTCCGAACCACAATAACCCCGCTCTAAAACGTTTGTTTTCCCAAGCCCGACGGGCGGGGTGTCAATCATTGTGCATCGAAAAAATAGTACCCCAGGGGGCGGTGTGCGATGAAATTGAATATCTGGACTCCGCGTACGCGGATTACAACAATGTTGGGCTCTTACGGTTTACATTCTGGAAATCGCTCCTCAACGATCCCGGAGATCTGGAAAAAACGTCCTCATCCGAGTTGCTCGGTTACGCAATCATTAAACACGACACGGTCCCCAGCCTGAATTATAACAGGATTTGTATTTTCGAATCCGTTTCGAGGCGATATGGACACCGGCATAACTTTGTTCCAGGGAGCGTCTTTTTTCAGGTACGATGCGGACGCCGTGAATTTAGATTCAAGGGGGTGATGTACTGCCAACAAAACAGCCTCAACAAGGCCTGCGCGCAGGTCGCCATCCGCAGTCTTCTAACCAGGCGTTTTCCCAAAAACGACATTCTATATTCGGAAATCCACTCAGCGGCACGGGAAGTAAGCGGGGAGTTCAACCCTGCGAAGGGGTTGGGTTCGAATCAGATTCGCGCTGTCTTGAATCATTTCAACGTGAATTTCAAAGACCTGGATTACACGGTTGATGAAGAGTCAATTACCGATTTTCCGTATACCAAATTCTTGTATACGGGGATTGAGAATTCGCATGGCGGTTTACTTGGTTTCGAATTATCTGGTCCGGAAGCATGCGGTGCACGGCATATTATCCCCTTTTTCGGTCATACATTTAATCAGGATACATGGGTTCCCAGAGCTCAACAAGCATATTTCCATGTCGGTGCGGGAACACGGTATTTTTCAAGTGATGAATGGCTGAGTAGCTATATCGGACACGACGATAATTTCGGTTCAAATTTCTGTGTCCCCAAAAAATTCATTGAACCGGAGCAAGTCAAATACGTTGTGTCGTTATTGCCCGACAACGCAAGATACGACGGAGTAATGGCCGAGGCCGTTGCCATTGATTATCTGTATTCCGCTTTACCCGGAATCGTCAATGATATTACTATCTCTGATAATTGGGTAAAAAACTTGATCGACTATACGCTTTCTCAAGATATCGTTTTACGCGCCGTATTCTTAAAAGACAGCGAATACACCGATTACCTGAAGCGCGCCAGAGATTGGTCATACAAAACGGAAAATGAGAAATTGCTTGGGTCAATCAAATCGATCATGCCCGAAAATATGTGGATGGTTGAGATTTCAATACCGGAAATTTTTTCGACTAATTACAGCAAACTCGGTGAAATTATATTGGATGCCGGCGTCACGGATCCGCTGGGAGCTGACACGCCTGCATTTATCATGATACGAATTCCCGGTCACTATTTCTTCAACGTGAGCACAAATCCCCGTGATCCGAAATTCATCAAGGTAGATAGCTGTTTTCAGTCCCATATTTCCCTGCATCGAAAAGGAAAGCTGTTCATTTGAATTTAATTCCCGGCGTTATAGCCGTGAAACGTCGATCCGACCGAAAGTGATCCCGAGCGGCAATTCTACAATTCAAGATGAAATCCCAGGCAATAATGTCTGACATCAACATGGCCCCGGCAAAGGGGTATTATTCAATATTGCAGTATGTTCCGGATTTGGAGCGTGTCGAGGGCGCGAACATCGGTATCGTCCTTTTCTGCCCGACAAGAAACTTCTTAAGCGCATCGGTTGACAACGGAAACAGTCGCGTTCGGCGGTTTTTCGGTCCGGATGTAAAACTTGATCTTGAACGGTTAGCTATCCTGAAAGCGACCTTTGCAGAACGCGTGCAGGCCGAATCTGAGAGAATAACGACACCGGACGCATTTTATCACTCTATCAATACCCGGGCCCAAGGACCGGGTTTTAAGCTTACCTGTGGAAGGGGCAGTCGCGTGCCCCCGGAAGGGCCGCGCTAAGTGGTTCCGGGAACCGTAATCGTGTTGCCCAGAATGAGACCGACGGCGACAGTGTCGTCATGCGTTAGAGTTCACCGCTTTAGCTGTGGCATTTTCCGCGCCCCGCCGTTGCGTAGAAACAGACCACAGCTAAAGCGGTGAACTCCAACGAAAACGCAAGATATCGCCGGTTCACCAGATACATCAACATGCGGGCAAATAACGACGTCCCGAAATTCGTTAATAAATTAAAAGCGGCATATAACAAGACCAAAGAAAATTTGATTCAGATCAGGCTGAGACCCCCGCCAGTTTCCTGACGCCGTCGCGGAATACGTGAAAACTTTTTGATTGATTCTGTCTCGGATCCATGTGCGGCCCGATCGATTTAGCCCATTCGCATTTGGCGCTTCCCGTATCTGGCCACCCGTGTTTCTTCAGCTTTCGCGATCCGCCCGGATAGACGGCATCGGCCAGCTTTTCCCAGGTACCGCAAATGCTATCCTGCACGTATGATTCAAGCGTCTGACGGTTCGCTTTCGGATAAGCTTCCTCAACTGCGGCATGATCTCCCAAAAGCCACGCCTCGACCTCTTCAATAGCAATTCGAAACAATGTCCGAGGTCTGGGGTTGCATTGATTGAGTATTGCCAGCAGCTCTTTCTTGAATACCAGGCAATCTCTATCGTCAAGGTCGACAACAACGACCACGGCAGCAGAACAGGAATTCAGACTTTTTCCGTATCCACGAAGCAAACTCGGCAAGCGATCGAGTAGAATCCTTTTTTGCGGATCAGTCGTACCCCTGAGGTTTCTGGGAATGCTACCGATGCCCTTGTAAGCAAATATTCTGTAGGAATGCTGTTGACCGCTGGGACCAAGTATCTTCTCCAGAATGGCTGTTAGTGCTATTTTTCCCGACGCATCTTCCACAAGTACCTCAAAATGCATCGCCTACCTCCCGTCCAGATAATCACTGTACCAGAGTCCGCCAAGCGGTAATCCTTCTTCGACCATGGCCTTTACGACAGCATCGTCACTGGCCCGTCGAATCGCCGAAAAACCGTAAGGAGATTTTTCAAGAATCCAGGTCTCGTCCGGCGATAGTGCGTCGACGAAGTACGGCTGATGCGTAGTGATGAATAATTGCGGCGCATTCCTTTTTCCAGTCGCGTGGTCGCGAAATTCGGTAGCCAGCGTTTCAAGAAGCTTGTGATAGAGACCGTTCTCGGGCTCTTCAATACAAATGAACGGGGGAGGCGCCGGATCTTCCAGCAAGAGCAAATATGCGAAAACTTTCAGTGTGCCATCCGACATCTGCTGGGCATAGAACGGATCGTTGAATCCCCGGTCGTTAAAGCGGAGGAGCAGTCGTTTGTCCGGACTCAGCTCCGTGTCGATTCTGTCAATGCCGGGAATTTTCTCCGCAATCAGCTTGAGGATGTTTTGGAAACGTTTCGAATACTCGCGTTCCATGAATTGAACGACATTCCCGAGATTGTCTCCGTGAATGTTCAGGTGTCGCTGTGGACCGGCCAGCGGTAAACTGCGAGCGGCATCAGGGGTGAAATAGCTTAAGTACCATCCTTCAATAAATTCTCGAAAGGCGGCAATGCGAGGATGTTGCTTGAGGGCGCCAAGTGTCGCAATACCTAACTTTCGCTTATCCTGGAGTTCAATGATTTCTGTTTCTTTACTTTCTTCGGCCTGGGTCTCTGTCTCAAGCTCCGCGATCAATTTAAACAGGTCAAAACTCGTCTGACCTTCATCAACCTGTCGTCCCTGCTCCTGCCCCTTCCATACAATGCCTTTGCCATCATTCAACATGAGAAACGAAAATGGCCAACCATGCTTCTGCCCCTTGCGGCGCTGCCTTAGCCGTTCGACTTTGACGTAGGGTCGGCCGGTATTGTCAGCGTCGATAGCCAATTCATATGTAATCGGCCGTGTCGTTCGCTCCTGTTTGTAGTAGATTTGGAATTCAATCGGTTCTTTTTTCCCCTGAGATCGAATCCGGTCAAAGCCGCCTCGCCCCTTGCTGTCGCAGGCCTCCTCCACACCCAATTTCAAACAGTCCGCAAGAAAGCCGAACGCGTCGAATAACGTACTCTTACCGACCCCGTTCTTACCGATAACGGCGGTCATCGGCGTCAGCGGTTCCGCTTGTTGTGCATTCCATAGCTTACCGATAGTCACATCTCGCAACACGCGGTAATTCTTGATCCGGACACCCTCAATTTTTGCCATAATTCTTCACCTTGAATAATTGCCTGTCAGTTATTGTCCGACCATGGAATTGCTTACCGGGTTAAGATGCATTTCGATACCGCACAAGGCAAGGACATTCATTTTGCACCTGTATCTGCTTTTGACGTCGAGCCTGTGTCATGTACAACATGAATGAACGACCACGAGCGATCGGTGTTGTGGCAAAGGCTCATTCCGTCTCTCATAGACGAACGATTAAATGCCCGGGCTACATGCCAATCAGGACCGAGGTTTTCGCCGGCGCATCCCGCTATTGTCGAGATCTGTGAATGCGCTGAGAAGTGTATCACGATGAATGATCTTGAATGCGTTTTCGTGATACGCCTGCTTGCACTTGTACCGTTGAATCTTCCCGCTGGTCGTTCGAGGCAGGCTCCATTGCCGAACAAGCACAATGTCGTAGACCTGAAGGTCGAATCGGCGTAAGATCTCCCTGCGAATCAGGCGCGCCGCATCGTCATACGGACCGCTGCTTCGATGCTGCAGCTCCTGAATGACCACTAGCCTCTCAGATTGATTGGAGGTCACGGAGAATACCGCTGAACCGCTGGTTACGAAGTCGACGTGCCGGTGACAGATCAGCATCTCCACATCTTCCGGAAAGATGTTGCGGCCGTTTACGACCATCATATCTTTGAGTCGTCCTGTAACAAACAGCCGGCCGCCGGACAAGAATCCAAGGTCGCCGGTTCTGAGGCTCGCGACACCGTGGCTGCCCGAATTGGAATCGAACGCAGAATTGTCGGCGTTACTGCCCCAGTACCCGTCGCAGACACTTGGACCTGCGACGCAAATCTCGCCGACCTCACCGTCCGCAACATGTTGCCCGCTGTCGATATCAAGAATATCGACGGACAAGCCCGGAGCCACGGCGCCGCTTGCTATCTGTAGCGCATCATCGGCACCGTCGCGGGACGGCAGGGTGACCGGGCCGCCGCTGACGAACAACGTCGCCTCCGCCAAGCCGTAGCAGGGGAGCAACGATTCCCAGCGAAAGCCGGCATCGCGAAAGCGCTCGAAGAACCGGCGGAGCGAATGATAGTGGATCGGTTCAGCACCACAATACGCAACCTTCCACGAGCCTAAATCGAGCGATGCCACGTCATCGTCGGTCGCTTTCCGCGCGCAGAGATCATACGCAAAATTCGGCGCGCCACTGGTCGTGATCCGATAGTTGGCGATCATTCGCAACCATCGCATCGGCCGTCTCAAGAATGAGGCCGGCGCCATAAAGATCAATGGACACCCGATATACAACGACTGCAGTACATTCCCGATCAATCCCATGTCGTGGAACAAAGGAAGCCAACCACCGCCGATTGTATTGTGGTCGTTCGCGAACCCGTGCCGGATCATGCGCTGATTCGCCATGATATTGCGGTGCCGCACCATCACGCCCCGCGGGCTGCCCGTGGAACCCGACGTATATTGAAGAAAGGCGATCGAATCAGCGCCAGCCGGACACGCCGTCGCTTCGGTCACATCGGCAGAAAGTGCGTCCGCGACGGTTAGCCACTTCGGGCGGGCCAGCGGCGAATCCTGCCCCGGGCGAGGCATGGTCGTTGCCATGATGTCGCGAGTCGTCAGGATCACCGCCGGCTCACAATCAGCGACGACGTTTTCGATTGCGGCATTGCGCTGGGCTCGTCCGGGAGGATACAGCGGGACAGCGATGGCGCCCGCGTATATACAGGCGAAAAAAGCAGGCAGAAAATTCAGATCACCAGGAAGCAGGAGGAGTACCCGCTCATTGACGATGTCGAACTGCTTCAGGGCGCCGGCGATACGCAATGCTTCCGTACGAAGCCGTGCATACGACATACCGTGCTCTGCATTATCGCCATCCGCGAGGAACACAAACGAGTCGCGATCCGGCAGAAGCTCTGCGCGGGCATCGAGCAGACCCGCCAGTGTCGGAAGTGTGGTCGGATCGATAGTCATGATCGCGAGGTGATGCGTCACCTTCAATTGCCAGACGCCGTTTTAGGAGGACGGATCGAGGAAAACTCCAATTCGCAAGAACCGAATCCGAAAATAAAATCAGCCCAAATTCCCAACCTTACGTGCGTTGATACAAACAGCGTTTAGAATTGGCAAATTCGGCAATTCGAGATTGTGGTTTGTTTGTTAATTGATGCTTGCGATTTGGAATTTCTTGATCGTCCGCCGAGGTGCGCCTCACACTTTATCTGGTTGGTCACTGTTCGTGTGCGACTTGATACTGGCGTCGAGTAGTGACGTAAACGTAGATATTTGCTTCTTGTGCGGCGTGTAAAAGATATTGATGTTACCCCGGTCGGTATCTTCCCAAAATCCAGGCTGGCTGTTTTTCAATAACGTCACAAACACATTGATCAACGCGCGAAATGTTGTTTCGTCAAGAAAGTTCAGGTCGTCCAGGATGTCGTCGATAATCCGCGCGACAAAGTCGTGCTCGTTGTGCTCAAGGTAGTACAGCGCAAGACTTATCTGAACAATCCGCACGCCGGATTTCATGATCTGTTCCTTGTCTACACCAACCTTTGCAACTTCCGGGGGCTTGTCAAGCTCGAGAAACTGGTCGAGCAACTCAAGCATCTGGTCGTGCTTCCACCCTCCTTGATGCGCCAGGATGAGGAGGTTTCTCAGCTCCGACGCAAACACGCCGACAATGAAATAAAGTGCCTGATTCTTCACACTGTGATTAAAGATCTCGTTGCTGTACCGCCGCCAGTAGTAAAAACTTCGCTGCAGCCGTTCGTGCTGGCCATGTTTGAGCAAGTGCTGAAGAAAACGCGCATAGTGGAAGGCCAGGTTGAACAAATGCCGTGCTTCGTTGTTGTTGATAGCGTGCTTGATGGCGAAGCGCAGAAATGTGTTGAATTTTACCAGCAGCGTATCGAGAAGGTCCTCGTCGTTGGTGGCGACAGCAGCCTCGCCTATCTCGGCTACCTCCGCCGCGCAGAGAGAGGCGAGTTCGAATTCGCACTGTTCCATCAACTTGATGTAGGCATTCCCCAGCAACCTCAGGCTTTTCTCTTCGTAAAACGTGCGGTCCTCACTGATCTCGCGGAATTGCTCGGTTGTGAGCGTACGAAAGGAGATATCCTGACGCGTGGCCGGCGTGAGCATGAAAAACCGGGGATCTATCCTGGGCTTGCGCAAGATATAGGTCTGCATCGACATGCTGATGCGGCGAATGATATCGGCACGCGGCTCCCGAAACGAATCATAGTCGAGGATGTCGTTCAACTGGTTCAATGATTCGAGCAGTTTGAGTTGATAATACTCGACAATCTTGTCGACCGAGAAAAAGATAGAACTGGTATACCCCGTGAGCTTCCGTATGATCCGAATATTCTTGCGGTACAGAGTGTAAATCACCTGATCGGTCTTGATGTACCGCAGGATATAGAAAATATACGGCAGGCCGGACAACACGGAGATCGAAAGGAAAAAGTAGTTGTTCAAGACCACGCTGGCGGGCCGGTTGAGGACGTTATTGAACAACAACAAAAACACGGCATGGGACGACGACAGCACGATCAGCCAGATATAGAGCAGGCTGATCCAGTCGGCGAGATACAGGTCGATTAGTTTCGGCGTGTTCTGTGATGCAATCGAGATGACAATGATCAGCGTCCCCAGAATCAGGCCGAGAAGCGACAGCCAAACCTCGGGCGCAAAGCCCATGTCGGCGGAGATGAGATCCGCCGGTTGCACATTGTACTGCGCTGAGTCATTGAAGGCCTCGTATATCCGCGCAAACACGATATCCGCTGCCAGCATGGCGGCGAATGTGATGCAAAACGCCACCAGCGTACGATGATTGTTGCTGAAATTTCGAACGCGAAAAACGAGATAGATGAACGTCTTCATGATTCCTGGGCGGCGACCGTCACTGGCGAGTAGATGATGGAGCTAAAATCGACGTAAAAACGAGACCATACCACATCGCCTCACTACATCAACCGCCAAAACACACCTCCACACGCTGAATATGTTTCGCGACCGGTGCCGCGATGCTATTTCATCAGCTCGCGCGCCGCTTCAGGTGTACCTGCAAGATCGCGATTTCGGACGGCGTGACGCCATCGATACGCGCAGCCTGAGCGAGCGTGTCCGGTTTGACCTTGTCAAGCTTCGTGCGCGCCTCGTTGCGGAGGCCGGGCATGTCGTACGTGAAGTCGCCTGGTATCTTCCAGCGTTCCAGCTGCTTTAAGGACGATGCCTGCGCGACCTCCTGGCGAATATACCCTTCGTAATGTGCCTCTATTTCGAGCTGCCGCCGCGCATCGGCGTGCAGGTCTCTGGTTTCGTCGTAGTCAGAGAGGTTCAATGCCTTCTTGCGCAATAGATCCCAAAACGTCTCGCCCGCGTGCCGGTGAGCGTTGAGAAACACACGCGCGTCGTCAATCTGTCGTTCCAGTTCCTGCACCCGCTGATACAGTCGATACGGCAGCATACCGATGTCGTGCCCCAGCTCGGAAAGCCGGCGACAGGCATTGTCCTGACGCAGGAGCAAGCGATACTCCGCGCGGCTGGTGAAGAGCCGATACGGCTCGACGATGTCCTTGGTGACAAGGTCGTCGATCAATACACCGATGTACGCCTGATCGCGGCCGAGGACAACGGGCGCGCCCGCGTTTCCAGCATGGCGCGCTGCGTTGATGCCGGCGATGATCCCCTGCCCGGCGGCCTCTTCGTAACCTGTCGTGCCGTTGATCTGACCGGCCAGGAAGAGATTCGGCCATTTCTGGAGCGCGAGCGAGTTGTGCAACTGGTGCGGCATCACGACATCGTACTCCACTGCGTAGGCGTACCGCGATATCTCGGCTTTTTCCAGGCCCGGGAGCGAACGAACCATCTGCCACTGAATATCCGTCGGCAGACTGGTCGAGATGCCGTTCAAATAAAACTCTTCGGTATAGACGCCCTCGGGCTCGAGGTAGATCTGGTGCGTTTCGTGGTGCGGGAAGCGCATGACCTTGTCTTCGAATGACGGACAATAGCGCGTACCAATGGCCTTGATCCGACCGTTGTACATCGGTGACTTGTCGATATTCTCCAGGACGATGTCGCGCGTCTCCTGGGTGGACTTGATCAGATAACAGGGCCGATGGCAGAGATCCTCGGGAGCGATCGTCTTCTCGCGATGCACCTCATCGGGCCAATGGCTGAAATGCGAATCGAAGTCGGTCGGCTGCTCGATCATATTCGAAAAATCAATGCTGCGCGCATTGACGCGCGGCGGCGTGCCGGACTTGAGTCGGCCGATTTCAAGATTCAGATCTTCAACGATGAAACTCGACAGCTCCTCGGCTGCGAGGTCGCCGGCACGCCCGCCGGGAATGACCTTGGCGCCGAAGTGAAGCAATCCCTGCAGGAACGTACCCGTGCAAACAACCACGGACCGGGCGGAGAAGGTCTCATCAAAATTTGTCGTGACACCGGTGACACCGGTACGATCGTGTTCGATACGAACAACCTCCGCCTGGTGGAGCATGAGATTGTCCTGGCGCTCGACCACCTGTTTCATCCGCCGCTGGTACAGCAGCTTGTCGCATTGCGCCCGAGGTGACCACACCGCCGGCCCTTTCGATTGGTTCAGCATGCGAAACTGAATCGCTGTAGCGTCGGTGTTTTTACCCATCTCGCCGCCGAGTGCATCGATCTCACGCACAACCTGCCCTTTTGCGATCCCGCCGACGGCGGGATTACAGGACATCTGCGCGATGTGATCCAGGTTCATCGTGATCATCATCGTGCGCGCGCCGACGCGAGCGGATGCCAGCGCCGCCTCGCAACCTGCATGACCGCCACCAATCACGATGACGTCCCAGTTTGTATAGTCTGCGTATGATTGCGACATGCTGTTTACGTAGTAGCGGTGGCTTCGGTTTTTTGGTGGGCGACACGTTCGAGTACGACGACCACGACGAAGCCCACTACCGCGAGAATCAAGGGCAGCAGGATATTGTCGCTCGGCATGACGTTAATCTGCTCGATCGGCTTCGGGTTTCCGTGCCGATCTGTAATAAAACGGACCGTCTCTTTCCACGGCCAGATCTTACGCAGCGAACCGATCATCAAGCCGATCAGGACCGCCATCGTGATATCGTGGTAACGCTTGAACAACCAGTCAAGAACCTGAGCGAAACTGACAATCCCGACGGCACATCCGGACGCAACTATCGCCAGCGTCATGATATCGCGCTCGGTCACCGCCGTCAGTACCTGGTGATACTTTCCCAGCAGCACAAGAATAAATGAACCGGAAATGCCCGGCAGGATCATGGCGCAGATCGCGATCACGCCGGACAGAAACAAGAACCACCACGCGTTGGGCGTCTCAATCGGCACAAGGCCGACAATAATAAATGCAACGACGGTGCCGGCGCTAATGCCGAATACGGCCAGCGGATTCCACCGCGGCAGACGGCGCGATACCGCATAAACCGACGCGACCACGAGTCCGAAGAAGAAGGACCACAGCAGCTCCGGATAGGTAGCAAGCATCCACTTCAGTACATGCGCCAGTGAAAATATCGCCAAGAGAACGCCGCTTCCCAGCGCCGTTAGAAACCGCCACGGCAACTTCTCGACAAGCCCCCGAATGTCGAACCGGATCACCATCCGCCACACCTTGGGATGGATAAGAATACGAATCGAGTGAATCAACTCCTCATAAATACCAAGGATAAACGCCATCGTACCGCCCGACACGCCGGGCACGACGTCGGCGCAGCCCATCGCAAATCCGCATGCGCTTAGTCGTGCGTAGTCCGCCGCTTTGCGCGGCTTCCGCTCAAATATGGTGTCGTCGGACATGTTGCTCCATGGCACTGTGCATTGGTGATGGACAAGGTCGAAATCGGTGGCTCACGTCGAATTCAGGCGAACCATTCACCTGTGTCAGGTTCGAATTCAACGGCCGGGACAATAGGCCGATCCGTGCATTTAGCAAATCCATCGCCTCCGGATTCGGCAAGGCGCCCGTCCGCCCGACTTCGGCGGACGGGTCCGTGAAACACGACGTTCGTCCGTCCCTGCTTGTTTCTGCTGCCAAAAGATCTATATAGTAATGAGGAAAAGGACGCACGTCGACATCGCTGGTCCCCGAAACCCGGATCACAGGAAAACCATGAGAATTGCTATCGACCTGGACAATACGCTCCTCAATACATCACATACATGCATCGCACTGTTCAATCGGCTCACCGGTATCGATCTCGCGCCCGAAGACGAGAAGCATTACCGGTACTACGAGTTCTATGGTTGGAGCGAGGAAATGTACGAGGTGATGTATGAGCGACATGGTCATGATATACATTGGGATACGGCGCCGTATCCAAACGCCGTTGAGATCGTAAAGGAACTTTACAGCAATTACGAGCTAACGATTATGACAGCACGCCCTGAGCTGTTTTCGGATGTGACCTGCAAGTCTCTGCAGCACCACAATATACCGTTTCACGAGATTCGTTTCACACGCGATAAGTACAACCTGTGCCAGGCTATGAATATCGATATACTTATCGATGACGCACCGCACTACGCGGTCGAATTTTCGTCCAAGGGAAAATCTTTCATCATCATGGATCAGCCGTACAACCGGTTCGTCGACCACAATCTCGTTAAGCGCGTAACCGACTGGCACGAAGTGCGAACAGCCGTATCGGTGATGAGCGATACGAAACCACCTGGACAACGAGTGAAGGAGGCAAAATCATGACACCACGTAGCGCATTGCCCGCTATACGTTGCCGAGATCGGCTGGAGGTAATCACACGCCACTCGGTCATTATCCTCACGCTGATCCTTACAGGTCTCCAGGCGACCGCGGACCTCGCCATTGTGGTAGCCGACAAGGCGCCTCTGTATCGCGCCTCCCGCATAGCGGGAACGATCGGCGAGGGCGAAGTCGCCTTTGTGAAGACCCACGATTCCGAGCCGGACTGGCTCTACGTCATCATCGACGACACCTCGTATGAGGCACGCAAAAAGTACTTTCGGGTCCGCAGCGATCTCACCGTAGCGCTGGAGCGGACACAGCTGGAGATCAACCAGAAGCTGCGCACCATCAACGAACGAATTCGGGACAATACCGGACGGCTCCAATCCCTGCGCAGCTATATTTTTGTCGTCGAATGGGATCGGGCGGCGTACTACCGACAGCCCAAATGGGACGTCACGACAGGCGCCGGCGTGGTACGGCAATCCGCGCTGGGTGCAGGAGCGACGCACCATGTCACAGTCAAACAGGACTACCATTTTCATCGCAAGATTCGATCGGGTAAGGCATCCCGAATGATCCGCGCCTGGGAAGACGAAATGGCGCAAATCGAGACCGAAAACCGCGATCTAAACGCCAGTCGACAAGCGCTGAATGAGACGCTCACGAGAGAACAAACCCAACTGGAGCAGATTACAGATCGATTCGAGCGTTTTGCGCATCAGAAAGAAACATACCTGCGCGATTATTATGTGCTGCAATCACGCAGTGCCAATCTCTTTCAGCAGAAACGTAAGGTACGGGAATTGCGCCGCGGCGCCATCGTACGAGCCGAACCCAGCCCGGACTACGACGACCGTCTCAAGGTCATCAGCGGTGGCGACGTATTCGATTCGCCCGCGCGGTCGTACCGCAGTCACGACCAGATCGAGCTGCAATTTCTGGTCCGGACAGCCAGGCTGAAAGACGCGCTGGCCGCTGCGGTACGGGAGTTTGAGCTATTGCGGACATTCGAAGCGATGTACGACAGCTTTATCGAGGATTCTGCCTATACGGCCGCGTTGTCCGGCGAATTCGTGCCGTTCCGACACGGACTTCATAGCGATTTTCAACGGCCGCCGCGCAACGCTTATTGGATCGTCGCGCCATACGGCAGTGAAGAAGTCGTCAATCGCCTGAAGCTGCGCCGCACCCACCGCCGGTGGAAGGACGAACGCGAAGACCTGCACACGCGAATCTACGAGAAAGATCGGGAAATTGAGGTTCTTGAGCGCGACTTGCTTACGGCCGAGCAGCAATATGATGCACTGAATCGGCGTCTGGCCGACAGCGAGTATTCCCGGGCGTCAACGCGTTGAGCGCCGATCAGTCACAGAACGTCGTTCTTTCCCGCTACCTTGCCGAAGCCGGCGTCGCGTCACGACGGGCATCCATCGATCTCATTCGTGCCGGCGACATCACAGTGAACGGTACGAGAGTCGTCGACCCCGGCAGCTGCGTAAACCCGGCTTCGGATACCGTGTGCTACCGCGGGAGTAAACTTAAACCACAAAAGAAACGATATTTCCTCCTCCATAAACCACGCGGCTATGCCTGCACCCTTCGTGACAAGTACGAAGCCAAACTCGTACTGGACCTGTTTGACCCGCCGGTAGCAGAGCGCATCTACCCGGTCGGCCGCCTTGATCGCGAGAGCGAGGGCTTGCTGCTTCTCACCAACGACGGCGACTGGGCCCATACGATCACGCACCCGAGTTTCCAGATTGGAAAATCCTATCGCGTCGATGTCATCGGCAAGGTTCAGCCGCGCGATCTCGCCGCCCTGCGACGCGGCGTCAAGGATCGCGGCGACCTGCTTCGCGCCAGGTCGGCGCGCATCCTGAAACGACGGCGCAACGGCTGTACCCTTCGTATTATCACTGGAGACGGCAAGAATCGCGAAGTGCGGCGTATGTGTTCCCATTTCGGCTACCAGGTTACACGATTGGTACGTACGGCTGTCGGGCCGATACGAATGGGGCGATTTATCCCCGGATATTACCGGGAGCTGTCCGCCTCCGAACGGCAGCAGATCTGGCAGAGCCGCGATCGTGCCGCGGCAAAAAACGCAGGCGATAAATCGACAGGCGAATCTGTTGAATGGCGACAACGAAGGCGATACGGTACGAAACCATGAATATAATACTGGAAAACCTCGAATCGGCGTTGCAGCAAGGGCTGGAAGCCGTAAAAACCGCCGGCGCGATCGCAGATGTAGAGAAGATTCGTGTCGATTTTCTGGGGCGCAAAGGGTCGATCTCGACAAACATGAAGGGGCTCGGCAAACTGCCGCCGGATCAGCGGCCGGCAGTAGGTAAAACAGCGAATCAGGTCAAGGAAAAACTGGCGGAGGCGATCTCGGAACGTATTCGCGAACTTCGCGAATCGGCTTCAGCGACCGGAATCGACGTGACATTGCCAGGCCGACGCCGCGGAATCGGCAGAAAACACCCGATTACGCAGGTCATCGACGACGCCGTCGATATTTTTCGGCGTCTCGGTTACATCGTCGTGGATGGCCCGGATCTGGAAGATGCGTACCATAATTTCGATGCCCTCAATACCCCGCCGGATCATCCATCGCGCGACGCACAGGATACCTTCTACCTCCCTGACGGTCGGCTCTTGCGCACGCAGACGTCGCCGGTACAGATACGGATAATGGAAAACCAGAAGCCTCCGGTGCGCATCGTGGCGCCGGGTCGATGCTACCGTCGCGATACACCGGATGCGACGCACAGCATGAATTTCCATCAGATCGAGGGTCTTTACGTCGATCGCCACGTGTCACTCGCGCAGCTCAAAGGCACCCTCCTCACGTTCGCTCATGAGATGTTCGGCCCCGATGTCCAGCTGCGATTTCGTCCGCATTTTTTCCCGTTCACAGAGCCCAGCCTCGAGTACGACTTTTCCTGTGTCAATTGTAGCGGAAAGGGGTGCTCAATTTGCAAGCAGAGCGGCTGGCTCGAGATTTCCGGCGCCGGCATGGTCGACCCCGCCGTCTTTTCGCATGTCGGATACGACGCGGAACACTATACCGGATTCGCCTTCGGAATGGGAATCGAACGATTGGCCATGATCCGCTACAATATCCCCGATATCCGATTGCTGTACGAGAATGACATCCGGTTTCTGCAGCAATTCTGATCCGAAAAATGCCGACGATATTGATAGTAGATGACAGCGTGACGGCGCGAGGCTATCTTGCCTGCATGCTCGATTCGTTTGGCTACACTGTGGTCGAATCGGAAGATGGGCGGATGGCTTTTTCACTGCTCAACGACACCGTTGTTGATCTTATCCTGCTCGACCAGAACATGCCGGGACTCGACGGCGACGACGTGCTTCAGGAGCTTAAGTCGCTGCCTAACTACCGCGATATCCCGGTGATCATGGTATCGGACATGGACGACATCGACAACGTCGCCCGTTGTATCGAACTCGGGGCGGAAGATTACCTTCCCAAGCCGGTGTCCGAGATCTTGCTCAAGGCTCGGGTGTCAGCGAGTCTGGAAAAAAAGCGCCTCGCCGACCAACAACGCATCTATCTCGAACAACTCGATGTCGAAAAAAAGCGGACAGAATCCCTTCTGAACCTGGTGATCCCTATTGGCGTGGCGCTGTCCGCCGAAACAGACTTTGATCGCCTGCTCGAAAGCATCGTCACAAAGTCGATGGAGCTGTGCAATGCCGATGCCGGCACCTTCTATCTGCGAACGCCCGATGACCGGCTCAACTTCGTTGTAGCGAAGGTTCTGTCGCTCGATCTGGCTATGGGCGTCGCGACCAACAAGACCACGGTCTTTCCGCCGCTCGATATCTATGTGAACGGCAAACCGAATCATAAGAGTGTAGCTGCCTGGGTTGCCGGCAGCGGCAGACCGCTGAATATACCCAATGTCTACGAGAACCGCGACTTCGATTTTTCGGTCACAAGGGAATACGACAAGCGCCGTAACTATCGTTCGGTGTCGATGCTGGCGGTCCCGTTGAAGAATAAGGTCGACCATGTCGTTGGTGTCCTGCAATTTATCAACGCCCGCGACGGCGCTGCCGCCGATCGTTGGATCCCATTCGAAGAGAGTATCCAGCAACTCATCGAGGTTCTTTCCTCCCTGGCTGCGGCGAGCCTCGAAGCGTATGTCCGCGAACAGGGCCTGCGCCAGGAGATCCACGAGCTGCGTATCGAAATCGATGAACTCAAGCGCGATCGCGAGGTTCAGGAGATCGCCGGTTCCGATTATTTTCAAGACCTGCTCGAACGAGCCGACCAGTTCCGCGCCGACGATTCCTAGTCCCGGCATCCTGTCGGGCGTGGATTCATTTTCTTCTGCCGGCGCTCATCACGGACACGCCCAGTGCCGCCAACCGGCCTGCCAAAACCATCACAACACCGGTGCTCGATTTTAGTACACTAGCGCCTTATTGAGACAGGTCCCGGATGCCTCAAGAAGCCGACCAATAAACCCTTGCAAGCTACCCCTAAGCTACTTACGGACCAAACCAGACAAGTCGGCCCACCAAATGCTGCTCTGCAGTGATTTAGACATCTGGGCGTACAGCCATCATCCACCAGCACGGAAACGGGATTAAACGGGAAGGCAACTCATGACAATGTTAAAAGAACGTGACAATCTGAAGTCAATCTATGCATCCGCCGAAAAGACGATACTCATCGTCGACGATTGCGAGACCAACCGCCTCATACTTCAAGAGCATGTTGCGGAATTGGGACATCGAGCCGTAATGGCCGAAAACGGACAAGCCGGCCTGGACAGGGTCGAATCCGACACGCCGGACCTCGTCCTCGTCGACATGCTGATGCCGATCATGGACGGTTGCCAGATGCTGAAACGCCTCAAGGCGCACCCGGCCTATAAAGACATCCCTGTTATCGTGATCTCAGCCGTTGGTGAGATGGGTAAGATCGCCGAATGTCTCGAACAAGGTGCCGACGACTATCTGATCAAACCCGTAAACTTTGTGCATCTCGATGCGCGGCTGTCATCCTCGCTCGGCAAAAAGGAAAGCCGTGACCGCGAAGAGCACTATCGCCGCCAACTGGAAGAGGCGAACGGCACGATCTCGCGTCAGAACAAGGAATTACGTCGCATCAACAATATGATCAACAAGTACATTCGCATGTGCTCCCACGAGCTGAAGAACCACCTCTGCGCCGTCGGTATACATACGGAACTGATTCTGACCCGCAGCGAATCCGTAGATGCATTCGGCGAACGCAACGTAAGACGGCTGAAGACCATTCGTGAGAGCGCATCACTCATGGAACGGATCGTAAACGACTCACTCGATTACCATAAGGTCATCAACGATCGGATCACGATCAAGGCGGCGCCGATCAATGTAGCCCACGAATCCGCCGAAACGTTGATGGCTTTCGGGCCCTTGGCATCGGAAAAGAATATCCACATCTCCACAACGTCCGAACCCAATCTGCCCGCCGCATTGGCCGATGCTGCCCGGGTGCGGCAGGTCATTAGCAATTTCATCACCAATGCAATCAAGTACGGCCCGTACGATTCCAGGGTAACCGTGAGTATACGCCGCGCCGGCAATGAGGTTCGGCTGGAAGTGGCGGACGATGGTCCCGGTATCGTGGAGTCCGAGCGCAACCAGCTATTCCAGGAATTCCCGGAGATCTCGACGTCACCGACCGGTAACGAAAAAAGTAACGGTATCGGCCTCGCGATCGTCAAGAAACTCATCGACGCCCAGGGCGGCAGCGTCGGCGCCTCGTTCCCCGAATCCGGCGGTTCCGTATTCTGGCTGCAGCTACCGATCGCCAATCCGGCCGACTACTTCACTGACCACTGATATTCCGATTTATCAATACGACGCAAGACCCTGGATACCATCGCCGGCACGCAAAACGGACGTTCAACTTTTTCGGGTTTACCTCAAACTACTGAACTCCGCGGAACCGCGAATGGACGCCAATAAACGCTAATAAAAAAAGATGGATTCGCGTCCATTCGCGGTTCTTCCACGCCACGAGTTGCACGCATGTCGCTGGAGTTCGCGCTTTAGCGTGGGTTTCAGGTCACGTTGAGCAGAACGCACGGCGTAGCGCAAGCACGTCCCGCGACGGCGGTGGCGCGAAGGCCAACGAAAATCACAGATCGCGTCAGGAGAGTTCGGACCAGAGGGAGTCGAAGCAGACGATGAAGGGCTGGACGAGGTCGCCGAGGGTGGTGACGAGGATGTTCTCGTGGTTGCCGTGGGAGGCGGAACGGGTCCAGTTGAAACTGCCGTTTACCAGGATGGTATTGTCGAATACCGCGAATTTGTGATGCATATGGTCCGGGCTGCGGTCCGTGGCCATCGGGATACCGCGTTGGGCGAGACGGTAGATATCGCTGCCTTTGTCCCTGGCCTTCTCGTCGTCGGAAATAATGCGGATGGCGATGCCGCGCCGATGGGCGTCGGCCAGGACGCTGCTAATGCGGTCGTCGGTGATGGTGAACACGCAGATATCGATGCTCACGGAGCTGGTTTCGACGAGCGAGATGATCTGGTTGCGACACGCGTCGCCGGGGCTGAAACACACCGCGTGCCGGCCCCGTGGTCGCTGGTTCGGGCGACGATCTATGACCTTGACCACATCCTCCAACCAATCAATGATGCGCGATTCGTCGGCGCCCGAAATCTCGCGGCGAACCAGATCGAATGCGCGATTGCGCAGAAACCGCAACTGATCCGGGCTGTTCTCCAATCCGGAGACAATGGATTCCAGCGCATCACCCTCGCCGCGCGACAGGCGATAGTCGTCGAAGGTCCGGCGTATTATCTGCTCGAGCTGTTGCAGTTCTGTTTGTTGACTCTCGCTGCCTGACATTGTGACTGTCTCCTATTGACCTGATTGTGATTCGTGCAAAGACGTCAGGCACAGATTGAGATATCCGGCGGACGCCTCGTTTCGCGACAAGGCACGACGATAGTCATCTCGTGCACCACTTTCGTCCCCGAGCCGGCGGCGACAGCGCGCGACCGGGAGTGACGGTAAGTCGTTCTTCTGGTAGTCCGCGCGCGTGTACAACGCAAGCGACCAGTTCCATGCCTGCCGGAATGCGTACCAGTCTGCAAGCACGGCCAACGAGCGCACATCATTCGGCCGTGTAGCGAGACGGTTTTGTGCGACCTCGACCTCGGAAACAAGCTGAAGAAACTCGACGGCGCGGGATACATCGTAGACGCGCACGTCGCCATTGGCCCCGCCCGAGATGATCTTGCGGCCGTTGGCCGAGAATGACGTACTCGTAATGCCGCCGGGCTCGTACCGCGAGAATAACACGCGACCGGTAGCAATCTCTGTGATCTTCATATTCGATCGGGCATCGGTAGACAGAAAATATGCCCCCGACGGCATGAACTTGAGGTCCTGAATCTCGTGATAATGCACCTTGAACTGGCGGGTACGCTCCATGGTCTTGCCGTCAAATGCCCATATGAGCCCGGAACGGTCGCCTACCAGGAGTTGGCTGTGTCCGGTGGAATAGCAGGCCGCCACGGCATCGGCGACCGCGACGCGACCTATGGGTTCGCCTCCAGCCGTGCTCCAGACCATTACGGCGCCATCTGCGGCGATGGCAACAACACACGTATCCGTCGAGGAAAAGCCAAGCGAGCGGATTGACGCGGTCTGCCCGACGAGACGACGGCTCGCTCCATTCAGATCGGTCAACTCGACCGCACCGTCATCGAATCCTGCAGCACGCCACCGCCCTGTCTGCGACAACGCGGCAGCCGTCGGTTTGTCGGCGGCGGTGGCCGTTGCGATCGTATCGTTTCCTGACGCCACGTTGCGCACCACAACGCTGCCGTCGGCGAGGGCAAGTACTGCCTCCTGATCGTCGGCGGTGAAACGGACGGCCACGATCTCCGTGTCCGAGGCCGCCGCCACCGCCAGCGGACGCGCTGTAGCTGCGTCCCACACCACAAATGCGTTGTCGTCGCCCACGGACGCAATGAGATTTCCATCCCGCGAACAGGCGATATCGCGAACATGCTGGTGCCGACCCGACAACACGCCGGTATCGCCGCCGACCGTTACCGGCATGAGATTGAGGCTGCCGTCTTCGGCGCGTACGGCGGCGGTCCGACCGTCACGCGTCAGGGCGATTGCCGTGACCGTTTCGAACTGTCCGGTGAATTTACTGGTGACGCCGTTGTCGTCCATACGCCAGCTCGTCATCGTGGAATCCTGTTGTGCAGCCAGCAAGCGACTACCGCCGTTATCGAAGAAGCGCAGCGCGATCACCAGGGATTGATGGGAGGAAAATACATGCTCCGGCTCCATCGATCCGGGCGCCCACAGCAGGATGTCTCCGGCGATTGTTCCGCCGGCAATGCGACCGCTACCGGGCTCGACGGCGAGACAATTGACCGCGTCGCCGGTGCCGGCCAAGCGTCGGGTCACGCTGCCGGTGTGGATATCGTATGCCAGCACGCCACCGGACGCATCGGCGGGTAACACAACCACAGCGTTGGCCACAAAGGCTGCACAGGTCATCGGGCTGCGTTGGTCGGTGAACGCCTGGCGCAGGGTCCAGGTTGCGGTGTCCCACACCAGTAACAGACCGTCCGTGCTGCCGGATGCCATCAGCGCGCCATCTGCCGAAAACTCGAGAAATCCGATCGCGCCGTCGTGCCCGCTAAGCGCCTTGCCGCGTTGCCGCGAGTCCAGGTTCCATACCGTCACCTCGCCGCGAGAGCCGCCAGTGACCGCGACCGTGCCCGCCGGGTGTATCGCGGTCGCACGCCAGGGCGGCGCCGGACCGTTCGGTTGCATGATTGACAGTGCCTGGCCCGTGATGTTGTCCCACACCGTGACGCTACCGTCGTCGTTGCCGGTGAGTGTATGCAAGCCATCCGCCGACACGGCCATGCTAAGCGGCAGTTGCGCGAGATCGGTCCGGGCCCAGAGCAACGGCGGCGATTTCCCGAATGCTTCCCATAAACGCAGTTCGACAGCGTAGGTAGACTGATCCAGATTGCCGATCACATGGAAGGCCTCGACATAGTTGATCTTGGCGATGTCCCACTGGTTCAACTGCGCCATGGCGTTGCCCTGGGCAATGAGTGTTTCCGCAAACCTAAGTTGCGCGCGTTTCCCGGCCTCTTTAGTGATAAACACATTTTTCCTGGCAATCTGTTCACCCTGTTCGGCGAGGTTCTGCAGCCTCCTCGCCTCGCGCTCGCTGTACACCACCTGCAGAATGAAACCGCTGCCGAGCAGCAGGGTAACAAGCAGAAACACGGCCCAGAGCCGGTTGCGCTTGATCAACAGCACGATCAGCTTGAGGGCGCCGGCGCCCTCCGCCACCGTGGCAAATCCATGCTGGTACTTTGCGATATCGTCCTGAAGCTCCTCCACGGTCTGATAACGCTCGGCAGGATTCAGGTTCATCGCCTTCATGGTCACGGCCGAAAGCGATGACGGAATGCGACGGCCCGGGCAATGGTACAGGATGTGCCGCTTCTTGGCTGGGCGTTCCTGGTCGCCGCGAATGCCGCGCCGCGCGTTGTAGGTCTCCGGTGAATCAATCTCGCCCCGCAGCACTTTTGCGATCACCGTTTTCGGCGACATCCCGGAAATAGGTATATCGAGCGTGAGGATAGAATACAAAATGCCGCCCAATGCGTAGATATCGCTCTGATTGCTGATCTCGCTGGGAACACCCCTGGCCTGCTCGGGGGATAAATATGCCGGAGTACCCATGATCCGGCCTTCCAATGTTGCCAGGTAGGTGGATTCAATATCCGAGTCGATGCAGGTGACCTTGTCTCCGGTAGACGATGGTTGCTGCGGCGCGCCCGGGAAGAATTGACTCTGGCACACATTCTCGTTGATGTTCGGATTTGATGAATCGCAGCCAATCACCTTGGCCAGACCCCAATCGAGCACCAACACCTCTCCGTAGTTCCCGATCATGATATTCTCGGGCTTGAGGTCGCGGTGAACGACGCCTTTGGAATGGGCATATGCGATAGCGTCACCGACACGCTGGAAGATCGTGAGCAAGCGCACCAGCGGGTAGGCCTCTATCGTCGTCAGGTCGCCGAGCCGGATGTTGTTGAGCACGTCACGCAGGGTCGTACCATGCACTTTCTTCATGGTATAGTAAATATCGCCGCCGCTGTCGAGTCCGAGTTCGTAAACCGGCACGATATTCGGGTGTTCGAGTTGGGCGGTGATCTGGGCTTCCCTGATAAAACGAAGAATCGTAGGGATCGAGACGCGCTTGTTCGGCAACACCACCTTCATCACCACATCCCGCCTGCTGTTGCAGTCGCGGACATCATGTATGGCGCCCATGCCGCCCCTGGCAATCACGTCGCCTATTACATAGCGCTCGCTGGCTTTGTCTGTCAGGATTGTAGCGATAAGCGCATTGAAATTGGGAGCGCCCGAAAACGGCGAAGACGGCCCGGAACCGGGCGCCGGTGCGGCGGTACGGTCGTTGGCGGATTCATCGCTCATATGTCGACATTCCTTTCATCTGGATGTCACTACGTCAAGGATTGCGTGCCCCGGTTGTGTCGGCACGGCTCAGTGAAACGTGCGGTATTTTCTCTGCAATCGAGACGCACGGTTCACGGAGCCGCGGCTACATGTTCTTGACGCGGTGCCTGAACAAAAACTCCGAAACATCGCGATCGGCGAAGCAGCCTGGACCACCGCCATGCGGGGTCTGAGTAAAGCGCGCTCCGATTGCACAAAACCCGCACTATGGTGGTCTATGCTACCGGTGTTACCGTTCAGGCATTAATTACCAAGCAATCACAGCTTTGTCAAACTTTCACCTACCGGACATCTGGAAAAGGCCGGCTGCACGACGAATAGTAGCCCATGGCGAACGCATCCCCACTTCCCAAAACACGACTGATGACGCAACGTGCGATTGCTGCGTTTTTCGACACGCTTTCACAAACCATCGAACCACGATCCGAACTCAACTGGAAAACCCCGCTGGACCTCACGATCGCGGTGGTGCTTTCGGCCCAGGCCACCGATGTCTCAGTGAACAAAGTGACCGGCCCGCTATGGCAACGATGCCGAACCACCACGGACTATCTCGAACTCGGCGAGGCCGGGCTCCGGGAGTACATCAAATCTATCGGGTTGTTTCGGAACAAAGCCAAAGCGATTATCGGGTTGTGCGCCAAGCTGCAGGAAACGTTCGATGACCGTATCCCTGCGAACCGCGAAGACCTGCAATCGCTTCCCGGAGTCGGCCGAAAAACCGCGAATGTCATTCTGAATGTGGTCTTTAACCAGCCGACCCTGGCGGTGGACACACACATATTTCGAGTGGCAAACCGGATCGGCCTGGCCGCGGCAAAAACGCCGGAAGCGATCGAAAAGATTCTCGTGAAGAAAATACCCGAAAAGCATCTGCAGGCGGCGCATCACTATCTTATTCTGCACGGCCGCTATACGTGCAAGGCACGCCGGCCGTTGTGCGAACAATGCACGGTCTGGAAATGCTGCAACTATCCTGCCAAATCTACGAACGTGACGGCGACCCAGTGACCTGCACGAACGGTAATCCGCGCGACAACGCCGGGACGCCGCGATCCCGCGTATGGCTTGATATCGACCTCCGCGCGATACGGTCGAATTATGCTACGGTTGCCCGGCACGTCCACCCGTGTCGCGTAATGGCCGTCATGAAGGCCAATGCCTACGGTCTTGGTGTTGCGGACATCGCAATGTGCCTCAAGGATGCGGGTGTCAGCTGCTTCGGCGTTGCCGAGGTCAGGGAGGCTCTGGCAATAAACGGCCTGGGACTACCCGTACATATCCTGGGCGAACTGCTGGAAGAAGAAGTGCCTGCCGTCGTGGAACACGGTATCATCGCGCCGATTGGCACGTTCGCTGTTGCCGAGCAATTGAATCGCGAGGCACTGCGGCAGAATACGATCGCAACGTGCCACTTTCTCGTCGACACCGGAATGGGCAGATTGGGGATCCCCTGCCACGATGCTGAGAAGGTGATCCGGCGCACCATGAACATGAAAGGTCTGCGTTGCAACGGGATTTATTCACACTTCCCTGTCGCGTACGACGACAGGTCGTTTTCGCTGCATCAGATTCGGCTGTTCAAAGAACTGATCGGCAGGCTGGCGCGCAGTAACATCATCTTCGATACCATCCACATTGCCAACAGCGACGGTGTCAATAATATCGACACGTCATTCACGGCGCCCTTTAATCTCGTCCGTACGGGCATCAATCTCTACGGAGCATTTGACATCCGCGGGCACCAGGCGCTGGCGCTGGAAGCCGCGCTGAGTCTGAAAACACGGTTGATCGCGATCCGCGATCTTTCGGCAGGTTCGTCCATCGGCTACGGGCAATCGTGCATCCTGAAGGCGCCGACGCGCGTGGGGACAATTTCGATTGGTTATGCCGACGGCCTGCCGCTTGCCCTCTCGAACAGCGGCAAGATCCAGATACGAAACTGTCTATGTCCGATCCTGGGCAGAATATCGATGGATTATACGACAGTGGACCTCTCGCCGTGCCCGGAGGCGACGGTCGGGGATGAGGCCACGTGCCTCGGCGGCGCGACTACGATTGCAGACTGGGCAGCAGCCAAAGGAACGATATCATACGATATCATTTGTTCGATCGGCAACCGTGTTGAGCGACGGTACCTGTGAAATCCAAACAGTTCCATTTTGACTTGGGGACAACGGCACAAGGTATACAAGGAAAACGTGATCTTCCGGGGATCACAGCGCGCAGGCGCGGTGACGAAACCAGCGGTTGAATTTCGCCCCTGCTTCGGCAATAGACCGGGAGATCTCTTCGAGGTCTACCGGCTTCTTGAAATAATCATCGAAACCGTACTCGCGGCATTCCTGCAATTCGAACAGTTTGCTGAATCCGGTCACGGCACAGATAACGGAGATCGTGTCGTGTTCACGTATTTTCCGACAGAGTTCGAGCCCGTTCATATTCGGCATTTGCAAGTCTGTGTAGATCAGCTTGATACCATTTTCCGACTTCATCTTCAGCGCCTCGTCACCATCGGCTGCAAGATAGACGTCATAATCATCCTGAAATGCAGTGTGAAAAATTTCACGAATGCTCTTCTCGTCGTCCACAAATAAGATCTTCAATTTTTCACCCATATCAGCCTCGCCTCCTGCTATTTTTCCCAATTAATCACCATCGACGCTCGATATCGCGCATCTCGGTCGCCCGCATCGAATATTCACGGCGAACATACGTCGCAATTTCCGCGCCACAACGCTCCACGCCGGAGATTTTTGCCGGAGATCATGTCGTTCTATCCTGTAACTTCTTCAGTGTAAGAATGATGTGATCAACTGTCGGGCGCAGTTCCTTTTCCTTCGAGAGCATACTGTCGATCAGCCCGGCGAACCCATCGCTCAATGCGTTGTTGTAAAACTGTACTGGTTTCGGCACTTCGTGCAGCCTGTTCGTGATAACCTCTACCGGCGATCCGCCAGAGAATGGCGGCACCGCTGTCACAATATAATAAAGGGTCGCGCCAAGAGAAAAGATGTCAGACGTGAGGTCGATGTCATGATCGCCATAAATACTCTCGGGCGCGGCGAACTGCGGCGTTCCCTTGAACAGGTCGTCGAAAATTATTGTGCCCTCGTTCTCGTAACGCGCAAGGCCGAAGTCCAGAAGTTTGAGATACCCGTCGTCGGTGATCATTATGTTGATCGGTTTAATATCGCGATGCACCAATTTGCAGGTCTCCAGATAACGCAGAATCTTCGCAGCTTCATAGGCAATGATCTGCGCGTTGTATTCTGAAAGCGGGCCCGATTTTTCCACCCTGTCCTGCAGTGTTTCCCCTTTCAGATACTCCATCACGAGAAAGTAAAAATTTGCCGTGCCGAAGTCATACAACTTTACGATACTCGGGAAGTCCAATTTCGAGAGCCCGTACGCCTCGCGGAGGAACAGAGCCATGAATTTCTGGTCGTTTAGACTCGAAGGCGGCAGGTCGAACACCTTAAGAGCCACATCTTTGTGTGGCTTGGTGCTAATATCCCTGGCATGATAGACATTGCTGAAAGACCCTTTGCCGAGCTTTTCGATGACTTCATAGCGACCGGCGAAAATAGTGCCCGGGAAAATGCCCAGAAGCTTGCTGACATTGGTGACACGCTTATTCATCGCGATCACCATTTTTGCGAGCAACTCGGACGGGTTGATGGGCTTGATAATGTAGTCATCGGCGCCCGCAAGAAATCCGTTCACGATAGCGTCCTCGGTCTTCTCCGAGGACACTATGATAATGGATACATTCGGGTAGCTGCCGTCATTTCGAATCCGCTTGCACACCTCGATACCGGACAACCCCGGCATATTGATATCGATGACAAGAAGGTCTGCGGGCTCTTCTTTGAATGCGTCGAGCACCTCTTGACCGCAACTGAGAATACGGAGATTTTCGTACCGTTTCTTCAGAATGTTATCGTATAATATACGTATCCAGTTGTCGTCATCGGCACATATAATGGAAGTCATGATTCGCCGGTTCCTTCGGACGTGTCAATGCGGGGCGGCCTTCCGGCACGGCGACATTGTGGCTGTCACCGGTGCGCCAAGGCCAAGTAGAGGTCTGAGCAGATTGTCGGGGGGCAATATAATGAGTTACGGCGTCAGTTTCAAGATAACCATGTTGCGGTGCGGTCACCTGCATTTGCCTTGGGGTCGATGCCAATCGCGGTATGCCGTTGCATTTGCAACTTTCGCCACTTAGTATTTGTCTATACCCAGATAGCGACCGTGCATGTTCGGCGCAACGCGCCTGCCACACTGAGCGGTGATATAGTTACAATCTATTGCAACAGGAGCACCACGATGAATATACGGTATTTTGCACTCATAACGGTCGCAACGGCGGCGTGGATCGGACACGCCCAGAAAATCGCGTTCGAACCCAAATCTTTCAGCTTTGGTGAGATGTACGCGGTTGCACCGGTGACACGAGATGTCACGGTCACCAATATTGGCGACGCCGAGCTGAAGATCACAAAGATGCAGGGATCCTGCGGCTGCACAACCGCCCGAATAAGCGAAAAGACGCTGCAACCCGCAGAAACCGCAACCATGACAGTGAAGTTTAATCCGGTGGGACGAATTGGCAAGAAATCACAGAGGATATTCGTCACCAGCAACGACGTCCGCAACGGTCGTCAGTCCATTACCTTCGATGCCACCGTAAAGCCGGTTATCGAGGCACAACCATCGGTAATCGAGTTCAAGATGAATGACGAACGTGACGGGTACTTAAGCACTGAAGTACACTTCGACATTCTCAACGTCGGGGACAAACCATTCACGATTAACCGAGCCAGCTGCAATGGCGGCAAGGTCACCGTGGAGTTCGACGAGCCCAAAGATATTGCGCCGGGCGATAAACTGACCGTGGCTACAGTCGTGAAGCCAACGTTCATTCCTGAGAAGCCGTACACCAACCCCATTTACATTTCCGGGACCTACGAGGAACACAAAATCTACAGCAAGGTTACGGTAAAGATCGATCCCTCGCCTTCCAGCAACGCACCCTGACCGCAGGCATCCACGTTACCGTGGTATGATAAATGCGCCCCGCTTTACACACGCAGCCAGGGCAGCCACATTAACGCCTTGAATGCGTTGCCTCCCGGCGCGATTCCGTCGGACTCCGGCAGTATTGTCCATAGCGTTCACAAGCTATGCCCAGCTTGAGTCAATCATGTGCCTCCGGCTTACAACTACGTGTAAAAAAACGGTCGATTCCTTAACTGGCCGGGTACATTCATTCTCGCGACAACGAATCACGGCTCACAAGAGGTATCACGACGATGCAATACCGTACGATATCGAGGCATACTGTTACCCCGTACCTCCGCCGCCGATCAGGCGCGCCCGGAGGGTCAAACTCCATTAGCGGACAAGGTCAACTGTCGCTCGTCGGCCTGGCGACACTGATTTTCCTCGCTGCAAACTGCGCCGTTGGCGGCGATGCTCTGGCGACGGCCTTAGATTCGCCGGATCACGGCGATGCGTCGTATGACGAGCTGCTGCTTTTCGAAGAGTTACCGGTCGTGTTTTCCGCGTCCCGTCAGGCACAGCCGATCAATGAATCATCGGTGCCGGTTAGCGTTGTCACATCCGACGATATTCATTTCAGCGGTTTGACGAACCTCTACGAGATTCTGCAATTCCAGCCCGGTGTGGATATGCTCACGATTGACCGTAATCGTTATGCTCTTGGGATACGCGGCCTGCATGAGGTGTTTTCCGACCGCACGCTCACGCTCATAGACGGCCGCTATGCCGACAGTCCGATGTTCGGCGGCTCGGAACTCCTGCGTCTGCCGATTTTCCTCGAGGATATCGAAAGAATCGAAATCGTACGCGGCCCCGGGGGCGCGGTTTGGGGGGCAAACGCGTTCAACGGCGCGGTAAACATCATTACCAAGGCACCAGGAACGGCGTCCGGCGCACTCGTCACCGGGACGATTGATGAATTCGGCGATTACTACACCCACGCCCGGTGGGCGGACAGCCGGGAACAGTGGCACTGGCGACTGTCGCTCGGCTATCAGGATCTGGAAAGCTCGAACGACGCTATTGATGTAAATGAATTCCGCAACGTCGGCTTCAGCGCCGGTTCGTCCAACACCATGCCGCGTGACTTTCATCAGAATTTTCGCATCAATGCCACTGCGACATATGACATGGACGAGGACAACGTCGTGTCCATGGGACTTGGTGTGTCGTCTATCGAACAAGGCGACTTCGAAGTAACGGGTGTACTTCTGGGCAAGAACAGCGATCTGACCACGGTACGGTCATATCTACGACTCGACCGTACCATCGACGAGAATGAATCCGCATATGTCCAATGGTACGGCACATATACCGACACCGGCGTCACCGGGCTCGCGTCCTATTCGGCACTCGATAATAATCTCGACTTTCAGTATGACGTCCGTCTTGATCCGTCCCATACCGTCTCGCTGGGCGGGAACATTCGACTGTTTCGCATTGATACCGACAATTCGAATCCTGAGGATTTGAAGCTGGAAGACGCCCCGTTCGATGAAGAATGGGCCGGACTCTTCGGCTTGGATCGGTGGCGTGTGACGGATCGGTGGACAATTGAAACCCAATTGCGTGGCGATTACTACTCCGGCACGAATCCGGATTGGGCTGGGCGCATGACGTCGCTGTTCGCTATCGACGACCAGAAACGGCATATCTGGCGGCTGAGCGCTGCCAGGGCGTTTCGCACGCCGCTTGCTGCCATCCGTGAGCTGGAAACCGAGCGCGTCTTCCAGGTAAATCTGCCTCCGGTTGTGAACTTCTCCGCAGTCGTGAGTCAAGCGGATGATCTGGACAATGAAGAAATAGCATCACTCGAAACCGGATACACGGCACAACTGAATCCGTCACTGTCCTTCCGAATCGATGCCTATATGCAACGGTACGAGAATGTCATCGGGTTTCGCAATATACCGTCCGCCAACCCATTCCAGAACATCACGCAGATCGACAATATCGACGGCGCCAAGGCAGCCGGAGCCGAGGCCGAACTGACCTTCAAGCACAGTGCCGGAACCGTTTCGTTGTGGTACGCCTACAACGATTTCGAAACCGACCGGCGCGTTCAGTCTACACGAGCGTTCGCACCAGCACTGAACAAAGCGGGCATCAACGGGCGACTGTATCTTCCGCGACAGTGGACCGTAAATCTGAACTATAAAGTTTCGGACATCACGCGTGACAGTCTATTTCCGGCAAACGAATTCGATTCGTTTCACCGTCTCGACCTCACTGTGGCAAAACGTTTTCACCGAGATCGCTGCGAATGGCTGATTGGTGTTTCGGACCTCCTCGACGATACCGGCTTTCCCGTGCTCGGGGTCAACAATTTCACCGCTCACGAAACACCCGGCCGTACGGTCTTCACACGGTTTTCTGCATACTTTTAATGCGGATCGCGCCACCAGACATAAGGTCTGTCGCGGCGCCCCAAAAGGATATTGGTCGATACCTGAACTGATGCCATACCAACGACACATCCTTCTGATTATGTCTTTGCTTCTTTTCGCGACGGCGGGACTAGCCGCGGACATTGTGGTCGTCCTTGCCAGCCGCGAACCGCCGTATCAGGCAGCTGCAAACGCGATTATCAGCACCGTGACCCGTGCCGGCCATCGGGGGAGAATCGAGACACTGGAGAGCGTGCGCGCGAATACGTCCGTATTGGTGGAAAACGGAGACACCGTCTTCGCCGCGGTCGGTACCGCGGCAGCCATATTGGTGAGCGAGACGGCGATACCGCCGTACAACCTTACGTACTGCATGGTTTCGGACGCTCGGGAGCTGGCGTTTCCACCTGGTTGCGGCGTAGCCGGCGTAAGTATCGAGATCGACCTCGCCAGGCAATTTACGTTGATTGCTGAAGGTCTGCCGCACACACGCGATCTCGGTATGCTGTACCGCTCCGAAGACCCCGACAGCATGGCAACTCTCGCCGCAGTTCGCGCAGCGATACCGTCGCACTGGACGCTTAACGCCGTGGACGTTGACGACGAACGGTCCCTGGCCGGGGCCATAAAGCGGCTTTTCCGCTTACGCAATGACATCGTCTGGACCGAGGCAGACCGGTCCATCTATTCCCCGGCCGTGACGCGGTCGCTGCTGCTGGAGTCGCTACGCCGGCGGACGCCGGTGTTCGGTTTTTCCCAGTCATTCGTGCGTGCGGGAGCATTGATCGGCGTCGGCATCGACCCCACGGAACAGGGAAAACAGGCGGGCGAAGCCGCTCTTGAACTCCTCCGTGACGCTGTCAGCAGCCGCGGAGAAGGAGGCCATGCAAGGATCGCTCCACGATTCCAGATCGCTGTCAATCTTATTGCCGCGGAGAAATTCGGATACCACCTGCCGGAATCACTCATAAAGCGGGCTGATTACGTCATTTCTCCAAAAGATGACCGATGAACGACCTTCAGACACAATTCAGCCTGCGTTTCAAAGCCGTTGCCGCTGTGATCATTATTCTCACGTTTGCACTTGGCCTCGCGGCAGTGGCGACCATTATCCAGACCAATCGCCTGATCGATATCGGCCAGCAACGCGAAGGAAAGGCGCGCGCTTATAGCCTGGCGCAGACCTGTGAGCTGCCGCTCGCAGTCGGCGACAGATTCGAACTGCAGCGACGGATTGAACCGTTTTCCAGAGCGGAGCACGTGTTGTTCATCGGCATCTACGACGATCGGGATCGGTTGGTGGAATCATTCGTTCGCGACCCGGCCAGCTGGCAGCGTTACGTGGACGGATCATCGGCTGACAGCAGCAGCTTCTTCGTGGTTTCCAACCCCGTATCGTTGTCGGCGCCTGGCGACGATCTCGGAATTGCAGCTATCAATTCAACTGACGAACATATGTTCAACACTGCGCTGCGAAACGCCGGCACAGGTCAAATTATCGGCAAGGTGATCGTGGGGGTGTCCCGAGCACCGGCGCGAAACGCACAGCTCGCGCAGACACGGACGACCCTGGGCATATTTCTGCTGGCGGCCATGGTCGGATCTGCTCTGGTGTTTCTGATCGTCGGTCACTGGATACAACGGCTGAACAACCTGATCATGGCAAGCGATCGCATCACCCGCGGCGATCTAGGGGTCGCAGTCGACGATCCCGGTCACGACGAGATCAGCCAGCTCGCCCGCGCCTACGAGCAGATGCGCCAGACAATCCAGCAACGGGATCAGGAGGCGCGCGAATTCAGCGACACGCTGCAGACACAGGTGCATGAACGAACGTGCGAGCTGGAAAAAACGGTATTCAAAGCGGAGGCGGCAAACCGCGCCAAAAGCGAATTTCTCGCCAACATGAGTCATGAATTGCGCACACCACTGCACGGAATATTGAGTTTTGCTGCATTCGGCGTCAAGAAAGTCAACGATGTAGACAAGTCTAAGCTGTTTTACTACTTCGATAAAATTCAGCATAGCGGCAACACGCTGTTGCGGCTCCTGAATGACCTCCTCGATCTGGCGAAACTCGAATCCGGAAAAATGGACTTCGTTTTCCAGGAGAACGACGCAAATCTGCTAATTCAGATGGTCGTCGATGAGTTTCGCTCGATGCTGTCGGAGAAGAATATTGCGGTCGAATTCGAGAGCCCGCCAACGGCAAGCCTGTTTGAAGCGGATTCCGGAAGGTTCCTGCAGGTCGTGCGCAACCTGATGAGCAACGCCGTAAAATTTTCACCGGACTCGACGTCAATACAGATCACGATCGATTACGCACCGACCGTTTTACGGGTTCGTATTCGCGATCGCGGCCCCGGCATACCGGCAGACGAAATTGAAACCATCTTTGACAAATTCATCCAATCCAGTATGACCAAGACCGGCGCCGGCGGCACCGGACTCGGTTTGTCCATTTGTCGCGAAATCATAGCGGCGCACAGCGGAAAAATATGGGCGGAGAATATCGCAGACGGCGGCAGCGTGTTTGTCGTTGAACTGCCCGTAAAAATGCCAAACGACCCCGGTGCGCCGGGGATAGAGGCGGCGCAATATGGATGATCATGACCCGCGCGCTGTCCCAATTCGGCAATCGCTACATTTTGTGCCGGCACAGCGACAGACCTGGCACAGGTGTTGCGCAGCAATTCGCATAAGAAAAAGTTCGACAACGGAACTATCGCCGTTTACGTTAAGCGCGGCTGGTTTCTGTGGCTCTGGAACCCGTTTGACACCCGATAACACCTTGCCTGGATATCCGCCGATTCCAGGCTGCAGGCACGCCAACCTTTAGGACGCACATAGCGATCGATATGTATGAAGTCACATCATAAAATTCTGATAGTAGATGATAATCCGACCAATGTCGAGATTCTCGAAGAAATACTGGAAGAGTACGACCTTCGCAGCGCATCGAACGGCGAAGACGCACTCGAGATCGCCAAAACATACCTGCCGGACATCATCCTTCTCGATATCATGATGCCGGGAATGGACGGTTACGAGGTCTGTCGCCAGATTCGCGGACTGCAGGGATTGCGCTATACCAAGGTTATCATGGTATCCGCCAAGGCCATGCTCTCGGAACGGCTTCAGGGATACGAAGTTGGAGCCGATGATTATATCACCAAACCGTTTGATGAAGAATTGCTGGCAGCAAAGATTCGAGTATATCTTCGATTGAAGTCGGTCGAGGAAGTCGATAAGCTGAAGGGCGACTTTCTCATGCTGATGAGTCACGAGGCCTATACGCCTTTGACAAGCATCATATGGCCGGTCGAGACCCTGATCGAAGACAAGGACATCGACGAGGCGGAAAGGCAGAAGTGGCTGCGGATGATCCACGACGGCGCCAAACGTCTCAACTCGCTGTTCGACAACGTGATCATGCTATGCGCTCTTAAGTCGGGTAAGTTTGATTTTCATTTCGAGAACGCGGACCTGTGCTCAGCGATCCGGGATGCCCGCGAGCGGGTTATGGGCCTGGCCAATGACAAGAAAATTTCCGTTTCCACAGATCTCCCATCGCCCACGATCTGCCGGCACGATCGCAAACAGATCACGCGGGTGTTCGAAACCATACTCGATAATGCGATTCGTCATGGGCACGCCGAGACCGACGTAGTCGTAGCGATGCACGAAACCGACGATGCCGTGAATGTTTCGATTCAAAACAGCGGCAAAGGTATCGATCCTGACTACTTCCCGCATATCTTCAACGAGTTCAGCGAAACCCACATGAAGATTCACGCCGAGGGACGAGGCCTGAGCCTTGCCGTCGCTTACCAGCTCATTATCAGCCACAACGGCGGCATCAACGTAGAAAACCAGGAATTCAAAACTATATTTTCCGTCGTGATACCAAAGGATCCGGGTCACGCCGACATGCCGGCCGAGTCCATGTTCCTGGACTAGCAGCCATCGCGTTCGCGAATTTCCAACACATGCGTTGCGCCGATATGCGAATCAGCGTTATCATTGTCGTCAAGAACGGTCAAAAATTTTTGCGCGCAGCGATCGGCAGTATCCTGCGCCAGACGCAACAGCCATACGAGATCATCGTCGTCGACGGGCATTCGACCGACCGTACTGCATCGATAGCCAGATCCTATCCGAACGTTACCTTCGTACCGCAACGCGGGCATGGTCTCGCGACAGCACGGAATATGGGAATCGACCGTGCTTCGGGTGAACTGATTGCATTCCTGGATCATGACGACCTGTGGGATCCGGAAAAATTGGCCATCCAATCAGCGGAGATCTCGAACGGACGAGAGATACAATACTGTTACGCTTACCTGCGATTCATATCCGCAAATTTTGTTGCCGACACTGTTGCCCCCCTGGGAGGTTACCCAGGTTACCGGCCTGGCAGCCACATAGGGCGAACTCCCGGGACGCTCGTGGTGCGGAAATCGTTGTTCCGTGAGGTCGGAAGATTTAATTCGGACTATGCGATCGGCTGCGACGCAGAATGGTTTCTTCGCGCGCAGGATCTCGGCATTCCCTGTAGTTGCATTCCTAAAGTGCTGTTATTCAAGCGCCTTCACAGCACCAACCTCTCACGCAACATTTCGGTAAACAGGCGCGAGATCTTCATGATAGTAAAACAATCCCTCGATCGTCGCCGACGGCCGAATGGGTAAAATACTGCATGTTATCGAACGGCTGTCCGGCGGCGGACCGACCCGTTCCCTCATTGCCCTGATTTCATCCATGTCAGAGATCGGTTGTCGTCATGAACACCGGATCATGTCGCTTACCTCCGCCGCCTACCCGTATGCCTTGATACTCGCGAGGAAGGCCGGCGCCACCGTGCTGCGACAGCCGAGCGACGAGCAGATATGCTCCGAGATCAAAGCCGCTGATATCGTTCAGATGCATTTCTGGAACACACCCGCGCAGGTTGAGTTTTTGATACGGGATCTGCCCGAGATGCGCCTGTGCCTGTGGTTTAAGATACTCGGCAACGCCCCACCCCAGATCATCACCGACGCGCTGGTGGATATGGCCGACTGGGTGACGCTCACGTCGCCGGCCAGCCGACACGTGCCGTCGATTCAACGACTGGAAGGAACGGAGAAGTTCGAACGTATCAATGTGGTCCCGGGTATTGCCGATTTCGGCCGGCTGCGACACTTCGAGAAAAACAACGATGCACCGTTCACGATCGGCTACATCGGCACGGTGAATTTTTCCAAGATGCACAGGGACTTCATAGCGATAAGCACGGCCGCGCGGATCCCGCAGGTGCGGTTTATTGTATGCGGTGGCGGATGCCGGGATGTATTGCTCGACGAGGCCCGCGGTTTGGCTAGCGCCGAACGATTTGTCTTCAAGGGATTCGTGGAGAACATCAAGCCCGTCTTGGAGTCGATGGATATTTTCGGTTACCCGTTGTGCGCAGACACGTACGCCACGAGCGAGAAGAGCCTGCAGGAGGCCATGTACTGCGGGATTCCCCCGGTGGTTTTCCCCCACGGCGGTGTGGCGTACCTGGTGGAGCACGAAAGGACGGGATTGGTTGTGCACAGCACGGATGCGTACCGGCAGGCCCTGGAATTTCTTTACCATCATCCTGCAGAACGCACGCGCATCGGGAAAAACGCCAAAGCCCACATAGAAGAACATTTTTCGCCCGAGAAGGCTGCTGGGCAATTTCAGGCAACCTACAGGAACATCATGCGTTACCCGAAGCGCCGTCGGCGTTGGTCAGCGCCGCCAATCCCCGGTACCAATACAACTGCAACCGTTGACGATCCCGGCGCCGAGCGTTTCATCACCTCGCTCGGTCATGCCGGATGTCACTTTGCCACACGTGTGACTGCAGGCGACCTGGACGACGCATTCGGTGCAGAACGCGCTATTTCGGCGTCGACACCGTTGCTGTCCGGCGGTGAAGGTGGCATCAAACAATACCGGAATCACTATCCGCAGAGTCCGCATCTGCGTCTTTGGTCAGGGCTGGTTCTGTTGTCGGAAGGCAAATACCGATCGGCAATTACGGAATTCAACGCGGCGACGGAATTGGGGTTGAGCCAATCGCGGCTCCAGGGGTATGTCGCTGAAGCAGCGAGACACATCCGCGGCCTCGAGCCTGCGGAGGCCGCGCTGGACGAATCAGACGGTTGAGCATTATTGTTGTTATGATTGGAAACGGTTCCGCATTGCAGAGCGCGAGAAGGGCCATCACGCCAACGTGTTTCGTACAATTCTTATGGATTCGCGGCCCCGACGCCCTTCGTTGGAGCTGTCACCGCAAGCGGGACGGCACCGCCACATCGCATTGCGCCACGTATCCTGAAAGCATCGACCTCGGACACCAAAAAACGTAATGCATGGGATAACGCGCCAAGCGTCGCATACCTGGAAGCTTGACCTGTCGCCGCCACGCTGCGTGCCGGGATTCATGTACGGTTTTCCGATGGCGCAACGATTGCGAGTCCCTTGACGATCAGTGCCGTAATCCGACGAATGTCGCTGCTGTGAAACAGCTCTTCGTTTTCGCCGACAGACAGTCCGTTATGCAACCCGCCGTAGACGGTATCGTCGTTTACCGCGGTGATCGCCAGCTGCAGATTTTCGTAGTCGGCCGCGAGGTGGCCCTTCTGAGACTGCGAGCTGCCGGTGACAGCGAACCCGGCCTCCCTGGCAATGACCTCGACCTGATACGCATAGGTGAGCGGTTCGGGATAGGCGTCCGGCATCTGGATGGCGTCGACAATAAAGCCCGTGCAGCCGCCAAACGCCCCAAGCAGGAACAGGGGTTTACCAGCTGCCAGCGCAAGCCCGACCTCCTCAAGTACGTCAGGCAGTTTTCCCCGGAAACCGGAGATACCGCCGCCGCCGATGATTGCAGCCCTGGTATCTGTTGACAGACGCTCCCGCATGCCGGTAATGCACCGTGCCCTGCGATAAGCAGAGTACGGAGAGTCATCATTCTCCGGCGGGGCATAGTCCGGGTTTATTTTGAGCCCGTCAGGCGGGTCTACCTTGACGATTTCGGCTGCGGCCGACAGAACCGCCTCGCACGGTGCGCTTAGTTCGAGATACAGCGGCCAGGGTACATAAAAACGCAGCCGCGATCGTACACCGTCACCTGTTGCAGGCAACCGAAGCGGAAGCGCCGTGTATTTGCGCGCGCATTCGAACAGCCGGCTATTCGCACGTTCTGTATCGATGATTCCGGGTAGCACGAGATCGAAACAATGCGCAAGCAGGACGCGGACAATACCGGACATCGCACTGTCAAGGTGAAGATCGCTGTAGCCGCGTGCACGCGCATCTGGACTGGGGTAGAAAGAGACCGCGACCAGTACCGGTGACGTGTCACCGGTACTGGTCGCGGATCCGCCACTGTCTGCACCGGCCAACGGACACATGGACGGTGACGTCACGACAATTCCGTGTGATGCGGTGCGGATCGCAGCGGCGTCCGCAACCCCGAGAGGCGGATCGGGGTAAACCAAAACGGTGCCGATCCCGGAGCCACATAGGGTGAGCACGTTCAACAAATCCGGCCTGGCGGCGAGAAATATCGGTTTTCCCGGCCACTTGTGTCGGCCACGCACCGCCTCCGACAGCAGGCGATAATACTGCATGCGGACAACGTCGACCATCAGGCGGTCGAGAATCCATGAAATCTCGTTTTCGTCCCAAGGCACGGCAAGGACGCCGTCCGCAGCGAATAACCGGCGATTGCTGCCTGCGCGAATGGCATCAACGATGATTACCGGACGTTGACCATGCACGTCGGCAGCGACGGGACATGGCGTTCTCGCCCAGAGCCATTCGCGACGGCACCGTTCCGAGGCGCCGTACAGGTCTGTTTCTACAACGATCACGGCGGCAGAATCGACGGTCACCTCTCGTTCAACAGCATTGGCGATACCGACGCCAGGTCCTGAATTGGTGTGATCGCATGACAGGACAACGGGATACGTAACACAATGCCGATCGCGGATTGTTTCGGCAATTTCGCGCCCTTCGCCGCGCGCGTGGCTGATATACACCGAGAGCGGAGCGGAATCATGATCCATCCGTAACAGTCGCGCAATTTCGAAACTGACGCCGCCAATAAGGCGGCGTGACCGACGCATGAACACGTCGTCATCCGTGCCGGAAGGATCATCGCACCTATCGATCTGCACGAATCGGCTGCGGCAGATTCCGCCCTGCACACTTCTTGCTGCGCTACTGAGCGGCACGGCGATCATTTCGGCACGACAGCGATCGGCATCTGAATGAACGACATGACCATACAACTGTTCGATGTACGTGCGCCAGTCCGGATCGATCACCATGTTTTCTTCGATCAGCATCACCAGGGCGACGTGGTCGGCCTCGGCAAACGGAATGTCAGCCGGTGTATTCCGGTCCGGCGCCGGTTCGCTGCGAAAATAGACCGGAATCCCCGGCGCGGTTTCGTCGGGTACACCGACGTCATCGGTAAGAACACGGAACACACTTTCGGCGTAGCGGGCACCCTCGACGCACCGCGGATGCCAGCATACGTATACGTGCAGAGGCGCGGACGTCGGCGTACCGGGAGAGGCATCCATCGTTACGCCCAAACCCTGTTTGCAACCACCTGCGGGGGCCGTTGATCGCCGGCATTGCCCGCAATAAAACGGTCGAAGTCGGCGACAATATCCGCGGCACATGCATAACGGTCCGCAGGCAATTTCTCCAACATCCGACCAATGATCATCTCCAGAGCCGGGGGAAATTCCGGGTCGATATCTCGCGGCGCCGTAGGCCGTTCGTGCTGCACCATGTTCGCGAGCACAGGAATACTGCCGGCTACGAACGGCAATCGCCCGAGAAAATGCTCGTAGGCAACCACACCGAGCGAAAAGATGTCGGCACGATGATCGACATCCGACGACAAAAACGCTTCCGGCGCAATGTAGTTCGGCGTGCCGATCAGATGTGTGGTTATGGACGTCAAGCGGTCTGGAAGCCGCGCGATGCCGAAGTCCATTACGTTCACATGCAGGTCGGCATCGACGATGATGTTCTGGGGCTTGATGTCGCGGTGACAGATTTTTTGACCGTGAATCGCCGTCAACGCCGCTGCCACCTGGCGGATAACCCGACATCGCTGATCGAGCGTAAGCGCGCCCGAATCTGAATTGATATCCGTGAGCAGTCGGCCGTCGATGTATTCCATGACGATGTACGGCATGTTGCTGCCGGGGCACATGCCAAAATCCTCGATACGAACAACATTCGGATGGTTTACACGAGAAGCGGCTTCCGCTTCGCGAAGAAACCGCTTATAAGACTCGCATTTCTCATCACCTTTATTCTTCTGGCCTGACTTGCACACCTTTACGGCGAATTTGCGATCTGAACCGCCGTCGGCCTTTGCAGCGATATAAACAATACCCATCGCGCCTTCACCCAATTCTTCGATTAACCGGAACCCCGGAATCACCGGATCGTGATGGCGGAATCCGCAGCGATGATGTGCGAGAATCGCGCCCGCCTTGGCAAGCAACTCACCGGCCTTACACGGTTTTACGATGTAATCATCGGCCCCGGCTGAGAGACCTTCGCGAATTTTCGCCTCCGAATCGTGGGCGGAGATTAGTACAATCGGAACGGAATCGCCCCGGGCCCGCAGTTCACGACACACGTCTATACCGGATTTACCGGGCATATCGATATCGAGAATGAGCAGATCCGCTTTGTCCCGGCGGTGGGCCTCAATGGCCTCGCTTCCGGACAATACACAGCGCACCGCGTATCCTTTGGGCTCGAGAATCGCCTCGTAGAAGCTCAGCATATGTACTTCGTCGTCTGCGCAAATTGTGGCGTTCATCGCTGTGACCATGGATTTGATTTTGGAGCGTGCGGCACGATGTAAAACCCGCGCCGGCAGTGCAGTGGAGCGGATGTCGCCGCATGGTTCTGCGAACGTACATTAGGTTCATCCCGATTTAAGTGCAAACGCCCTGCGGCGCATGCCGACTATCCTCGGCGGCGCATACGCTAATTGGCGCGCCTGCGTCGGTCCCGCGTGCCGCCCGATGCCATCCGTTCGAGTACGGAAAACGATCATCTCGGCATGCTTGAAAACCGGTGACGGGATTGTATCTTGGACGCAACGACCATGAAAGAAGAGGGGGATTCAACTGCCATGAAAAACAACATCGACCGGCAACAGGGCGACACCGCGACCGACCACGGGATGGCGTCCATTATCATCGAGACCGAAGACAAGATCACCGAGTTCCCGATGCAGGTCAGCGCGTTGATGAAAAAGGGCAACGACGTGGTCATCGACTCGGCGGCGCTCGGCGACCGGGCGGATACCGACGAACACGACGATTTGATCGAGAATCTTCTTGGCAACAAGACATTCGATTACGAGAAAAAATACGATATTCTGCAAAAGGTTGCCGAGGGCGGAATGGGCGAGGTGTTTTTTGTCTATGATAAACACATTCGGCGGCCGTCGATCCTCAAGATCATGCTTCCAAAACACCGGGACGACGAGATCGCGGTCAGGCAGTTCATCACCGAAGCACGTATCACCGGAGAACTGGTCCATCCCAATATTATCTCGACGCTGGACCTGGGGTTTCGCAGCGGTACTGGCATCTACTTCACGATGGGATATACACACGGCCAGTCGCTCGCCGACATTATCGCGGCGATCGTGCGGCAGGACCCCGAATACACCGACAAATACGATTTGTTTACGCTGATCAATATTTTCCGGAAGGTTTGCGAGGCCGTATCGTATGCACATTCGAAGAATATTATTCACCGCGACATCAAACCCTCCAATATATGGGTAGGAAAATACGGTGAGGTCTTGCTGCTCGACTGGGGACTCGCAAAGAAACTTGGTCGATCGGAGATGAACAGCTGGCCGGCCAGCCCCACCGATTCCGGGCTCGACGGCAGTATCGCACCAGACAGCACACAGCGCGGCGTGATCAAGGGGTCGCCGGCTTACATGTCCCCCGAACAGGCATTCGGCGATGCCGACGACATCGACCAACTCAGCGATATCTTTCTGCTCGGGGCAACCTTGTATCACATGTTCACGTTCGATGCGCCGTATGTCGGATTCGACATAAAAGACGTCGTGAAGAAAGCGCGCCGGTGTGACTACATCCGGCCCGAGGACCTCTGGTATCGCAGTAATTATCAACTGTCGCGGGAAGTGAGCCGAATCATTGAGAAGGCGATGGCGCCCTTCAAGGGCAACCGCTACACCGCCGCGGTTGAGATAATCCGCGATCTCGACAACCTGGTCTCCGGCAGGATGGAATTTGAATCAGAGGTATTTACAAAAGGCGAGTATCTCCTGAAGCAGGGGCGACGAGGCGAGAAATCCTATCTCATTGTCAAAGGGCGGGTGCGCGTCTACTCCGAAGCCAAGGGCGAAAAAATCATTCTCGGAACGCTGGAAAAGGGCGACATTGTCGGCGAGATGGCGTTGATTACGAGCGAACCAAGAACCGCCAACGCGGTTGCCCTTGAACCCACCGAAGCGTTGGTGCTGAACAAGGACATTTTCTCGCTAAATCTGCACAAGCTCCCGTACTGGATGGAGAAGACGATACGCGCGCTTGCAGAAAGGCTCGGCAAGATGAATCTGAAATTGCGCGAGACCGTGATTTCCGGAAAGTAAGACGCAACTAATCGCTGCGTGTCGCAGTCTTGCAGCAATGAACACAAGCTGTTCTAGAGGGCCCATTGCACACGGCGTGTCACTTTCCCCCAAAAAAAGGCTCAGAGAGATTGATTCCGGATGCGGTGCCTGTTAACGTATCAAATCGTTTAGAATCCCTCCCAGTACATTTCTCAAACGACTGCAAGAGTTCCCTTCACCTAACACCGTTCAATCAAAAAATTAAGGACTATGACATCCGTGAAATCTGTTAACAGTAAGCAACTTATTATTTGGAGCATCTTTAATATCGGTCTTCTAACAGCCAGCACTCACGCTGCGATTGTAACGCTAGATTTCTCTTCACTCCCAAGTGCTCAGGGCTGGGTCTTCGAACCCAACGGAGCAGTTTCAGAAAATGATGTATTTAGCGTCGACGGTACAAAATTGATCCAGAACGCAATAGGTCAGGGAACTGTTATTCCTCGTTACGTATTGGACAACGTGATAGATCCGCTCGATCCGTTTTCCATCGCAATCACTGCGAGAGTCTTGCAGACCGAAGTTTTATCCGTTAGTAGTGATCACGGATTTGGCTTTTTCGCCCAAACAGGAACGGAAGTATTTGGAATTGCCATTAGTCCCAACAGTATAACGGATGTTGGCGTAAACTTCATAACAGCTGCTTTTGATAACACGCAATTCCACGACTATCAATTGGACATCACGCCCGGGGTTGGTTACGACCTTTTCATCGACGGCCAATTTGTATCGTCAGGTTCACCGTTTCTCGCTGTCACCCCGAACAGACTCTTAATTGGCGATGGCACATTTGGCGAAAACGCCGAGGCGGAGATATCCAGCTTTACCTTTACACAAGGCGCAGTCATCCCCGAACCGTCGACCTACGCGATGATGTTACTGGGAATCCTCGGCATGGGATGGATTCGGCCCAGGATATGGTCAGTGAAGATTCGCTGATAGTCAATCCTTAACGGCCCGGTTCGGACCTTTCCCATGAATCGCATTTCTGGGAATAGATCTCGTCTAACCGCTCGGCCAATCGGTCCCAACTAAACGTTTCCTGCGCGAAATTACCGGCACGAATTCCTGCCTCTTCCCGCAATGCAGCGTCACCCAACCACGTGCTCAACGCACGCGCGATACTGTCTACATCGCAGGATGTAACGGCACCCCCGCCAGACCCCCGGACTTCGGATTCCAGCGCCACCTGATCCGACACAATGACCGGCGTGCCGGCCGCCATTGCCTCGGCCACGGCGATGCCGAAATTTTCCTGAAAGCTGGGCAGCACGAATAGATCGGCGTCGCGCATCGCACGGAAGCGGTCGTCGCCATAGATCGGCCCACAAAACAAGATTGGCGATTCATCATCGCTCGATGCCGCCAATTCCTCCAGTTCATGTCGATACCCGTCGTGGTCCGGTCCGGCGATGACCAGTACAGCATTCGCTGCGCGACATTTCCTGAACGCGGGAATGAGCAGCTGGACCCCCTTTTTGGGGTGCAGCCGGCCAAGGAACAACACGATCGTCTTGTCCTTGATTGATGGGTGGTTGCACGCGTAATAATTGTCTGCCGTGAGGTTACGAAAGACGGAAAGATCCAGTCCGTTCGGTACGACCACAGTCCTTACTCCGCCAATCCTGCTGACATGCCCGCGTTCGGACTCAGCCGTCGTGTGCACAGCGGCCGCGCAGCGCAGGACACGCTTCAGCCGCAAGGCCAGATAGACGCGCTTTTTCAACGGCTTTTGCGACAGGCTCCAGCGATCCAGCATGCCGCAGGTGCGAATGAGATAGGGTATGTCGTGTTCGCGGGCGAGGACGGCAGCCTGGTAGAGAATTTCCTCCCACACGCCGTGGATGTGGACAATATCGGCTGCCGAGATGCCACCAGAAAGCGCTGCTTTTGCGGCGGCGTAGCCACGAAACGGCCGCAGCACCGGCACATTGGTGACGCTGCCGCCGGCCGCTTTCAATTCGGGTTCGATCGTGTCGGCCTCAGGCGCAGCGGGCGGCGCAGCAACGGCTACGGCGTGGCCGGCGCGGCATTGCGCGCGAACCAGTCCAGCGAGCGCTGCGATCGGCCCGCCGTGACGGCGTTCGAGACTGGAGATCACGTGAAGGATAGTCATTTGCGTGGTGACGATTTCGCGCCGGCTAAGCCGCACGATTCACACGGCAGGTCGACAATTCACTGCGGCGGAGGCCACAGAACTCACAGGTCCAGCCTGAGATCGTGGTTCTCCAGGTACCGACCGAGAACAAACAACGCCCACGGGCGACTCCATCCCACGGCCTCCGGATGCGCGAGAAACTTTTTCCATATCTGATCGGCGAATCCGCCCTGCTCCGGCCCCAGGCGTGTGACGATCGCGGCGATGCCCCGGTTCACCTCCGATCGCAGTTCGTTTTGCATCCATTCGCAAAACGGCATGCGAAAGCCCTGCTTGGTGCGCAGGATATTTTCGATCGGCAACCACTCACGGACCGCCTCTACAAAACGATGTTTCGGCACATCGCCCGGTATGCGCGCGGACGGGTCGAGACACAAGGCGCACTGTGAAAAGGCGTTATCGAGGAAGGGCACACGAATCTCAATACTGTGCGCCATGCCCATTGCATCGGTGTCGCGCAACAGAAGTTCGCCCATGTAGTGGGACATTTCAAGTATGCCGATCACGTCTGCGTATGCGCGGCCATCGATACGTTCTCGCAGTTGGCGCATGCGTTCCTGCGTCAATCCAGACAGCCACCCAGGTGAATTCGCGGCAACCGGTAGCATCTTACCGACCTGGGCTGAAGAGAATAGCTTGCGTCGAATCAGATACGCACTGAGAAGATCACCTGGAGACGCCATCAGGTCTGCCAGTTTCCCGAATTGCCTGTGATCGCCAGGCAAGGAAAGCAATCGGCCGAGCGGCGACCGCAATACTGCGGCAACCTTCCGCAATCGCACCATATACCCGGGTTGCACGAAATGTCCACGATACCCGCCAAACAATTCGTCGGCGCCGAGACCGGACAATGCGACTTTGAAGCCTGCTGTACGGGCAGCATAGGAAACAACATACGTATTTACGCCGTCAATGGTGGGCTGATCCATACCGTTTAGCGCTCTGGGCAACAGATCCAGAAGCGTATGTCCCGTGATCGGCACGTCTACATGTGTCGACCCGATTGCATCGGCGACGCGCCGGGCATGCACGCCCTCGCACTGCTCCGGTTGTTCCGGATACGTAACCGCCAGCGTTCGAACGGACGCGCCGGCAATACGCACCGCAGCTGCGGCGACCGCCGAAGAATCGATGCCGCCGGATAGGAAAATACCCACCGGCGCATCACTGATCATGTGTCGGTCTACGGCCTCCACGAACGCCTGCCGTAACCCGGCGGCATCCGTCTGCTCCTTCTCACGGGGAAAATCCCAATATGCAGTCGGATCAACGACCGGACTACGCCGTAGATCGATGTGGCAGCTCGACCCGGGCGGGAACGAGTGAACGCCGACGACCATGGTCGCATCGCCGTGAACCGCACCGTAGCTCAAGTACGCAGCAACTGCATCACGATTCGCATGACGTTCGACCAGCCCCGAGGCCAGCAGAGCCCGTAGTTCTGACGCAAACAAGAGCAGGCCGTCGTGATTTCGGTAGTATAGCGGTTTCTGCCCGTATCGGTCCCGCGCCAGAAACACGCGATTGCGTTCCCGATCCCACAGGGCAAACGCAAACATACCATTAAATCTGGAGACGCACGACGGGCCCCATTCGGCATAGGCCGCCATGATCACCTCCGTGTCCGATGATGTACGAAATACATGCCCCAGACGATCCAGCTCCGCCTTCAGCACGGGATAGTTGTAGATCTCGCCGTTGAAGACGATGGTGAAGCGGTCGTCGGCAAACGACATCGGTTGATGCCCGCCCGACGACAGATCTATAATGGACAGGCGCCGATGTCCCAACATGACCGATGCGGCGCCGCCCGAATCAGGTGCGGCACCATGAATCACGCCCTGGTCGTCCGGCCCGCGATGCCCCATAGCGTCCATCATTTTTTGCAATACGTCACCATGTTTCAAGGCATCCGCACCGACAATTCCTGCAATTCCACACATATTACCTGTCCCCGGATCTTACGTTGCAGACGGTTCAGAATTCGTGACTATAGCCTCTAATCGCCGGCACAGGTGAGAATATGTAAAATTTTCCCGGTAATACCGTTCGCCGCCCTGACCCAGCCGTGCGCGCAGGGCTGGGTCATTTGCCAGCGTCGTAATCGCACGCGACAGCGCCTGAATATCGCCGTAATCGCATAACAGACCAGTTTCACCATCAATAACAACATCGGTAGCACCTCCCGAGCGACAGGCGATTACGGGCGTAGCGAAATCCATTGCTTCGAGATACACGATACCGAAACCTTCGCACTGGCTCGGCAGAACAAATACATCACAGTGCTCGTAATACGGTCCGAGATCGTCGACAAATCCCAGAAAAGCGATGCGATCCAAAAGACCGGATGCCGCAGCCAATTCACGCAGCCGCGGGAGATCATCGCCCTTGCCGATGACCGTGTATCGCATCGTCGGCACCTTTGACATGACGGACTTCAACGCGGTAATGACATGATCGATCCCCTTGTACGCGTCGTCCTGCGTCAGCCTTGATACCGTCAGGAGATTCACAGTGCCTGGTTCAAACACGTTGTCAAAACCACGACCCGTCGCACCGTCGAACGCGCAGGGGAAATAATCGACCCGATCCCTGGCGATACCGTTGACCGCACAGGCGGTCTCCGTCGTGTAGCTGCTGATTGAGAGAATACGCGTCAGCGGCAGCGCCAGACGTTTCAGGAACGCCAGTCTGCGCCAGATATCGATGCCATAAACGGCTGTGTACAGCGTGATTCGCGGATTCAACACCTTCAACAATGCGCAGACAGGCAGCAGATTGACGTGGTTGGATATGACAATGTCGGCGTGGTAGACACGGCGACAGGCGAACGCAATAAACCGTGTCTTGCATCCTGCGTAATTGACGATTTTTACATTCGGATACCGTGGCGACTCGGCGTCATACAGGCTCACGGACTCGGCGGTACACCGGCTTTTGCTGGCGATATCCGACAACGCACGTATCACGGACCGGCTGAAATTCTCAATACCGCCCGTCTGTGAATACGCGACAAGGTTAAGGAACAAAATGTGTTTCATGGTGGACGCATCGTGATTGCATGAATGAACGCGATACGCCATACAATAGGTGAGAAATCCGGGACAAACAGTCCGTGCACGCGAACGACGGCAATTCGCCTGCACGGGATTTGTGCGGATTCCTTCAATCGTGCGCCTTTCATCATCCGGAATTCGGCCTTATTGTTGGGATTCGGCCAAAACAGGCACATGTTTCATTTCAACCTTTACCTTCGCAGGACGATGACCAACAACGGCTTCCATTCTGCTGCCTTGATACTGCTCGCGGCACTCCTCGTCACCGGCTGCGGCCGGGACAATGCTGCGCCACAGCCCCCGCCCGGCGGCGCGCCAACGTTCGCTGTCAAGACCGGCGTAGCAACCCGCGGCGCCGTTACGGAATACCTTGCGGCAATTGGTTCGATCGTTTCGCGGCTGGAAATGGAGCAGCGCAGCGAGGTCGCGGGCACGATACGCATGATTCATGTCGGGACAGGCGTGCCTTATGCCCAGGGTGATCTACTCGTGACCCTGGACGATCGCGATCTCCGGATCGACCTGACGCGGAAGCAGGCGGAGCTTGAACGTGCAGAAGCCGAACTTGCCCTGATTGTGGCTGGTACTAGGGCGGAGACGCTGGACTATCTACGCGCGGAGGTCGCCGAGGCGGAAGCGAATCTGGAACGGTCCGAGACCGATCTGACACGGCTCCGGCGCTTGTTCGACCAGGACATTGGCAGCGAAGTTGAACTGGTACGCATAGCGGCAGAGAAAAAAGCAAATCAAGCGTTGCTGGCACAGGCCGCGGCGCGTTTGCGTGAGGCCGTGAACGGCGCCAGGCCGGAGGACATACGTATCGCACAAGCTGCAGTAGCCATTCGTCGCACCGAAGTCGATCTGGCCACCCGACAACTCGAGAAGACACGCATACACGCCCCATTCAACGGCGTGATTTTACAAAAAGTCGCTGAAATCGGCGCCTACGTCTCGGAAGGCGATGTCCTGTTTGAGACGGTATCGCACAATTTTCTGGAGGCAGTTCTGGAGATACCGGAACGTACAGCGGGTCGTTTCGCCGCCGGCGCCGAATTTTCATTGACAGTCGACGCCTTCGCAGGAACGCCATTGGTAGCTCAGATCATCATTGCGGTACCGGTGGCAGATCCTGCGTCCCGCAACATGCTGGTGCGCGCCGAATTAATCGATCCTCCGGCACAACTTGCGCCGGGTATGTTTGTGCGTGCGCAAATCCCCATTAATCACAAGGACAATGCCGTTCTGGTGCCGGCGGATGCCCTTGTTCACAGGAAAGACAAGATCTTTGTGTTTCGTGTAGTCGACAACAAAGTTGAAATGATCCCCGCTTCCATCGGGTTGCGCGGGAAAAATATGGTTGAGGTCCTGTCGGGGATAGAGCCGGGTGATGTCGTGGTCACAACCGGCGGCGAAGTCCTGTTCCCTGCTGCATCCGTCTCCATCGTTACAGATTAAATGCAGATCATCGATCACTCTGTACGCTTTCCTCACACCGTCCTCGTGGTGGTACTTCTTTGTGTCCTGTTCGGATACCTGTCGCTGGACCGGATCCCGGTACAACTAAAGCCCAGCACAGAGAACCCCGAGATCAAGATAGACACCACATTTCGCGGCGCCGCGCCGCGGGAAGTCGAAGATCAGGTGACCAATCGAATCGAGGAAGTGGTGGACGGCGTTGAAGGGATCGAACGCATTACCAGTGTATCCCGAGAGGGCGCAAGCTCGATCAAACTTGAGTTCGACTGGGGTGTCGACAAGAATCGCGCCATGATCGATGTGATCAATAAGCTGAATCAGGTCGCCGACCTGCCCGACGACGCCGAAGAACCTGTGGTAGTGTCCGTAAATTCCGACAGCCGCGAGCCCATCATGTTCATCACGATGCTGAGCAAGACATTAACAGCAAACGAGTTATACGAGATTGCCACGGACAGCATCGAACCCCGTTTCCGGCGGGTCGCCGGCGTGAGCGACATGTGGTTGTTTGGTGGCGAGGAGCGGGAGATGCAGATTCGCGTGAATCCCGAGAAAATGGCTGCGCGCGGGATCCGCATTGATGAGCTGGAGACGAGTCTGCGCAGTGAGAACATGAATGTGCGAGGCGGATTCATTGACGAAGGCACGGTGCGTTTCAATCTCCGCACGACCGGTCGGTTTCGGAGTTCGGAAGACATCGGCGCGATGATCGTAAGACGTTCGGAATTCGGTTCGGTTTATCTGCGCGAGATTGCCGAAATCGGATTCGGCTACAAAGAGCAGACCACCGTGCTTCGGGTCAATGGTACGCCCACCGTGGTCTTTGGTATCCTGCGTAAAGCCGGCGCCAATGTGGTGACTATTTGTCGGCAGCTCGAGACCGAGATCGATACGATCAACCGGGAATTCGTCCACCGCGGTGTCGACGTGAGGCTGGATATCCCGCACAGCGACGTGGCATATATCGATGAGTCCATCAACCTCGCATGGCAAAACCTCATGATCGGCGCGATTCTCGCGGCGGCGGTGCTGCTGATATTTTTGCGCTCGCCCCGGATCGTCCTGGTGGTGGCATTGTCGATACCGGTATGCATTATCACGGTGTTCATCTTCCTCCGGTTCTTCGACAGAAGTCTCAATATTATCAGTCTGGCAGGCCTCGCTTTTTCTTCGGGCATGATCCTCGACAACTCGATCGTTGTTATCGAGAATATCTACCGTCACCTCAACGAGGGTAAAGATCCAGCAACCGCAGCACGCGAAGCCACAACCGAGGTATGGGGCGCCGTTGTCACCAGTACCCTGACGACACTGGCGGTGTTTATTCCGATCATCGTAATGCAGAACGAGACCGGCCAGCTTTTCAAGGACATCGCGATTACCATTAGCCTTGCAATCTCGCTGTCGTTGATCGCATCGATAAGTCTGATTCCGACACTGGCGGCCCTATTATGCCGTGCGACGAGACCGGACGTTGACAGCCAAGCGAGCAACGCACGCCCCCGGCGCACGCCATTGCTGGTTGCAGGCGGCAATGCGATCACGCGCGCCTACATGTACGTTATCAACGGCATGATCGGTCATCGGCCGGTGAAGATGCTGGCGAAGACTGCGATCATACTCATTGTGACGGCCCTGTTCTTCGCCAGCCTTACCATGCTGCCGAGCGCGGAGTATCTGCCGAACGGCAACCGAAACCTGGTGTTCTACTTTGCCAAGCCGCTGGTTGGTAGCAACCTCGAGAAAACTGTTTCCGACGTCGAGCCGCTGGAACGCATTCTGGCAAACGACGAGCGCGTTGACCGGTTCTTCACCGTGTTTGCAAGTGAATTCCAGGCGATCGGCGTGATCTGCAAAGACGAACCGGGCGCGGATGGCATCCCCTACACGCACGAGCGCAAACTTCGTGAGTTCACGGCAGAACTGTTTCGCATTGGCCGGAATATTGCCGGATTCGAAGTCCTGTTTCCGGTTCAGGCCAGCATATTCCGAGACCCGGGAAAGCAACTGGAAATCGATATTATCGGTCCGGACCTTGAACGGTTACGCGCCATTGCCTCGGACATTGAGGATCGTCTGCGCGGCAACACAGCGGCCAGTGTGAAATTCGTCCGTTCGAGCTTCACCTCCGGGAAACCCGAGGTACAGGTGCATATCGACCGCGCGCGGAGTATCCCCCTCGGAATGCGTGTAAGCCAGGTCGCGGATATGGTCGAAGTACTGAAAGCGGGGCGCATCGTCGGCACGTACGATGACGAAGGCGACCAGATCGACCTCGCTCTGTATGCGACGACCGGACGCGTGAGCGAGCGACGCGACCTGGAAGATATCCCAATTGTAACACCGGTCGGGAAGACAGTGAGATTGGCCGATATTGCAAACGTCGTGTCAACAACGGGGCCTACGGAGATCAACCATGTAGAAAAAGAACGAGCGATCACGCTTACTGTGAACCTTAAGGACGACGTTGCGCTGGAAGAGGCCATTGGTGTAATTACAAAGGATGTGTTGCTGCCTGTCAACGCCGAACTTCCAACCAAGTACGCCGCACGGCTCAGTGGCAGCGCTGATAAACTCGCCGCCACAATCAAGGCTGTAGCAGGCAGTTTCGTACTTGCCGTGCTTATCGTCTATCTGTTGATGGTCGCATTGTTCCGATCCGTCCTCTACCCGCTCATTATCCTGATAACCATCCCCTTGGCTACGTCCGGTGCTTTTGCAGGGATCTCAATCGCCCATGCACAGTCCGACGGACTGATCATCTTTGACGTGATATCCATGCTTGGCCTGATCATCCTTTCCGGTATCGTCGTCAACAACGCTATTCTGATTATCCACCAGGCGATCAATTTCCGCGACTCCGGGTTGTCGCCGGAAGAATCGCTTATCGAATCGTGCCGTACCCGGCTGCGTCCTATCTGCATGAGCGTTATCACAAGTGTTTTAGGCATGCTTCCGCTCGCGGCGGGCTCCGGGGCCGGCACAGAATTGTATCGCGGGCTGGGCTGGGTGATGATCGGGGGCATTCTGGTATCCACCATATTTACGCTGTTCCTGGTGCCCGCGTTGGCATCGCTCATGATGGATATCCAGGCAATCGGCAGACGTATTCGCGGCACGGACATAGGCTCACACACAAGGCTGTAGCAGCGTCATAAAGCGGCACGCGGCCCCGAAACTGCTGTACGATGCGGTCTGCGCGCCGCGCGAAAAAGTGACCGTGTTGCGTCGTCGGATCTGCCTACATCCGGCCATGCCGAATAATCGAGATCAGCAGCCAAAGCCCCATGACTCCGGCGACAAGGTACCCGCCCAGTCCGATCACGGGTATTTCATTCCACCTCGGCGGTATGCCGGACAACACGACCAGCGACGACGCAATGATCAACGAGGCCAGCACGATGGCGTAGGCGATCCGATTGCTGATCTGGTCGATAGTGAACAGGAAATTCTCCAATCCGCGATGCTGAAACTCAATACGCGCATGTCCCGACTTGAGCAGCCTCATGATCTCACGGATATCATTCGGGATATTCTGGAGTAGTACCAGAAAATCCCCCCCGGTCTCCATCGTTTCGGACACGATGCGCCTGGGATTGAACCGGCTCGTATGCACGCTCCTGACAAACGGTTCGGCCTGCTTTACAAGATCGAAATCCGGATCAAGCGCGCGGCCGATACCTTCGACAGCAGCAATCGCGCGGATCATCGGGAACAAGAACGATTTCAGTGTAAGCCCATGGCGCTTTACGACATCCAGATGCCGATGGATCAACCGGGAGAAATCGAAGTTATCAAGCGTGGCGTTTATATAGAGATCGACGACGTCGAGAAGGTCTTTTTCCAGCTCACCGCGATCCGGCTCGCGTTCGTAGTCCGTAAGCCGCAGTAACGCACCGGCAATTCCGCGTTCGTCGTGCGCGACCAGCTGCATGATTAGCTCGGTAAAATCCTCGCGCTCCTGACGGCTGATCCGCCCGACAATGCCGAAATCAAGCAGGCAAATCACATTATTCGGCAGCACGCGCACGTTTCCCGGATGCGGATCGCCGTGGAAGTAACCGTGTACAAATACCTGCTTCATGATGAGGTTTGCGCCGCGCTCGGCAATACACTTGAGATCACCACCTGCGGCGCGAAGCTCCGCGACCTCCGATACTTTGACGCCCTTTATGTATTCCATCGTCAGCATCTGGTTGCTGCTGAGTTCGGCATAGATGCGCGGGACGTAGATTGTATCGTCGGCGGCGAAACGCTTCGCGAACCGCTCAATGTTCCCTTTCTCTGTCTGATAATTCAACTCGCGTTCGAGTGTCCGGGCAAACTCCCGGACGATACGGGTGGGCCGATGGACCTCGATCTCGGCGACATGTTCCTCGGCCAATGCAGCCAGATGATGCATGATCTCCAGATCAATTTCAATCTTGCGCCGTATGCCTTTGCGTCGAACCTTAACGACGACGTCGTCGCCATTCTTGTGACGGGCACGATGAACCTGTCCGATGGACGCAGCTGCGAGCGGGACGTCGTCGAAGTGTTGAAACAAGGCCTCGGGCGTTTCACCGGTTTCAGATAGGATCACCTCACGGACATCCGCGATAGCCATGGGAGGCACGCGATCCTGGAGCTTGGCAAGTTCGTCAATATACTCCAGCGGCACGAGGTCGGGCCGGGTAGACAACACCTGTCCGACCTTTACAAATGTAGGCCCCAGCTCTTCGAAGGCCATGCGGACGCGCTCCGCGCGGCTGAACGACTCAATCGACGCGTCACCCTTCCGGGAGATCATCCGCAGCCCAATCTCAAGATAATGATCGATATTGAGGCGCTCGATAAGGTCGCCGAAACCGTATTTGAACAGCACCTGCAGGATCTGTCGGTAGCGGTTTAGATGTAAATACGTGCGACCGATGACGCCGAATTTTCGCATGTCGATCATTGCGTACCGTCATTCATGGGATGGCTCCTGGACGAATGCCGGCGCTGCGTCGTCGCCGAATCGAATCAATCTCGCGCTGTTAAAAAAGACCGCAAGAGTGGAAAGGATATGGATTGACGCGGCAATAATCGACTTGAACAGTGTCGGCCGTATGCCGACAACACCGGCAATCTGGTTCAACATGCCGTCACCGACCACAAACATGGTCAGCCCGCCGACAATAACAGCTGCGCCGATAGCCAGGTTCCCATATACCACGTACCGCGCCCGACGCGCCAGCTCTATAAACATCGGTATTCTGCGGACATCATCATTCATCAGCGCTACCGATGCGCTGCCGACGGCCACGTCGCTGCCTGCGGCGCCCATCGCGATGCCGATGTCGCCCGATGCCAGGGCAGGCGCATCGTTGATGCCGTCACCTACCACGGCAACCGTGATGCCCGACGCTTTGAGGTTGCGGACGTAATCTACCTTTTCCCCGGGCAGGCAGTCGGTTTGCACGTTGCCGATTCCGAGCGCTTGCGCCACAACCCCGGCGGCAGAGGCATTATCGCCTGTGACCATATGGCGATCGGTCAGGCCCAGACGATCCAAATGCGCCATCGCGTCGGCAGCGCCGGGCCTCAGCGTGTCGCGAAATCCCAGCCAACCGATAATGACGTCGTCTCTGGATACCCCAATGATACTCATTCCTGAGGCTTCGGCGTCGTCTTCAATCGTTCGCCGAATGGGCGTGGTATCGAAGCCGAGTTCCTCGAACCACGACAACCGGCCCGCACGCAACATGACGCCGTCGCTGCCCGCTTCGACGCCGTACCCGGCGACCTCGCTGAACGTATCCGGCTTCTGCCAGACGACATTGGTTTTCGCTGCCAACCTCGCCAATGCGCCGGCAACAGGGTGATTGCTTCCGGATTCGGCGGCGGCGGCGGATGCGACCAGTGTCGTCAATTCGACACCGGCGAGCGGATGGAGGCGTACAACATCAAGACGGCCTGTTGTAAGCGTCCCGGTTTTGTCGAAAACAAGAGACCGAATTCCCGCCGCAATTTCGATATGGTCTACATTGCGAATGTAGATGCCCAGCCGCGAAGCGGCAGACAAGGCAGCGACCACGGCTGAAGGTGTCGCAACGATCAACGCACATGGACAGGCGATCACGAGTATATACACGACGCGCATCATATCTTGCGTGAAGAACCAGAGAATCGCGGCAACGGCAAGAATCACGGGCGTATAATAGCTGATGTAGCGGTCCGTGATGCGCGTGATCGGCGGGCGGATACGCTCGGCTGCTTCGATGAGTCGTCGAACATTTCCCAAGCCCGTGTCCGGTCCCGCCGCTGTGACACGCACGTCTACCGCGCCAGTGAGATTGCTGGTTCCGGCGAAAACTGGTGCGTCGCAGGTTTTATCGACCGGGAGTGATTCACCGGTAAACGTGGCTTGATTCACAGTGGTGTTGCCGCTGACAATCACGCCGTCCGCAGGAAAATTTTCGCCCGGACGAACTTGAATAAAATCGCCTGGAACCAGTTCTGTTGCAGAAATTTCCACAACTTCTACGGAGCCACCAGATACCCGCCGCGCCACGCTCGGCGTCAGACGCATGAGACCTTCAAGCGCCATCCTGGCCCCTGTCGCGGTCTTTTCCTCTGCGACAATTGCCAATATCATGAAAAACGCTATTACCGCGGCCTCCTCGTACTTTCCCATCACAAATGCCGCAGCGACAGCGATGGCCACCAGTTCATTCATGCGGGCGCGCCCGTGAAGCAGATCGCGTACGGCGAATACCATTACCGGCAGTGAGACAACGATGGCACCTGCAACCGCGCTGATACGTCCCGCCACCGGGTCATCATAAAAAAAATAGGTGGCGATCACTGAATTGACCATGAGAATCGCGCCGACAACCGCTATGTGCAGCGACCAGCGACGTTGCGCCGGACCGTTGTCCGCCTGGCGAACGGGCGTAGCGGTCGGTGATAATGCAGAATGCGTCGTGTTCATGGATGTGTGGATCTCCCGCCGCCCGCAATGTCAAAATTCGGCTCTGACGCCATCGGAGTCAAGCAGTAGGCGAATTTCCTGCCCCTTGCCGCTCTTGTCCGAATGAATGACGAATACGCGCCCGACGCGCTCAAGCACCTCGTCCACGGCATCGGCGTGAAGCGTCATTAACATCGATTCCGGTGATCTGTCGTATTCATCCAGAACCTTCAGAAAGTATGACGCGTCCGCTTCCGTGGAGGCAATAATTCTTTGCTTGTAGCCTTTGGCCTCGGCAATGGTGGCCGAGCATTCACCGCGAGTGAGCCGCAAAAGACGGTCGCCATGGCCGCGAGCTTCGTCGACCTTCTGCCGACGGTTTTGCCCGGCCTCGGCAGCAAGCCCGAAAGCAGCGGCGACGGCGTGCGGGGGCTGCCTGGCGTCGTAGGTCACGTTTGATACCGTCACACCGACATCCAGCTGTGCGAGCCGGTGCCGAACGCGGTCCTGTGCCGCGAGCCGAAGCTGCTCGGCGCCATGGTACAAAACAGTGGTAATATTCGCAGCAGCAACGGCGACCAGGACCGCATTGTCCAATTCATTGCGGATCAGCATCTCAGGATCGCGAAAACGCGAATAGTACAACACCGGGTCTACGATGCGATAGTGTAAACTCCATTTTGCGTGAACAATATTGTAATCACCCGTCACCAGATAACCGGCGACCCCCGGTACCATCGGCGCCCGCCGCATGCGAGCATGTTCATCTTCTAACGCCGCAGCGGACTCGTCGAACCAGAAATTCGTGGAGCGCACGACTCGTGCTTGATCTGCGGGAAACCGCACCACTTCGTCAATGGGCCGTGGAAATGCCCAATGCCATGACCCACTGGCAAATACTTGTTCACCTGCGGTGTCCCCGCGGACTTTACCAAGGCGAACAACGAATGCCTGTTCGTCCGGACCGACAACAAAAATGCCGGATACCGCGTACAGCGCCAACATGAGTACGAGAAACAGGCGAATGCCGACAAAGAGCCTTGATAGGGTTCGCTGCAACGCGGCGGCGCCCGGGGCATGACGGGCGGAATTGTCAGTCACGTCGTTGGCCCCCTGAGTCATCGTCATCTTGCCTCCGCGGCCGGCTGCGGAGACGGCTCCGGTGGTCTCGCCAGCGCGTCTTCGTCCAGGAGATCATACGGCACTGTATCCGTATCCAGAATCAAGGTGGTCTTTTCGGACAGCGTGCGGCGCAACGAGTCAAGTTTGCGCAGAAAAACAGCGAGCTCCGGGTTACGCTGAAAGACGGCATAATTCTTTGCTGCCTCGGCATCGCCCTCCGCACGGATACGCGTGGCGTCGCCTTCGGCTGTTGCCAGCAGTATCTCGCGCTCACTGTCTGATTCGGCCCGTATGCGCATGGCCTCGGACTCGCCCGCAGTCAATATGGCTTGTGCTACGGTTTCGCGTTCGGCTTTCATCCGCTCGAACACAGCATCGGTGATTGCCTCTGGAAACCCGATCTGACGGATACCCAGGAAAGCAACGTCGATCCCGAATAGCGCTGCGGCCTCGCGTCGAATCATCTCCAACATCTTCGCTTCGATCTCGGCGATGCGCACGTGGGCGGGATCGGCGTTGATCAAGTCCTCCAATCGATACTGGCCGAGCACACCGTTCTTGTAGCTGCGCAGCAGCGCGGCAAGATGTTCCTCTGCGCGGTCTGTATTCTGAACGGTGTTGAGAAACGTGATCACCTGGTCGTCGGCGACACGCCAGCCGATATAGACGCTGATTAGAAGATTCTTTTCGTCGGCAGTAAACACTTCCTCGAGCGCTGCCTCGTCGCCGTCGAAACAACGGATGCGATTGTCGATGCGCCACACCGACTCGAACGGCCATTTCATGTGTAGACCCGGCGCCAGAGCGCGATTCGTCATCGGCTCACCGAAGCGAAGGATCACGGCGTGCTCAGTGTGGTGCACACGGAACGTCATGAGTGCGGTCGCAACGACAAGCAGGACGAATGCGGCGACAACAAGCGAAGGCCAATGGCGGGTTGCTTTCTTCATAGAGGAATCACGGTTGGCTGGCGCGCGGATCAGGGCCGAAATCAAGATCCCTCAACAAATCCGGGCGACGTTGTGCTTTCAGATCGACTACAATAACCTCGCGGGCGCCGGCGGCCACGATTACGTTGGCATTGGCGCTGCTTTCTTCTTCCAATACATTGAGATACATCCTGTGGCGAAAAACCGCTGGCGCCTGCTCGTAGACCGTCGCGTACTGCAGGTAACGCTGCCGCCCTTCCAGCGACATGCGCTTTTTGCGGAAGCTTTCGGCCTGCGCTTCGAGACGTTGACGATCCCCCAGCGCCGCACCTGTGGCACGTTGTTGCGCGGCGTATCGCGACGCCGCCAATACAAGACCGCGCTCACGCTCACGCACCGCACCGACCGATTGGAAGGCGTCAGCTATGGCGGTCGGTGGATGCACGTCCATGAGGCCTACCGAACAAATCGTGACGCCAAGCGGCGGCGTGGCCCGTGCGACCGCAACACGAATGCGCCGCTCGAGTTCATCACGCGCAGCCAGCCGATCTCGAGCCAGCAGACCGTGGTAGTCTGCAGATCCCAGATAAAGGAGGACTTCACGTGATGCGAGGTTCTGCAGCGCAACATCCGGGTCGCGGTAGTTGTACGCGTAGCTGAACGCCTCCGTGCCGTCTATCGAGTAAAAGATTGGAATCGCAGCAGAAATGATGCGCATGGATGCACTATCGTCCTGCGTGCCGGCAACAAGAAACCGCGTCTCTGCGTGATAATGTGGCGCATTCCACAATACGGCCTGACGATGACTATCCCTGTGATCGTCCGATTCCCTAGTTGCGACAAATCCGATATCCGTGCGCATCACCGTACCGACGGGAATCTTCCTCACCGACTCGAATGGCCGCGGCAATTTCAGATACAGGCCGGGCGCCATTATTCGGTCGGATATCGGCTTGCCGAACCGTTCACGGATTCCTGCCTGATTCGCGTCGACCTGTACGACACAATCCAGACTATACAACAATAACACAGCAAGCATGCAATAGGGAATAAATGCCCTCTCGATGGTGCGGTAGCACCAGCTTTCCGAGACGTTAAAGCCGAACTGATAATTTAGCGTATCCGCGATATTCGCAGCGATGCCTCCCGGCTCTGCAAGGATCGACAACAGGCGGCTCTCGAACACTGGACGTTCGCCGGCGGGGCGTTGCCGCGGTCGAAATCGCTCGATGACGACGTTCACCAGGAGTTCCGCTCCAAGCATCGCGGTGACAACGAGAACGAGATGCGAAAAGCGGTGGTCCCACCCTGTGAAACCGCCATAGTTGAGGAGGTGCGCACCGGCAGCCGCAGCAAACACCACGGCGGCGAATTTCAACCACGCAGCTGTAGGGCGCAGCCAGCGATATCTGCTTTCGTGGGACGCGCCGTAGAGGTAGCTGCCCGGAATAAGACAGGCCAACGCCAAGAGGACGGCGACACCGGCCGCAGCGGGCCGCCGGAATCCCGGCGCGGAATATTCATGCCACCCGGCCCGAAGTGCAAGCAGGGAAACCACGAACAGAAACAGTCCTCCACACAAACCCGCTACGGGTGCCGCCACGATCCGAAAACGGCTGACAATCCATTCGCCGTCGTCTGCGCCCGGCACACGATTCAGTATCGATGCCGTTGCTGGAAAAAGCGCCGTATCGCCGGCGGTGGCGCCACTCGGGCCAGGCGTGACGCATCGAGACCAACGCCATGCGAGGATGGCAAACGCACAGGCGGTGACCAACGCCGGCACGGCGCAGCCGATAGTGCGTGTTTCGGGAAATGCCAGCCCCGCAGCCACCCCTGCCGCAAGGCAGGTTGCGGTAATACCGACGCAAGCTGTGGGCAGCGTATCTGGATCGTGCCCGGAGAACGTCATTTGCGGTTTTTCCTGCGACCCCTTCCCTGTCTTTTTCTGCGGCTGCTCTTGGAACCGCGCTTTTCCGCGGCAACCGGTACAAAGTCAAGAAATCGCCTGTCTTCGTTGATTTTCGCAATCACCACTTTCACATTCGATCCAATTCCATAAACGGTACCCGTATCGCGGCCAACAAGCTCTTTACGAACCGGATTAAAATCGAAGAAATCGTTTGCAAGCATGGAGACGTGCACGAGGCCGCGCGCCTGTACCTCCGGCAGATCAACCGACAAACCAAAATTTCCCACACCAACTACGATAGCATGAAACTGCTGCAAGTTGCCGCTGTTCAGTTGATCACGAAAAAAGCGCATGATCTTGAGTTCCACCAGATCCCGTTCCGCGCCAGTAGAGATCACCTCACGCTCGGAACAATGCCTGGCAAGCTCCGCCAGGGCGGTCTTAGTATACGGAATGGGCTTTTTTCGCAACAAGGCTTTGAGAATACGGTGATTCACCAGATCGGGATAGCGGCGAATCGGTGAGGTAAAGTGACAGTAGTGCGACTTCGCCAGGCCGTAATGCCCGATAGGCGAAATCGAATACTCGGCCTTTTTCAGGGACCTCAGTACCTGTGTATACCAGGCATAGGGATAGTCCATACGCGAAATATCCCGCAAGAGCCGCAGTATATTCTTTCGGTCGGTGAGGTCGCCGGTCTCGAATCCGGCAACGAGCAGGAGTTCTTCCAGGTCCGCCAGGCGTTGTGGATCCGGCTCATCGTGAATGCGATGCAGGAACGTGACATTGCGCCGGGTCAACTCACGACTCACCTGCTCGTTGGCGAGCAACATACATTCTTCTATGGCTTGGTGGGCAACATCATTTACAACTGGGTGGATTGCGGAAATGTGGCCGTCTTCGTCGGTTTCTACGCGAACCTCTGGTATCGACATGTCGAGTGCCCCGTCCCTGAGCCGCTTCTTACGAAACCGCTGAGCGAAAGCATGCAATCGCTTTACCTTACGCACACCGCGCCTGTCCAGCCCCGCCTCGGGCATCGCCGCGCCGTCCGGCAGCTGTATCGCCTGTAACGCCTGGCCATATGTCAATCTGACCCGATTGCGGATCACGGATTCGCCGAAGGTGACCTTGTCGATGCTGCCCGCATCGTCAACACGGATTAATACCGACAACGTGAGACGGTCGCGGTCGGCACGAAGACTGCACAAATCGTTCGACAACGATTCGGGCAACATCGGCAACACAGAGTCCGTGAAGTAGGTGCTGGTTGCGCGCTCCAGGGCGGCCTTGTCCAGCTTCGAGCCCTGCTTGATGAAATGAGCGGCATCGGCAATGTGTACACCGAGCAGCCACTTGCCGCCGGAGGTCTTCTCCAGCGAAATCGCGTCGTCGTAGTCCCGCGCCGTATCGGGATCAATGGTAAAGACGTACCGTTTGCGAAAATCGAGCCGGTCGGAGAAATCCCTGTCGGTGATCGTTTGCCTCTGGCTTTCGCGCATCGCGTCAGGAGAGAACGACGTCGACAAGCCGTAGGAATGAATGACGGATTCCGTGTCGATCGATGGATCATCGGCGTGCCCCAGCACATCAACAATGTCGCCCTCTGGATTCATCCTTGGGTCGGTCCATTCGGTCAAACGCACCGTCACCCTGTCGCCGACCAGTGCCGAACCGATGTCCGCAACCAGAATATCGCGTGAAAAATCCGGTCGCAGCGGCTCGACGAAGAACACGCGGCGCATCTTTCTTAGCGTACCGGACATCATCTCCGTCCGCCGTTCGATGATCCGAATCACTGTACCCTCGGCACTGGAGCTGCGGCCCGTGGTACGCCCCGGCACACGGCGATGGAGGCGCACAAGTACGCGGTCGCCGGGGAATGCGGTACTTGTGTTTTTCTTCGCGATAAACGCTTCCCGGCGTCCATCCAGGTCGATGACGAATGCCTTACCCGACCGGGTAAAGCGTATGGTGCCTACCAGTAAATCAGCGCTTTCGCAGCAAACATACCCCTTGTGACGCAGGAGTACGATTCTACCAGCTGCCAGCAGATCATCCAGAACTTGCTGCAGAGGTTTTGCGTGCTTCCGCTTCAGCCCCATGGCTGCAAGTAGCTCCGGCACCTCGAGTGGACGATAGGCCGGAGCAGACATGACGTCGATGACGTTCTCTGGTGTAATTTCGGCAACGCCGGGTTTCGGGATGTTTCCCATGCTGAAACTTCCTCTCTTTAATGGTGGTGTTTCCCTGCTGAACACAGGCATGTCACACTATACCAACCCGTTTAATTAATGCAAAATTGCTCGAAGTCCGCGACGTAAAGGAGAAATAATTTGTGAATTTGAATTGCAATCATTACGTTTCGCTCTAATGTTCGGGTTTTAAATCAATGACACAAAGGTGTACCAGACACAATACTATTATGAAAACGTACTTGCCAAATGTAGACGAGGTACAGCGGAACTGGTTTATCGTAGACGCTGAGAATAAGATCCTGGGCAGACTCGCGGTTGAGATTGCCAATACATTGCGCGGCCGGCAGAAAGCGACCTACACGCCCCATATTGATACGGGTGACTTTGTGATCGTCATAAATGCCGAGAAAGTGGCTTTAACCGGCAACAAGAATACTGCGAAAACGTATCAGGACTACAGTGGTTTTATGGGCGGCCTCAGGGTACGCACGGCCGACGTTATCCGCGAACGCACCCCAACGCGGCTGATTCGCGACGCAGTCAAGGGTATGATGCCGCGAAATCGACTCTCCCGGCAACAGCTGCGGAAGCTGAAGGTGTACGCAGGCGATGTGCACCCCCATGAGGCCCAGAAGCCGACAGTAATGACGTTGCAGCAGTCGTAAGACGTCGAGATTTAAGGATATAAAGCAGGCTGGCGATTGCACCCACGCGATACGCGGAGCAGAAGAGAGCATCAGCGGTACCGATAATTTCGGCGCCGCACTATCGAGGAACCAAAAATCATGGCAGATCAGGACACGATATGGGCAACCGGCCGGCGGAAAGAAGCGGCGGCGCAGGTTCGTATTCGACCGGGAAACGGCAACATCAAGGTCAACCGGGTGGCGTTCGACAAGTACTTCCCGACTGAATCGATTCGTGGCTATGTCATGCAGCCCCTGACGGTGACAGGAACAAACGAGCACTACGATATTCAGGTCACGGTAAAAGGCGGTGGGACGGTCGGCCAGGCGGGAGCAATTCGGCACGGACTGGCGCGGGCGTTATGCAAAAACGAGCCCAACTACAAGGGCGTTCTGAAAGAAAGCGGCATGCTCACACGCGATGCGCGAGTGAAAGAACGTAAGAAATCAGGCCAGCCCGGTGCGAGAAAGCGGTTTCAGTTCTCGAAACGGTAAGCGGCATAGCTCATCCTGGTATTACCTGACCCCGAATCGCTTGCGACTTCGGGGTTTTTTTTGTTTCTCCGCGAACCCACTAACAGCCCGTCGGACCTATCATACGGGCCGGGGCCGTACAAATTGGGGAAAGCGCCACCGGTGAAGGAGGTTGAATGATGAAGAAAATTGCGATTGTCGGTGCGGCCGGGTATACCGGCGACGAGTTGTTGCGTCTGTTACTACGGCACCCGAACGTCGAGATTACCTGCGTAACCTCACGGGAACACGCCGGAAAGACGTTGTCGGAGGTGAATCCGCGACACAGTGCTGACGGCATACGGTTCGTAGAACCGGATGTAGACCGCATCGCAGAACAGGCAGAGATTGCCTTTCTCTGTGTGCCGCACGGCCTGGCTGCGGAGTATGCGGCACCGTTGTTTCAGAAAGGCGTGATCGTGATTGATGTGAGTGCTGATTTTCGCCTGAAGGACGCAACTATATACGAACAACACTACAACAAGGCCCATCCCGCGGTCGCGTTGTTGACAGAAGCTGTATATGGCCTGCCGGAGAAGAATCGTGCGAAACTCAGGTCCGCAAGTCTGATAGCGTGTCCGGGATGTTATCCGACCAGCGTGCTTCTGCCGGCAACTCCGCTGCTGAAAAACGGCTTGGCAACCGCAGACGATATCGTCGTTGCCAGTATCAGCGGTGTCACTGGTGCGGGTAGAAAAGCGGACACGTCGCTATTGTTTGCCGAATGCAATGAGAGCATTCGGGCGTATTCAGTTACGGGGCACCGGCATGTGCCTGAGATCGAACAGGAACTATCGGAATCCGCCTCGCAACCGGTAACCGTTCTGTTTACTCCGCATCTTGCGCCCGTGAATCGCGGCCTTCATTCCGCCTTATTTATGAAACCGGTCAATGCTGCATGCGCGACTAACGACATCGCCGATTGCCTGGATGAAGCCTACAAGGATGAGCCGTTTGTACGTGTGTTGCCACATGGCCGACTCGCGGATACGAAAAGAGTAACACATACAAATGTGTGCGAGATCGGCTTTGCGATCGAGCCACGTACCAATCGGATCGTTGTAACCTCGGCAATCGATAACCTCACGAAGGGCGCCGCGGGCCAAGCCATCCAATGTATGAATATACGATGCGGGTATGACGAAACCGCGGCATTATTGTGATCTACAACGAGAATATTTGAACCGGAGTTCGAATGGCTACGAACGATCCCGGTAATCATCAGAACGGACTTTGAGCACTATCATGAATTTTATCAATGACGGAAATGTTACCAGCCCGCAGGGCTTTCTGGCTGCCGGCGTCTGTGCCGGACTAAAGAGAAGCGGCCGGCCCGACCTCGCCTTGATTTTCAGCAAGTCGCCGGCGACCTGCGCCGGCGCGTTTACCACGAACGCGTTCGCGGCGGCGCCAGTGAAATACTGCCGCACGGTGCTCAAGGCGTCGACGACCGTTCAGGCTGTGGTTATCAACAGCGGCAACGCCAATGCGTGTACCGGAAAATCCGGTGATGACGATACGCAAACGATGGCTGACACGGTAGCCGGCCATCTAGGACTTTCGCCTTCCGACGTATTGGTTTTCTCTACCGGCCTGATTGGCGAAAGCCTGCCGATGGACAAAATTGTAAGCGGCATTGCCGCCGCGGCATCAACACTCGCGGTATCAGCGGGTCAGGATGCGGCACGTGCAATCATGACCACGGATACCAAGCCCAAGGCTCTTGCAGTATCCCTTGAAGCCGGCGGCGCAACGGTAACAATTGGGGGTATTGCCAAGGGGGCAGGGATGATCGCTCCCGACATGCAACCGTGCCGTCCGCATGCCACCATGCTGGCTTTTATCACAACCGATGCGCATGTGGCGCCGGCGTTTCTGGACCAGTGCCTTGAGTCTTCGCTGGACCAGTCGTTCAATCGCGTCACCGTAGACGGCGATACGAGCACCAATGATTCCTTTGTAGCGCTGGCCAACGGCACCGCCGGTAACGACATGATAGATGAAGGACACCCCGATGCATCCCAATTTCGCGACGCCTTTCACCATGTAGCCGCCGAACTTGCAAAGATGATGGTGTTGGACGGCGAGGGCGCAACTAAATTTGTTGAAATCGAGGTCACCGGTGCGGTGTCCGGAACGGACGCCAAACTCGCAGCGCGGGCGGTAGCGAACTCATTGCTATGCAAGACCGCATGGTTCGGCGCCGATCCTAACTGGGGCCGGATTCTCGACGCCGTCGGCTACTCCGGCGCCACGATCGATCCCGACCGTGTGGATCTCCACTATGACGAAGCACATGTCGTGGCAGGCGGCGAGGCGGGTCCCGCTTCGGTCGACGATCAGGTTTGTGTGGTGCAGAAACCGGCATTCAAGATCCGTATCAGCCTCAATATCGGCGAGGGATCCTTCACGTACTGGAGTTGTGACCTTTCCTATGATTACGTGAAGATCAATGCAGACTATCACACCTAGCCTGTTGGCTGCGTTTGAAGCGACCTCGGAAATGAGCATCGTCACGCCGTGAAAATGAACTGAGCGGCGGCGTCTCGATGCAGACGAGTACGGTTACTATCCCTACTGTACTGTTGCGATGAACGGCGAAGGCGGAAATGACAGGAGAAGTATGATCAGACTGGCATACCCGAGACACATCCGCCGGCCGCCCAATGGCTTAAACTCCTCAACAGGAGGGTGTTGAACCTTAATTACAACCCAGAGAATCAGGGCCCAGAATGCCCAACCCAGCCAACCGACTCTAAATGCTGACCCCGAGACGGTAACCGAAAAGCCGAATATCTGACCGACACCGAGGATGCCGAGGCAAATCAGCAGGCACATAGACAGACGTGCGATTCTGCGATGGACAACCGGCCCGAACATGCTGTATATGATATGTCCGCCATCCAACTGCCCTACGGGAATCATATTCATTGCCGTGATAAACAGCCCGAACCATCCAACGCACAAGTACGGATAATGATATACCTCGCTCATTGGTGGGATGAATTGGTTAGAATCGGTAAGAGCGGTGCGCAGGAATGCGAAAAGTAACGTGTCGCCGAATTCCAGACTCAGAAATCCCTGACCGTAAGTCGGGCTGAAATAATCCGGATGAATCGCAAGCAGGTAGTCAATCGGCGGCAGATGCGTGTATCCATAGATAAGAATTGCAAGGCTCGCTATGAAGCCGGCAATAGGACCGTATACGCCGATATCGAACATCACCTTGTTATCGGCAATGGGCGAACGGGTGCGGATCACCGCGCCCATCGTCCCGAAATTGAGAAATCCCGGCAGCGAGGGTATAGGAATATAGTATGGTAAGGTAGCGGAAACGCCGTGGTAGCGGGCTGCAAAGTAGTGCCCGAACTCGTGGCAACTAAGGACGAACATTATCGACAGCGAGTACGGCAAGCCGTTAAGCCAGGAAGACTCACCTCCCGGCTGCACCCCGCCGGACGTCCATTCGACACCTGCAAGCGTGGTAGTAAAACAGGTAGCGACAAAAAGTACGAGTTGAATCAAACAGTGAGTTCCCTGGATGCACTACTCGTCGAGATATTCATACCGAACAACGTCAAACTTGTTATTAGTCGCATCCCTGTACAATATCGCTATTAATCTTTGCTCCGCCAAAACCTGGTCGATACCAGCGTCATAGACCCCCTGTTGCCCCCCTTTGTAGCCCGTGAGGAGGTCGTCGATGATCTGTGATGTTATCATCACCGTGAAGTAATTTTGTCTGATGGTGATAAGATTTGCAACCTTGGCAATAATTTCCTCCTGTAACCGGTCGGTGTTCTGCGTTCCAATAGTACCGTTCTTGAGTCGATCGACACGGGCCACCTCACCCCGATATCGAAACGGGTCATTGAGCGGCTCGCCACTCCCATTTACGCCGGAGCCATTTTCGGCACGGATGGTGCCGTCCGCCGGTGCGACCGCAGAGCTTCCAGTGTAAACGGGCCCGGTAGTGCCGATGATATCCGTAGCTGAATTGTCGGCCAGCAGATTATTGTAATTGATTCCGACGCCGCTCGCGGGCGTCGGGTCGCTGAAGTCACTTCCGAGCCGAATTCCGTGAAAGAGAGCCTTAAGTACATTGGCATTGGGTGTATTGATGTTGATCCGGCCTGTCACCTCCGTGTCGCTGGTCAGTTTCACCTGACTGAGAATATTGGCATCGCCACCGTTCGATCCAGCGTAATTCCCCATGCCCATATCGGCACTCTCCGCCAGATCTACCGGCTGGTAATCATGGAGATTAATTGTCTGCCATGACTGCCCGCGATGAATCAAACCCAATTCCCAGAAATGCTTCATCGGCCCGTTACGAATAAAAGCGGTCGAGACATCCCATGGATTCACTGCTCCAGGCTCCTGATCATTTTGTGATGCGTCGGCACCAATGCTAAAAACCGTGTTCGGCGTTCGCGGCGACCCAACCTGGATCACCGAACCCGAATCACCAGGACCGTCTCCCCACGAATCCCATGTCCACTCGTCGGCATCGAGATTATTGCGCGGATCGTTGCATTCGACGCTTACGTAGCGCTCCATCAATCCGCCGGTACCTACGATGGTGTCGCCACCACTCGTTGAATCTTCGTCAAAAGCAAAATCCATCAGTAGCCCCGTAGTCGTATCTGTCAATTTCACGGATTTGACCGTGATTGCGAGACTTGTCATCGTTTCCTGAGGTATATTGGGGAGAGTTTCGACGGGATTGATGTCGTTAAAATAAATATAGTCTGGCGCGTCCAGCGTGACGCCGTCCGCGGCAGTGATGTTTCGCACAAATGTAAGATCAAGATCGCTGACTTCACTGCTGTCCACCACGACTGTAACCGTCAGTGTGGCGTCGGCGAAACTCGTGGCAACATCGTAATCATACATATTGATGAGCTCGATTCGATGGACCGCGAATGTAAAGCCCGTAAGGTTCATTCCAACCTTGAACTGGATCTCGTTTATGTAGGGAACCTGTTCGTTTCCGCAATAGCTCGGGCGACCGGTTGGCGACGAGATATTGTAATCTGTCGTGGCATTGACCGGCTCGCCGTCGTCGATATCGCAGTAATCTACAATATTCGCTGCGATCTGCTCTTTGGGCGTTGAATCACTGGCGTTCATGAGCCACTGAATTCCGCCGGTGTTGCCACCTGCCCAGAAATCAGCGGCGTTAGACAGAATCGTTGCCACCATGGTATCGTTTTCGATGGTATCCCAATCTTCTCGTCCGAGATTGAAACGATGTTTGTCAATGGGCTGGCCGGTATCCTCCTCAATAACGGAAAACGCCTCGATATCATAGCTGAACGGGAAAATGTTCTTCATGATGTTATCTGCGTTGTCCGGAAAATTTTCCCAGTATTCCGTGTCCTGCTTGTGAAACGTTTTGAAGATGTCGTAGTAGGAAAACCACATGCTGTCCGGATCCCGCAGGCCGTTCGCGGGATCGACGTCTGACGACTGCAGGGCCTGCGCCAGCGGGGTGTCCTCAAGCACGTCGATCAGGCTGATTTCATCGGGCGATCCGCCGGTACGAAGTTCCTGTCCTTCCATAACCGTGCCGCAGATGCCATTGGGATCGACCTTGCCGGTCTCGTCATAAATGATATACGTGACGCGCGCATTGATCTTCGTGCCGTCGACAGCATCCGTGCTGTGGATCCAACTATGGCTTGTCAGATTCGTCGCGATATGATTTTCCATCGTGCTGTCATGTGTCATCGGCACACCGACCATCGTCATGTAGAGCGCGTCGTTAAGGTCGGCGAAATCCTGATCCTGGTCTTCGTCATCGAAAATACTGACCCAGAAGTATCGTTCATCCCAGGAACACGGCCCCATTCTTTGGGGCACGTTCCGTTTGGTTGCCGGAAACAGATTGTCGGGATTCTCAAGATCGGCGAATTCCTTCTCCAGCAATTCGAATATTTTTTCGAATCCCGACTCGTCATACAATCGCGCTTTCACCAGGTCTTTGGCGATACGCACGCTTTTCAACGAATTCATAGCGGATAAAGCGAATGACAGTCCCAGCACCATCAGCAGTGACAGCACTCCCAGTGTCATGAGAAGCGCGACGCCCTGTTCGTCTGATGCCGTCCGATGTGTCTCTGCCCCCCGATTGACAGATTCCCGCGGTGTGGTGAAGTTGCTCATATTGCATCCTCGTTAGTCTTCGGTTTGGGGATAATAAATAATCTTGGTGAATTGACGTGCGGTTTGAACTTTTAACTCGTTTCTGACAGTTTCCGGCACATTAATCAGTGACTCGTCAAATAACGATATGGTAATCTCGATCCGAGTGGGTTTTTCGCTAAGGACCTGGCCTTTGATCAATTCGACGCCAGCACTTTCGGCGCTATAGAATTTCATGGACAGACTGTCCATGCCTGCGACCACGGTTTCGTAGCCGTCGGTACTGTTGATGTACCAATCGGGTGGATTGCCAAAGAAATTCCAGTCTGTGTCGGTGTCGTCTACAAGTTTTCGGACCAGTGTGAACGGCTTGGTCTCATCGGTATCGGTGTGGAATTTATAGCTAACCTCCATCAGCCTGCTTGTCGCATCGTCATCCGGTTCCAGCGACGCGACGAAACACAGGTACAATCCGAAAAGTGTGTCGGATGGATCAGAGACGGCATCGGGGTCACCGATGTAGAACGCGATCTGCTGGTTTGGGATCGATGATGTGACACTCGATTGGAAGTCTCGCTCTACCAGATCGAACACAACACGGGAATTCTCATACAACCGCCAGACCTTGTCGCTCCAGTCAAGGGTTTTCTGCGAGGCGACAACGAAGCGGAACATCATCAACATCATGATCGACAAAATGGTCATCCCGACCATCAACTCGACCAGGGAAAATCGACGTGAGACAGCAACGGAAATTTTCATAGCCTAATTCGTCCGCTTCTTTGTTGAACTGCGGTTTCGTTTGTCGTCCGCCGCTTCTTTTTCTTCGTCGATTTTCCAATTTTCACGGGAAAACGGCCGGATTTTTGGGTCTTTGGTTTTGTACTTATAGCCCTTTGCACGATAGCTGGCGACTTCATCGAATGTCAACCAGTCACGCTCAACTGGTTTCCGTGTGATCTTCGATATGTCTTTCTCAATTTCGACTATACGATTCATGCATATCTTCGCAGTATTGGTTTTTGCCAACTCGAAATTCTCTAATATTGTATAGTTCAGTATGGCGAGTTTACCGTAGTACTTGGAGAGCGTTTCGAAGTCCTTGGCCTTAGCCTGTTCTGCGCGGTTTTTACTGGCGCTTGCCTTTTTTCCTTTTTCCGCATAAAACGCTGCCCGTTTCTTGTTTTCTTCGTAGTCCTTTTCATTGCCTTTGATAAGATATACATACGACAATTTGAAGTCATCCAGAATTTTTCGGGTAAAATCATCTATCTCGGGGTTTTCCACCTGGCCGTATGCGTACGTACAGGCCATCAATAGGAGCAGGGACAACACTGCGGGAAGCGAGCGCCGTCCGAAGCACCAACCGGAGATGGATAGATGGTCTATGCAGATCATGATCGTTACAATCCTTATCTTTATGAAACACACAATGGACGGGCGGTCACCAACCGTCGCCGTGCTTGATATGCTTAAAAAATAACGTGGCCGCGCACTTCACCCCGTACGCTGCTTTGCAAGGTAATATAGTGGGATTGCGTGAAATATCAATCGTCGCACCTATTTTACCCCGAACTTCCGGCGTACCATTTCGGCGTTTTGCTGCACCTGTGGATTGTCCGGAAATCGCTGCAAAGCAGCTACCATGATTCGGACCGCTTTTTCGCGATCGTTTATCGACGCATACATGGGCAGCAGATTGATGTAGGCGCCGGGATGCCGCGGGTTATCAATGATTATTGATTCGAGAATATTGGCTGCGGCCGAAATCCGATTGGTCCTCATTAGCGCAATGGCAAGATTATTCAGAACATCAATATTGCCTGGCGACAGCTGAAGCGCCTGATTAAAATAGTCAACGGCCTGAGCTTCGTTGCCGGTCTCCATCTCAATATTGCCGAGATTATAAAGCACATTCCAAAATGGCTTTATTGAGTGGGAACGCAGCAGGTACGCTCGTGCCGCAACAAAATCCCCGTTGTTCTGATGGTGGAAACCAAGTATTTTGTTGAATTCAGGGTTGTTTGGAAAAACGTCGAGTGTAGCGGCAGCAAGATGATAGTCGGATTTCCAATCGCCGTTGCGCACGCAGGTCCGTATGAACATCAGGGCCACCGCACATGCCACGATGGCTACGGCGATCGGACGCCATCGTCCCGCCTTTAGCAACGGACGTATTAAAGCGACCAGAGCAAGGATGAATCCTGCGGACGGTGAATACAGTATGCGCTCCGCCTTCATCACGCCGATCGGAAACGCGATGTTCGAAACCGGAAACACGGCAAGTGCAAAAAAGGCAATGCCATATGTGCAGGCGGGATGCTTTTCGCGCAGCCCTATTGCGAGAATCAACAGAAACAACAGCGATGCGACCGATAGCATCACGGCAGGCTCGAAGATCGACCGGGCGATTGGCACCGCATCCAGCCAATAGTCTGCCGACAGCGTGACCGGATAAATCAGGAGCAAGAGATATTCGCCCAGTATGCGGGTCGCTGTAAATATGCGTTGGTGAACAGGCAAGTCCGTAAATCCGGTAATAATCGACAGGTCACCGACTGCCTGAGCGCGCATGATCAGGAAGAGGATTGCGGCGACGACATAGACTGCAAACGTTGATAGCGCTCTGATATTGCGCTTCAGCAACTGTCTTTTGTCTGGCAACAATCCTTCCAGGATCACGATAAGTCCGGGTGCGATGATTCCGATTTCCTTGGATAACATCGCGGCCATGTAAGCGAAAGCAGACAATACAGACCACAGTCTCGCTGCTGCGGGACGGCCACGCTCGGTAGCATCGGACGATTTGAAATAACCAAACAAGGTGGTCAAGATACCAAGCAGACACAGCAATTCAGCGCGCCCGATCACATTGGCAACCGCTTCTGCGTGCACCGGATGAACGGCGAATATCGCGGCTGCTACGAGCGCAAGGACGGTATCCCCGAAACAGGCAGTGATAAAAAGAGCCATTACGACACACACCGCCGCATGCAGCACTACGTTTACGACGTGATACCCTCGCGGGTGGTAACCTCCAATGGCATAATTCAGTGCATATGTCGTTACGGTAAGCGGCCGGTACAACGTGTGGTCGGGATAGTCGGGCGCATGCTCCCAGTAGTTACTGTTGAAAATCTGTGGTATATTGGAGAGTGAACGGATAAGCGGATTCTCAACAATGATCGGCGTGTCGTCGTAGACGAACCCTCCGGGAAGCGTATTGACGTAGCTGGCTACAGCAAGCGCGGCGATCAGCACGATAGCCGGCACTGACAGCTTTATGTTGACCGGAGTAGGCCGTCGACGACGTCTACCAATGGCAGCTTGGTCGCGACGTTCCGGAGCGTCAGTCGGTGGAGGGTTCTCGAGCGTAGTTAACCGCTGCTTTTCGCCCGTTGCAATTCGTGTTTTACGCTTTGGTTTTCGCATTTGGTTTGCAGATAATACTTGTGTAAGATGCTGATGTCACACAGTGACGAATCTGAGGTAGGCTATGGCAACAATAATGATCGTCGACGACGATGTTGAAATTCGGAAAATTCTCGTTGCCGTACTTGAACGCTGCGGTCATGTAATTCTCGAAGCTGCAGACGGCCGCATAGCCCTGGAATTGTATCGTTGTCACGACATCGACATCGTTATCACAGACTTGATCATGCCGGAATATGACGGTATCGAGATGATCATCGCGCTGCAGCAGCTGACCCCGGATGTCAAGATTATCGCAATGTCGGGCGGCGGATTCAACGAGACGGATGAATATCTGAAGTCCGCCAATGCGCTCGGCGCCCTGCAAACGTTTTCCAAGCCGTTTAATATCGATGATATTGTCGACGCGGTCGCACAATTTTGCTAATTCTCATCGCGCGGTCCTCAAGGCAGTACGTCCACGGGAGCAATCAGCACCAAACTGATCCACGGCACGTAGGTGATAACGACTAATGCGACGAGCAATAATGCAAGAAAAACCAGACTAGCCCAATACAACTTAAGTACCGGTTCCCGGAATCGGATGCTCGCAATGAAGAGATTCATGCCAACCGGTGGTGTAATGTAACCGATCCCCAGATTGGTCAGAAATATGATTCCCAGATGGACCGGATCAATTCCGTACTGCAGGGCGATTGGCAGGATTAATGGTACGATCAAGACAATCGCGGCATAGATGTCAATCATGCACCCAATGATGAGCAAGAAGATATTGAGCACGACGAGGAATGCGTATTTGCTGGTCATCCTGGCACTGAAGTACTCCAACATCCGCGTCGGCACGTCCTCGTCAATCATATAGTTGGTAACCGCCATTGTCATCCCCAATATGATCAGGATTCCGCCTACAAGCACAACGCTTTCTCGCGCAATTCGACCCAGATCACGGAAGCGTATGTCACGGCAAATCAGGACTTCGACGACGAATACATAGGCCACAGCCACCACCGCTGCTTCACTGATTGCAAATTTCCCGCTGTAAATTCCACCGATAATTAACACCGGCAATGGGATCTCCCATTTGGCGTCCCATACTGCCTTAATCAAATCGGAAGTCACAAACCGCTGCCGTGGAATCTTATGTCGTATTCCATAGAAGATACCGTACGCGGAAAGCAGAAATATTATGAGAACACCAGGAAGAATGCCGGCGCGAAAGAGATCGTCGATACTGGCTTCTGCAACGACGCCATAAAGAATAACCGGCAGGCTTGGAGCAAACAGGATACCGAGACTCCCGCCCGTAGTGACCAACCCCAGCCTAAACCGTTCATCGTAACCGTCTTTTGCAAGCGCCGGCAAAAGTAGACCGCCGAGAGCAACAATTGTGACGCCCGACGCTCCGGTCAGCGCGGTCAGGATTGAACAGGCGATAATCGCCACGATGCTCAGTCCTCCTGGTATCCAGCCCAGCAACGCCCTGGAAAGATGTAGAAGCCGTTGAGGCGCCTGGCTGTATGTGAGCAAATACCCGGCGAAGGCGAATAGCGGTATGGTCTGCAACATTGGTTTACTGGCGAGCTGATAAAAGTTAATAATCACTGCCTGAAGATCGATTTCGGCCATCTGATGGTTCACCAAAGCGGAAAAGCCCATGACCACAAACAGAGGTGTTCCAATTACGGCAAGAAAGACAACCAGAATAATGATCGCGACCATCACGATTTCCCCGATCGCAGATTTCTAAGGAAGGATAGAATGTCGGCTGTTGCAGTAAGAAAAAGGCGAATTGCGAGCAGTGCGAATCCGACAGGCAGAACAAGTTCGAAGATCCACTCCGGGATGTTGCTCGCCACGGTGGAAGGCGTCTCGTAGGCGCGCTCGTCTCGAACGAAACGGAAGCTGTGCCAGGTGAGGATACCACAGATGACGCTGGCGAATAGGCTAGTCGCCGCCTGTATGAGCGGACGCCACCGCAACGCTACAAAATGACCGACGACATCAATGGTGATGTGCTTTCGATCGTGTGTCGCCGCTCCGGCGCCAAAAAGCGCCAACCACAGAACGAATTGCCGCGTCAACGGCTCTGTCCATGTCACTCCGGAGTCAAAAAAAACACGGAGAATAATGGGCAATAAACCGAAGCCGACGATCAAGAACAGAATAACCGCGAAGAAAACCTCTTCGATTTTTGTGACCAACCGACTCAGAAATCCTGGCTGTTTTTCCTCGGGTATCTGCTCATCGCCCACGTTCATTACATCGGATTTTTCGCTCGATATTCAGCCCGCAGCTCGCGCACCATTTTGAGTGACTCGGCAGAGAATGTGTTTCCAACCAGGTTCTCCGCCACTTTCTGACTCGTCTGTTCGAATTGCTGCAGACCGTCAGTCGTGGGGGAATATGTTTCGATACCCTTGCTCCCGAGAACGGTGAGAGCCTCCTCGTTCTGCGCATGAACCTTCGTCCTGAGCTTGTCGAAACTGGCGCTACAAATTTGCTTGATCTCCTTCTGAACGTCAGCGGGTAGACTATCCCATCTCTTCTTGGCAACAATGAAGGTACCAAACGAATACATTCCTTTCAGATCCAGCCGGTATTTTACTCCAGTGAACCATTGCAACGTGACCATGCCTACGGGCGGCGCATACACGGTCCGCATGAGGCCCGAGCGCAGTGCCGTCAACACATCGCCAATCTGCGCAGGAACACCGGAAATTCCGGCTGTTTGAAACATCGCCTTACTGATAATGTCATCCTCGATCAGCCAGGGCTTGGCAGAACGAAGGGTATCGACATCTGTGACGCGATCTTGACTGAACATATAAACGAAGCCGAGATCCGGCCAACCAAGGACTTCGTAGCCATTCGTCCGGCAGACATTTTCGAGACGCCCCTTCATCCTTTCAAAAACATATTCAAACTCGGCATAGCTCTTGAAGGTATGGGGCAACTGTAAGGCTAGTGACTCCCTGCAGATATTGGCCAGCCCGGTCCCCGTGAAACCTGCACCGTGCAACTGGCCGATGCGCATCTTGCGTATCACTGTCAGCTCATCGCCCTGCACACCTCCGGGATAGCATTTGAATTTCACGTCACCATTCGTAGCGGCAGCGACTTCGCGGGCAATCTCGTCATAAGCGTTGATCCAAACGCTACGGTCGGGCGCAAGTGTAGCTATCTTAAAATTATGCTTTGCCGCCACCACGCGACTTGTCGTCATCATCAAGCTGATAGCGATCACCGTAAATACGAGTACCGTGGACAGGCGCAGCTGGGCACTAAATCTGCAGATATTCATCGTTTTTTCCTTTCCAGTTAATTTCCGCACAGAAAACGAGATGCATCATGTGAGTCTTGAAATGACTCACAACGGATGCAACTAACCAACTATTATACGCGAAAAAGTACGGCTAGTTCCAAAAACCTTGGTGGTGCGAGGTACAATCAACTGGTCAATACATCACAGATAGTCGTCGGCGTTGTCCAGTAAATGCTGCGCCCGGCGACGATATATTTCGTTCAATAACCGTTTCTCAGGCCGCTTACGCAGGTCCAGTGCGACGACACGATTCAGTGTATTTATGTACATCGATTCATCCAGTGTCGCGGTTGCGTAGAATTCGGCCATCATCACCATGGGCATGGTATTGTTTTCGCCAGCCAATTCGATAGCACGGTTGAAATGGTGGAGGCTACGTTCTAAATCCTGTCCTGCTCCACGTGGCTGCACCGCGTAATATACGCCGAAGAAAATATGCGCAGCGCCGTCCTGAAATGCTTCATCGAGTTCGATAACGCGGCTCATTATGGCTACAGTTCGCGGCAGATCCGACATCGCGTCCATGGAATCTGCGTTCGCCAATATCCACCCGAGCCAAACCGATGCCGTGGTATACAAGGCGGGGACATCCTTTATCCCTGCTGCATGGACACGACGCTCGAATTCTTGCAGATCGACAGTCCTCGCATCGGATACCCGCAATGTCTTTGCCAGCAGCCGTAAACCGTATTGGTTGGCGTGGTCGTAAAGAAGAGCGGCCCGATCACGTTGCTCATCATCGCTGTAGAATGCCTGGCAGTACATGCCGTATGCCGAAGCGCCAGCCAGAAGGTAGTCGCAATCTTCCGGTGCGGCATGTATCAGACCGTCAATAAGCAGTAGAAATGTCGGAAAACCTTCGCGCACCAAGTCAGGATCAGGCTGACTCTGAATCGCCTGGAACACGTGATCCAACGGGTCAGATAGGAATCGCGGGGGTACCGGACTTATTGCCCGACATGACGATAGCAGTATTGCGACCGTTACGGCGACCGCGCCGTAACGGATCACATATGTAAGTGACTGAATCATCGGCGGATCACGATTGGCTCCCGGTGCAGACTTCGACGCCGTTAAGCTTCGCGTCTGCCCAATTTATACGAGTGAAGCCCACCACAACACCATTGCCTTCGCAAATGTCGCTCACACATGGAATCGAAACCTGGGTTCAGGCGCCGTTCCTAACCTGTGACCTTCCCATTGCCTGATTCAGCGTCAGTTTCACCTTTACTGTCGTCGGTGCTACCAGCTGATTTGTCGCCGCCGTCGGCACCATCGGAAAGCGTCGTCCCGCTATCTCCGGCATCAGTACTTGGATCCGCATCAACTGCCTGGCTTGCCGATCCCTGATCCGTCGGTTCTGCACCTGCTTCTGAGGAATCCGTCGGAAGTGCTTGAATCGCAGTTTTTGCCTTGGGGGTATCATCAGACGGACCGGCCGCGACAGACGCATCATTCGATCGCTGCGAGTGGGCTGCGGCAGCAAGCACCGCGCCATCGTCAATAAACTCGAGATAACACAAAGGTGCGGCGTCGCCGCGACGATTGCCGATCCGGATTATTCGGGTGTACCCGCCGCTGCGTCCACCGTAACGTGGTGATATTTCATCAAATAACTTGCGTACTACACCAACCTGCTGGAGTCGGGAAATAGCTCGGCGCCGGTCGTGAAGCGTACCGCGTTTGCCTAACGTCACCATCTTCTCCGCCAGGCGGCGTACTTCTTTTGCGCGCGTCACGGTAGTACGAATACGGCCTTCGACGATGAGGCTGCAAACCTGATTTGCCAGAAGGGACCGGACATGATCAGGTCGTCTTCCGATTTTGAATTGTCTCTTTCGATGTCGCATCGTTGTTTATTCCTCGGCCACCTTGCGTCTGCGTTCATACTCTTTCTGAAGAGCTATCCGAATGGTTTCGGGCAACTCCATATTAAGTTCCAGGCCGAGCTCGCGGACTTTCTCCCGCAGTTCCGTAAGCGATTTTTGACCGAAATTCCGATACTTCAGCATCTCTGCTTCCGAGCGTTGCACGAGTTCGCCGACCGTACGAATGTCTGCGTTATTCAGGCAATTCTGGGCACGCACTGAGAGTTCGAGGTCATGGACACTCCGCAATAACTTACGTAGAAGTGCTTCGTCCTCCGGGTTCGTAATCAGCGAAGCGGAATCATCGTCCTCGCGGTTTTCATTACCGACGAAGACACCGAGGTGATCGATTAGAATCCGGGCCGCCTGATTGATGGCCTCGACGGGCTTGAGACGTCCGTCCGTCCAGATCTCAATCTCGACCCTGTCGTAGTCCGTTCGCTGCCCAACCCGGCAATCATGGACGCTGTACGCAACACGACGGATAGGCGTAAACAAACAGTCGATTGGAATGACGCCAATCGGTTGATCGGCACGCTTATTATCCTCGGCCATCCGGAATCCGCGCCCCTTTGTGATCTCCATTTCAATGAGTAGATCCGATGGTTTGTCGAGCGTGCAGATTACCTGCTCCGGATTCAATACTGTAGTCACACTGTCTTCCTGGATATCGCCGGCAGTTACCTCACCGGACTTGTGTACTTTCAGTTCCAGACTGCGCGGCAGGTCTCCCGAACACTGAAATGCGATTTTCTTGAAATTCAGGACGATCTCCGTGACGTCTTCGAGGACATGTGGAATCGTGCTGAATTCGTGAGAAACACCCTCAATACGGATCGAGGACGCCGCGATTCCCTCCAGACTGGAAACCAAAATCCGGCGCAGTGCATTTCCCAACGTGTTGCCAAACCCCTTTTCAAGCGGCTCAGCGATGAACTTGGCATAGGTGTCGGTTTCCGTACCTTCTTCGACCTGCAGCTTAGTCGGCATGGTGAACTTTTCAACTGTTGGCATCTATCTCCTCCAGAATGAGTTAATGCAAAATACTTCCCGCTCCGCAATGTGCGATTAGATCTATAACTGCGTCCGTCGACCGGCGCCGAAGATCGGAAAGGGAAGTTGTTACGTATTAAGGGAAAAGGGGAATAAATCGCTAGATAATGAAGCGGTTATTTGGAATATAACTCTACGACCAACTGCTCATTGGCAACGGATTGAATTTCAGTACGAATCGGTGGGCGGAGGAATTTACCGCGCATGTGTTCACGATCAACGGCCACCCATTCCGGCATCTCACCATCACTGCTATTCTCAAGGTTTCGCTGAAACAGCGCTTTTGATCGCGCTGAGTCCTTCGGTGAAACATCGTCGTTGTCGTGGAGTTGGAAGGATGGAATATTGACACGGCGATCATTCACTTTGACATGACCATGGTTAATCAGTTGCCGGGCTGCCGAGCGCGTCGGCGCCAGTCCCATCCGGTACACGACATTGTCCAATCGCGACTCAAGAAGTATCAGCATGTTGTCGCCGGTGATGCCCTTTTGCCTGAGCGCTCGAGCAAACGTGACTCGAAATTGACGCTCCCTGATCCCATAGGTGTATTTCAGTTTCTGCTTTTCTGTGAGCTGAGCGCCGTAATCCGATATTTTTCTCCGGCTATGCTTGCCGCCATGCGCCCCAGGCTTATTGGGTCGCTTGCCCAAAATACGGTCAAACTTTGGATTCCCGTAAATGTTGAGCCCAAATCGACGGACTATTTTACCCTTTGCTCCTGTGAATCGTGACATTCAATGTTACTCCACACTAATAATATTTGGTTAAACTCGGCGGCGCTTCGGCGGCCGACAACCATTATGCGGTACCGGTGTGACATCGCGGATCGCGGTGACTGTCAGTCCGGACGCGACAATGCCACGAACGGCGGATTCGCGTCCGGCGCCGGGCCCCTTAATCTCAACTTCGACCTCTGTCAAACCGTATGATTGTGCGCGCTTCGATGCTTCGACTGCAACCATTTGTGCTGCGTACGCGGTACTCTTGCGCGACCCTTTGAATCCGACCTTGCCCGCAGAAGACCAAGCGACTGTGTTTCCATTGGTATCGCTGATGTAAACTTTTGTATTGTTGAAGGTCGCGTGAACGTGTACAACGCCTCGCGACACACTGATACTCTTTCCTTTTGCACCTTTCTTGCGCTTTACCGGCGCAAGGACGACCTTCGACAGATCATCGGCGAGCAGATCACTGGCCATGTTGACGTTCCTCCAAAAGTTAGGCCCTTGACAATTTACGTGCAGCCTTGTCCCGAATAGCGCCGACCGTCCGCTTCACGCCCTTGCGCGTCCGGGCATTGGTCTTTGTTCGTTGGCCACGGGCTGGCAGGCTGCGCTTGTGGCGCAACCCACGATAGCTGCCGATTGACATCAATCGACGAATGTCCTGGGCAGTCTGACGCCTTAAATCACCTTCGACGATGTAGTCATTCTGAATGATCGAGTTGAGCGTTCCGATGTCGGATTCCGCTAACTGCGACACACGAACATCGGGATCGATTCGACTCTTGCGGCAGATTTCTGCGGACTTGGACGGACCGACACCATAAATATAGGTCAGCGCGATGTGGAGCTTCTTGTTGGATGGAATATCCACCCCGACGATTCTTGGCATAATTCTTACCCTAAATTATAACATAAAACATAAGCGTTACGGACGACAGAACTCCCGAGCCCCCTGGGCTCGCCCAGGGGGCAATGATCATCCCTGACGTTGCTTGTGTCGGGGATCTTTGCAAACAACACGAACAATTCCATGTCGCTTGATCACGCGACAATTGACGCAGCGTCTCTTAACCGATGCCCGGACCTTCATATGCTGTACCCTGTGTAGATTCGTAGTTGTGGTGACGACTTGATAGTTGTTTTTTCCGGTGACCAGTGGCCACAATTCCGGAGAAATAAATTGGGTAAAGCGAGTACTATACCAATGAAAGACAATGTTTAAATTTAATTTTCCAAAAATAATGGATATTTTTTAGCTGCGAACCAGTAATTGAAGCGATCATGCCTCGATTGCAGCAGGACGTACGGGCGTATCAGGCTTCACCAAGCCTGGTAAGCACCTCCGGCTTGTGGTCCGTGATGAGCACCATGTGCTCAAAATGCGCGGACAGGCTTCCATCAACAGTACGTACAGTCCAACCGTCGCCATCAATCTTTACCTTATGCGCCCCTATGTTGACCATCGGTTCAACAGCAAGAACCATTCCCGGACGGAGCTTTTCCCGGGACTTCTTGGTCGCATAATTAGGCACCTCCGGCGGCTCATGCAGTTTTACACCACAGCCGTGTCCGACAAAATCACGAACCACACTGAAGCCTGCTGCAGTAACAATGCGCTCAACCGTGGCACCTATATCACGTACGATATTATTCGAAACCGTTACGGATATCGCGGCGTCAAGGCTCTTCCTGGTCACAGCCATTAATTCTGCCACGCGCCCAACGGGCGGACCGACACTAACCGTCCTGGCCGTATCGCCGATATACCCATTTAGTCGAATCCCGACATCCAAGCTGACCAGATCGCCCATGCGAATCACACGACCGGCCTGACCGATCCCGTGGACGACTTCGTCGTTCACCGAAATGCAAATCTGTGCGGGGAAGCCATGATAGTTCAGAAACGCGCTGGCACCGCCGCAGTCTTTGATCAGCTTTCCCGCAAGATTGTCCAATGCCAACGTGGTGAGCCCGGGCCGAACCGTTCGACACAATTCATCGAGTATCTCCGCCGCCTTTCGAGCGGATTTTCTGATTCCTCGAATTTCCTCTTCGGTATGTATGACGTAATTTCGTTTACTCATTCAAGTGCACGGTACGAATGGAAGATCGGTCCAAAAAATTCACAAACCCAAAGAGACGCAAAGAGTTACCCTTCCGGGTCGGCAAAATCTCAAAAGAAATCCGCCGTTCCGGAACACGCTACGCACGATTTCATTGCGCACGAACCGACTACGCCGGCCTCGAAACGTGTGACATTCTCAGTATAAGGAGTTAGGTAATTTACGCCGATGTCGGCGACGTAAGAAAGCGCATAGGATACACGGCCCCAAGATAGGAGTCAAGTCGGCTGAATCACGTCGTCGCTACGCCTCGAGCCATGATGATCTTGCCCGTACGTACCATCTCTAAAATGGTGTACCGGGTGAGCATGGTATGCAACGCGTCCAATTTGTCGGTGCCACCAGTCACCTGCAACATCAACGTGTCTTCAGTGATATCGACCGTCTGGCACTTGAAATGTTCGGAAACCTGCAAGACCTCTGTGCGACATTCAACCGGGCACTTCACCTTTATCAATGCCAACTCTTTCTCGACGACGACCTCTCCGGTGTGATCACAGGCATGAATAACATCGACCAGTTTATTTAGCTGCTTTATGATCTGCTCAAGTGTCTGACGGTCGCCGCTCGCAGTGATGCTCATCCGTGAGTAAATTTCATTTTGCGTCGGCGACACTACAAGGCTGTCGATGTTGTATCCGCGTCGTGCGAAGACCAGTGAAATCCGAATGAGCACACCGGGCTTATTGTTCACCAATAAGCTTATTGAGTGCGAATCCACGCTATTTTCATCCATAATTAGGTACTCCCGACTGGTTTTGCGAGCTTTTGTTTCGGACGTTCAAGGACCATATCCGTGTAAGGGTGCCCGGACGGAACCATAGGGAACACGTTGTCCTCCTTTTCTACCTCGGCATCAATGACGCAAGGGCCATCATTGTATGCCAGCGCCTCCGAAAGTATCCGAACGACGTCTGCATTCCGTCGAATGCGAAATCCCCGTGCACCGTACGATTCTGCCAATTTTACGAAATCAGGATTGCCTTCAAGATCGACACCGGAATAACGCACGTCGAAGAACAATTCCTGCCATTGGCGTACCATGCCGAGGTAGGCGTTGTTAATTATCACGACCTTGAGCGGAAGCTTGTTGATCACAGCCGTCGACAGCTCGCATAAGGTCATCTGAAATCCGCCGTCACCGACAATGGCGATAACCAGCTTGTCCGGCTGCGCTAACTGGGCGCCGATCGCAGCCGGGAATCCATAACCCATCGTGCCTGCGCCACCGCTCGTAAGCCAAGTGGCAGGCGTCGTTGTCCGGCAAAACTGCGCTGCCCACATCTGGTGCTGGCCGACATCGGCCGTAATAATCGCATCGCCTTGCACCAGATTGTTCAGTTCATCCAACACCAACTGCGCCTTCAGGCCACCCCGTTTCTTGTAGCTAAGCGGAAATTTCTTCTTCCACTTCTCGATCTGCTTCAACCAGGGGGCGGTATCATTCGGCACAACCTGCGTATTTAACTCTTCCACAACAAGCCTGGCATCGCCGTGTATGCAGCAGTCTGGACAAATCATTTTGTTGAATTCAGACTCATCGATATCGATATGGATTTTCACGGCGTCTTTGCAAAAAATGTCTGCCTGCCCAACGATGCGATCGTCCCAACGGGATCCAATAGACATAATCAAATCACATTCCATGACGGCCATATTTGCATACGCGGTGCCATGCATGCCGAGCATGCCGACGCTTAAGGCATGGTTCTCCGGAAATCCCCCTTTCCCCAGCAATGTGCTCGTGACGGGAATTTTCATCTTCTCTGCGAGAATCCGCACGGCACGCTCTGCTTTCGAAATGATGGCGCCGTGCCCGACCAACAGCAACGGTTTTGTGGCGCGACTAAGATACTCAGCGGCCTCAGATATCCGCTCCGGATCTCCGTGAGTCGGAATCACGTAGCCCGGGAGGTGCATATCGAAATTGTTATCCGGCTCGAACTGCGCTACGGCAATGTCCTTGGGCAGGTCAATCAGGACCGGGCCGGGCCGACCACTTTCGGCGATATAGAACGCCTCTTTGACAATGCGAGGCACGTCATTTACGTTCTTTATCAAATAAGAATGCTTTACCACGGGAAACGATATGCCTGACACATCCGCTTCCTGGAACGCATCGAGTCCCAAATTTGGGGTAATGGTCTGCCCGCAGATAACAACCAGCGGCACCGAGTCCATGTGCGCCGTCATCACGCCTGTAATGGTATTGGTTGCACCCGGCCCGGACGTTACCAATACAACGCCAGCCTTGCCGGTGGTCCTGGCATAACCATCGGCCATGTGCGTCGCACCCTGTTCATGGCGTGAGAGTATGAGCTTAATCGGCGAGTCAAGCAACGCGTCGAATACCGGCATATTCGCGCCTCCTGGATAACCGAAAATAAATTCTACATTCTGTTGCTGCAAGCCATCGATCAAGGCTTGAGCGCCATCTCTGGTTTTACCCGACATATAGACCTCCAATATTATAGTAGACGCTACCGCGACGGCCGGCAGTATGCCTTGACCGGCAAAACCGCCATTCGTGTCAAATATTCCGCCAGCCGTCGGCCGTGTATAGATCACGGTTGCGGAAATAACGATTCATGTCGGCGATCGCCTCTGCAAGAGCCTCACGCCAACCGATGCCGACTTTGCAAGGTTGCGGTCTGGTGCCATTGGCACGAGATAATGGCAAGCGGAGCACGACCGCAAGAATCACCCAATTTAAAAAACTGCGCCGAACAGCAACGCTTTCCTACCAGAAACTCACCAACAAAGACACAACAGCGCGGAAAAAAATCAATACTTCCGCCAAAAAGCGCGGCTTACGCAAGCATGCGCGCGGTCACTAAGTACCAGTTCCTATAATAAGACACGAAATCGATACTTTTTCAATGTAGAAAATCTTAAAATAGTGGAATAAAAGCAACTTCCCATCAATATTTCCATGGCATCACAAAAACCACATGCTCGAAAAAGAGCAATAGCGCCAAAGCCGACAAGATCAGAGTACCGCCAAACACGTAAACCAAACAAATCCGGCCAACTTCGCCGGAGCCGGCAGTACATTCAGTGCAATTCCACAAAAAATAAGGAGACTTATGAATAATGGGCGTCTCAAAAGAAAACGACAAAAGCTATCTCATCGCGGAGCTGCCGGAGGACCTGAGACCCCGCGAGCGACTGTTCAACGATGGCGCAGGCGCGCTATCCGACATTGAGCTAATTGGGATCATCCTCCGCACCGGCTCGGCCGGGAAATCGACATTGGATCTTGCCCGGCTACTGCTTCAACACTTCCAGGGCGACCTTGCGGAGCTGGCAGCGGCAACACCGACGGAATTCATGCGAATAAAGGGGATCGGGGCTGCGAAAGCGGCGCAACTCAAGGCCACGTTCACGCTGGCCTCCCGGATGGCCCGTAAATTCGTCGCCGCACGAGTCGCTATCACCTCGCCGGCAGAAGCCGCCGATTATTTTCGCGAAGTATTCCGCGGCCAGAAACAGGAGTCCCTGCGAACATTGTTGCTCAATACAAAGAATTATATCATTCGCGAGGAATTGATCACCCTGGGCTTGCTTGACCGTAGCCAGGCTCACGCTCGGGAGGTTTTCCGTTCGGCCATTCAGCATGCAGCGGCAAAAATTATTTTGGCGCACAATCACCCATCCGGTGATCCATCACCATCCAGACACGATATCGACTGCACCAGAGAATTAGTAGAAGCAGGCTCGATTATCGGCATAGAAATTGTCGACCACATCATTGTCGGCAGTACTATCGAGGAAGGTCGCAACGACTACTTCAGCTTCCGGGAAAACGGCCTGATAGCGTGATCCGATGGATTCCGTGTCAATCTCGGAAATAGAAGTCGCCGCCCCGATCAACGCACAGATTGGTAGCATACGGCATACAGAGTAGATCCTCCCGGTACATCACATTGCATTGTGGCTGCGCTCCAGCGGCTTGAAGCCTTCCGCTTCCAGACAGACGAAGAATTCCGCGGCGTTGTTGAAGACATGCCCCCTCTCTATATAGCTCCCAGTGGTAAAAGGACTTAGATGCCGCGGCGGGAAGATCATGTAACGATTTTTGAGGTAATCACGAGCATGCCCCAGTTCATCCATCATCCCTGTTGACAAAGGCGGGCGTTCGCCGTAGGGGTGGATCGCAACGACAGCGTCAACCTTACCCACAAACCAATGCAAATCACGGTGAACTGTGAACGCGTAGGTGGCTTCACGGTCGCGGTCATTATCGTACCTATGCCCAATTTCGATGGCCTGCGGATCGATCACAAGGCCATAGTCATTGAGCTTTCTAATTACATGATTGACCTCCTCCCTGGCCCGCGGCTCTGCATGTGTCATGGAGTAAGAAACATAGAACGACGGAACGTCCGGGTAACGAACCAGCTTGAAAAGGCTGTGTGGCCCCTGCCCTAACGGCACTACGTAATGGCGGATTCCCAAGCGCTCGGCCCAATCCTCAGTGAGGCTGACCTCCTCATTCATCCAATTCAATATTTCATTGATGGTATGGTTTTGTTCGCGAATTCGGCGGAGAAAACGATTGTCGGATTCGGCGTCGAGGAATCGCTCGCGAATCAGCCACTCTGCATCGATCAGTGTAACGGCGACATCGGGCTTAATGAACGCACCGATCTCCTTATCATCTTTCAGTTTTACGTTTATTCGATTCCACTCGATCGTTGCGGGTACACGGATCACGGCGTCGTTTGACGTTTGCAGATCAAACCCGATTTTTCGGTATTCGCGCTCCCTGAGAACCTCGAACAAGTAGTTGGTGGTTCCGAGCAGGCGGTGAAGCGTCTTACCGCCTGTACGTTCGAGTTCCTCGACGAGATTGTAGCTGCGGATCCGGCATCCCGCCGCCTCTCCCAACTTCAGCACGGCGTTGATGTACTCACGGTCCGGCATTCCAGCAATCATGCCCGTTACCAAAACACGCATCGTTCACGGCTCCAAAATTCACAGGTTTATCGACAATCGACGTTGAAATATGCGACGCATTTCGTATAATTAGGGTTTGCGATTCGTCGCAGTTGCACACGTTCATTTTTTTATCAAAGTGTAGATGTATTAGCTTCGCGTCCCCATCGTCTAGAGGCCTAGGACACCGGGTTCTCATCCCGGCAACACCGGTTCGAATCCGGTTGGGGATGCCAT
>JAJFLQ010000003.1 GCA_021772615.1 Verrucomicrobiota bacterium | reverse complement strand
ACTGTGTTGACTGTGTTGACTGTGTTGACTGTGTTGACTGTGTTGACTGTGTTGACTGTGTTGACTGTGTTGACTGTGTTGACTGTGTTGACTGTGTTGACTGTGTTGACTGTGTTGGGCGCCCGCCGTTGAGCAGTGTTTGCGATTTTTCGTGCGTACCATTGCGATCGCAGCAGCGCGCCGCTATATCGGCGTCGTCTCCGGCCAGCCGGGAAAGCACCGTGGCTGCATCTTCCGGGCTGAGGGCGGTGAGGACCTCGTAATGATGGTCCATGGGACGTACTCTCAAAATGGCAAATGTCGCATGTTGACGTATTTCGCAGCCAAACCGCATCTTTGGAAGAGCTGTTGGCGATCATGGTTCTACTGCGGGAATAGATCTCGTAAATTTCACCGGAAATATATCCCGTCCGACGGTAGCGCCAACTCTTCATTAAAAGAACGTGGAGCTGTTTTTTTTCGGTGCTTGTCATTGGGGGGCCAGGTAGAAAGCTCAGAGGCTATCCGCAAAGTGTAAGGGAGAGTGGACGATGATAAGTAGAGATTCTGCCTCGCAGATCGCCGAAAACCGTAAAGGCCGCACCACTAGCATCATTCATTCGAACATTTTCCAATGTGATATCGCGACGTAAGAACTTCAGTCTTGCCAGACACAACTGCCAACGCCCCGCAACCGGCGCTTCGTCGTGTCGTGAGGCTGCACGCCAAAAGCGACATCCGGAGTTTTGTGTTATTTGTCCTTCGAAACTCAGCTGATCACAGTATAGTTCGGTTGATCACGAGCCAACGTGAGCATTGCCGTCATCGTGGTCCCGATTGACCCAGAATTTACACCGATTCGACTTGATCCGGTGTCGATACGGCAGATGCCGACGACGCACCACCATATCCAATGACCAATCGCCGCCGCACTATCGCAATTTCTGTTGTCACGTTGGTTGGCGTCGCACTCGTGCGCGCCGAACAACCGGATTCCTATACATTCGAGCCACTGATAGTCCAAGGTGATCGTTTGGGACGACGTTTGTACGAGCTGCCTCAGAGCGCGGCGGTGCTGGACGACGATTCATTGACCGGTGATACATCGCGGGACGCGTTCGCGGTCGTCGATCGCTTCGCCAACACGTACACGGGTGTTCCGGCGGACTCTGTTTTGTCGATTCGAGGAGTCGGCAACGACAGCGTCGCGCCGGCCGGTTTCGACCGCACCAACGGGTTGGCAACCGTATTCATCGACGACTCACCACTTACGCTGTCGCGCCTCGACTTCTTCGCACCAAGCCTATGGGATGCAAGAGACGTCACAATCCTGCGTGGCCCCGTATCGACCAGTTACGGTCCGAATGCGTTAATCGGCGCGTTGTTTGTTGACTATGCGGAACCGGATTTCAGTCCGACAGGTAAAATACGGGTGAAATACGCTGAATTCGAATCGCACGACGTCGCGGTCACCCAGAATCTGCCGCTGATCGATAATAAGCTCGCCGTCCGCTTGAACCTCGAACGCGACTTTCGCGCCGGCGCCGTGAAGAACGTCACAATACCCAGAGACGACTGGGACCGAGTAGACAAAACAGAAGTTCGCACACAGCTCCTGTGGCGGCCGCAAGGGGATGATTCGCTGCGGTTCGATGTGTATCTCGATTACGGTGAGGCGGAAGCTTTGCCGTTTTATGCGGCTATCGAGACGCCCGGTATGTCTCTGGGTGACCGAATCAGCACACACGACTTCGATGAATTCAGCACGGCCGAGACATCGCTTTCCTACGTGAAGATCCGTTACGAACTCGACGATGTTTCCACGCTGGAAAGTATTTCGACCTACAACTATTTGAATATCAACGACCGATCCGATCTCGACGCGTCGCACAATCCATTTGTCCACAGTACGTCGTTTACGGATGAAGCGCGGGTCGACCAGGAACTCCGCTGGCGTTTTCGGTACGATTCGGTAAGCCTGCTTGCAGGCGCTTACTATCAGAGACATCGATTCGAATTCGGCTTTGACGGGACCGGAATGGCGCCGGGGTTGCCGTCGAAGGCTACAAACGCGACGGATACGCGCGTCGAGACGTCGGCGATTTTCACGGAGTCCACAATTCAGCTAAATGAGAAATGCCATATTGACGCCGGCCTCCGATTTAACTACGAAGACCGTGAAACCAGAAACGTCAATATCGTCGACGGTTTTGGCGGCGCCGTGAGGGGGAGCGGGGATGACTTTACGATTTTGCCTCGGGCCGGCATCACGTACGACATCGACAGAAATCTGTCGGTTGGATCGCTTGCTTCACTCGGATACCGCTCGGGCGGTGTTTCCAGTGCGCTTCTCCTCAACCGAGTCGAGGCGTATGATCCTGAATTTGCCTGGAACTACGAGGTGTTTTTCAGATACGCGTCGGTCGCCGGCAGGTTCAACGTAGGTGGTAACATCTACTATATGGACTGGCGCAAACAGCAGGTACAGGTCACGTCGGAAGGTGGTTTAGCAGGGTTCGATGACATACTCGTGAACGCGGGCAGATCACGGTTGTACGGCGGTGAGCTTGAGGGACGCTGGCGCATGAACGGGACATTGGAGTCGTTCTTCGCGCTCGGACATCAATCGACGGAGTTCGTCGATTTTGACAGCTCGGAAGGTGACTTCTCCGGGGATCGATTTACCAACGCGCCGCGATGGAATTGGGCAGCAGGTATACAATACGGTGGTACACACGGCGTCTTCGCATCGTCGACGCTTACCTGGCGTGACCAGACTTACGCTTCTCTGGGACAAAAAGACAGGTCCGCTTTGGAAGAACGGCTTCTTCTTTCCGGCAAGGTCGGGTACCGGACGGCGAATTGGGAACTATTCATTTTCGGCAACAATCTGTTTGACCGTGATTTCGCGGTCAAACGATCGGACGTAACCGCATTCGGGCTTCCAAACACCGCTGCTGCGCAACCGAATCAACCGCGAACTATCGGTATTGGTCTTGCGTCGAGCTGGTAGCTACACGGCCACTCCGAGAGCATCGTGGTCGAATTCGCAGCTGACGACCAGGATCTCACACGCGTTCTGTCTGAAACACGAATTTTGGAGTAATCATTGACGTAGTGAAGCGTCGAGGCCGGCGAAAGGTATAGTCTGAGCCAACGCGGCAGAGAGCGTATCCGTGTGAAGCTGACCATTGCCGGGGTTCGCGGGGTCGAACTAAGAAACGAGGACTGTGCACGTGCAATCGCCGAGATGCGTGAAGCCGGTGTAGTGATCGTCGAGTGACACCGCATGCGTTCACAGCTTTTGGAATCACCAATCAAAACAAGCACGTTCCGCCGTCTTGTCGTGCGGCACGAACTCGAGACCATTGGTTTACCGTTCGATGCGTCGGGATGGGCGGCATCGGGTTAAACCCTGAGCGTTTTGGAGACATATAGATGAGTATGATTTTCGTCGATCTGGACGGCGTCATTGCAGACTTTGACAGTCATGCAAACGCCACGTCAAAACCATTGGTGAACGGCGAACGTGACTGGTCGTCCATGGGGCGTGAATGGTGGGCTTCCATCCCGATATTTCCAGGTGCAAGAGCGTTCGTGGCCGAGTTGTCGACATTCGGTGTGGTGCGGTTTCTATCTGCTGTTATCATGCACCCGGGTTGCCACAGCGGTAAGGCCGACTGGCTCGTTGATTTTGGAATGGGCGACGCCGGTATTTTGCGCAACCTTATACTGTGTGCGCGATCCGAAAAGTGTCTCCTTGCCGCTCCGTACAAGGTGCTCATCGACGACCACGATCACAACATCGCGGAGTGGCAGAGTGCGGGCGGCATTGGCATTCAGCACAACGGCGATTTTGCCTGTTCGATCGAGCGCGTGAAAGCCGCAATCCAGGCGTGATCCAACGCCGTCGCCTGGTGCCCGTTCGCACAGAAAAGTAGCATAGCCTTCCAGGCTGTAGCTCGATATCACGCCACGTCGAACAAGCACTATGCATGACATAACGCAAGCACGTTAAAGCGCTCCTTAGCCGACCACGCGCGCGTCGACCGAACCGGGTGTTGCGCACAGACAGGATGCCTGTCTTGATTCATTCTTGCGATCTTACTTCGCTCCTGTGCCGTTCAGACGTCCGGGACACTGCGAGTCGGAAAGACTGCAAGTGTTTGCATTCCTCAGTCCTCAGAAATCGCCTGTCAATCTGGATTTCTATTTTTTTTAAAAATTCATTTGACTAAGTCATGTTGTTAGCGAAAGTTTAGCGCAGTAGGCGGGACAGAATGGCCGCTGGCTGCGACGTGCGCATACTGTACATCGTCTGGATTACGTTTGTCGTGATGGCGGGATGATGACATCGCCACAGCACGGGCAGTCAATACATCGAAAAACATCATGAACGGGGGGGCACTTGCAATGGCAACAGGATTCGTAAAAGGAACAGTGCGATGGAAGGCAAAAGTTGGTTTGGCTTATCGTATACCGGGCGCTGTGATCGAAGTGCAGAATCAACGAACCGGCGAGATCGATTCGGTCTGTACGGATCACTGCGGTAACTACGCGTTGAGTTGCAACGAAGGCTTGCTAAAGGTCACGGCAAGCAACGATGGCTTCCATGTATTCAAATCACGAACCATCTTTCTCCGGGAGAATAGCCTCCTGGATGTGGATTTCGTTGGACACAGGGCAAAATCGAAAGGCGATCCGGCAAAACCCGATCCAGCACCGGAATATGCAGAAGGGCAAGCCGATGATCCAGAGCCGTTGCCGTCGTTCACATACGGAGAAGTCCACAAAGTTCAAGACGCGGCGACATGCCCGATAGATGCAGCGCCGTTCAGCTATGGCGGCAACTACGAGATTCTCTGGTATCAGAGTGGCGTGATCGTCGATCAAACCGTAGCTAATGGGTCTGGCATTTATCAAATGATGTTGGACGACGGCACTTATGACGTTGTCGCAAGAAAACCCGGCGGTGCCGAAGGTTGCCGCATAGAAGACGTCGTTTACGCGCCGTGGGGGTTCAAGGTAATCGATCTCATTGCGGTCCCCTAACAGCCCGTTGGACTTCGGACAATTGACTTGCAAGCACGAATCTCTGCCCAAATCAACGGCTTGGCGGCGGAGTCAGTTGAAAAATTCAGGAAAAAAATCGACAGCTGGCTTCGATCCGAGCCGATGACATAAAATGGGCGGCACGCCCGCTTCTGACTTGGTGATTTATGTCGTTTAGCACGACTTAGGAACAGTTGGCCTTGATTAGAAATAGTAGATCAGTGACGCGAGGATGCGGTGTCTTTCGCTTTCCTGCGTGACTCCAAACGTCGTTGTGTTCACATCATGTCCCCAGCGAAATTCGTACGCCAGATCAATATTGATTCGCTCAAACAATTGAACGCCGGTTCCAATATTCATGGTAAAAAATTCATCGGCATCATGCTCTGACGGGCCGGGATCGTAGCCGATTCCGGCTCGCAGGGGAACGATGAATTGTTCCCGAATCAGCAGGAATTCTCCACCGAATCGCAGTGTTACGGTATCTTCTAATTTTTCTCTGTTTCCGGTAAGTGGGTTTGCGTCGAGCCCGTTTTCGCGGAAGCGGTACTCCGACCATTGCGTCCATGTGACGTCAAACGACAACGTTGAGCGATCAGATGGCCGAACAGTTGCTCCAATTCCTAACGTCCACGGAAATTCAAGGGTTGTGTCGACCGTCGGCGGTACGCTGGCCCGTGGTGTTGGTGCTGCGGTGGTTGTCGTGATTCTCAGGGTACTATGATCAAGGTCCAAGGTATAGGGCGGCTTGACAACCCAGCCGATCTGCCAGCTGTCGCTGAGCCGATAAAGTCCGCCGAAAACAAGAGAATAGCCGTCGTCAACTTCGTACCTATCCTTTGTGATTTTGTTTTCAGTGGTCTGATTTACTGGAATCGGTGGTGGCGGAGTTACTGTCAATGTTGACTCCGAAAATCGGTTTCGCTCAAACGCGCTATCCCCGGTAATGCTGTGATTCCAGATATTCACTGTCAAACCAAGTGACAGATTCGGTGTTATGTCCATCGATGCCGACGGTGCAAGAACCGAAAAATTTCCCGTTTGATCAACGGTCAGACCGCCGGCGGCCGTTGCTGTGACGAACGGATTATTGGGATCACTCAGGTCGAGATTAAACGGTAACGTCGCTTCCCTTTCGAAATTGAACAGCTTCAGGTAATTGATCGAGATCGCCACATTACGATCTGATTTCAGTGCGATTGGATACACGACGCTAAAATAATTTAGGTCGCGAAAATCAAACGATTCCTGGTGATGCCCCTGGAACGCTGTGGTTTCACTTGTCATCACACTTTCGAATGCGAAAGACAATTCGGGTCGTTCCAATTGCGACAGTCCGCCAGGATTCCAGGAGGCCGCTGTTGCATCGTCTGCAACGGCGATAAACGCATTCGCCATACCCATTGCCCGGGCTCCGGACCCAACCGGATTTGGGTTTGCGATTTCCAGAAACACGGGCACCTGCCCAGTGGCCGTTCCGCTTATGAGACCCATTATCAGCGTCACGGCGATGCTGCCGCGATACATCACGTTTCTTATCATGGCGTTATGTGCTCCATGGTGATTGGGTTGATGTTTGTAGACGCGCCCTTGATGTTCATTTAACGACCTTTGTCGAAATCGCGTCTGGCAGCGGTGATTGAAGCCGCCAGGTAATGCGGCCGATTTCCGTATCACTGTATGATTGGCGAACAGAGATCTCGTAGGCATGTTTTCTGGCGTCGGCCGGAATATTCACGCGAAGGCGCATTGCTCTCTTTGCGCCGGCCTCGAAAACCTCGGTGGCCAGGCTGGTGGCGCCGGCATAATTGACCTGCATTCCCCACCAACCTGTTTTTTGCGCACCTTCCGCGGTCGATTCGTACAACGGCTTGGCGCCGTCGAATGCCGACAGTGAGTCGAGATGGACGATCGACTGCGGCGGAAGCCTGGAAACAATACTGAGCTGCATGTTTCGCTGCAGGTCGGGAAAGCCCGTGGCGACGAACGCAAGGAGAATGTAGTCGGGGTCGATAACCGGATCCGGCTCGCTGTCCACCACATTGAAGTTGCGCCAGGCGACATTGTTGTTGTCGCGAATATATCGCCGATAGAGTTCCCACGTACGGAAATCGGCCAATGCCGGCGCAGGATCCATGGTGTTGCCAATGATCGCCACAAAACAATAATGTCCGGCGCCAGGAATCTCCGCCTGCGGCCATGTTATGGATGGTGATACCGTCAATATCCCACCTGCAGGAACGGCTGGAGCCACGGTTGTTCCGATTAATGTCCACAGGTCGGACGTGACAAGGGTCGATGCCTCTGACCAATACACCGTGACGGATACGTTTCGTGCCTCTGTTCCACCACGGTTTCGAATCCGAACGTATAGGCTGTAGTCATGTCCCGCATGTATGGGATCTCCGAGATCTTTTCGGTTTTCTGTTCCGCTTCCTTCGCCCAGTGCCGCCTGAGGATCAGCAATGGGGCTCCGCACCGCGATGATGTCCGGACTTGAAGACAGTGTACCCTGGTGCGGCGTTTCGCCGGTATCACCAATATTGTCCCTGACATAGATGTCCGGCGCGATATTCAGGCCTGGTCCACGCATGATCTTCCGTAGGTCCGGCATCACGCCGATACGATCTACCGGCGGATCCGCCGACGGCGTGCCGGTACAGGGGCAACTCAGGATTGCGCGTAGCCGCCGTGGACTGAATCGCATCTGGATCTTTGCGACCGCGACGCCTTGTACAACAGCTGCCGCACCCGCTATGATCGCCGAGGCGCTTGATGTCCCCCGGAACGTCTCGGTATACATGTCGGTCGCACCGGCTGCATTCGAATCGCATGTCCAGACATTCTCGCCCCAGGCAAAGCAATCAACGCGGCTGCCATAGTTTGATGTCTTGCGATACCGCGGTACTGCAGACTTGGCCATGCCTACCATAATTGCGAGCGAGTCTCGGAATTCCGCAGGGATGTCGCGATTGAGGATGTGAGTAGGCCGTCCGTCGATCGTGGTGGTATAGGCATCCAGATCATTGGAGCCGTTACCGGCCGCCTCGATGACAATGATCTGCAGGGCCGTTGCCAAGCGGATCAAGTCAAATTCCGCGCGAAGTATTTCGATCGGGTACTTGCCACCGCCGTCGCGCAGATTGATTTCCGCTTCGAGTAACAACACATCGCCCGGTCCCAGATGGCTAATAGCGGCGAGAATGGCATCGGGCCGCGTGGTGCCGTAGTATGAGACAACATTCACAGAGTTCAGACAGTAGGCAATTCCGATACAGCCGCAGTCATTGTTGTCGGCGCAGACGACGCCCAATGCACGGGTACCATGATAATTGCTGTCGTCTCGGTTGTCGCCGTAAAGGCGTCGGGCCTGGAGTGCGACGAGGTCTTCGTGGTCCAACGTCCAGCCTCGCTCAAGGTCGATAAAATTGATGCCTTCTCCGCTGCCACCCAACAATCCGTCGCCGTTGGATCGGGGCCAGGTGAATTCACAGTCGATACCGATTGGCGCCGGGGACAAGTAGCCCTGGTCTGGGTAGTGAGGGTTCCCTGTGGGTTCGCGATAACAATTGCGCTGGAATGGCGGATCAGCAGTACTTGAGTCGGAGCTGGGCTGGTCGATATAGGCAAATTCTACAAGGGGACATTTCTGCAAATGGGCGATTGATGCCTCGGCATCCTGTTCTTGTGCATAGACCGTGGTGAAATAAGCCAGCAGATTTGGTGGCGAGTAGGCGGGATCAAGGCCTTTGGCAGTTGCTACATAGGCAAGGACCTGCTTCTGCGGAATGGCTTGCAGCAGAGGATCAAGACCGGCTTCAAGGCGGTGCTCGATAAAGTCGCTCCACAACGGATATCCAAGCTTGCGAATATAGCACTCGGCGCCGTTCTCAAAGGGAATCGCGGCATCGTCGACAAATTTGATAATAATGCGGAAAAAGGATTCTTCGATTTTATTATCGGCAGCCGGATCTGCTGCCTTTTTCTGACGTTTTCCCATGTCTGATCCCCCCGTGTGTTTGTCGTGTGTTCCTAGCGAATTGTATGGTCGATGTTGTGTTGCCGTGTCTCCTTTCGTAAGTCCCTATGACAAAAATGCCGTAATTCACAATAGCTAATAAAACGTGTCTTTCCGCCGGGTCAAGGTCATGTTTTTGGATGATCGCCTGTTCACGTTCAGGAATCGTGTGGACACCGAAGGAAAAGCGATGGGAGTGTCGGGCGAATGTGGTAGCAGTTTCGCAAGATGTGCCGTCCTCCAGTCACCGCAATCAGCGCTGCTGCGGAATCGCGCCGCTCCTACAGCGACACCACATACTCAGCGTCGCCGATATCCTCATTCTTGCGCACATTCAGGTGTGCATTGGTGCGTTTCACGCGCGTGACGTTTAGCGGCGCGTCGAGGTGAATGCGGCCGCGGACAAGGACCTGGCCGGTCTCGGAGTCGACGATCGATGGGCCGCGGTGGTAGGCGACAAACTTCATACCCTCCTTGAGATTGGCGTTCGCGCCGACATTGAGAAGGACCTTCTGCCCGCGCATCTTGTGTATTGGCTGCTCGACTACCGGGTAGATCTGTACGAGCTTTTGTACAAAACGCGTGTAGGCATCGCCAAAACCGGCGCCGTCGACGACGGCGTAGACATCACACGTCGCCAGAACCTTTTGGGTCTCGGCGTCGATGAGGCGGGCGAAGATCTCGACGTCGCCGGCTGTCGGCCTGAAGGTGCAGGCAAGGCTGTAGTCCGCATTCAGCGCGCGGCCGACGCGCGCGGCGCCGTCGGTGCGAATCCATCCGTCTTTAATGAGACCGAATTCGCGGCTGATCACGTCGAGACGATCGGATTCGAGTAGTCGAAAGCGATCGACGGCGTTTAGTTCGTGCAGGACATTGTCAAAATCGCGTCGCGAGATATCGCGGTCACCACCCTCCCTGGCAAGTGGGCAGAGCACGACTTTCGCCCGCAACTCACGATCTTGCTGGGGAGCCATCCGTCGCTCGACGCGCAGATGCCGACGGCGCCGAGTGCCATTTTCGTCTACAACGACGAGTGCAATCTGATTCATGCCGGGCGTGAGGTCTTTGCGAAAGCAGAAACGGACGTCGCGCCCGTTCGCGAGTTTTACATCGTTGTCGAAAGAAAACTGCGCGAACGCGCCGTGGATACGGCCCGCGATGAGCACGTGATCCTGGAAGACAACCAAGTCGTCCCGCATTTTCTCGAGTTCAATTCTGATAACGTCTGTTCTTTGCGTTCCGGTGGCCGTGCCGACCGGTCGCTCACCGGAAAGCATGCCCTTTTGCAGTTCGCCTGCAACCAGCCTGGGACAATCTTCGAGTGATCGCAGCAATGGTCTGCCGGATCGTTCACCGGAAGCCGCAAGCGCTGCAGGAATACGCATGCCGTTGCGATTCCCCGCGGCATCTGCAAATTCCACGTACATCGGCGCGTTTACGGACAACCGGCGAAGAGTGAAGCGATTCGCGCCAGCCGGCAGACAAACGGCATTTACGATGCGGTGCGCGAGCGGCGTTACCGCATGCGCGTCGTGTACCGCTATCACGGCGGACCCGCCGACACGACTATCCAGAGAAATCATCGGTGGGTCGATATCTACTGTTACATGCCGGGTGAGGGTGGTTGTATTGCCGGCTATATCCCGCGCTTCGAAGGTGATCGTATTCGGGCCGGGCAAGAGTGCGAGTGTTTCAGAAAACGCGAGGTCATGGTCTTTGAGAAGCAGTTCGCGAACAGCATCATGGATTCGTACGCGGTCGATGTAGCCGTCGTCGCTGATACGGCCCGAAACACGCAGTTCTGTGGTGTTGATCAACGGTGGGACGTCGTCCAGGGCGATTTCTGGTTTCCGGTGATCATCGATGTCGGCAAGATCCAATCGACAGCGGCTCAGGTAGTATTCGGCCTTCTCAGTCGGATCCTGATCCAGCGAGCGTTCGAGATAGGGGAGGGCATCGGCGCTGCGGCCCTGACGATAGAGGACGATACCGTATTCGCGGTTGCCGAAGTAGCGGACGAAATGCAGGCCATAGGTGCGCGAGCGTCGATGATCGGTTTTTCGCATCTTTACGGCGCGTTGCAAGTCGCGCTCTGCCTCCGCCAGAAAACCGCCATCGGCGAATGATCGGCCGCGTTCGTAAAAATTCCACCAGCGCGGTCTGAACACACCGCGCGTCACGCCGTATGTGGCGCCATTCACCTGATACGGCTGCTGATACGTATCGGGCGGCGTCGCACACCCGCTCGCAACAACGACGCCGATTATCATGCAATAGCGGAATCCGTGATGCATACTGTACCTTTCTGGTCGTTGTGACCTCCACCGAAAATCCCTAAATCAACGACAGTCACTGCCTGCCACTCTCCGTTGCGACGTCGCGATCTTTGATTTCTTCGACGCGCATGCCGGGTTGTATGTCTGTTTCGACCGCCCGAATTCTTGCGGAGGCGTTCGCAACCTCTGCATGCTCGATCGCAACCACAGCAGCGGTCTCGCCGGCATCGTCCATTACCCGGAGTTTCATCCCTTGACGTGCGCCGTGACGCCGCCCATGTTGAATCTGGATGGCCGCTGAGTCGGCGGCGACGATGTAGCTGCGAAACACCATGCGGTCGGCAATGGTGGTGGTCATCGTTCTGAGTACGTCGTCGAGCGCGTCCGGCTCAAGAATCGCGGATGCCAGGACCTCTGTGGTTTCGACGTCGAACGCGCGGGCAATGATGCGGTCGGCGCCGTTGTAGCGACTGATATTTCCGGTGATGATGATGTGCGCGCCCACCAGCCGACCGACGCGCACAGCCGTATCGGCTGCAGGGAAGTCGGTGCTTTTCAATTTCAATTCCGCGATGACCGCGTCGACACGCTCGCGTTCGACGATGTCATGTCCGCTTGTGGTCAGGTGTGTGACGATGTAGTCGGAGAAATAGGTGCGGCTCTCGTCGTCCGGGCTGCCGAACGGCAGGACGGAATAGATGCGCGGCGCACTGATCCAGTGGTCGATTTTGTTCGCCGGCGGCATTGCAAAAGCTATTTTTTCCGTGTTGTGATTGGCTGTGATGGGTTGGCTTGTATCCGCAACGGCGTTGCCCGGCGCGTGGGTATAGGCGTTTTCACTTGTCGGCTGCGGCAATCCGATATGCGAACGTGCATACAGCGCAAACGACCCGACAGCGAGAACGCCGAGGGCCACAACCAATGCGCGTCGGATTCTGGATGTCTTCACCCGCTCCAGCGCAGCCTTCACCTCGCCACCGTTCTGATACCGCTTTTCCGGCTCGGCGGATACCATTGTAGACAGCACCCGACTGAGTGCACCCGGAACAGTCCTGCCGATCTGTTGGGCCAGATACGGATCGGCGGCACATTGACGTTTGCGTATCCGCGCCATTTGCACTTCCGAAATGGGCTGCAGGCCGGTAAGCATCTGGTAGTAGGTTAAGCCGAGCGAATAGATATCAGACGCGCACGAGACCTTGTCCGGCGTATTGAATTGTTCCGGCGACATGTAGAGCGGCGACCCCAGGACTGTGCCGGTCGACGTGAGATCGTCCGGCGGTGTCGCGACATTTACCGTATCGGTCTTGGAAATGCCAAAATCCATCAGCTTCGGGTCGCCATTTTCGTCTACCATGATATTGGATGGCTTGATGTCCCGATGCACGATGCTTTGCTGGTGGATCACGGCAAGCGCGCTCGCAATATCGGTCATCATCTGGTACGCCGTTGCGAACTCCAGCTTGCCCTGTGTGCGAAGGTAATCGTCGAGGTTGGCGCCGCGGACATACTCCATGACGAGAAAGTAGAACGATTCTTCTTCGCCGACGTCGAAAATCCTCACGACATTTGGATGATTGATGCTGGCCATGATTTTGGCTTCACGGTAGAATCGTTCGACCATTCTGGGGTCATCCATCAATTCTTTCCGTAAAATCTTGATGGCGATTTCGCGATCGAGCTTGCGATGGTATCCCTTGTAGACATGTCCGAAACCGCCGGACTTGATGAAGACGCCGACTTCGAAGCGGTCTGCAATTACCGTGCCGAATTCCAGGCGGCCTACCGGTCGTTCGGGCGGACGCACGGTTGCGCCGACCGTTCGCGTGTCCGCATCCGGGTCGACTTTCATAAGTGCGGAAACGAGCTGGTTAATAGCGCCGTCTGTCTCGCTACGGTTCGGGGGGGGGGATGCCACAGCGTTGTTTTTCGGGCGGGCCTTAAGGTAGTTATCGAGAAAGACATCGAGACCACCGACGTCATCCAATAAGCTACCGTGATTGATCGGATCACCAGCGGCCGGCGACATCTCGAATGCCTTTTTATCTTCACCAATTGTGACGATCGCGTCCTCGGCGCTGGACGCGCTGGTATTGTCGCCGGCAGGGTCACGGCCGGCGCCGCCGTAGCCAGGCATCGGCTCTTCGAAGAAGAATCGACGGGTCTCGTCGGTCAGCTCCGGGGCATTGATCATGGGCGTTAGTTTAGGACGTCTCATACATGGACCTCGGCAACATGGTTCTCAGGTTCTTCAGCGCTACACGCAACCGCGATTTTACGGTGTTCTCGGGAATGCCCAGGTATGTCGCAATTTCTTTGCGGCTGAATTGATCGATGTAGCGCAGACATACGATTTCATGATGAATCGGGTCGAGTTGCTCCAGGGATTCGAACAGGCGATGATACTCTTCCTGTTTTCGCGCCGACGTTCGTGGTCCCGTTTTATCATCTGGTATGCGCAGGTAGGCGCGGGTCGCCGACGACTCCATGATCTTCGGCGCCTGCCAGTCTGGTTCGCGGACGTTACGGTACCGGATATAGTCCAGGGCGGTATTCCGTGCAATCCGCCATAGCCATGGCCGAATCGAGCCGTAGGTGCATTGTTCGAATCGCTGAATCTTCTTTTTTGCTTTGATAAATGTGTCGTGCACCAGATCCCTCGCTTCGTTACTGCTGTGTACGTAACGACTGCAGAACGTTACCAGGTCCTCGTAGTACATGCGCACCAGGAAGTCCCATGCCTTCTGGTCGTTTCGTTGCAGGCATTCTACCAAATCAACATGATCTATCATCGCATTCTCGAGCCTGATAACTTGAACAGAGCGCCTGATCCCTGTCCGGGATTGAATTCGTGTTTGGTCCGCAGCCCCTTTCGGCGCAGCAATATAGTCGCTTAAAAATGCAAATGGTAGCATATTATCTACTACGTTCCGAAACAAAAAACGGGTCATTGACGGCAGGGAATTCAGACTTGGGGTGGCGGTGTGGTCCAGTTTCACGATCGATACGGTTTGATGGTGTGTCGGTGAGCAATGTGAACTCCGGGATCGGTCATTCTGACCATACGCAGCGTCGCGGCAAGGCGCCTGTGCGATGGAGTCGCACAACCATCCTGGTTGTCGCTTGGGCGTCACGTTGCGTTGCGTTGCGTCGCGCCGGCCAAGGCGTAGGCATGGTATAGCGCAAGCACGCTGAAGCGCGAACTCCAACAGTGTTTCGCACCGGTCCAGGGTTGGCGTTTACGCTGTAGTCCGAGACAAAGCGACATGGCTGTATGTGAGAAGGGAGGTGTTCGTAGATCCTATGCCGCCGGGCTAAACGGAGCGTGATATCTCCGGCACGTCCGGCGAGAAACCTTTTTCCACAGCCGCAAGCAACGCTTTCCCATCGAATGGCTTCTGAAACGTAGCGATGGCATTGAGAGTTTTGGCCATGTCCAGATAGAAATCGCCGGAAATCCTGCCGCCGCCGGAAATCGCGATGAACTTGCAGTCGGGCGCCTGCTCGAGCACGAGCGAGATCAGTTCGACGCCGTCTTTTTCCGGCATAATAATATCCGTAATGATCAAATCGGCAGGCGACGCATTCTGCACCTTCAACGCCTCGCGGCCGTTGGTTGCCTCAACAACGTCGTAGCCTGCCCGAGTCAGTAATTCCCGCAAGTACTCGCGGACATTTTCATCGTCGTCGACTATTAGAATGCGTTTCATAACCGAATCTCCAGGTGTGTGTGTGTTCCGTTGGCCGCTGCTACCCGGACAAGCGCTCCGGCGCTGTCAAGCGATACCGCGTCCATCTGTATTTCAAATCGTTGTGAATATTGCTCATGCGAAAATCGGTACATCGTCTGCACCGGCGTTGCCCGTGTCCGAAAGCGACGTCGCGGCGCCGCCGACCGGCCAATAAACGTGAAAGGTCGCGCCGCCCGAATCGCTGGCGGCCGTAATCGCGCCGCCGGACCCGGCAGCGATGTTAAACGCAACGTATAAACCCAGGCCGGTGCCTTCCCCGACGCCCTTGGTGGTGTAAAACGGCTCAAAGATGCGGTTGATGACGGCATCGTCGATGCCGCAGCCGTTGTCCGCGACCGACAGCCGCACATAGTCTCCGGCTTCCGGCACCAGTTTCCGGTTCGGTGATGATTCCCCGATGTTGTATTTCCGGAGCGTCACGTCGATCACGCCGCCGCTCGACGGCATCGCCTGATTTGCATTGGCGACAAGTATCATCACAACTTCGTGAATTTGACCCGCGTCTGCGTAAACACACCCGCAGTCATTGTCGACATGCAGGTGAAATGAAGTCGACGAGGGTGACGCGATCTCCAGCAACTCCATCGCCTCGCGTACAATTGGCGCGATCGCTACCGACTGCCGAGAAATTTCTTTCTGCCGGCTCACGGTCAACAATTGTTGCACCAGATCCCGCGCCCGTTCGCCTGCTTTGACGACCAGACGCACGTAGCGGTGCGTGCGCTCGCCGGGCGGAATATCGTCCAGCGCCATGTCGGCAAAGCCGATCATCGGCGTGAGGATGTTGTTGAATTCATGAGCGATGCCGGCTGCCATCGTCCCGATGGTTTTCATCTTCTCGCCCTGATGCAGCTGGGTTTCGAGTTCCGCCCGTTCGCGTTGCAACATGTGTTCCTGTGTGAGGTCACGGATGATCCACGTTTCCAGCCGCGAGTCAACGCCGGTTGCGCCGATGGCGAGCGACATGGGGAACGTGTCGCCGTCGCCGCGCACACCGGTCGTATCGAGCTGGCCTGAAACAACATGGTCATTATTGGTCAATTGATGGGACTCGATAAAATCGCGATAGGCATGCCGGGATGTCTTTGAAAGTAACGTCTGGCAATCACGACCCACAATGGCCTGCGCCGGGCGGCGAAAGATACGCACCGCTGCTTCATTTGCAGATTCGATATGTCCACTGCTGCCAACGGTGAGGATACCATCCGCAGCGATCTCCACGATCATGCGCGTTCGGCGCCGGCTTTCTTTCACGGCTTCGTATGCATCGTGGATAGCCGTGACGTCCGTGATCGCCGTGCGGAACGTGACGGTGTCGCCGTCGTCATCGAGAGTCCGCACCGTCGAAATCTGGGCAAAAAATACACGCCAGTCTGCCGTGATCATTTTGACTTCGCATGCGGTGACGCCGGTCGCATGCTCCGCTTCGCTGCGATGCCGGTAATACGTGGTATGTGCATCGGGATGGACATAGCACGACAAGGGTTGCCCGATGAGCTTTAATCGGGATGTCTGCAGCAGCGAGGATCCGGACAAATTAGCCTTCAGGATAATACCGGTATTGCTGATGGTGATGTAACCAACAGGTGCAAATTCGTACAGATCGGCATACTGGTCCCGCATGTTCTCAAGCTCGACGTGCGTTTGACGCAGTTCGTGGTTCTGCATCTCCAGCTCGATTTGATGGAGCATAAGGTCCTGGTACATGTGGTCGGCATCCACTGTTGGCGCACGCGGTGTGCATTGCACCGAATTTTCACGTAGCCGTTGCTCAGCGCGTTTACGCAATGCATCGATACCGATTGGATATTGTTGCCTGATACTCATGTTTCACCGGTTGTGGTTGTTTGGTGTGACGACGTCATGGCATTCACCGGATGTTTTCCCGTGACATCCTCGCAAACAAGCAGGATCAACGTCGACCCGGCGGCGGATTCATCATCGATTTTTCGTGCATGCAGCATAATGGTCTTGCGGCCGATTTTTTTGAATTCGAGATCGACCTCGAAATCGTCAAAAACGGATTCCTCCGGCAGGATCTTTTCCAGCAGCTTTCGCAGTGCGGGAATATCCCATTGCCCGTTGCCAAGGCGGTATACCAACCGCCCTTCGGTTTCGTCGCTGGAAACGTCAAAGAAGCGGTAGAAATTGGTGTTGGCAAAGCGTACGCGCAAGTCTGCATCGAGCACCAGGAGCGGGTCCCGGACTGCATCAACAACGTTCCTGGCGAACGCGGCCGCCCGCTGCGTGATCAATTCGGATGCCTTACGTGCCGTAATGTCGTTCAGCGTAATGACGACGCCGTCGATGACGTTCTCTGTGGTTCGATAGGGCATGATGCGTATGGCGAAATAGCGATCATCCGTAGTGATCACTTCTTTCTCCACCGGACTCAGGGTTTCGAGGACGTGCTCCGAAAGTACTTTGAGATCGCTGTCTCTAAGGTTTGTTGCAAAGTGTTCGATGGGGCGGCCGATGTCTGTGTCCACCAGGTTTGCGATGCTGTTGAACGCCGGCGTGAACAAACGCACTCGCAAGTGCCGGTCCAGAAACAGCACGTTTATGCTGGCGTTATTGAGTAGATTGCGGATATCATTGCGTGATCGCGACAGGTCGTCGATCTTGCACTGCAACTCGGAATTTATCGTTGTCGACTCTTCATTCAGCGATTGCAGCTCTTCTTTCGAGGTTTCCAGTTCTTCGTTGGTGCTTTGCAGCTCCTCATTGGTGCTTTGCAGTTCCTCATTGGTCGACTTAAGCTCCTCGTTCGAGGTTTCCAGCTCCTCGATTGTTGTCTGCAGATTTTCGCGGGTATTCTGCAAGTCCTGTTCCAGTTCGGGGATTGTCCTGGTAGAGGTGTGTTTCGACCGGGATCGGGATCCGGACTTTTGCCGTGCGGCGTCCGCGACTTCGAAGATCACCATCATCATCCCATACAACGCGCCCGGCGCGAGAATAGGTTGAACCGTGAGGCGCAGGTGCACGGTACTGCTGTCGCAGTCGACGCGAACATCGGGGACGACCACCGCCTGGGTCTCTTTTTTGACCTTCGCGATGGCAGCCGCCAGGCTTGTTTGCAGGCCGGGCCGCGCCATATCCACGATGTTTGTGTTGGGTATACCCGGCGCAGGTTCCAGAAATCGGCCGGTTCGACCATGGATATAAACGACTTGCTGTGCCTGATCGATTACCGCACAAGCCGGCGTGTCGCTGTGCTGAAGGATGGATTCGGTGATCTTCACGATCAACGATTCATCGGCCGGCAGCGATGCCGCCGGGAAATGGGGCGGCGCGGCTTCGCCTCCAAGCAGTCCGGCCGCATTGAAACGCGGGCAGTCCGTCACGTCGAGCTGGCGGCGGATGTACAGTTTTGCTTTTCGGTCCGCAACGGTAAACATGTCCGCAGCGCGGCCCGTGGTTTCCGACGTGCCCAGGAGTAGCAGGCCGTCAGGCTTCAGGCCGAAGTGAAAGGTGGGCATCAACGTGTTCTGCGCCTCGGGGCTCAGGTAGATAAGCAGATTGCGGCAGGAGATGAGATCAAGCTTTGTGAACGGCGGATCCCGGATGATATTTTGTGTCGCGAAAACAAGCATTTCCCGAATTTGCTGCTTTACCCGGAACCCGCTTTTCTCTTCGACAAAGTGGCGTCGCAACCGTTCGCGGCCGACGTCGTTCGCAATACTTGCCGGATACAGCCCGGATCGGGCGATACCTATCGCGTCGTCGTCGATATCCGTGCCGAAAATCTGCACATTGAAGTATTGGTTGAGGTCCTCCATGACTTCCATCATCGTGATCGCGATCGAGTAGGCTTCCTCGCCGCTGCTGCAGCCGGGAACCCACGCACGGATTGTGTAATTGCTGCTCTTCGCTTTCAGTAGATCCGGCAGCAGTTTGGATCGCAGGATATCGAATGCAGACGGATCTCTGAAGAAATGTGTGACGCCGATGAGGAGTTCTTTGAACAGCGTCGTGACTTCATGCTTGTCTTCCTGGAGGTAACGCAGGTAGTGCTCGACATCGTCGATCTGATGGACATGCATGCGTCGTGCGACCCGACGGCAAATGGTGTTCTTCTTGTACAACGAAAAGTCGTGTTTGGTATGGGCGCGGATGATCATACAGATCTTCTGCAGTGCGGCAGGTATCGTCGCTGCGACAGGCGAGGTCTCGGTGTCCGTACCACGAACTCTGTGGGAATAGGCGATCACTGCGGCCGGCATCGCCGCGGGCGCCAACACGTAGTCTGCGAGCCCGGCAGCGATGGCGCTGGCCGGCATGCCGTCGTATTTCGCCGTGTCCGGATCCTGGACGATCGCCAGCCCGCCGTCGGCCTTGATCGCCCTGAGGCCCAGTGTTCCGTCGCTGCCTGTACCGGAAAGCACAATGCCTATGGCATTGCCCCGTTGGTCTTCCGCCAGCGACCGGAAGAACGTGTTGATCGGCAGGTTTACGGCACGGGAATCGGCGCGGTCCATGAGGTGAAGCACGCCGTTGAAGATGTGCAGGTCCTTGTTGGGTGGGATCACGTAAACGGAGTTGGGAAGTATCCTGGCACCGTCTTCGGCCTGCTGAACGGGCATGGCCGTATGTTTCTGCAACAGTTCCGGGAGCATACTTACATTGGTCGGATCCAGATGAACGATGACAACGAAAGACAGTCCGCAATCGGCTGGCATGGGTTTGAAAAATTCGAGATACGCCTCCAGCCCGCCGGCAGATGCGCCCATGCCGACAACAGGGCAGAGCGGTTGTACCTCGTCTGCGGCAACAGACGGGCGTAACGCGGGTCGGGGCATTGCCGCGGCGTCATCGGTCGATGACAACGATTCGGTACCGGCGCCGAATAAGCCATCACCTGCGCCGAGATCGCCGCGTGCTGCGTCACGATCATTTGCAGCCCGTGTCCGGGTCGTCTTCGGGGTCGCAGGGCGCTTTCTTTTTTTGTCGGGCGTGGGCATCGGCAGGTTTCCGGATTCATCAGTCCAGGTGCTCCTTGTAGGAACGTCGGGCACACGTGATGATGTCGCATCGGCTGCAACAAATGTACTAATGTTCACAACATAACCAGAAATTCAGCCAATTACGAACGCGCAGCAAAATAATTGACTATATCACAACGGACAATTGACATCGGCATGATGGTGCCGATGTTGCCATTGGATTTCCTGAATCCGGTATCCTGTGGGGACGCGTACGATCGCGGGGTGACGGTGGTGCAGCGCAGATTGGAATCACGGGCAATCGCGGCAGGGTGCACGACGTTCAAGGTCTTCAACGTCTTCGATCGCCTTGTCGATGGCGCGACTGCCGCTGGGTACCGCATGCGGCCGGGACCGGATTCGCAACGGCGCGGGCTTGAGATCGTCCGGTGCGGCCGGCACAGGAAGCCCGTCGACAGTAAAACTGCCTGCATCGTGACCGAGGCGATAGGCGCATTGTTCCGCGGCGAGATCATTGGCGGCAATGAATTGCGTGCTCAACTCAATGGCGTAAGTCCTGAAAGCACGTCGGTCTCGGGCGATGAGACCACAATGTTGCCCTGTATGCCCGTTTGCGACGACGCCTGAATAGTGCTCGACGTAGAGCGCAGGAAATTGCGGGTGATAATGGAGATGTTGCCGCCGTTTCCTCCAAATGCATTGGCGGCAATTGCGCTGCGGTTGAGAACGACGTTGATAGGATCGATAAACACGTTGCCGCCATTGCCGTCTCCGCCAGTGCGGATACTGGTGCTGATCATGCCGTTTCGGAGGTAGAGCAGGGCGTCGAGGTGCAATACGTTCGTCTCGACAGTGTTGGTGCCGGCTGTGCCGGAATTGATCGTCGACGAGACAATCTTGCTTATTCCCACGGTGTTCGGGTTGGCGGTACGAATTGACACGCGGTCTGCGACTATCGAGATATTCCCCGCAGCGCCGCCGTTGACAAGGGCCAGCGTGTCGACAATGATACCGGCTTCCGCCGTTCCGCTGCCGTTGAGTGTGATCGACACGGCTTCGATCTCGACGCTGCCGCCGATAGCCGCGCCGCGTGTGACCGACCGGATACTGCCATTGTCGCGAAGCAGAAGATTGCCGGTGGTGATATGTATCGTGCCCGCGAATTCAGCGTCGCCGGCCAACGGTGCATCGGCGAAGACACCTGTCGGCATGTCGGAACCAAGGGAGTCAATCACGATATCATCCGCCGTGATCTCGATAACGCCGGTGTCGCCGCCTATATCCGCTACCACGATCCCTGCGCCGCCGAGGATCTCCAGCCGACCTGCCTGGATGGAGATTCTGCCGCGGACTCCGCCATTGGCCAGGATGCCTACGTCGCCGACCGCGTCCCCGATCTCGGAGTGTAGCAAACCGTCTATGTGGCTTGTACTGCCGCCCGTCACCCGGGATATTACGTTGTTGATGGATTCAGGACCCGTGAACCGCGCGGTTTCGCCGGCATGTATGTTGAATGCGGAAAAGCTGTGAAAAAGGTTGTCTCCGACGCGTGCTCCCAAGCCGTCATCGATCGTGAATACCGGTCCGGACAACTGAATCGCCGGACCAACGGTCCCGTCGGTCGCGATCTGCGCCGAAACAATCTGCGGGGCAGCGAGAAGCATCCACGTCGAGGCAAGGGCATGGCAGACGGCTTTTTGTGAGGGTGTCCATTGCATGGCGGCGGGTATCCGGATATAAAGGTTAGACTGAATCAGGTTGGAGATCTCTTGCAGAATAGCCGGAATTCCGGAAAGTTGCAATACCGAACCTGTTGCCGCGAGGTCGCGATCCAATTTGCCGGCAGATCTTGAATGCACGGACGGCGAGCAGGATGGACATTCTTCTCTGTCGACGCAGAGCGCATCGCGTGAACAGGCAAGTTTTTCGAGCGTATGGAATGAATCATGCGAGTTGAACGCCCAACGAGGGACGGACTGCGAAATGATGAAAGCGAAGCGAACGGTGTACAACGTCATATATTGCCTGATACGCACGGTGTTGCCGCCAATGGTTTTGATCGTCATGTCAGGGTGCGGCCGCGAGTCGTCCCCACCGATTCGCCTGGGATTGAATCCATGGCCGGGATACTCTTTTTTGTACCTGGCTGAGCATGAAGGGATCTTCGAATCCGAAGGTGTGGACGTCGAATTGGTGACGTACCCGTCACTCACTGATTTACGATACGCGTTTCAGCGCGGCGAAATTGATGGCATGGCGTGCACGCTTACCGATGTGATACAGGTGCGTGCGGAATCCGACAGATCACCGCAGATATTTCTTGTTGCAGATTACTCCAATGGGCTCGACGCCGTGATCGCACGCAGGGAAATCCGCAGTATGGCGGACCTTCGCGGTCGTATTATCGCGTCGGAGCCTGGCGCCCTCGGCGCGTATTTCTTAAGCCGGGCACTGGAAGTCAACAACCTGGCGAGGACCGAAGTCGTCACGCAGGCTTATGAGGCGGACGAGCTTAAGAACGCCCTGATCGCGGGCATTGTCGACGCAGTCTGCCTGTACCCTCCGGATTCAACCACGGTGTTGCAGGATCCTGCGTTTCATACCATTTTCGACAGTTCCGCCATACCGGGCGAGATCATCGACTGTATTACGCTCGATGCAAGCGTCCTTGAACGGAACCCGAAAAGCGCGGCACGGATCATGATCGCGTGGGATCGCGCCTTGCTCTCTTACAGGAGCAGGCCGCGGACCGTGGTGAAATACCTGTCGGAGCGCACCGGGCTGACGTCGCAGGAGTTTGCCGATGCCCTGCACGCGGTAGATATCATTGATCTACGGGGGCAGGCCAACTATGTCGGGGCCAGCGGCCGGCTGCACCAACATGCAGAAAATGCGGTTCGTATTCTGAATAAATACGGCCACATCGTTGACGCGTTGAACGTTTCAGATATTTCGACGGATGTACCGTTGAAATTGGCGTCCAAGACCCGTTCGCGGTGATGAGTTTCATCATGTCACAAGGAATTTTCCATGATTGACCTCCGGATTTTTCAGTGTGGCCGCCCGGAAACGCGATATCGGCGTTTCAAGGGTGGCGCCGGCATACGGCGGTATGCATCGTGACTGGAGCGGAGCGCACTTCGGCGGCCATGCCGGGGAGACGGATTGCAGCATGCATATAAACTACTGTCTCGTCGTACTCTCGTGGGCCACCGCATATTTCGTAAGCGGCAAGATCGGTCTGTTATTCGCATTGCCGCCCGGCTTTGCGACCATTATCTGGCCGCCATCCGGCATCGCCGTTGCCGGGATGATCATGGTGGGCTACCGCCTGTGGCCGGCGATTTTCCTGGGTTCATTTCTTATCAATGTATCGGTCGCGTCCAGTCTCACGTGGACATCTGTGATTGTCGCCTGTGGTACCGGGGTCGGCGCTACATTTCAGGCCGTGGCGGCGTTGTGGTTGATCAGGCTTGCCGTAGACATCGATCGCCCGCTGCATCGGGTTCGCGACATCGTCGTGTTTCTGATTCTGATCGGGCCGATTAGCTGTCTGATCAATGCGACATGGAGCGTATCATTCCTTTCTCTCGCCGGGATCATATCGCTTACGGATTACGCGCACACGTGGGCCGCGTGGTGGTTCGGCGATGTGTATGGGGTGGTGAATATTACGCTATTGACACTTGCCGTCGCGCCACGTCGGTTTCAACGCATCGTTGAACCCCGACCGGTGGTGATGTTGCCCATCGTGTTTGCCCTCATCGTTACGATGGTTTTGTTTGTCATGGTGCATCGATGGCAATGGGCGTCCAAGAATGACGAGCTTCGGGAAGTTGCCAGGAAGAAATTCGACAGTATCAGGACGCTCATCGACTACGACGTGGATGTCCTCGCATCGCTGGTGCAGGTATTCGAATGTTTTGCGGAGATCACACCGGACTCCTTCAACAGGCTGGCGGAGCGTGGGTTTCTGAAGCACCCGGGTGTTCTGGCTCTGTCGTGGGCGCCGAAGGTCTCGGAAGCAGAGCGGCGGGAATTCGAACAGGCGATTCAACGCCTTTCCGGAAATCACGATTTTACCGTTGTCGACCTCGAGTCGGATAACGGCGGTGCGCCGTCGGGTGAGCGCTCACCGCTTTATCCACTATGCTGGATCGAACCGGCTGCCCTGCAAAGCGATTGGCAAGGCGTAAATCTGGGGAGCGATCCTGTCTGCCGTGAGGCGATGGACAAAGCGTGCGATACCGGGCGATTGATCGCCGTCGTCGCCGACTGGGGGCCGGCGGAGAAGGTCGTTATCATGTTTCACCCTGCATACCGTTACGATCTGCCCAGTTACACCGTGCTGGATCGCCGGCAAAGCCTGACCGGGTATGCTGTTGGCGTGTACGCATTGGACCGGATGATCACAACCGTAATGGGCGGAACCGCGGAACACGCTGTGTTGCGTGTTCGTGCGTTAACACCAGATTCTCGTCCGCTGTATGCCTCCGTGAATACCGCCGACACAGCGTCTGCCGAATTCCACCCGGACAGCGCCGTATGGAACGCATCGTTGCACGTTGGCGAACAATTCTGGCGTTTCGAATTCTATCGAGGCGACGAAGCCGCCAGGAGCGGCTATTCGTGGCAGGAGTGGGGCGTCATCGCCGGAGGTGCGATGTTCTCTGGACTGCTGGGCAGTTTCTTACTCCTGCTTACCGGCACCACGACATTGATCGAAGCGGAAGTCGACAGAAAGACCCGCGAATTGTCTGCGGCCAACACGGCACTCGTTACAGCCCGCGATGCTGCCGAATCCGCGGCTCTTGCGAAAGGTAATTTTCTCGCCAACATGAGCCATGAAATTCGTACGCCGATGACCGGCATCCTCGGAGCTTCGGATCTGCTGCTCAAGCAAGATATTTCTCACGACCAGCGGCGCTATGTCGAGATGATAAACCTATCGTCGCGGTCGCTGCTCACTGTGGTCAACGATATTCTCGACTATTCAAAGATCGACGCGGGGAAAACCCGGATCGAAACCGTGCCGTGTGATTTGCGCGCTACTGTCGAAGCGATCATTGATCTGTTGCAGCCGAAAGCGGAAGAGCAGGGTATACGCCTGCAAATGACCTATCCGGATTCCACCGCGCGATATTTCCACGGTGATGCCACACGAATCCGTCAGATCCTGATCAATCTTGTTGGTAACGCGCTGAAATTCACCGAAACCGGCAGCGTGTCTGTCGAGGTTGCGACGGCGCCTAAGGATGACGGCTGCACCGGCGTGCAGATGGATGTGGTGGACACCGGAATCGGCATACCTGAAGATCAGCTGGAGCATATATTCGACGGTTTCAACCAGGCCGATATTTCCACGACCCGGAAGTTTGGCGGAAGTGGATTGGGGCTGACAATAAGTCGCGGACTCGCGGAACTCATGGGGGGACGATTGGACGTGCGGAGCACGGTCGGCAAGGGGTCGACCTTTGCCGTGTATTTGCGACTGCGCCCGTGCGGTGCGGGCGATCTTCCCGGTCACGATGATAAGATGGACATGCCGCACCGGAATTATCGCAAGACCGTATTGGTCGTGGAGGATACGGTCATCAATCAGAAGATTGCCGAAGCTCTGTTGCGGACTCTCGGGTTGCAGGTAGATATCGCAAGTACGGGCAAGGCCGCCGTGCGACGATGCCGCGAGCGTTCGTATGATGTGGTTTTGATGGATGTTCACATGCCGGTGATGGACGGCATTGAGGCAACGCGGCTCATCCGTGAGACGTCAGACGTAATGATATTGGCGATGACCGCAAATGTGATGGAAGAAAATCGTCGGCTCTGTCTTGAAGCCGGAATGGTTGGATTTCTTGCCAAGCCCTTTGAACTGGAACAAATTATAGCGACCCTGGACAAAGCCTTTCAGTCGTAGCCCGACGGGTTGCTAGGATCGCGTTTTACGGTCACGAAAGTACGCGATTGTAGCCTTCAATCCCTGCGAAAATGTACAGGTCGGCTCAATGCCGATCCCGGCCAACCTGGAAGTGGCTGCAACGGAATGCTTGACGTCGCCGGGGCGTGCCTCGGCATATCGGATTTCAGACCTGGACCCGCACAGCGCGATGATCTCGCGGGCCAGCGCATCTATTGTTATGCGCATACCCGAGGCAACATTGAATACACCGTGTATGTCGGTTTGCATCGCCAGGCCGATGTTCGCGTTGACAACATCGGTGACGTAGACGAAATCACGGGTTTGTGTGCCGTCGCCGTATATGGTCAACGGGGCGTTGCGTAGCGCGTTGCAGATAAATATGGGTACAGCCGCCGCGTAGTGGCTGCGCGGGTCCTGCCTGGGACCGTAGACGTTGAAATACCGCATTGACGCGGTATTGAGGCGACCGGACACACTATATAAGCGACAATAATACTCGCCGTCCAGCTTGGTGATCGCATACGGACTCGCGGGTTGCGGCGGCATGTCCTCGTGCTTGGGTACGGTCGGATCGTCGCCGTAGATCGCGGCAGAACTGCTGAAACACAATTTCTTCACACCGTGCCGCGCAGCTGCCTCCAGAACATTAAGCAGTCCAATCGTATTGATCGACGTGCAGGTAACAGGCTCTGAGACCGACTCCGGCACGCTTACCATCGCAGCAAGGTGAAAGACGCGTTCGACGCCAACCATGACACGATCGAGCAGATCTGTGTCGAGGATTGAGCCGACAATCATTTCCGCACGCATGCCATCGATGTTCTCGCGTCTTCCGGTCCGCTCATCATCGAGGACCACAACGTCGTGCGCGTCGCACAGACGTTCTACAATATGACTGCCAATAAAACCGGCGCCGCCGGTAACCAGAATCTTCATGTCAATTACAATTCCTTCGCAACATTTAGTGTAACGCATTGCAGCAATAGTAAAAAAAAGTCACTTGTGCCAATGGTCTCGAAAAGCAATGCGAAATAGATATAAGATTTTCGTAAATATAGGCTAATGACTGGATCGCTTGATTATGGTTGGACAAATGCTATAGGTTCATTGTTCGCAACCGAGCCCGTTCAATTGGACGTGCTGTCAATTCTGTCGCGACTACGTACACAGTCGCATAACGTTTTACCAACTGGGATGCCAATACCGATGTCGTGCCTTCAAACTGCACACCATGCTCCCGATGTCTCTGGTGTTGCCGGCAAAAGTGGCTCATGGCCGTTTAACGGCATTCTGTCCGTTGACCCGGCGGTTATCGGTTCGCTGCATTCAGCGCAGCGCCTGTCGCAGACCGAGTGCAACGTCTTGCTCACGGGCGAAGCGGGTACCGGCAAGGAACTGATTGCGCGTGCCATTCATCGCGCGAGCGGCCGATCTCAGCGTTACTTCTTCACGATAACTGCTGCCGATGTGGACGCACACGGGATTGAACATTGTATTGTTCAGGCGTGTCGTTTGCCGATTGCCGTCAATCATCAAGCCGACGAACAAGGCGCAATGAGAATACGGCACGCTCAGACAGCATACATAGATCGAATTGAGCAGATTAGTCCGGAAAATCAGCTGACACTCCTGCGAATTCTGGAAAATCGGACACTACATTCAATTGGTTCGGATTCAATAACGATCGTGAATTTCCGTTTTATTGCGTCGACGCAATTGCCGCTGCGCAATGAGGTCTGGAATGGTCGGTTTCGTGAAGATCTGTATTTTCGCCTGGCGACGTCCTGCATCACGATACCGCCATTGCGTGAGCGTCTTGATGACATTGCGTTTATCGCGGAGCAGATTGTTGACGAATACTGTGCCTGTCACAACGTCAGCGCTTACCTGACTGCAGACGCGATTCGTACGCTGCAATGCCATCCGTTTCGCGGGAACGTGAGGGAACTGCGGACTGTCGTGGAGTCGACGCTGCAACATGAGAAAAACGGCAGGATAGAAGCCCAAGCCCTACGGTTCGATCATCGCAACGGCAATCGGCGGCCCGTGAACGGCGCGGCTACGCTGGAGGCCGTAAAGAGGCAACACATCTCGGAAATGTTGTGTGCCCATCCGACACGACGGGAAGCGGCCGCGGCACTGGGAATATCGGCCAGGCAGTTGTACAAGTATATAAGAAAATACGACTTCGAGCGGATCCGGCAGACCCCGGCTCGCTAGCGAGAACCCGTTCGAAAAGGTAATGAATTACCTCGATATCTCGGGCTCTCCGTAACTCGCTGAGATGAGGTGCGATATGTGGCCGCAGCAGAAGTTGTCTGAAGGCATCAGGCTAGCCTGATGCGAAATGACTGTCGAATTCGTCGGCGTCAAATATTCTGCAGTTCTGCTTCGAGTGCGACACGGACCTTGTTGTATGCACATTCGAGTCTGTCCAACTCACGCGCAACGCCGTCGCCATCGCCGTCTTCGGCCATTTTCTCAATCTGAACCGCCATGTTCATTACGCTGTCCGCACCGATGTTGCCGGATATGCTGATCAGTGAGTGCACCGCACGTGATGCGGTCTTGAAGTCACCTGCTCCTATCGCGTCGCGTGCTTCCTTAATTTGCTGCGGGGTGTCCTCAAGATAAATGCCGATGAGCTCGCCGAGCAGATTTTTGCCGCCTGCACGGAGGATCATATTGAAGGCTTTCTTATTTATCAGATCGCCGGATGTCGAATCGGTATGTGTGTTCATATGTGTACCTTACATGGCGTTGGGCAGGCGTCAACCGGGCGCGCGGCTATTTGCCGCGTTTTTTGCGGCCCCGGCGTCGCACTGATTAGTAGTCGAGGGGGATAACCTTGGCGTCCGTACTGTGCGGCGTCGTGCCGGAGACGGTTTGGATGTCGGATATCTGGGATGTCTTTGTCGCCGGCCGCTGGTGTCGTGTATGCTGATAGTATCCCAGTGCACCGGCGCATACTGCGATCGCTGCAAGAACCACCGCCGTCCGGCGCAGCGAATGACGTAGTTTCTTCTTTTGTGCATCGGCATAGAGCGTCGCTTGCCGACGATTCACCACGAAAAAATTGGCTTCACACAAATTGGAACAGAAGTCGAGGCCGTGGCTGGAATGTACACACGCTTTACAGAGTGGCACGTGACAACAGCGGCATGCAGTTGACGCCGGGACGCGCGGATGAGCGTTGCACCAGTCCGGTCGGTCGTTGCCTGTTTCTCGGTTTTTATATGATGTCATTTATGGTCCAATATCGCATGTTACTGTTTTACGTGTACGTAATTACCCGTGTTGCGTTACCATCCCTCACCTTGCAGCAATATGCATGCCATAGCATAATGATGTATTCGGATGTTCCTTGCCTGCTGCGTTTTGATAAGTTTGACTGCGATCCGTACTGCAGTGCGGCTGTGTCATGATGCAACGTAACTGTACGAAAATGTGACACTTCACTCGCTTGATGGCGCCGCAACAGCGATTGACACTGGTCATAAAATTTCGGTGTGTGGGTGCAGAAGTTGTCTATTCTGTTGACGTTACGGATATATGGATGGCCCCATGCGGGCCGACGATGTGAATTTCTAAAGCTTGTTCTGGCCTTACTACGTATTTAATCGACATGTTTGGTGTGATTTATGCTACCAGCTTTTGTGATTTGGCCGGCGTGTGGCGGCGCCGCACCTGCTCTGCAAGGGTGTACGTGAACATTGGACGCCGGCACCGTGCCGTAACGTAAAGGTTTCCGTTGCCCCAATATTTTTCGATCTACCAAATATACGCGAGATGGCGCTTATGATACGACAGACCTCCAGCCAATTCGAACTGGCAAGGTCGTCTCTTCACAGGAACGACTGCAGCCAATCCAGGCACGGTTCGTACGCGCGCGAGTACCGTGTGCTGCTCATCAATCTGACGGAACGGCCGCTGATGGAAAAATTGTTGACAAGCCGGGGATTTAAAGTTGACATCGCTGTGTCGATAGATGATGCAGAGCTTGCGGTTCGCAGGCGTCCGGTCGATCTGATTATTGTCGACGATGTTGCGTGCCGGGAGTCGCCTTCCGGCGACACGTTGCGGCCACTGCGAAAGGCCGACGAAACCGTGCCGGTCATGATCGCCACCGCTGCCCGCGGTATTGAGGCACTGTCTGTGTGTGCGCAACTCGGCGGCGATGGTGTGATCACCCGACCAGTCGTTGCGGCCAGGGTCGTAAACGCCGTTCGGGCGACGCTCGAACTGTCCTGGCGGCGGCGCAGCGTCCAGGCAGATGGAGACGCTGCTACACGTCGGGTTATCGACGGCTATGTGTTACGTCAATGCCTGGGACTGGGAAGCATGGGATCTGTGTATCTTGCTTCGAAAGCCGATCACGGCGTAGAATTCAATTTTGCATTAAAGGTCTTACATAAGCCGGACGGGGAGGATGAAGCTCGTACCAGGGAATTGCTTGAGCGTTTCCTTCGTGAAGCTGAACTGGCATCCCGGCTGCGGCATCCCAATATCGTCGAAATCGTCGACTACGGTATTGAAGACGAGGAGCAGGTGCCCTACATCGTCATGGAGTACGTGTCCGGTTGTTCACTCGCACGAATGATCAAAACGGGCAGGTCCACGTCGCTCGCGGAGAAAGTGCATATCATACGAGAAGTAGGCGCAGCCCTCGACGTGATGCACGCACATGCGATTTCACATCGTGATATCAAGCCGGCGAATATCCTTTTAGACCGTGACGGGATCGTGAAGTTGACTGATTTCGGCATTGCGCGGCTGCCGAATTCCGAACTCACACAGATTGTGGACATCCTGGGTACGCCGGCCTACATGGCGCCGGAATCATTTACGTCTCCGATTGTCGACCACCGCGCGGACATCTTTTCGCTTGGTGTTGTTGCCTACGAGTTCCTCCTCGGGAAGCGGCCTTTCGTGGCCGACACCATCACGGGATTTCACCGTCGCGTGCAAAGGGACAGGCCTCAGGAACCGGTTGCAATCGACCCGTTGTTTCCCATGAAACTCCAATACATTCTTGGCCGAGCTCTGAAAAAGAATCCCGACCTGCGGTATGGGTGTGTCGGCGAGATGATCCGGGATCTCGACATGTTCATTCAACCCATAGCCGATGCGGGCGAGACCAGGGATCTGGGCCTGCCTTCTTTTCTCGGTGACAGCGTCGAGGGGACTGCCGTACCGGTGAGTGCGGAAAAACTGGCCTCGCTCGACGACTGGCGTTAGCCTGCCGCATACCCGCGTATTCAGCTGCGAATGCGAATCCCCTTGCATAAACGGCAGTAGCCATCGCCGGTCGTCACGTTATCTGTGCTGCCGACAGATTCCGATTGGCACACATAACGATTCGGAGTACCGTATACCACAGCCGTGATGATTCTGCTGTCTCGCTTCGGCGCGCGCCGCTAATCCCTCTCGTTTGCGGCTTGACCCACCTTTGATTTTCAACCTGGATTGATCAGGTCCTGCTTATGTCATACCGACCAGAAACGTTATCCGTACACGCCGGGCAGAGCCCCGACGAACAGACCGGTGCGGTCATACCGCCGATCTACGCCACATCGACGTTTGCACAGATCTCGCCCGGTGTAACGCGAGGGTACGATTACACACGTTCCGGCAATCCGAACTTCACGCGTTTGGAACGAGCGCTCTGTGCGCTCGAAAACGCCGGATTCGCGACCGTATTTTCAAGCGGGATGGCAGCGGTTACGGCGGTGCTGTCCACCCTTTCAAGCGGCGACGTTGTCATCGCCGAAGAGAATATTTACGGATGTACATATCGTATATTCGATACCGTTTTCGAGACGTTCGGGGTGCGCGTGGACTACCTCGACTTCACCCGCGAGGAGCAGGTTGCACAGATCGCGGGGCGATCACCGGCGCTTATTTGGATAGAATCACCGACAAACCCGTTGTTGAAAATCATCGATATCAGGGCTATCGCGGCCATCGCGGAATCATGTGGCGCGGATCTGATTGTAGACAACACGTTTGCATCTCCGTATTTTCAGAAACCGCTCGAACTCGGTGCGACGCTGTCGTTGACGAGTACGACAAAGTACGTAAATGGTCATTCCGATTGTCTCGGCGGCGCCGTAACGACGAACACAGAAAGCTGGCACGAACGTTTGGTATTTGCACAGAAGGCGGTCGGTCTGAATCCTTCGCCCTTCGATGCGTGGTTAATAGCCAGAGGGCTGAAGACGCTGCCGTTGCGGATGCGACAACATCACAAGAATGCATTGGCCTTCGCTCGGCAACTGGAGCACCACGCCGCCGTGACCTGGTGCCGCTATCCGTTTTTGCCCTCGCACCCGCATTATGACCTTGCCACGAGCCAGATGACGGGCGGCTCCGGGATCGTGACGGCGGATTTCGACCTGTCGTTGGACGACACAAAGACCCTTGTCTCGACCCTCCGTATTTTCGCGTTGGCGGAGAGCCTTGGTGGCGTCGAGTCACTAATCTGTCACCCGGCGTCAATGACCCATGCCGCCGTTCCCGAGGAGCAGCGCCGACGCGTCGGCATTACCGACGGGCTGGTTCGATTTTCGATTGGAATAGAAGATGTCGAGGACTTACTGGATGACTTCGACCACGCCTGGAGTTCGCTGTCTCGATGAATCAGTTGCTCAACCGACCGCTGTCGAACGTATCCGATCTGGGCAAGCCCATACCCGCGTGGCCCCATGCGACGTCTGTGTGCATGCCCAAATGGCAGCATAATATTGGCTATGAGGAGCGGACGCCGGCGGTCACGGCCGTGATGCAGTGCGGCTACCCGCGGTTTGTATACCATCCCTATGTGCGCAACGTGTTCGAACGTGGTCGCACGGCGTTCTCCGGAGTCGGCGAGAGCTGCATGGTCTTTCCGTCGCGTCGCACGGCTGTCTTCTGCCGCGACTTCCTGCGACAGAAGGGAGCGGCATCGTCGGTCCGAAGCTTCGGCGATCCCGAAGTGTTTGCGGTGGTGTACCCCGATTCGCTTGATGACCATGCCCGGCAGTTCTGGCAACACACGGGCGAAGGCATCTCGTCACGGTTGGCACTGGCGGTGCTCGAAAATCGCGGGGACGACGATGATCCGGCGGCCCGGACAAAAATCAAAGAGACTATCGGTCGTTACACCAACGTCGACTCGGGGTCGGTGTACGTATTTCCTACCGGTATGTCCGCGATCTTCAACGTGCATACGTGTCTGCGCTCGATGTTGCCGGATGCGAAGACGATTCAGTTCGGTTTCTCCTATGTGGATACCCTGAAGTTACAACAGAAATTCGGTCCCGGAACGCATTTTTTTCCGGGTGGTACGGATCAAGAGCTGGACGCCGTGGAGGACCTGTTAAAGCGGGAGACCATAGCCGGCATCTTCTGTGAAGTCCCGATGAACCCGCTGCTGAAGAGTCCGGACATGGAGCGTTTGTCACAGCTCGCGCGCCTGCAGCGCGTCCCGCTTGTCGTCGACGATACTATTGCGACGTACATAAACGTCAATCTTGCTCCCTATGCGGACATTGTGGTAAGCAGCCTTACCAAATTTTTTTCCGGTGTGGGCGATGTGATGGCGGGCGCCGCCGTGCTGAATGAAGAAAGTCCGTTGTACGATATCATCAAACCGCGTTTTGAGAGTTCTGTGGAGGACAATCTCTGGGGTGCGGACGCAGGGATTCTGGAGAGGAATTCGCGTGATTTCGTCAGTCGCGTGCATCAGATCAATCGCAACGCGGAGCGGCTGGCGGATTTTCTGGTCGAGATGCCTCAGGTAGAGCAGTTGTATTATCCGAAATTTCAGACGCCGGCACTGTATCGTGCTCTGCTGCGCGAGGGCGGGGGCTACAGCGGGGTTATGTCTATTGCACTTCGGTCTGCGGAGGTTCATGCTCCGTCATTCTTCGACGCCCTGGCGGTTTCGAAAGGGCCGAGCCTGGGCACGAACTTCACATTGGCGTGTCCCTACACCATTCTTGCGCATTACACCGAACTCGATTTTGCCGAACGTTGCGGCGTCTCGCGCTATCTCATTCGGGTTTCCGTCGGTCTCGAGGACTACGATATCCTGCAAGGCAGATTCGAACGCGCTTTCGACGCGCTGGGTTGAGCGGCATCACCGCACCAGGGCGCCGGCCGCGTCGGCCCGGTCGTACTCGGCGACTTCCGGCAAGTTACCGAAGTCGAGCAACTCGGCACGCAGCTCCCGGTACGTATTGTTTTCCGGATTCTGCTCGATCAGGTTGCTCACGCATTCGAGGGCATCGTACCAGATCCCTTCTTCGGCGAACGTGTAGATCAGGTCCTCCTGATTTTGCGACAACAGGTTCTGCGATATCGCCCGGGGTGGATCGATCCGTTTGATCATACCGCTCGCGAGGATGTCCTCGGAACGTTCCTCAGAACCCGAACGCATGGTGACGTACCATTGATACTCGACGTCTTTTTCAATCGCGATCTGGTGCTTGGCCAGCTCGAATTTATGTATGCCCCGTTGCGTTGTTCCATCTGCAGAGGTTTCCAGCACCGGGTCCACCTGATCGTCGCGATTGATTGCGATCTCGACAGCGGTGCCGACAGAGTCGGACTGGTACCAGTATAATGTCGGCTTCTCATGTGTAGTGATGCCGATGTGATCCGGTGCGAGTACGAACAGCTCGGGCACGGCGCTCTGGCCGGCGCCGCGTACCGTGACGTTTTCACGGACACCCGCTGTTGCTTCGGGCATGGGGTTGTTGTAGATCAATTTACGAATATGTCGTGTCGCGGTATCGGTCGGTCCCTCGGCGACAGCGGCCGGAACAGATGCAAAGTGCGCGGCCGCCAGTATTGCGGCAACACGCAACATGGCAGTAATTCGGGGTTTCATGGCAGTCTCCTGTTGGTTGATTGCGCCATTCCTGCAGTTCTGGATTTGGGCCGTTGTTTCCTTACCTAGCCTACCCGGATCCCGCGGAAAAATTAGAGCGACATCACAATAAATGTCTAGCAGGCTAGTCGTCACCCAGAAACAGCATCAACACCGAGCCCACCTGTATAATGTCGCCGTCTCTGAGCGTTTTGTGGCCGCGTTTTTCCCGATTCACGAATATGCCGTTGGTTGAGCCCATATCTTCGATGCCCCATCCAGCCTCGGTTTTTTCGATCCGGCAATGGTGGTCCGACACGTATTGGTCGGAAAGTATCAGGTCATTGTCCTGTGCCTGACCGATATTGTAGACTACGGAAACCGCCAGCCATCGGACCTGATTGACTTCCTTCACCAGTATCTTACAGGTGTCATCGGCCGGTGGCGGATGGGTCGCCAGCAGGCTGCACAGCGTGCCGATATGCTCGTCGAATGCGGATGGCATTTCGGTCATGTAGGTTGTTGGAAGGCCGTATTCACTGCTGATTTTTTGTTTCAGATCGTCGTTCATAGCTACTCACATGAGTCGGCGGAATCGCCGGTTTCACTTTGGATCTTCTCAACCTCTTTCTGCAACAACCGCGTCACGCTGTTCTTGTGCTGATACACCAGGTTGCGTGTAATATTCAGTTTCGCTGCGACGGTTCCCGCATCTGTTTTATCAAGCACGTACATTTCGAACGATCGCCAGGTTGACGCATCGATACGCGTGCGTACCCTGTCAATTGCCTGAAACATGATGTACTTTTCCCACAATGCATCGAGGTCGCTGCCGGGTGGTGCGACACGTTCATCCGGCATGCATTTAAGGGTTTCATCGTTGCCGCCGGCCGGGATTGTGGATCGGTAGATCGTCGATATCCGCGACATCACAACGGACAGCAGGTAGGATCGGAACTGCCGTTTTCGACCCGGCGCCGGGTTATACGTAAATTTCGGCATGAAGCGAATCAATCTGCACATGGTTTCCTGCAGAACGTCGTGCGCCATGGCCTCGGAGCAACCACGTTGTCGGGCGAAGCCGACAATTAGCGGCGCGTAGAGGCGATAAAACTGCGTCCATGCATCTTGATCGGTGGTATCCCGGATACGTGCAAGCAGCGTACGCGATGTATTGAGTGGTTTCACAAGTTACGATATTCTAGATAGCGCCGCATGCAACCCTAATGTATATGCCTGATTCCAGTAGCTCACATTCTGATAACAGCTCCGCCGGCACGCCGGTCATGCCGGTATTTCTTCACGGCACGGTATGGGATGAATCCGACGAGATTCGAAACATCGCCGAGCGTTCCGGCGCCGATCGGTACCGGGTCGGCGGCAAAATAGCCCGCGGCGGCATGGGAGATCTTTTCGAAGCGGTCGATTCGAATTGTGGTCGGACAGTCGCGTTGAAACGTATCCGCTCCGGACTCAGTACGCAGGATGTCATTCGCCGATTCCTGATCGAAGCACGCATTACGGCGCAGCTCGAGCATCCCAATATTGTTCCCGTGCACGAACTGAGTGTGGATGGTGAAGGCCGGGTGTTTTACGCGATGAAACGCATCCGCGGGATTACGCTCCTGCACATCCTGGGTAAAATGCGCGTTGACGATCCCGATATGCTCGAGCGTTATTCTCTGGTGCATTTGCTGAACATATTCCAGGACATCTGTGATGCCGTCGCGTATGCCCACTCCAAGGGCATCATTCACCGTGATCTGAAGCCGGAAAATGTCATGGTTGGTGACTACGGCGAGGTGTTGGTGTTGGACTGGGGCATCGCGAAAGTACTGCACGACGTGCCTGGCGCACTATCGCCGCCGCCGTCGTCGAAGATCAGCGGTATCGAAACACCCGTGATTGCCGAAAGCGTTCGTCGGATGGCGGCACGATGCGACGCTCTCCCTACAGACGCAGGAATAGGCGGCGGTGCACCTGACGACAATGGACAGGCCGACAGCGGCCCGTTATCGTCGCTGTGGACTGCGGGCACGGTTGATTCGATGGTCGACGGTACGGGAATCGGCGAGATACTCGGCACGGCGGGGTACATGTCGCCCGAACAGGCGGATGGCGACGTCCACCGGGTCACGGCGCGCAGCGATGTTTTTTCGCTAGGCGCAATCCTTTACTTTCTGCTCACGTTGCGCGCACCGTTCTCCGGTAGCCGCGGCCGAACCATGTACGAAAAAATCAAGGCGGGTCGGCTACTGTCGCCATTGGATCTTCAACGTCGTCAATCCCCGGACGATGAGTCCGTTCGTACGCTGCATTGTCCCGGGGGACGTGTGCCGGCAAGTCTTTCGGCGGTCGCCATGAAGGCGATGGCCTATGACCCGGACGCGCGATACCAGTCCGTGGAGGACCTGCAACGTGATATTCGGAACTATCAGACGGGCTTTGCCACAGCCGCAGAGGATGCCGGCGCCGGCAAGCTGATATGGCTCTTTATTTGCCGGCACCGGATTCTCGCAGCATGCCTGGTTGTGGTTTTCCTGCTGTCACTCGTTTTCGTCGCGAGACTTGCGCAAAGCGAGCGTACGGCCCGGGTGCAGCAGGCCCTCGCAGAGGAGAACGCAGCGGCACGGCAGGTCGAGTCGCTGCGCGCGAATTACCGCCTTGCAGACAGCCTGCTCGCGGAGGGCAACGCGCTCGGTGCACTGTCGCGTTGGGAGGTGGCTCGTGCAAAGTTTCATGAGGCCGTCGATGTTCTCAACGCTATCGACGCGCCGGACCTCGCGGCGCGACTGGGGCTGTGGCAATCCTATCGGCGGTGCCCGCCCGCAATTAACATTCTCGCCGATCACCAGGCCGCAGCACTCGCGGTCGACATTTCGGAAAACGGCTGCATCGGGGTCGCCGGCTTCGCGGACGGCACGATCGTGTGCTGGGACCTTCCGGAAGGTACGGCAATTCGGTGTTTGCGGCGAAAGGGTGCAACAAGTCCGGTCACGAGCGTGGAAATATCGCGGACAGGCATGTGTGTGATCGCAGGGCGTTATAACGGCGAGATCGATGTATGGGACATGAATACAGGCACATGCCGCACACTATACGGGCACAGCAGGTGGATTTACGCCGTGGCGGTCTCGGCCGACGGTCGAAAGGCGGCGTCTGCCGGCGCGGACGGAAAGGTGCTCGTGTGGGATCTCGACAGCGCCGCGAAGGTGGTGGCGGCCACCGTGCCCGGCTGGGTCAATTGCCTGGCGTTTGCCGGTGATGGCCGCCGACTTGTCTGTGGCGGCGCGAATCGTGCCCCCACTGTCTGGGATGTTGCCGACGGCAGCTTGCTCGAAGAACTCGCCGGCGGCGCGGAAAATGTGAATGCGATAACGTTTGCTCCGCCCGGCAATCATGTCGTGACCGGCTCACATGACGGCTACGTGCATGTTCACAATCTCGGCGGTGGCGGCGTTGAACGTTTTTGGACCGGCCATGCCTCGACGGTGTTGTCCGTGGATGCCGGTAATAACGCGCTTCAGATTGTGGCTGGACAGAAAAACATGCGGGTAACGACCTGGGAGACGGCGACCGGCATGCGGTCCACGCAGTTCTATCACGGCGTCGTCGCGGCCATGGCCCTTTCGTCGCACGCCGGTGTTGCCATGGGGGCCGACACCGGCGGAACCGTCACATTGCTGGCAACCAGGGGTGATCGTGAAGTCGCCGCATGGCACGGGCATCGCGGCACCATCGAATGCGCGGCGTTCTCGCCGGATTTGCGATTGATCGCATCCGGAGGGTGGGATCAGTCTGTAGTCCTTTGGGATCGCGCCGCCGGACGTATCCTGCGAACATTGTCAGGGCATACCCGTGCGGTTTCGGGAGTTGGCTTCGTTGCCGGCGGCGCCAAAGTCGTCTCTGCCGGCCTTGATGGCGCGATACTGCTCACGGATCTGGCCGGCGGCGCAACCGAACGGGTGTTTGCCGTGCGCCATCCCATCGTCCGACTGGCAGTGGCGCCATCTGGTTCATTCGCGGTGTTTGGCGATCGTTCCGGCCAGATTTGGGCGTGCGGATTCGATCCGGTATCCGAGCCCGTTCCAGTCACACTCGGTGACAGCGCGTGTGTATCGCTCGCGCTGTCTGCCGATGGTGCTGTTGCTGCCGCCTTGTTCGCGTCCGGGACGATCCATGTCTGGACAACGGTAGGCTCGAAACAGGTACGCGAGTTTCATGTTCCAGGCGCACGTTGTGTGGCCGCATCGCCGCTGGGAGGCATGCTCGCTGTAGGTACTGCAAATGGCAGCACACTGATCATCGACGCTGCGGACGGCACGACGATGCGCCGCTGCGGTTCGGGACAATCTCCGGAGATCACTGCGGTAGCATTCGGTCCCGAAGGCGCATTTGTCTACGCAGCCGACAAGGGCGGCGCGGTCATCGGCTGGCAGTATCAGGGGGCTGACCGTCATGTGGCGCTGCCCGGGCACGACCGTCGTATTAACGCGCTGGCGCTGTCACCGGATGGCAGGTACCTCGTCACCGGCGGGCGTGACAGAATTCTACTCGTTCGCGATTTTCACACACCGGATCGCTACCGCCAGTTGTCTCTGGCCTTAAGCGGCGGCAGTGCTGCCGAATTTAGAGCTGCGAATGTGGATAGCGAAAGGCTCAGATCTGTCGGCGTCTGGTACGCCTTTATGGGCGCGGACGCGTGGGCCTCTGATTTTTTGGCATGCGCGCAGGATCGCGGTGTGCATCACGCCGGGCCGGTTTTGGCCCGGAGCTACCAGAGACTGGGCTTGTATCGCGAGGCGGCAGCGACATTCGCGCTCGTGAACGGCAGGACGTTGGACGAGCGCCGGTACATCGACCTTTGCCGGCGCGCCCTCGATGCGGCGGGGCTCGGATCTGATGTTGCCACGTCCGATCGTCTGGTCCGTTGACAGCCTGTGGATTTTGCCGGGATGGACGGCGATGATTTCGCGATAGTATGTTTACAATTCACCACGTTGATATTAAGTTGCCCGGCATGAGAATCATTGACAATCTCAAGAGAATCCCGCTGTTTTCACGGCTCAATGAGTCGGAACTAAACCGCATCGAGCGCAGCGGTGTGTTACGTACCTTCGCGGCAGGCGAAATCGTTTTTCTGGAAAACAGCCCGGCCGACAGTATGTACGTGATCATGAGCGGGTTGGTCAAGATATACAAGATTGACAGCGACGAGCAGGGAATTGACATCTGCATGAAGCGTGAAGGTGATTTCTTCGGCGAACTCGCGATAATCGACGGGGACCTTCGGTCGGCCAACGTTGCGGCTGTGGAAGAAAGCGTGTTTTACGTACTCGAGCGCGATTCCTTTCTCAAGGTCCTGTCGTCTTCGACCGATATGTTTTCCCATGTGCTCACCAGCCTTACGCGTGTGATCCGGAACAACAGCGAAAATATCTTTCGCGAAAAGCTGGCGAAGCAGAATCTCCAGACCGAAATGGAGATTGAGCGTCATCGGGCGCTTTCCCAGATGGTCGCCGGCGTCGCGCACGAGATTAACACACCACTGGGTATCTTACGGACGGCGTCAACCTTGATTCACAAACGTCTGAATGTTTCGATCATGAAGGAACTCCTTGATGATGAACGCTATTCCGATACCATGGAGGACATTCTCGAAGCCGCGGATTTGATGCAGGGAAATATTACCCGCGCGCACCAGCTGGTGGAGAGTTTTAAGAAAACATCCGTTAGTCAGATCACGGGAAAATTAGAGGATGTGGACCTGCCGCCGACGATCGCCGAGATTGTCGGTCTTTTCAGCTTGAATGCGAAGCGCGCCGGTATCACGGTGGTGGTAGCCGACGACGTTCCCGTAGAGAATCGCCATTGGGTGGGGTATCCGGGCTATCTTTCACAGATCATCCTGAATCTGTTGTCAAACATACAGCGGTATGCATACCCTGACCGTGCCGGCGGCAAGGTCGACATTTCACTTTCGTGCAGAAACGAATCGAATCCACCGTTATTCGTTCTGACAATTCGTGATTACGGCCGTGGCATCGCATCTGAAAACCTGCAAAAGGTGTTCAATGCGTTTTACACGACCGGTCGAAATTGCGGCGGAACAGGCTTGGGTATGGCGATTGTTCACAACCTTGCAACATCGGCATTGCAGGGTAAGGTTTCCATAGAGTCGGAGCCGGGTGAGGGCACCGCCGTGACGCTGATATTTCCACAGCGTATCAAGGAAGCCGAACCGGACAGGGAAGCTTGATATGCCGCACCGAGGTTGAAATTGGATTGGACCTAACCACGACACGTTGAGGACACCTTATGTTTCAAAAATACTGGGATGTATTACTGGTCGATGACGAGCCTGATGTCTTGTCTATATCCAGGCTGGCGATGAAGGGGTTCGAAGTTTACGGTCTCCCGATCAAGATTCACACGGCCGCGTCGAAAGCCGAAGCCGTGGAGTTGCTTGAGAATCGGTTCGCCGTCAATCAGGATTTTACCAGTGTGTTGGCTGTAGCGTTTATCGATGTAGTAATGGAAACCGACACCGCTGGTCTGGAATTGTGTAAATACATTCGTGACGACATGGAGAATTACGTCACGCAAACCTTTGTGCGTACCGGCCAGCCCGGTGTCGCGCCCGAGCGGGAGGTAATCGATAATTTCAATATTTCCGGGTATATCTCCAAAGTCGATGCGACGGAAGATAAATTGTACACACTGGTAAAAAGCGGTGTCTGCCAATATTACTGGGCCGTCATGTCGGAATGGTTTGCCAACGCGACATCGACCATCATGGGTATCGCAGACTCACGCGAATTGATCCTGTCGTATGTTCGCGACACGGTCGCTGCGCTCGCTGAGGATGACGACGGTAATCCGTTAAAGTCCGTTGACTTACAGATGGCGCTAAGTATCGATGGCAACGTTGTCGAGTTGAACCTGGATCGGGACACGTTTCTGAGCGAGCGCGATCGCATGTCGAAGCTCACGTCGGTGGCGTTGTCCGACGACGGCGACACGCTCTACCTTGACTACAAGAACATGTTTATCCAGGCCGTCGAGAAAACAAACGCCTTTCCCGTTGAATGCTTTGCCAAGGGCACATTTGGTGCGCCCCACTTCCTGATATCCATACTCCATGTCTGGCTTAAGACCATCGGCACCCTGTGGAACACCGCCAGGTAGGCTACTTTATCGCTCGCCGGCGTATACATGAGGGATGGGCCGGGATGCAATGAAGCCGCAGAATTCGTATTCGACCGTCGGTTTGAGATCGCGATCTCGACACGCCGCAGGCGGCCGGCGAATGAGATTCGGCCAGCGCGCCTGCGCTATATCATGCGTTCTGCTCGACGTGCGTGAATCCTGCCGTTAAGTCGCGAGCGCCAACAGAGTTCTCGCAAGCATGACAACACCGTGTTCCTTACGTAAGCGGCATTGGCATACATTGTGCGTTTCTAGTAGCGCGGGCGGAATGCATCCAGCAGTTTCGAGGGTATACGGTACGTACGTCCGCGGCGTTGCCGCATAACGCCGGGATCGACGACGCGTCACCCACGACGCTAACCTACACACCGTGAAAAGGTATTCATGTGATTACCCGCATCGTAGAGTTCTTTAAGCGAATGTTTGTCTCCGATTTCATGCCGCACGGACATTGTTACCTGTGGTCGCCGGAGATCCTGTGGATCAATGTTGTGGCTGACGCCATTATTACGGTGTCGTACTACGCGATCCCGTCGGTGTTGGTTTATTTTGTCGCTAAACGTCGTGATGTGCCGTTTCACTGGATGTTTATCATGTTTGGTGCATTCATTGTTGCATGCGGTACAACGCATCTTGTCAGCATCTGGACAGTCTGGCACGGAACCTACCGACTTGAAGGATCGATCAAACTTGTGACAGCCATCTTGTCGGCGGCCACGGCGATCGCGCTGGTACCGCTTATCCCGAAAGCACTGAATCTGCCCAGTCAGGTCGCTCTAACGAAAACACTACTCATCAAGACGGCAGAACTGGAAAAAAAGAACAGCGAGTTGGAGAAGTTCAACACATTTTCAGTAGGCCGTGAGAATCGGGTAATCGAGTTGAAAAAGGAAATTAACGATTTGTGCGATACGTATGATATCGCCAAGCGTTATGATGTCGACGATCTCTGAATCCGTTGTTTGCCGATATCATTTTCGGTGAGCCGTCAAGGTAGGCTGCCAGGAAATGGTCTTGCATGAAACGAAACCACCGTTGCCAATGACGTTCATCGTCCTTATCATTTCAATAATTCTACTCTTCTGGTGCGATTGGCTATTTGCCTGCGACGGTGTGATCTGTGCCGGGCTCCTTCTTACCACGGTCTTTTCGGTGTACCTGGACGCCAAATGGCAGATGGTTACCGTGTTTGTCGGCGCTGCGGTTGTGCTGGTGGTCGGCGGTGCAGGGGCAGTATCGGGCTCGCTCGCGATGCACTGGGGGCAACGTGCGGCTGTCCTCACGATGATGGCGCTAGCCGTGATACCGTTAATTCGGTCCCGACGCAGCGATATGGAACGGGAGCGAGTCACGCGCGAGCTGGAATTGAATCTCAGCAAGATCGATGATTTCAAGCGCGTGATGCTCAGTATGATGGAGGATTCCCGACTCTACCAGGAAAAATTGCGCGAAACCAATGAAGCACTCGAGACCAAGGTGCTTGAGCGTACCCGGGATCTCGAAGATCAAAAAAACGATCTGGAGCGGATCAATCTCGAATTGGACAGTTTCGTTTACACCGCGAGTCATGATCTACGCACGCCCTTACGCGCGATTTCTTCGTTTGCAGGTATACTCGATCGAAAATATGCAACTAAGCTTGACGAGCCTGGCCGCACACTCCTGCGCGACATCAAGGCAGGAGCAAAGCGCCTGAGCCAGTTGATTAACGACCTGCTGACCTTGTCCAGGTTGTCGCGCATTCAGAATCCCTATGAATCCGTGGTGATCGCCGAGATCGTAGGCAACGTGATGGCCCGGATCGACCAGCTGATCAAGGAGAGTAATGCGACCATAGTGGTTGATGAATCATTGCCGGAGATTGTATGTGATCGCATCAAGATTGCCGAAGTATTTGTCAACCTTATAGATAACGCGATCAAGTTCTCGTCGAAATGTGATGATCGTTTGTCGGAAGTGCGGATCAGCTATGCCCGGGTGCCCGAAGGCCACAGGTTTTCTGTGTCGGATAACGGCATCGGGATTGCACCGCGACATGCCGGGCAGATATTCGAGATTTTTTCTCGCTTGCATCGCGACGATGAGTACGAAGGAACGGGTGCGGGACTAAGCATTGTCCGGCGCATCGTGGAGGGACATGGCGGAAAGATTTGGCTGGAATCAGACGTTGGTAAAGGCACCACGTTTCACTTTACGATTCCACCTGAATTGCACGATGCACGGCGGGTGTCTCAGGGACCGGTTGCGAATGTAACGGAGTCTCCGGAAGTACTTGACGCCGGTGGCGCGGCGGTCTATGGTGCTCGGTGATTTTTTTAGCGGATATTTGGTCGCGGGAAGGCGACGATTAACAATTGATTGACGGGGCTTGACAGACGTATGTTGGATAGCAAATTGAAGCAGCCGATTAATATTCTACTTGTGGAAGACAGCGAGGCGGACTTGAAGATCACCTTAATGGCCTTTGAACTTGCCGAGTTGAATGCAAAGATTCATGTGGCGCATGACGGCGAAGAAGCATTGGATTTCGTATACAATCGAAACGAATTCGAAGACAAGAAGGTCTTCCCTCGGCCGGATATCCTTTTGCTCGATCTGAACATGCCGAAGTTAGGCGGTCTGGACGTGTTGGCCGTCATCAAAGCCGACGACAAGCTAAAGCACATCCCGGTAATCATATTGACATCGTCAAGGAACGAGGAGGATGTTGCCCGTACATACCGGGAAGGCGGCGCGACTTACATACAGAAACCGATCGATTTCGACGGTTTCATGGAAGTGGTCGATGGCTTTAAGTTGTACTGGGAAGGTATAGCGACATTGCCCGGTAAGCTTTACGATGACGAATGACCTCCGCGTTATTGTCAGCGCGTGCCGTACGAACCGTCGGCGCGCCACTCATAGATTACGTAGTCTGACGCGCTGAGATCGCCTTTGGCGTCGAACGCTTTCATACCCATAACGGTGTCGACGGCATTCGCCTTCAGCCACCTGGCCACGGTAAATCCGTCCGTAGATGTCGTTGCGCCGAGCGCCCGTGCTGCCACTTCAACCGCCGCGTAGGCATATAGCGTGTAGCCTTCCGGCTCAAACCCATCGGCGCGGAATGATTCGACGGCCTTGCGGCCCGCCGGCATCTTTCGGGGGTCGGCGCCGAAGGTCATTATGACGCCGTTCACGAACGTTCCGCCGCCGGCAGCCGTCACGAAATCTTCCGAAACGATACCGTCGCCAGACATAAACACGGCTGTGGAGCCCTGTTCCCGTAACTGCCTGACGAGAGGGCCGGCTTCCCCGTGGAGGCCACCGAAATACACCACATCAGCTTTGACCTGCCGTATCTTTGTAACCAATGCGTTAAAGTCCTTTTCCCCCCTCGTCAAGCCTTCATAGAGAACATCCTTTACGCCCAGAGCGGCCAAGCGATTCCGGGTTGCATCTGCGAGGCCCTTGCCGTATGTGTCCTTATCGTGGACGATCGCGATGCGCTTCGCCTTCAGCACGTCAACCATATAATTGGCGGCGACGACTCCCTGCTGGTCGTCCCTGCCGCATACCCGAAATACCGCCGGCAGCCCGCGATCGGTGAGTGTCGGATTGGTCGATGCCGGGGAGATCATCAACACACCTGCTTCGTCATAGATGTCTGACGCCGGGATCGATGACGATGAGCAAAAATGACCGATAACCGCATGAACCTCATCCTGATCAACCAGTTTCTGCGCCACAGCTACCGCCTGCTTGGGTTCGCAGGCGTCATCCGCTTTGACCAGTTTGATCGTTGAACCATTTACGCCGCCGCCGGCGTTGATTGCCGTGACAGCCTGGCTGGCGCCGCGCCAGAATTGCTCGCCGAACGCAGCGTAGGCGCCGGTATGCGGTCCGGCGACGCCGATACGAATCTCACGTGGGAGGTCCTCGGCGCCGGCTGTAAAGATGAGGACGCAGAGCAAGAAAACGGTTACGGTGGCGAACGCGGAGGATTTTATTGTGAGTCGTTTTTTTGTCATTTGTAAATCCTGTTTTATGTATGATTCTATCGATCGTAAAACGTGTTGTGAAGGAATGCGGTCGCGTTCCGTGCGGACAAGCTCATGCGCGGAGTGTTGTTGCCGGGTCCACGGTCGCCACGACTGTCGGTTGGAAGACGTTACCGTATCGTAAGCTGACGAGGATTACAAATTAATTGCAGCGCACATTGCACCGCAATATCGAACCCGCTCGACCACCTGTTCAACGAACTCCTATGTCACTTGTTGTCAATCTACTGATCATGAGTACGGCCGTATACCTCGTATCGAGATTAGTGCCCGGTATAAGAATTCGGGGATTCGGTACCGCAATTTGGGTTTCGATTGTCTACGGCATTGTCAACTTGCTGATCGGCTGGCTGCTCACGGTGATTGCGTGGCCATTGATCGCTGTCGCACCCGGTCTCTGCGTTCTCTTTATCAATGCCGTGCTCCTGGCGGTCACGGATAAATTGGTCGGTGACTTTGAAATAAGAGGGGTTGGCACCACATTACTTGCCGCTTTTCTGATAACCGTCGTTCATACCGTGGTGCGGTGGGCGCTCGGGTAGCGATGGTCTGACTGAGCACAGGTAGTGGGATTTTTATGGGCCATCGCTACCACACGACTATGCCTCACCACCGAACGATACGGCTACCACCTGAAGACAGGCATGTGGATCACATGTAGGTATTCACACCTTGGAGTAACGTTGGACCGATTCCCGCAAGACCACATGCGACCAGTTCGCGTTGCAGCAGTTTTTGTCGTGTTGTTCTTGCCCTTAACATATTCACATTGCGGCGATTCTGTCACGCTATTGCTGAAATGGGATCATGAGTTTCAGTTCGCGGGCTACTATGCTGCCGAATGGCAGGGGTACTACCGGGAGGCGGATCTTGATGTCACGATAGAAACACGGGTGAAGCCTGACGGCTCGCTTCGTGACGTAGGTACCGAGATACGTGACGGCAATGTCGATTTCGCTATTGCCGGACCGGATTTACTACTTTACCGGGACCAGGGAATACCGGTCGTGATTCTGGCCACGATTCTGCAGGACAGCCCCTTGGCGTTCGTTGCCGTGGCAGGACGATATAGGTCGCCGGCAGAGTTTCGCGGCGGCCGCGTGAACATAACAGAAAAACAGTGGGGGCCGGTTGAACTCCATGCCATGATGAAGGCTTCGGGAGGCGATCCCTCGACAGTACACAACAGCGACTTCACACCAGACCTTTCGTTGTTGCTTGAGGACAAGTGTGATGTCGTTGCAACCTATCTTCCGTCGGCGACCTGGCAGATGCGGGAGTTGGGCACGTCGTTCGATATTTTTACAGCGCGCGAATACGGCGTCCACTTCTACGGCGACACATTGGTTACGCACCAGCGCGTCATCGATGCTGATCCGGACGTAGTCGAGCGATTTACGAAAGCAAGTTTGAGGGGTTGGAAATTCGCGCTTGAGCATAGCGATGAGATGTGTCTGCGCATAGCGCGCGACTTGACGCGGACCTACGATTTCTTTGATGATATCGAGGCCTACAATCGGCATGAAGCCGCCGATATTGCTGCGCTCACTTATTTCCCGACGGTAACGCTGGGACATTCAAGCCGTGATCGCTGGCAGAAAACCTGGCAGTATTTTCGCGGTGCCGGCCATGTCACCGGAACGCTGGACATCGATACGCTCATCTACGATCCGGATCTCGAGCGTCGTCGTCGGGCTTCGACACTGACACGTCTCCTCTTCGTGCTGGTCGGTACGACGTCGCTCGCGTTGTTCGTGCTGTGGCTATGGTCCCGCACCTTGCGTTCGCGCGTTGCTCAGAAAACACGCGAGCTTACGGAGTTGAACATGACGCTTGAAAAACGCGTGGCTCAGCGCACGGCGGATCTGGAAATCGCCACTGCTAAGGCGCAGTTGGCCGCCCAATCGAAGAGCGAGTTTCTCGCTACGATGAGTCACGAGATCCGCACGCCCATGAACGGCATTCTGGGAGCGTCGGAGCTGCTGCTCGAAGCACCTATCGGGAAGGAAGAACGCGATTTTGTTGGCATCATCCGTACGTGCTCGGAATCACTGTTGACCGTGCTGAATGATATCCTGGACTTTTCGAAGATAGAAGCGGGAAAGATGACACTTGAATCCGTGCCTATGGATATAAAGGACGTGGTTGACGACGTTTATAAGTTCTTGGATTTGAGTGCAAGAGAGAAGAACCTTACGCTCACAGTGGAATACCCTGCGTTCTACCCCCGACTTGTGATGGGAGATCCGTCGCGCTTGCGCCAGGTCTTGCTCAATCTCGTCGGGAACGCGATAAAATTCACGGATGCAGGAACCGTGCAGATCTCTTTGTCGGCGCGACCGATCACGGGCACACGCTACGAGTGCGCGTTCGCTATTGCAGATACCGGTGTCGGCATTCCCGAGGACAAATTTGCGTCCATTTTCTCGTGTTTTACACAAGCAGATCCGTCCACCTCCCGCCGTTTTGGCGGCACCGGTCTCGGCTTATCAATATCACGGAATCTTACGGCTATGATGGGGGGCACATTAACACTCGCGAGCGAAGACGGCGTCGGCTCAAAATTCACACTGACCGTAGCCTTCGATCTTGCTCCGGGCGAGCAGTCTGCAGGCGTCGAAGCGAAGCCTGCGGCGGTCGAACGGAATTATCAGAAGAAGATTCTGTTAGTGGAAGACAACCGTTTTAATCAGATTATTGCCAGCAAGTCTCTCGAATCAGTCGGTATGGAATGCGAAATCGCGATCAATGGTATCGAAGCGATGGAATTTGTGCAAAAATACGATTATGATCTTGTTTTGATGGACATTCGGATGCCGGAGATGGACGGCATTGAGGCTACGCGCCGGATTCGAGCACTTGCGCATTCGATGAAATCCAGGATCCCCATCATTGCATTTACGGCCGATGTTCTTGATCAGAGCCGTGACGTTTGTTTCGAAGCGGGTATGAATGGTCTGTTGACCAAACCATTGACGCTGGAAAACATGGTACGCGAACTGGACAACTGGTTTGCAACCGACGTTGACGGTGCAGGGCCGCATACCGTCACAAGCTAACCACAAACCTATAGCTAGAATCGAGGTGAACATGACTACAAGCGAAGCTGCGGTCTACGCAGTGAACAGCCCTCAGGTCGTTAGCGAGGCGATCGATGGCGAGGTCGTCATCGTCAATCTGGAGTTGGGAAACTACTACAGCTTGCTTGGCGCCGGTGCGTGTATCTGGGCCGGCATCGAACGGCGACAGCCGACAGCAGACATACTGGCGGATCTGGAGCAACGTTTTGACGGGGCCACCGAAGAATTAGAAGCCGCCCTGCGGTCCTTTTTATGCGAACTCAATGACGAAAAACTGATCGTCACTGTACCCATTTCGGATAGTGTTGATGAATCAGGGAGTAACGGAACGCCCGACGCGCCGGGGACATCGGAAAAGCAGCCGTTCGTGGCGCCGAAGTTGGACAAATACACAGACATGCAGGATCTACTGCTTCTGGACCCGATCCATGAGGTAGACGACGAAAAAGGATGGCCCAACACCGCCGGCGAGGATGCAGCGAACAGCCCCGCATAGTGCTCATTCCGCCAGACATACGGGGAACTCGCAGGATAAGTCGAGCCGCATTGTAAAGGGACCGACCTCTCGTGCATGCGCAATTCGCAATGTCACTGGGGTTCAACTCGACCTGCTTTGCGCCACGGTATTGACCGGCGCACCTGCGCGCGGGGCGTGGCAGAGATGGCGGCGTGTCGTCGATATCGATACTCTGGAGCCGGAATCTTTTGGTTTGCTCGGTGCGCTCTACAAAAATCTGGAGTTGCTCGGGATCGAAGACTCGTGGATGCCGCGCCTCAAAGGGATCTACAGACGAAATTGGTGCCGAAATCAGATGTGGATTCGGCGCGCGATCGATGTACAGGCGGTGTTGGAGCGTCACGATGTCCGGTGCCTGTTTCTCCGCGACGTTGCCGTCGTTCTGGGACTCAGTCTTGATCTCGGTGTCCGGCCGATTCATCATCTCGACGTCCTTATCTACGGCGCAGGTGTCGGCGTCGCTGTTGACGCGATGACGGCCGCCGGGTGGCGGC
>JAJFLQ010000200.1 GCA_021772615.1 Verrucomicrobiota bacterium | reverse complement strand
AAGTAGATCATGGGCCTGAATCTTACGTTAAAAATATGGCGCCAGAAAACATCCGGTGGCGCTGGTCAATTCGTCGACTACAAGGTCGATGATATCTCGCCCGACATGTCGTTTCTGGAAATGCTGGATACGCTCAATGCTCGGCTGGAGGTTGCCGGCGAGGACCCTGTCGCTTTCGATCACGATTGTCGTGAGGGAATCTGCGGTGCGTGCAGCCTTTACATCGACGGCCGCCCGCACGGGCCGGATCGCGGCACGACCACGTGCCAGCTGCACATGCGTCGTTTTCGGTCGGGCGACACGATCACCATCGAGCCGTGGCGTGCAAAATCGTTTCCCGTGGTCAAGGACCTCATTGTGGACCGCTCGGCGTTCGACCGTATCATCCAGGCCGGCGGCTATATATCGGTAAATACCGGCAACGCGCCGGACGCCCATGCCGTGCCGGTGTCGAAGAGCAATGCGGATCTGGCTTTTGACACCGCTGCCTGTATTGGTTGCGGTGCATGCGTCGCCTCGTGCAAGAATTCAGCAGCCATGTTGTTCGTCTCGGCGAAGGTGACACAGTTGTCGGTGTTACCACAGGGGCAACCCGAGCGGCGCCAGCGCGTCTTGCATATGGTCGATGCGATGGATGCCGAAGGCTTCGGCGCCTGCACGAACGAGCGCGAATGTGAAGCGGCCTGTCCCAAAGAGATCAAAGCAGAAAACATATCCCGTCTCAACCGCGAATACCTCATCGCAAAAGTACAAACCGCTTTCACCTCGTCCTGATCTGCCGGTGAGATGAGATGGTCTAGATCGACCTTTCGACTAATGCAGGCATGAGTCTTTTCGGTACCTGCGACATTCCTGCCGACTCAACCGTCATCCAGAGTTAGGTACCGTTCCCCCCTTGCCTGGAGGGCGAGCGGCTTCGCGAGCGGAACGCAGGAACGACTGCATCGACCAACACACGCTGGCGTCTCCAGACCAAGCGTTCAGGCAGGCAATATTCAATCGTGAAAATGATTCATAATGTTCGAAACTCCCTTCTGACGCCGTGGAAACTGGGATAATCATTGACCGCGGTTGCGGCTGCAGCGTTGCTGCAGAGCTAGAACGACGTACCCTCTTAACACTACTGGCGATCAATGCCGGTATGTTCGTCATTGAGCTCACTGTTGGACTGTGGGCCGAATCGACGGCGCTTCTTGCCGATTCCCTTGATATGTTCGCCGACGCATTGGTCTACAGTGTAGCCCTATACGCGGTAGCTCGGTCCCGTCGGGCTCAGTCGTGCGCGGCAATGTGCAGCGGATTCCTGCAGATCGGTCTTGGTCTTGGCATCCTGATGGAGGTATTACGCCGGTTTATCTACGGCAGTGATCCGGTCAGCGTACTCATGATGATTACCGGCGTCGTGGCTTTCGCAGCGAATGTGATCTGTCTGGTGCTTATCGCAAAGCATCGGGAGGCCGGGATCCACATGCGTGCATCGTGGATATTCTCGACCAATGATATTATCGCCAATATCGGAACGATTATTTCCGGCGGATTGGTGATGTACTTGAACAATCGGCTTCCTGATTTGATCATCGGTGCGATGATCTCAGTTGTTGTTATTCACGGTGGCATCCGGATATTGTACGAGGCCAGGCGAAGCGCATAGCGTTTATGACGTCTGTTGAATGGATACCTGCATCGCGTTGGACCTGGTCGCATGAAGCCTGTTGGAGATTCAATGTCTTTAAATTCGGAACGTGGTCTTCGGCGTGAGAATCCCAACACACCATCGTATGCTGCAGCAACGTTGCCGCGACACCGTCAACGCGAGATATTACCAGCTAAGTGAAACGGGAACTCAAGAGGCGCGTTCCGGGAGATCCCCGGCGAAGTGGCAGGCGGCGAGGTGTTCGTCGGTGCCTGTCGACAGATTCCGCAACACCGGTTCCTCGCGACGGCAACGATCCTGAGCGTAGGAACAGCGGGTGTGAAAACGACAACCCGACGGCGGATTTTGGGGTGATGGAACGTCGCCGGACAATATGATGCGTTGCTTTTTGTAGGTGGGGTCCGGCACCGGAATCGCGGAGATCAGCGCATGGGTATACGGGTGCAGCGCCTGCCGATACAACCGCTCGCTGTCCGTGAATTCAACAATCTTCCCGAGGTACATAACGGCGATGCGATCCGACATGTGCTTGACGACGGCAAGATCGTGGGAAATAAAAATATAGGTCAGCGCGTTTACCTGCTGCTGTTCGAGGAGGAGATTGAGTATCTGCGATTGAATCGACACATCCAGTGCCGATACCGGTTCATCGCAAATGATCAGTCTCGGATCAAGCGCAAGCGCCCTGGCAATACCAATACGTTGCCGCTGCCCACCCGAAAACTCGTGTGGAAACCGTGACGCCGCCGATTCCGGCAATCCGACACGTTGCAGCAGCGCGCACACCTGGGCGTTGCGGTCGGAACGGGCGCCAATCCGATGGATGCAATAAGGCTCTTCCAGAATCTGGCCCACGGTATGGCGCGCGTTGAGCGACTCGTACGGATCCTGAAAAATAATCTGCATGTCACGGCGCAGGGCACGCATCTCGCGACGTCCGAGGGTATCGAGATCGCGTCCGTCGAAGACGATGCGGCCTCGCGTTTTGCGGTAGAGATGAAGAATTGTGCGGCCGACGGTACTTTTGCCGCAACCCGACTCGCCGACAAGACCAAGGGTTTCGCCGGAGCGCACCGCGAGGTCGACGCCGTCTACCGCGCGTACATTACCTCGGCGCCGGCCGAAGATGCCGCCGCGTACCGGGAAGTATTTCGTCAATCCCTCGACCTTCAGCAAGACAGTGCCACGTTGCGGTGATTGTGAAGTGGTCGCCATATCAGGGCAGCTCCCGGTTCCAGTTGTAGCAGGCAACCAGCCGGTCGTCGTGGGGTTCGAGCATGGGCGCGGCGTCGCGGCAGCGTTTTTCGGCCAACGCACATCGGTCGGCGAAACGGCAGCCGTCGGGCATGTCCTGGAGTGAGGGTACCGTTCCTTCGATTGTCTTCAGCATCTGTTTTCGAGGACTGTCCAGCCGGGGTACGGAACGCAGCAGACCGCGGGTGTACGGGTGTCTTGGCGCAGCGAATAGGTCCGAAGTTGTCGCTTTCTCGGCGATACGTCCGGCATACATTACCATGACGTCATCGCAGATATCAGCAATGACGCCGAGGTCATGGGTTATAAAAATAATCGACATACCGATGTCGTGCTGCAACTGTCGCATGAGATCGAGGATCTGCGCCTGTATCGTGACGTCGAGCGCCGTCGTCGGTTCATCGGCAATGAGAATATCGGGTTTGCACGCGAGGCCGAATGCGATCATAACCCGCTGCCGGATGCCGCCCGAAAGCTGGTGCGGGTACTGATTCATGCGATCGGCCGGGTCGGAAATGCCGACGCGTTCGAGGATGCCGACGGCTGCCTGTGTGGCTGCGTCCGTATCAAGGTGTGGCTGGTGCAGATGGTATACCTCCAGCAACTGGCGACCGATCTTCTGCACCGGATTCAATGCCGTCATCGGTTCCTGGAAGATCATGGAAATGCGTCTGCCGCGAATCCTGCACATGTCTTCTACCGGCGCCTTGGTGAGATCGACACCGTCATACATGACACAGCCGCCGTCGATACGACCCGCAGGTTGTGGCAAGAGGCGCATGATCGACAGGGCAGTAACGCTTTTGCCGCACCCAGATTCTCCCACGATGCCCAGCGTCTGCCCGCGCGCCACCGTGAAGCTCACATGGTCAAGGGCCCGAATTCGACCGGTCTCCGTGGTAAACGAGGTTATGAGATCGCGCACCTCGAGAACGTTGTCGTCATCTACCATATACTGTCAGGGCTCTCTGTAACTGGATCCGAATTGTCGCGATTTTTTTGCGCGGCTGAAGCCGGGCAAAAGCTTCCGATTCCGTATGGCGGCGGTCGGATTGTAGGCGCCGCGTACGATCTGTCCGAGTCCCGGCTTCAGTCGGAAGCCTGTGGCGATCTTCAGATCGGCAAACACAGTCGCAGCGTCAGGCCAAGCCGCGACTGCACACCAGAACCGCCGGCCGACACATTCCGTCTGCAACCGCAGCTACTTCACCCGATAGGTTTCGTCGATGAGCGTTACCGGCGGAAATGTCCGGTCCGATTTCATTGCCGCCTCGGTTTCTGCATGGAGCGTCGGATCAAACCAGAACAACCCCCCGCGCGTCGCATCCGTGGCGTCAAAAAGCGCATCGGACAGCCGTGTTCCGGGCACGTCCGGCGCCCGCCAGTAGCGCCAATAGGCCGTGCGAAAATACGGGATCATATAGGTTGGTACATAGCTGCCGATCTCATGCAGGCGATTCTGGATTTTTTTCGCAAGGTCAATACGTTCGGCTTCGACGGTGGAGTCGCGATAGCTGTCCACCAATTGGTCCATTTCCGGATCGTCAATGTTCATGAAGTTGTTGGTCTGCGGTTTGTGGGCATTTTCCGAGTGGAAATATTGCCATGGACTCGGCCGCAGTCCGGCGCTCATGCCGTGGAAGCTCACCTCGTGTTTTTTCTCGAGCACCGCCTTGAATGACGCCGAGGAATCGAGCTTGTGCAAGACCATTTCCAACCCCGCCTTCCTGGCTTCCTCCTTAAGCACAACAAGGCGATCGGTATGTTCCGCCACGCCGTATGTGATCTTGACCGAGAACCGCTGCCCTTCTTTCTCATAAATCCCGTCGCCACCACGTTTCCAGCCGGATGCTGTCATGAGTTTCGTAACGGCGTCGATGTCGAAGGTGCGCGGCTTGAGTGTGGTATCCGTGTACGGCCCGTAGCCGGTATATATATTCGGGAGACGTTCGTAGTCGCCGCGCAACACGGTATCAATCATTTTTCTGATGTTGACCGCATGGGCGAACGCGTAACGTACGTTCGTGTCCTGGAAAAGTGGTATATCGAGATTAAGCCAGAAACCGTAGCTGGGCTGCGGTTTGTCGTTGTAAAAACAGAGTTTGTGCACCAGGCCGTTGCTAAACGGTGGTCCCGTCGCCTTGTCGTGCCAGTAATCCGGCAACGTCAATCCGAATGAATCCAACTGGCCGCGCTTAAAATGCTCCCAGCCAACGTTGAGGTCACGTATCACATTGACCTGTATCTGGTCGGCATTGAATCGGTGTCGATAAAAGCGTCGATCCGCCGCCCACCAATTTTTCTTCCGTTTGAATATGACGTGTTTACCTTTCTTGAAGGTATCAAGTACATACGGGCCTGTATTGGGTTCGACTAGCCAGTTATACGTCTTGACATAGTTTTCGTCGAGGTCGACATAGACATGACGCGGTATCGGGCGGAGGCCGACGGTCAGGTGCAGGTCCGGTGTTTTTTTCGAGGCAACTACGGCGATGGTGTGGTCATCGTACTTTACGACACGATCAATTTCCTTCGCGTAGAAGTCGTTGTACCACGGCGCGACAATGTGCTTGGATCGCATGAACTCCAGCGTAAACGCGTAGTCGTCTGCGGTGACAGGACGTCCATCGGACCACCTTGCATTCGGATCCAGCCGGAAATACATCGTCTTGCCATCGTCGGCAAACGCCCAATGCGTGGCCAGCTGAGGGATGATATTCCTGGTATTGGGATGGATCTCGATCAAGCTCCAGCTGTTGTCAAGAATGAAGCTGCGGAAGCTCCCGTTCGAGTCGGGACCGACGGTCCGGAACGTGAGTGGAAAGCTCATGATCATCGTCCGGAACGTGCCGCCCTTGATGGCGTCCGGTGATGCATACTCATCGTCAGTCTCATTGGTTTGCCATATGATCCCGTCCGGCAAAGGTTCTGCCGGTATCGAAAATAGGTCGGCCTCGTTCGGTGCCGTTCTCGCGGCATTCGCCGCAGTCGCGTCGTCCTCCGACTTGGAGCCGCAGCCGCAAAGCGCAAGGCTGCATCCGGCTAGAACCGCCGCCACAAACATCCTCATGATGATTTTCCTTATGTTGAGCTTGGAAGAATGCGTCGAACGTAAGACGTTCATCGCCACGTTGCAAAAGCCGTTGTGGAGTCGTGCGTTATGGTGCCGCTCCGGATTGTAGAGCCGGGCCAGTTGCGAGGGGGGTACAATGCACGCCAACGGCTTCCAAGGCAAGGAGATTATTGATGCAGCGCGTACGAAACGACTGTACGAAACGTATCCCAAGTTTTGAGTAGTCGCGTTTACAACCGGTCATGCTGGGATCACCGGCTCGCAGATTTCACCGTGCGGCTTCTCCGAAAAATGGCAAAACGTTTGGTGCGGCAGAAGCCATGGGCTTACTCGTGTAGGGAGGCGCGGGTAGAGAATGGAACCGCGAATGGTAACGGAAAACGTCATGCTTATAGCTTGAGTTCATTCCATTTTTTCTCTATCAACGTCTGATTTGCGTCTATTCGCAGTTCCCATACTAGTCGCACCTTCCTTGGGCACGCTTAGGCGTAGGTTCAGTTTCCGTCTAGGTTGAGGCCGTGTTGTCTGGCCACGGATTCGATGTCGGACATTGGAAAGCCCTGCACGTGGCCGTCGACGAATAACACGTTTATCCAGGCGCCGGCGGGATGGTTGGTCGGGTTGTCGTAGGCGATAATGGTGAGCTGGGGCGCATCGACATCGTCGCGAAGGCCGTTGCCTACGTAGGTGTAGTTGGTTGTGTCCGCGGTCCCACATTCGATTTCGGCACTGGGGCAGCCCCATACCTTGCCGGCCTGTAAGTAGCCTTCTTCGCTGAGCAGACCGAGACGCTCCGGGAAGTTGCCGTTGTGCTCGCCTGAGTACATGAGGCATCCGAGTCCGATCTGCTTGAGATTTCCTGCGCAGTTAATACGGCGCGCCTTTTCTCTCGCTTTGGACAGTGCCGGCAACATCATTCCGGCCACGATTGCCGTTGGTGCTACCATCATTTGGGCCGGGATTGCCTTACCCACGCTCTGATTGCTATTGGCGGTTACAACGTATCCGGTGTCGGTATTCTCGGCAACGCTGAGGAAAAAGCCGTTCTTGTACCAATCGGAAATCATGTCGAGGAAGAGACGATCTTCTTCACTGGTTGCAGGATTGTCAGCGATGCTCGTGACGATGGTCGCAACATTTTCCGAGAGTCGGCGGCTGAGAAATTTGAAGCCGCTCCCGGTATTGGGCAATTTCCATTGAAGATTCTTGTACTCATCCGTCGTCGCAATTCCGGGCCTCTCGCCTTTTTGTACGGCGATGACCTGTCGCAGCAAGTCAACGTTTGAGGCGATAAGCAAATACCCATCGTACACAGCGATCGTGGGTTTCAACACCACCGGCAGCGGCAGCGGCAGCGGGATGGCCCGCAGTTTGAGGCTGTCGCTATCCTCGCGCTCAACATTCGGATTTCCCTGGATACGTTCGTCTATGAGGTCAAAAATGTAGGGGTTCCTGACCTTTGCGAAAATCACAAATCCCATATCCGGCACCACAACTTCACGGCCGTCCTTGAGTTGGTACGGGAACGTACGTTCGTCGTTAACGGTGAAAATACATCCGTTTTTTGCGCCAACGGACTCAAACAATTTCGCTGGGTCAACACCGGCGTTTGTGATTCCGGCGAGACCGCTTTGCCAGGCTTCGTTCCACTCTGCAGAGTCTGAATTGCGTATCAAGTCATTCAACCAGGTCCAGAACATGCCGATGTCGAAACTGCCGTAGCTGGCATAGGCCGTGGTCGGCGGCATCCATCTCAGCCCCTCCGCCAGATCGTGGCGGTCCCCCAGTAGCTGCCATACCTTTCCGGGATTGTCGGTCGGATAACGGTGAAGGTAGAATTTATTATGATGCATCTGGTCTGAGGCTGGAATGGAACTGATCCCGACGCCCGACACCTCGCCCAGGCCGCTCGTTGCCAATGCGGTTTTGAACAATGCCAGACCTTCCATCGCTCGTTGTGCGTCGGCGTCTGTTTTCGCCTGCAATTTTGCCGGTGCGGAGAAACGGTCGATCGTTGAGAACAGGCTCTGCAGCCACTCTGCCGTGCTGAGGTACATGTAAAAGTCGCCACCCTTGTCGAGTCGCTCTGTGACGGCGTCGAAACTGGTCTTTGATACGGCATCCACCGCTTGTGACCGGGCATACGGCTGACTGATCGCGATCGCTCCGACCATAACGGTGATCTTGAGATACAGAGTCAGATTGGGGATAGAACCGTGACGCATTGTTGTTCTCCTAAGGTTGAGGTTGACGTGGCAGCGAATGTCGCGGCAGTAACCTGCACGCTCCGACCCGAATTGCAACAAAACCGATTAATCCGAAAATAGCCCGTCCGCCCCGGAGATCCGTGCGATATCGTGGACGGAAATGAGGATGATCAACGTGGCCAGGAAACGCGAAAAGGCGTATATCACAGGGCATGTTTCGGAGTTGTCGTGTGAACGGAACCGGGCCGAGGCCGATTTGGAAACTATGGACGCGCAGTCCACGGCAGGAGGCAGCAATGGCATGTCCTGCCACGTGACTTATCAGCGGCAGATCCATGACAAGGCCATTTGCCGATCAGGTGCGGTGATTGAATTGACGGATCGTGGTGACCGACCGGAGCGGCGACCGGAAGAGGTAACAGGAGTGGAGCCAAAGAGCGGATTCGAACCGCTGACCTATTCATTACGAGTGAATTGCTCTACCAACTGAGCTACTTTGGCGCTGTCCTCTGGGGAAACCGTCACGTGCAAGGTCGATATATTGAGCCGTGTTGGCCACGATGTCAACACGAAATCGAATCGGTAAAATAAAATTTTCCCGATTATTGAGTGCCATGCATTTCCGTGACGCGCTGAATCCCGGGACAAGCTAAGAGTCTTGCTCGTTCTCTGTATCCGGAATTTTCGCCGCCAGATTCTGTACGATAGTTTCCGCCGCTACCTGATCGTCACGTGTGAACCCGGGACTTCCGGAGCGACCGGCAAAGAACAGTCCGAGCGTGTTGCCACGAATGATGATTGGTGTGATAAGGACCGAACTCAGCTTCAATTTCAACAACAAGTGTGCGGATATCAAGAGGTCCGTGGAGAAGGCATCGCACAGCTGTGTACGACGTTCCACAATACATTTTATTACCGGCGACCTGTCTTTTGTGAGCGAAATACTGAATTGGGCCGGTTGCAGTTTCGCGGCATCGCCGACGTAGCTGACCCCGTCGATCGTATGGCGCGCGGTATTGATCCTGGCCGTGATGAGATGCGTCGGCTTTACCAGTGAATACACCGCCTCCTGGGCGATCATGAGTGCCTGGTTTAAGGTGCCTTCGTGCTCAAGTATGTCGTCGACCTGCTGCACGCACTGGTTGATATCGTCCACGAATTTCTGGAGTTTCTCACTGCGCTCTTCTGCTTCGGCAGCGTCGTCTTTGCCGATGTCTGTGAAGTTATCCAGATTCACAAAGCTGCCGGCATTGTAGCAACCGTCTTTCAACACGTTGACCATCCGCGCAATGTCCTCATCGCTGAGATGAAAGAATTGCGAGATATGTTTGTCGCCGGTGCATGCCGCTTTAATAAACGCAAATACGGAGAATTTCTTATTTTTCAGTAACTCCTGGATGCGCTTCTGCACCAGCAGAAGGGTATCGTTGTGGCTGCGATGTTGATGAAAGATGATGTCGGATATGGCTATCGCCTCGCGAAGGTACGGATATAGCGGGTTGCGTATGCCGCCGATTTTCAGGATCGTCCGCGCAATGGTATCGGGTAGGTTCCAGGTGTTGATTATCGCCTGGCACAGTTCGTCGTAATCGACGCCAAACGTTTTCATGCAGGCATAGTTCGTGGCTACGCCGGACTTGATCATTTGCTCCATTTTTCCGTAATCATCCGGAAAAGCGTTGGCAAGGACCTGATGCGGCAGTTGATTCAGCAGGCCTGCCACAAAGGCCTCTTCCGGATTTCGAAAGCCGGCGATCCGCGACAGTGCCATGGCGAAGAGTCCGGTAAAATACGAGTGAAGCAGCAGGCGGTATAACGTTCGGTTCTTGGTATTCTTGCGCTGTTGATCGAAAAGTGAGATGCGCAGAGCAAGCGACTGGACTTTCTCGAATCCCAGCAACACAACCGCAGTAGACACGGTCTGTACGGCAATGCGCGGCCGGTATAGTGCGGAATTAATGGTTGCCAGAAGCGTGGATGCCAGGGCGCTGTCGCGCATGATTACGGCCGCAAGATCTGCGGCCCTGGTGCTCGACTTTCGGCAGAGGATCGAGAGATTGGCGACATTCGCTTCCAGCGCAGGAAGGCTGCCCTGGTCCTGAATGCGCTTGAGCAGCGCAGCAACCCGGTGTTCGGCATCTTCAGTGTCGATATTTTTCTGCGCGTCGGCCGCCATACTGTGTTACCTGATCGGTAAGTAAAATTAGTGTAATGGCAATCTTGGTTGGATGTGTCATCAACGGGTGACCGCTGCCCGACGTGTTTCCGCTTCTACGACACAGCCTGAACTTCGGATCGCTGAATGTTGCCTTGTATTGTGCCTCTAAAAGGCCATGCACGCATGATTCATTCCACCACGTGTTCAAGCAGGAGGAATTGACGCCAGTATTCGTGCGTTCAGGCTCAGGTGGAGGGCGAGGTTTTCTGCTCGATCGGTGGTGATCTCGATGATGCTGCCGCGATCGGATGTCAACGCCTTGGTGTAGGCGGAAGAAAATGCCGACACGTCGCCCGGATGGTGATAGTCCAGGTCAAACATTGCAGCTGCTTTGTCAAAGGTCAGACCATGCGGCGTCCCGAAACAGGCTTCGAACAGTCGCGTGTGACGCTGCTCCGGTAGAAAGGAGAAGATCCCGCCGCCGTTATTGTTAATTACGATGATGACAAGTCCGGCTGCAGCCGCGAGCTGTAGCGAATTGAGGTCATGCAACAAGGCAAGATCGCCGACGATGGCGGTGGTCGGTCCCTTTGTTTCACACGCCAGCCCGGCCGCCGTGGCAATGGATCCGTCGATACCGCTTGCGCCGCGATTCGCAGCGACGGTAGTCGGGTTGCCGTTGCTGCAGGCATAGTGATTAAGGTCCCGCACCGGCATGCTGTTGCCGACAAACAACGCTGCATCTACTGGTATCTGACGTGACACGCAGCGGGCAACAACCGGCTCCGTCAACGGTCCGCGTGACGGGAGGCCGGTCTCAATGGCATTGGCGATGGCCGTCATAATCGGAACGAGTCGGCTGCAGCATTCCGCCGCCGGTGCATCTGCCATCGTGTCCGCGAGGCCGCCGCAAAATGCAACGATATCGGCATCTACCTTCATGGTGACCTGGTGCGCGGGGTCGAGCCGTCCCGGCTCGCTGTTTACCACGATATACGTACTGTCGGGTTGCGCCTGCAGTGCGTCGTAGAGGTTTTCCGTGACCATGCGCCCGCCGATGTGAAGCACGGTAATCGAAGCCGGCAGCGCGCATTCCGGTCTGGCGTGAAGGAGGTGATCGTAGAAGGGCATGAGCTGTGGCGCCGTGACGCCGAGGCGGCAGCCTGAGGTGATATCCGCATACACCGGCCAGCCCAAGACGGGTATCAGGTATCTTACGGCATTGACATCTTCCTCTCGTTGCAGTCGGCCCACCACGAGCAAGCCGCGCTCTGCGGACCGGATTCGAGCGGCAATAGCCTCGAGGTCCAATGCGGCAACCCGCGGTTCCGAGTTCGTATATGTCGTATACGGCTTCCGGGCTTTTGTCCAGTGCTGGAGATGTTGAATTGCCTTGTTTCCGGACTGTTTCAAAATATCGCTGATATCGGCCGTTTCTGACTCCGGCAATAACGGTTTGCGGAACATGCAGTTTATATGGACCGGCCCGCGTGGTGCGCGACGGGTTCTGTATATCGCCTGATCAACCGTGGACAGAACGAACTCCGGACGGATCTGGTCGGTCGGACACGGCATGTGAACCTGCCAGCGAACGAAGGTCGCGAACATCTTGACCTGATCTATACACTGGTTTGCGCCAGTATCATGGCGTTCGGGCGGCCGGTCTGCGGTAACCACGACAAGCGGCACGCCGTCGAGCGATGCCTCGATTACCGCAGGAAGGTAGTTTGCTGTGGCGGTCCCGGACGTGCAGATGAGGGCGACCGGCCGTTGCGCAGCACGTGCGCGGCCCAAGGCGTAGAAGGCGGCGCCCCGTTCGTCGAAATGCGTCACACACATCATGTTCGGATGGGATGCCGCCGCAGCAGTCAGGGGGCCGCATCGTGACCCCGGCGACATACAGCACACTCGTACGCCGCAGCGGAAGAGTTCCTCAATGAACAGGGCAGACCACAGACTGTTGAGAAATGCCGTGTCCTCGGTCATACAACCAGAATTTTTGACGCCGCACTAAGCCCGATTGTGACCTCGTCCGCGTTTTCCGGCAGGAGGGTGATGGCGTCTGCAAGCAGGTCGCAACCGACAACCTGCAGTTTCTTTCCAGGAACAAGTTGATAGCGGTCTGCCATCTTCAGAAACTCGGTGTCCTGGTTCAGCACGCGCGATATCGTCGCGTTCTGTCCGCCTATGCACTTCGATAGTTTCGTAAGGTTAAGCTGGGCGATCTCACCATCGGCGGTAGGTATCGGATCACCGTGTGGATCTACAGTGGGGAAATCAAGAAATTCGTCGATGCGTTCGAGCAGTTTGTCCGAAATCGCATGTTCAAGTGACTCCGCTTCTTCGTGAATTTCAGACCAATCGAAACCCAACACGCGTACAAGAAACAATTCAACCAGGCGATGGCGACGGAGCACGCGCATCGCGAGTTGCCGTCCTTTCGCGGTCAACCGGCTGCCGGTGCGTTGCTGGTACGACACCAGGCCGGATTTCGCGAGGACCTTCACCATCGATGTTGCGGTACCCGGCGATACGCCCATGATCTCTGCCAGTCGCCCCATGGTCACGATCGTATCGTTGTTGCGCTGCTGCTCGATAAGCAGCCGCTTGAGGTAGTTTTCCACGGTTATGCTTGCCATTCTGATAATATGCCCCCAAAACGATAAAATGCTACCGCCGCAACTGCTATTTTGATAAATCAAAATAAAATATTTGCATTGTCTAATTATCGACTTCTAGTAGTTGATGATAGGGCCAGAGGCGCTTCGAAGTGCGCGGGCCTGACTCGTAGTGGAACGGCGCGCAGCGACGACACAATACGTGTTTCCGGCACAAGCGTTTTCAACATACGTATATCCGTGAACGACGAAAAGGAGGCAATACGATGAGGACAATACATATCAGTAGCGTGTTGCGGCGGTTGGGCATGTTGTGGTGTGCGATCACCATGACGACATGGGTACAGGCCAAGCCGTACAACGTTGTGACGACGGTCGGCATGGTCGGCGATATCGTGCGGCAGGTGGCCGGCGAGAGGGCATCAGTCACAAACGTTATCGGAGAAGGCGTCGATCCGCATCTCTACAAGCCCACGCGTGGTGATGTCGCCGCGTTGATAAAGGCGGATGTCGTCTTTTATGCCGGGCTGATGCTGGAGGGAAAGATGGCCGACGTCCTTATCAAGGTAGCCACACGCGGCAAGCCAGTCTTTGCCGTTACCGAATTGATCGATGAATCGTATTTGCTCGAACCCGAAGACATGCAGGGTCATTACGACCCGCACGTTTGGATGGATGTGAGCGGATGGACACGTGCCGTCGATGCGGTGGCGACCGCGCTCGGCAGCTACGACAAGGCAAACGCCGCGGAATATACGAAAAACGCGGTGCGGTACAAGGCGGAATTGGCGACGCTCGACGCCTATATCAAGAAGGTAACGGGCTCCATACCGGAGTCGGGCAGGGTGCTCGTAACGGCGCACGATGCGTTCAACTACTTCGGCCGTGCATACGGGCTTGAGGTCAAGGGTATCCAGGGCATTTCAACGGAATCCGAAGCCGGCTTGAAGGACATAAATGGTTTGGTCGACGATATCGTGAAGCGCAATATCCGAGCTGTATTTGTCGAGTCGAGCGTGGCCGACAAGAATGTACGAGCCCTTATCGAAGGCGCGGCGCAGCGCGGACACGAGGTGGTGATTGGCGGGGAGCTTTATTCCGATGCAATGGGGGCAGCGGGCACCTATGAGGGCACGTACATGGGCATGCTGGATCACAATGCCACGGTAATCGCGATCGCGCTTGGAGGCACGGCGCCTGTTGGCGGGCTGCAGGGGAAGTTGTCGCATGTCCAGAGGAAGTAAGATGATGGAATCACACGAAGCAACGGATCCGGGCGTTCATGTTGCCGACCCGCCGGAGTTCGCGGTCGACGCGTTGTCGGACGCGTTGCTTGCCGGCGCCGAGATGTCGGAGGTGCCGGCACTGGCGCCGCCGAACGCCTACGAGCAGATGCCGGTGGTAGTGCGCGATCTCACCGTCGCGTATCATCGCAAGCCGGTCCTATGGGACGTGGATTGCGACATCGAGAAAGGTCGGATCATCGGAATAATCGGTCCGAACGGCGCCGGCAAGAGTACGTTACTCAAGGCGATCCTCGATCTGGTCCCCAAGGCCTCGGGCCGCATTTTGATCTATGGCAAGCGCTATCGTCGGCAGCGTCGTCTGGTAGGATACGTTCCCCAGCGCGAGACGGTCGATTGGGATTTTCCCGTGAACGCGCTCGACGTTGTCACCATGGGGCGTTACGGCGTCATCGGTTGGTGCCGGCCGGTAACGCGGAAGCACAGGCAGGCGGCATTGGCCGCCATGGACCGGGTCGGCATGGCCGACTACGCACGACGCCAGATCAGCCAGCTGTCGGGCGGCCAACAACAGCGTGTCTTCCTGGCCCGTGCACTGGTGCAGGATGCAGATATCTATTTTATGGACGAGCCCTTCGCAGGAGTCGACGCCGCGACCGAAAAGGCGATTATCAAGTTGCTGCAGGAGTTTCGGGAAAACGGAAAGACGGTTGTGGTTATCCATCACGATTTGCAGACTGTACGGGATTACTTCGACAATCTGATCCTGCTGAACATGCGCGTTGTCGCGGCCGGTGCTACCCGTGATGTCTTTACGGAGGAGAATCTGCACCGTACCTACGGCGGCCGGCTCACATTACTCGACGAGGCTGTGCAGGCTATTGCGCGACGCGACGACAGTCGGCTGTAGTCGATTTGTTGGCATGCATTCGGAGAATTGTCCATGAAACGTGTAGTCGCATACTCGCTCGTCGCCTTGACGACGCCATTGGTTTTTGGCGGCGTCGGACACCACGGCTCCATCACCGATACATCCATTGCGCTGCCGTCGATGGAGGAAATTATCCGGCTTGTCACGTTGCGTGACTACAACACCCGTGTCGTTGTGATCGGCACGATGGTACTCGGACTAGCTGCCGGTATCGTGGGCACGTTTATGCTGTTGCGGAAGCGGTCCCTGATGGGCGACGCGATCAGCCACGCCACATTGCCTGGGATAGGTCTGGCATTTATCGCGATGACGGCAACCGGCGGCAACGGGAAGTCGCTGCCGATACTGCTCCTCGGCGGGTTCCTGAGCGGTCTTGTCGGTATGCTGTGCATTTTGTTCATTCGCAAGTATACCCGTATCAAGGAAGACGCCGCGCTGGGTGTGGTTCTTGGCGTCTTTTTCGGTCTCGGCGCGGCGTTACTGGGGGTGATCCAGAAGATGAACACCGGCCATGCGGCCGGGTTGGAATCGTTTATCTACGGCAAAACGGCATCGATGTTGGCGGCGGACGCCAAGCTCATCGCGATCGTGGCAACCGCTGTGGTCGTAATTTGTGCATTGCTGTACAAGGAGTTCGCGCTGCTTTGTTTCGATCAGAATTTTTCGGCGGCGCAGGGGTGGCCGGTGCTGGCATTGGATATCGTAATGATGATCATGGTGGTTGTTGTAACCGTCACCGGCCTGCAGGCCGTAGGCCTGATACTGATAATCGCCCTGTTAATTATACCACCGGCCGCTGCCCGATTCTGGTCCGACGACTTGCTGAAAATTCTTGTGTTGTCCGGCGTTATTGGTGCTGCAAGCGGTTTGATAGGTTCCGCGCTCAGCGCGCTTACACCGCGGCTGCCCGCCGGTGCAATAATTGTGCTTGTCGCTGCCGGCTTTTTCGCCGCGAGTATGGTGTTTGGAACGGCGCGCGGGCTGTTGCTGCGGTGTTGCCGCAATCTCGCCTTGAGTCGAACCGTGGGACGGCAGCACTTGCTGCGGGCGTTGTATGAGTGGCATGAAACGAACACACCGACGGAAGCACCGACACACGACCGCACGATCACGCACGGCATGGCGATCGATGAGCTGCTGGGCCATCGGTCCTGGTCGGCATTCCGGTTGCGCCGCGTTCTCGCACGGGCGTTCGCTGACGAAGTTATTACCCTGACCGGTGCCGATCATTTTCGACTAACCGAGCGGGGCATGGCGGAAGCGCGCCGGATCGTAAGAAATCATCGGCTGTGGGAATTGTATCTCATCACTCACGCGGATGTAGCACCTGGAAAGGTCGATCGCGATGCGGACCAGATCGAGCATATTCTGGGAACGGTGATGGTCGAAAAACTGGAGCGTGTGTTGCAATCACGAACGCCGCACCTTGCGATGCCGTCGAGCCCGCACGCATTGTAAGGGAAGGGGACCGTGTTCGATACAGCTTGCGCAAATACACTGGACGGTTGCCAACCTGATTCGAACGCTGAACACGGCCGAGCCTTTTCAAGACTCACCGGCGGAACCGGTTATTTCCTATTTGAATTTGGAGACGTATGGAGATGTCTGTAGTACAATCACTGGCAGGTTTGCTGTCATTGGGTGGTCTGTTCGAGATCTGGACAGAACTGGATACATGGATAGTCGTGACCGGCATTCTCAGCTCGGTGTCCTGCGCTTTGCTCGGCAATTTTATGGTGCTGCGGCGGTTGAGCATGATGGGCGATGCCATCAGTCATGCCGTTTTACCAGGTCTTGCCATCGCATTTCTGGTAACCGGCAGTCGCGATAGCGTCACGATGTTCATCGGTGCAGCGATCGTCGGCGTGCTGACTGCGGTTTTTACGCAATCGATCCACAGCCTTGGCAAGGTAGATGAGGGCGCGTCGATGGGCGTCGTCTTTACGACACTTTTCGCAATCGGACTGGTGTTGATCGTGCGCGCTGCGGATTCTGTCGACCTGGACCCGGGTTGCGTGCTGTATGGCGCCATAGAATTGGTGCCGCTGGAAGTCGTTGAAGTCGGCTCGTGGCTGGTGCCGCGAGCTGTTGTTACATTGACGGTCGTGCTGGCAATAAACGTCGGATTTATTGCACTGTTCTTCAAGGAGCTTCGGATCAGTGCCTTCGATCCTGCTACCGCGACAACGATGGGCATCAACGCGCAGGTCATGCATTATCTGCTCATGACGCTGGTTGCGGTCACGACCGTAGCGTCATTCGAAAGCGTGGGAAGTATTCTCGTTATTGCGATGTTGATTGTACCGGCAGCGTCGGCTCACCTCCTTACCGACCGGTTGCTGACGATGATCATCGTGAGTGCCGTCATTGCGGCGGTGGCCGCTGCGGGCGGCCATGCGGCGGCCATTACCGTGCCGGGTATTTGGGGATACGCGGACACCAGCACGGCGGGGATGATGGCGGTCGTTTCCGGCGTGATATTTTTCTTCACAGTGTTCCTTGCGCCCCGACATGGGATTGTCATGAAGGGGGTCAATCAGGCGCGACTCGCACTGCGCATTGTCAGGGAGGATATATTGGCATTGCTCTATCGGCTTGACGAAACCGAAGGTCACGAATCGCTGCCACCGGTTTCGCGGTTACTCCGGGAATGTAACGGTACAGGGCGGCTGCTCTACACCATGGGCATGGCGGCATTGCGTATGGAAGGCAAGGTGCAACGTCACGGCAATGTGTATCACCTCACCGATATCGGTACAAAGAAAGCGGGATCCTTGATACGCACCCACCGTCTCTGGGAAAGCTATCTGCACAAGTACTCCAACCTGCAGGTCGATCATCTTCATTTTTCCGCCGAACGTCTGGAGCACGTGACCGGCACTCGCATGCAGCAGGCGTTGGCAGCAAAAACCGAGTCGCCGCCAACCGACCCGCACGGCAAGGCCATACCCGGCGATGCGGAGTTGTGATTGGACATTTTGCGTTCCGCGAATACCATTAACGTGATTGACTCAATACGGAAAACCCCGGATCCGCGAAAATTTTAACCCACTGGAGGATTCACTATGTTGGCTCGCAATCTGGCAGTCTCGCTATTGGCGACAGGTCTTTGCTTTTGTAACGTATACGCTCAAAATGTCGGACACTGGCCCCACTTTATGGGACCAAATTCGACTGGCGCCATCGCACAATCCGGCGTGCTTGATCCGCAGAAAATCGCGCCGCTGTGGACCGCTGCTGTCGGAACAGGATTTTCGTCTGTGGCCGTTGTTGGCGATCGCTTGTTTACCATGGGCAACGCCGATGAGACGGATACGGTTTACTGCCTCAGCGCGGCGGACGGCAGTGTTGTCTGGCGTCACAGCTATCCCTGCAAGTTGATCCCTCTTCAGTATGAGGGTGGGCCAAATACCACCCCGACATGGCACGAGAAGAAAGTCTACACGCTGGGAAAGGAGGGGCAGCTATACTGCCTCGCGGCGGACAATGGCAGTGTAGTGTGGTCACATGACCTGCGCGAAGGCGGCGTGCAGGCGCCTAAATTCGGTCTCTCAGGATCACCCGTTGTGACCGGTGACATCGTGCTGATCAATGCGGGTTCGGGCGGTGCTGCGTTCCACAAGGATACCGGTGCTGTTGTGTGGAAGTCAACACCGGGAGAAGACGATAAATGTTACGCAACGCCAGCATTATTCACGCACGAAAGCAAGGTGGCCGCAGCGTTTTTTGTCGGCGACCGCCTTATCGCGATCGATCCGGCGACGGGCAAGGAATTGTGGCGTGTGCCGTGGAGCACAAAGTACGACGTGCATCCGGTAGCGCCAGTGTTTTTCGACAACAAGATGTTCGTCTCCGCCGGCAATGATAAGGATTGTGCCCTTTATCAGCTCGACGCCAATGGACCGACATTGCTGTGGGAGAAGGATACGATGAGCAATCAGTTGCTCAACAGCATCTATCGGGAAGGAAGTTTGTTCGGAGTAGACGGCAGTACCGGTCGCCGTTCAAGCGTGGTGTGTCTCGACGCCGTTACCGGCGATGTGCGCTGGTCGAATCCGGACACCGGCTACGGCAGTTTGATCATGGTCGGTGACAAGCTGATTCTGCTAAGCGAGAATGGCGTACTGTTCATTGCCGAAGCCCGGCCGGATACGTACGTGGAGCTATTTCGCAAAGAGATCATTCCGTTCAAATGCTGGACGCCGCCCGCCGTCGCCGATGGCAAATTGTTCGTGCGCAACGCCGCCGGGGACCTCGTCTGTCTCTCGCTCGTCGCCTCCGCCGAGTAGGCCGCTGCCGTCGACAGGACTCGTGGCGGCGACACAATAAAGCTTGCAAGCACTTGCTGCGGACAAATGCCGCACAAGTGGTAATTCCGCATTCAAGCGGAAATAATCTACTTGCGGTCTCGCCCAGCGAGCGATCTGTCTGGGTACCGCCTTTACGCGGTCACCTCAACCCGGCGTCAGCCGAGACGCTACGTTAATGAGCTAAAGCTCATCAAAGACGTTCTTCTCGCTCAGCGGAACGGTACGCGGTTCTTCTCGGAGTACGGCTTTCAGCGCAAACGGCTTGCGGCACTAATTGGTATTACTATGCGTTCACGATTTATCATGGGTTTCCCGACCTGCCAACAACGTCCGGCAAACCGCGGCACACTGAACCGTGTTCGTCTGCCGGCTACAGTGTGTCCCCAGTGCGGACATCACCAGAGCCACACAAATCGCGGACTGCGCAGCGGTCTTGTCCTGGAGGGCGGACCGTTTGGGTTTGCGCCAATCGCCGTGATTCTCACAGCTGCGGCTGCACGGCTGTGAGTCCTTCCCCAAACAAGAACCGTTGCCAGCGACTGCGCCGACCGTCGTGCTGTATGCGAAATAATGTCGATGCACCGGATGCAAGCGTCACTGTGGCGCCGTGGGTAAACGGGTTGTTGTCGAGCCTATGGCCGTGAACAAGAGCCTGCGGCAGCGGGGCGCCGCTGCCATCGACCGCCTCGATTGTGGCGGTCCAGAACGGTACCATAATCTCCTCGCGGTCCGCATCGATACTGTATCGCGTCCACGGTCCGCGAACACCGTCGACTTGGCCGCGGAATAACGTTGACGCGCCCTCGGGAAACGTGATGCGTGCACCCGGTGCGATGGGACTGTTCGCGAGGCGGTGGACATGAATTTGCGCAGTGCCAATATCCATTCCAAACTGATCCGCGGCGGTTACCCTGACACTACGGAATGGTACGACAACAGATGATGTATCCGGCGTGAACCATACCCGCGTCCATGGACCGTGGATCGTATCAACCCGGCCGCGCACCAGAGTATGTGCTCCTCGCGGCAGCGTCACTTGCGCACCCGATGACACCGGATTTCCGGTCAGCCTGTGGACGTAGATCAGAGCTTCCGGTACGTCGTTACCAAATTGATCTGTGGCCTCAATCGTCGCTGTCTGGTACGGAACCTCAACGGTGTCGCTGGATTCGTCAAACGTGACACGAAGCCACGGGCCGTTGACCTTGTCGATTTTGCCGCGAAACAGGGTTGACGCGCCCTCCGGCAACGTCACTGCGGCGCCGGGGGAAACGGGGCTGACTGTGTATCGGTGGATGAATATGTCTGTATCCGAGATCGCGTGCCCATTCTGGTCGGCCGCCACGATCGTCCGGGTGCGAAACGGCACATGAAATTCATCAAGGGTTTCCCCTACCGTGAATCGCAGCCAGGGTCCCCGGATCTCACCGATTTGGCCGCGGACTAACGCGGCTGCTCCCAGCGGCAATGTCACGCCAGAGCCGTGCTCAAGCGGGCTGGTGCTATAGCGGTGAACATGCAGAACGCTCTCGGTAATGTCTGTTCCCGCCTGGTCACGGGCGGTCACGGGCAGTTTTCGGAACGGGACGGTGATCGTGTCGAGGTCGTGTTCGAATCGAACGGTCCGCCAGGGTCCGGTGATCGGACCTAGCCGACCGCGGAACAGGGTGACGGCGCCCACCGGGAGGGTCAGTTCGGATTCGGAGCCTAGCGGGCTGTCAGGCACTTTGTGCGCATCGATCTGTGCATTCTCCACCACTGCACCAGACAGATCCCGTGCGGTAACGGACGCGCGGCGAAACGGGGCAACGATCTCCGCGCCATCCGCGGAGACAAGGGCTGTGAATGTATCGCCCTTGAACGCAAAGCGCTTCGCACGCAGACGAACGGTTGCACCGGTGTCAAGCTCCAACTCCGTACCTGATCGGTACCAAGTCCGGGTCTCCTGGAGGTAGAACTCGGCATCCGGCACAGGCACGCCGTCCTGGTCGCGAGCCGTTATCGCCACAATCACGGTTTTCGGAAGCGGCGCCGGCGTTTCCACGGTTGTTGCTGCACTCAGTTGCGATGCATTTCCGGCAGCGTCATAGGCAAGCACCTCGTAGGTATAAGCTGTCGCCTCGAGGAGATCATCGTGGATAAAAGACAACGTATTGAGGTCCGCGATTTGCAGACCGTTGCTAAACAGCCGGTACCCCGCGACGCCAACGTTATCGGAACTCGCAGTCCAGGTCAGGACGATCTGGTTCTCGGATGTTGCTTCGCCGGCGACTCCGGTAGGGATTGACGGCGGCGCTGTGTCGGGCGGTTCCACGACGTGAATCGCAACGGACTGCTCTACTTGCGTGGCGCCATCCGTGACGCGCAGCGTAAACGTGTGTGTCTCGTTCACATCGGCGCTTGCTGCTACGTAGGCCGCTTGCGTCACGGTCCCGTTGCCGCCCGACAGCTGCTGTTCTCCACCGTTGCCGATACGCAGAATCCATTGCCATGCAATCGCGTCGTCCTCTGGATCTGTTGCTGTTGCGGTGAGGTCGACGGCCGTATCCGGAAAAACCTGAATACCGGCAACGTCCGGATCGGTATCTACGGTATTGGCCATGAACGCCGTAATTGCCGGTGGCTGGTTGATTGGCGGGAGCACAGTCACCGGCAGCTCGAAGTCTGTGCCGGCAATCGGTGCGTTCTCAGAATCAGCGAGGTGTCCGCGAAGCACATGATCGCCAACGGCTACACCAAAGAAGATAAAGTGTCCGTCGAAATCACTGTCCGCCTGGGCGGGGGTATCGTCCAGCTGAAAAACAGGATGGCTGACAGCTGACAGGTTCCCACGGGCCACATAGAGGAATTCGACGTCGATGCCGGAATCGCCGGGAGTGTATGCGAGGGTCGTAATCTCAAGTGTTGGTGTTGTTCCTGATGTCTCGCCCACGCTGAAGCGGCGGATCAGCTCGTTGACATTTCCTTGATTATCGGAGATGCTCACCACCAACTCGCCGCGGCTTAGCGTTAATATCGGATTTTGCAGACTTAGGGTCCAGATATGATCTCCAGTCTCGCGAAACGAAGACGCCAAGTCTGTACCCGGCGGGTTTCCGTCGACCTCGAAGTCGGCCGTAACCGAAAATGAGGCATCGTCCAATCCGGTATAGAAATCATGTGCGCCAATTCGAATCAGCGTCAACGGCCCGTCATTCCGACCCGCTCGCGGCGATGATACGGTAAGCGTCGGCCGGATTTCATCGGTGAACCAGCCGAGACCCGGTTGTTGTTTTGTTATCGGCGCACCAAGATCAATCCACCGGGCGACAGTCATTTTTTCGTCTTCCGTCAAGGGTGGCACGCCGGAATCCGGCGTTGGACAGATCGTGCCGCTAAAGTCGAGATCGGAAAGGTTAATTTCACTCTGGGATCCACCACCCGGCAGCGACGAAGCGTCGCCCGGGATCGCCGCTGTGGGATGATCGACATTGCTCCACCCGTCAAGACGCTCGCCAAATATCTTCCAGACCAATAAACTGCGGCGTGACTGAAACGCGCGCAGGTAGCGGGAACGGTTGTTCTGCCTCCAGCTTCCGACCAGCGGCGGTACGCCGTATTGTCCCTGCGAATCGTTGGCCAGTCGGTTATAGGTATTTTCAAACCCGTTCACCAGTTCCTCATCGTCCAGCACGAGTCCCGCCTCCTGAACACCGTCCGCCGAGTGGCATTGTACGCATGAGCGTGACAGAATCGGTTTGATGTCGCGGTAATACTCGACGTCTACAGCGCCCGAATTCACAACCATCTGAATCAGGTCCGCGTGTTCATTTCTGGAGATCATCGGCGTTTCGTTCGCCAGGTCCGGAATCTGGTAGTCGAAGCGTGCCGCTGCAGTAGCGGAAAAGTCGAGCGGCTCCTGTGAGTGGGCGTGACAGCCCCCGCAATTGTTTCGGATCTCGCCCGGTCGTACCTGATGCCATGTCTGCGCAGAATTTAATGTCATTGCATTGCGGTCGATTGTCTGGAATGTGAACGGCACATCTGCAGGTATTTTTGCAAGAAAACTGGTGTCCGGGTTCCCGTCCGGGTCAAGAACGGGATTGTCCGCAGCATCGACTTTTCGCAACGGCACTTCACCGAGGATACGCATGCGTTCGTTGGCGTGGTTGCTGAAGTTCTGGCCATTATTCGGGCCATAGCTTTGTGCTGATGTCGGCTCAAGCGCGACGACACGGACGGCGTAGATATCGCTGTCGCTGTATCGTCCTGCGTCCGCGCCCTGCGATCCCCAGTTGGTGCTGGCGCCGTTCTGCGATGTGTTGAACGGGTCGAGGCCGTCGAAGTCAGAGACCCCTTTGCCGGGTTTGGAATCACGCCGATAAAAGGAAGATGTACCGACGAGTCCGTATGGTGTCCCGGCAGGCAGTTCTGCATGCAGCGAGCCGTCGTTTGGAAGCCACGGCAACTCCGCCGGTTCGTCGATATCGTAGATATCACGATACGTGACTACAGCGCGTGGCTGTTGCTCGTTGAAGTCAGGATCGTTCTTGATCAGGAGGAGGTCGCGGTGATCATTGATTGGCGCGCCATTTTCCAGCACGTACAAACCGGCGTCGTAGACAGGCTTGTTGACAGGACGATTCAAGTCATTGGCAGGACCAGGCGACCAAACCAGTAGCAGGTCGTTATTTGGCGCGCCGCTCGGCTGTGCGACCTTTCCGGTTCGTTCGTCGCCGGTGCCGTCGAGAAAAGGAGCGGCGTTGTCCCGCCCATGGGTAAATTGCGTAACCCCTTCAAGGCCCCAGGGAGAGAAGGCGTAGCTGGTATATTGAATCTTGCCGTTGAAGAACCAACCTGTCGGAATCGACGGATTCCCGACGTCGTTTGGATCAGGCCCGCCGAATGGTATTGTCCCGTTTGGAATCGATGCGGGGAATTTCAGGAACGTGCCGAACCCATTGTTGTTCTGGTTGTAGTACTCTTCGATCACAATGCTGCCGTCGGACAGCTGCGCCTGCCAGTGAAATGCCGATGGTGCATGCAGTGCGCTCATTAGCGGCTCCCAATTCCTGCCGTCCGGCCAGATAGCCCAAAGTCCCCAGATTCGTTGGTCGCGTAGGCCCTGTGCTTCGTAGCTGGAAAACATCACCCGGCCATCCGTCAGCACTGTTGGATGCAGGGCGCTTCCCAGATTCAGGTGGCCGACGCATTCGACGTTGGCGCCGTCCTCGTCCATGACATACAACTGCAGGTTTGGGAAGGTAAAGCTCTTGTTCGGCGCGAACCCGTTACGGCTCGAGGTGAACATCACCCGGTCGCCCGGCAAGGGGCATGGACCGAGATTGTAGATACCGTAGCGAAGCGCATTCGCTCCGGTTTCGTTCTCCTGCAGCGGGTCGTCAGACCAATCCCGTGCGCCGGTGTTTGGCGTCCATTCCTGGAAGGTCAACTGAACGATCTCTCGGGTGGCAAGGTTGATCTTGAAGATGTCCGATCCCGAACGCGCAGCGTCGCGGCGTTGCGTATTGATGTTCAGCAAGTCGGGTATCAGCGCGTAGTAGACCCACAGAGCGTCGAATGAAACGACCGGGTCCATGACGGCGCCGTTTCCGCCGGCGACGAGCAGTTCCTCCGATCCGTCCGCGCGCAGGAGCACCAAATCGCTTCCCGGCTCCGCCTGAATGGGGTCCTTTACCTCGGGCATGCGGGTTCGTATCTGATCGCCAAATCGCGGGGCCCGAACATAGACAATGTCGTAGGGGACATCTGCAAATTGTTGTTGCTGTGACAACAGGTTTGGAACCAGTGTGAAATACAGCGTTGCTGTAACGATACAAAGCCTTAGTAGACGTACGTTTTTCATGATTTATCCCCCGCGGTGGATGCCGGTGTCGCCGGCAATAAGGCCGATTGAATGTTATCGGAAAGGTTATGGGTTGCCAGCATCTCAGGTGCCATGTGATTTGATGTCCAGGCGTAAAAATGCTGAACAAAGCGTGTTAGGAAAAAATCTGTCGCTCGATACGGCGCCGGGAAATCGCGTTTGTTTCGAAATCGGAATCAATAGCGAGTTCGGAATCAATGGCTTGGCCATATTTCAGGAAAATCGCACACGGCGCAAGCACGCTAAAGCGCGAACTTTCGAATGCCGAATCCGCGCATGGGAATCTATTTAAGGTCACTGCATACGGTAACTGTAAACTCCAGCGAAGACGCTTCATTCACCGACGTGATCAGCGCCTCGCGCAGTGCCGGGCGATCGGAGCGATCCGCACATGGTGACGATTCGAGTTGTTGCGGTTATCGTGGTCAGATCCTGGCCGACATCGATACCGCTTTCGATACCGAAAGTAGCAACGCGTGTTCGTTTCGATACAATTGCTGACGGTTTGTTGAAGGAAAAATAGATGCAACGTGCTGTTGAAATGTTATATCAGTATATATTTTAACCTATGGTATCTAAAATGCTGCGTGTACAGTGCTATCGTTTTTACCTGAAACCCGAACAGGAAAATCTGTCCTATGAAAAAAACGAATTCGTATCGTGCTGGTTCACGCTACACCAGACTGGTCCATACTGCAGCTGACGAATCCGGCGTTGCAATGGTCATGGTTCTTGCCGTAATGTCGTTGCTTCTCGTTTTGACTCTCTCATTTGCCATCTCGGCGACGCATTCGATGCGTAGCGTTCAGGCAGCCAAGGACCTGGTACAATCGCGATTGCATAACGAAACCGGAATCGAAAACGTTTTTGAATTCCTGGAGAAGGAGTTCTCCGGTCTCGACGATGACACAAATCTCTTCCCGGCAACGAAGGCCGGCGTCGACGAACGGCATGGCCCTTCGACATGGGATAACCGTTACTACTGGTTGAGCGCACACGATTCCGCCTCGCAGAACCGCGATGTGATTGGTCTGGATACATCGCTGCATATCGCCATGAATGGCGTACCCGTCACTGCGGAGAGCGGTCTCGCCGGTGCGATCGTAGCGGACGACGCGGACAACGGCTGGATTCACGTTAGCGATGCTGTTGATGGCGAGTCGTTGGTCGCCCGGATTTCCTATATTGTGTTTGACGAGTCCGGAAAGCTCGACCCCACGCGATGCATTGGCGACACCGCTGAGGGCAGTGAATTTCGGGACGGTCTGGATCCGTCCGAAATCAGTCTGATGGATGCCCTCGACGACTCATCGCTCGCCGCGCGGTTTCAGCGTACGGCGGTCGATCCTGCTGCCGGATTGCTGCCAGAGAACGCGGCCTGGTTCTCTTACTACAACGTATTCAAATCGTTTCACTACCACGACTCCGAGATTTGGAATAGCGACCCGGCCAAGGCAGAAGCGGTGCTCGCAGATCTCTTTCCCTTTAGTTACGACATCGAGGCCTATAGCGTGATCGAACCGGAGACCGGCTCGCCTCTGGACAAGCATCGCTTCAATCTCGCCCGCGACGACTGGGATGATCTCACCGTTGATGTGGTCGCGTCCGATGCCGGCGCGTTTGACGCCGGACCGAACGCCGGCGGTATCAGTTGGCTGGCAAACGCGGCCGACCCGGAACAGGGGCGGCAGATTGCGGCCAATCTCATCGACTACTCCGATGACGATACCGGTGAGCCGGTTCATGCGACATCAGACTACGACGTCGCGAATCCGGACGTGCGGCCGACGTACTGTGGAAACGAGAACGTGCCGTATCTCAATGAGTTCCAGTTTCGTGTCGACATCAATGGAGGTAATGTAGATATTCGCCTGAACGCCGCTGAGCTGGTGAATATGTACGCCGTCGATCCGGCAGAACCGTTCGTAGACTCCGTGTTGAAGGTGAGAGCGCAGATTGATAGCGCTGAGATCAGCGGACTGATACTCGATTTCGAAAAAGCCATTACGGCCGCAGACAGCATCACACTTGCCGATCCGGACTATCACTATGTCAACACGATTGCACCGCAGCAGTCGCTGCCGAATGTTCCGGAACAGACGTTGACCGACCTGACAGTGACCGTGATCTCGGCGCGTCTGACTGACGGTGCAACGGGGCTGCTCAAAGACTTCGCATTCGACGAAGATCTGGCTAGCGGCGCCGACACCCTGGACGGCAGTGGCGGATTGGCGACACGCTATGTGAGTGTTGAATGTAATGATCCGCGGAACAACCTCGACAGTGCGGAATGGACCTGGAGCCCATGGGGCGACGCGCCGGGCGATGCCGGATCTGTGGTCCAGATTGGATTACCGCGGATCCCGAATACGGTATTTGCCATTGGTGCGGACCCAACCGAGAATGACAGTGAGCCGCTGGCGACGCAGCCATGGGAGGTTTCGACGGCGTACATCCGCAATGCGCCGATGGAGTCGTTGTGGGAACTCGGCGCGATTCACCGGGGTGCGTCGTGGCAGACGTTGAACGTGCGGGACTTCGCACCGATACTATATGCTGCCAGCGCCACAGCCGGCCTTGGCGCGTTTGGCGGCGTCTCTGGTGGCGACGCGTTCATACTCAGTCAGGTTAAGCTCACCTCCGACACCGAGGTGACCGGGAGGGTCAACGTGAATACACAAAATGCGCACACGCTTCGCGGTTTATTTGCGCGCATCCAGCTTGGCAGCGCGTACGATGATTTATCGGCAGGCACCCCGATCACGGCGGCCGCGTTGGCGGCGGATAACAGCATAGCGGACATCATCGGCACCACAGGTCCGGTCGGGCCTTCCACGGCGGCGCCTCCGATTGCCGGCACAATACGTGCTGTAAACGGCTCCGGCGTTGACGGGGCCGGGCTCGCGGTCGGCGAACCTTTTCGGTATCGTGGTCAGATCGCATCGGTCGATCGATTGAGCAACGGCACGGTCGGCGTTCAAGATACCGATCGCCTGCAAGAAGAGATCATCTGCAAGGTCGTAAATCTCACCACGACGCGGTCTAACTTCTTCACCGTCTATCTTACTTCGCAGATCATAAATGATCTCGAAACCGGGTATCACGGCGGCACACGCGGGGTCTACGATGAGGGGGTCGACACCATTCAGGCCGAGCAGCGGCTCCTCGCAGTTCTCTACCGCGACGCGATGAACAATCGCTTCCGTGTCGTACGCTACGAATTCCTGGACGATTGAGCAATGCATTCACATCGGCAGGCATTGGCCGGCACGTCGCCGCCCTTGATCGTTGCGCACCGGGGTGCCCGGCGCGACGCCCCCGAGAACTCGAAAAGTGCATTCGATGCCGCGCTCCGCAGCGGAGTTGACGGCATTGAGCTGGATGTGCAACTGACCAAAGACGGTGTGCCGGTCTTGTACCACAATCGGACGCTGGCGCGTATCACCGGCCGCAGAATGCGCGTTCGTGACTACACTGAAGCCGAAATGGCGCGCGTCGATTTCGGCGCCTGGTTTTCGGATTCGTTCCGCGGCGAACCCCTATTAACCCTGGAACACGCATTGCGACGGTACAGCGGCCAGACGCGACTATTCATCGAGCTGAAATCGCGTGAGGTCGACCGTCGCAGCGGCACGTGGGTCGAGTTGACGCACACAGCGATCAACATGATCCGCGCCATTGTCGCGCCGGATCGTATCCCATCACTCGCGATATTGTCGTTCGATCCGCAGGTACTCAGGCTGTCTGCGTCGTTGGAGCCCGATTGGCATTATATTCTCAATGCAAAAAACAGTGGAGCAGCGGCGTGTTTCCCGTCAACGCTCATGTCTGTGCGCCCCGGCGTCTGCATACCGTATCGGTTTCTCGATGAACACATTGCCGGAACCGTGCGTGTCGACGGCCGACAATTGGCAACGTACACCTGCAATTCACCGGCCCGTCTGCGTCGTGCCATGCGATTCTCGGCCGATATTATCATGACGGATGATCCGGCCCGGATCGTACCGGTGGCAAGGGTGTTCGGTGACGAAGCTGCGGGGTATGTCGATTAGTACAGCGTAGAGATCCAGGGTCTGTGGCGCGGTCATCATCAAATGACTTTGCCTTAATCGTGCGCATGTCAAGGGAAACGAACCGTCACTTTTTGAAACACCGTCGCGCGCACGGTTGACGCGGTCGGTACAACGGATGCACAACACCATGAATCGCGAACCCGAACGGCTTGTCACACCCCGGTTTGACATGCTGGTTGTAGGCGGAGGGATTTACGGTGCGTGGACTGCGTATGCAGCCGCCTTGCGCGGGCTGCGTGTTGCAATCGTCGACAAAGGCGACTGGGCCTCGGGTACGTCGTCATCGTCATCAAAGCTTATTCACGGTGGCTTGCGATACCTGGAGTCGCTACAGCTTCAACTCGTCCGGCAGAATCTTCACGAACGCGAGCGGCTGCTTCGTAATGCGCCGCATCGCGTTCGACAGCTACGCTTTCTGATGCCCGTTTTTCGCCGAGACCGCATCGGGCCGCTGCGGCTGAAAGCCGGGTTGTGGTTGTACGATCGCATTGCCGCCACCGCGGGCGCGTCATCTCGGCACCACAGTCTGAGTAACGGGGATATCGCAGCAAGTTATCCGTTCATTCGCGGTTCAGAGCTGTTGCAGGGGTTTACCTATTGCGATTGCCAGACCGATGACGCGCGCTTCACTCTGGAGGTCGTCGCCGGCGCGATCCGTGCCGGAGCTGTGGCGGTGAATTATTGTCGTGCCGTCAGGTGCCGCAAGAGCGCCGACGACAGATTTTCCGTTGAACTGGTGCTGTGCCGGCCCGAACGGCGGCTTGCGGTGGAGGCCGATGTCATCGTCAATGCCGCAGGGCCGTGGTGTGCTGGAATCGACACCGCGTTCGCCGTATCGTCGGCGCCGCGATTATCGAAAGGCGTGCATCTGGTGTTCCCGGCGCTGCCGACGAGCGACGCTATCATCGCAATGACGCGTCGTGACCAACGCATCCTCTTTCTGATACCGTGGTACGGGCGGACGCTGGTGGGTACGACCGACTCCGATTTCACCGGCGATCCCGATCGGGTTTCCGTTCGTCCAGCCGATGAGTCGTATCTTTTCGCCGAGCTACGGTCGGTCGTCGCGAACGGGTTGTGCACGCCGGCGTCGCTTGTCGCAACCTTTGCAGGTTTGCGATCCCTTCAGAACGAACACGGCAAGCCGGCACATGCGGTTACCCGGGAATGGACGCTGGAGGAGCCCGCGCCCGGGTATTTCGTATCGGTCGGCGGGAAGTTGACATCGGCCCGCGCCGATGCCGAGACAATCGTCGACAGGGTAGGGGGTCGGCTGCAGAAACAGGTGGACCAGGCATCGCATACGAAGGTGTTGCCTCTCCCGTGGGCACCGCCCGGAAGCGCCCGCGAATGGATGGCCGCATCGGCGGCCGCGGGCGTTGCGTTGGGCGTCGCCGCCGACACTGCGTCCAACGCTGTTCGCCGGTTCGGCGCCACCGTCGCGCGCCTGTGGACGCTCGTCAAGGAGCAGCCGTGCCTTGCGGAGCCGATCATCGATGGGCTTCCGTTCTGCAAGGGGGAGATCGTGCACGCCGCATCCCATGAGATGGTCGTTACGTTAACGGACGTGCTTCGTCGGCGGGTGCCGATCATGCTGCTGGCGCGTCCCGACGAGACCATCGTGCGCACCGCCGCTGACCTGGTCGCACCGCATCTGGGTTGGAACACGGATATGGTCGCGGCTGAAATCAAGGCAACAATGAGCCAATGGGAAACATCATGACGACAGTAGTGGCACTCGATCTGGGAAGTACACGCGTAAAGGCGGCGCAGCTGAGTGCCGGCTTCACATGTGATGTCGTGGTAGCATTGAAGGCTCCGGACCTGCGGCGGGACGGGTTGATTTGTGAATGCGATGCAGATGCGTATCTGGCTGTGGCCGCCGAAGCTCTGGATCGGGTTACGAAGGCTCGCAGGGCACCGGTGCCGGTCGGCCTTTCGTGTCAGCGTTCGAGCTTTCTGCTCTGGGACCGGCACACCGGAATTCCGGTTACGCCGCTGGTGTCGTGGCAGGATCGTCGTGCTGCCGGTTGGTGTCCGCAGCGCGAAGCCGCTTTTGCATCGCTCAGCATACGCACCGGACTGCGGCTGTCGCCGCATTACGCCGGTCCAAAGCTGGCATATATTCTCAAAACTGACCCGCAACTTCGCCGACAGGTGAGTGCCGGATCGGTACTGTTCGGTACCCTTGACACGTACGCGCTTTGGAAGTGGAGCGGCGGAACGCACCATGAAACAGATATTTCAATGGCCGCACGTACGCTGCTGGCCGATCCGGTTGCCGGCGTTTGGGCTCCGGATCTGCTGGATTTTTTCGGTATTCCGCCCGTTGTTCTTCCCCAAATTGTAACAACAACCGGCAGGCACATCGCCCTGGGACAAAGGCATGTCGTGACTGCCGGCGTCGCCGATCAGGCCGCCGGCCTTGTCGGTTCATGTCGGTGCGATGGAAACGTAATCCTTGTGAATCTCGGGACTGGCGGTTTCGTCATACGTCCTGTGGGCTGCACCATGGTCACCCTTCCAGGCTATTTGACAGGTGCATTGTGGACGCGGCCGCGCGGTAGCACAGACTATGCACTTGAGGGTACTGTGAACGGCATTGGGGCTGGTCTCGCCGCGTGCGGAGCCGGTAAAGAGGCGCTGCTCATTGTCGATGCAGACTCCGCTCCGGACGCCTATTGCCTGCCTGACACCTGTGGTCTGGGGTCGCCGCACTGGTTGCCGGAAGTGGCCGCTCAGTGGTCGGACAATACGCGCACGCTTCCCGTGCATGAGCGGCGGCGTATCTACATGGAAGGAATCGTATTTCGGGTAACCCGTATAATCAACGACCTCGACGGCGCCAGGCAATGCGATCGCGTTGTTCTTGCGGGCGGGCTGAGTCGGAATGCGTTCATTGTCGCTGCACTCGCAACGACCCTTGATCGACCGCTGTATACATGTGTGGACCCCGAGGCGTCGTTGCGCGGTGCCGGAGCGTTGGCGCTCGGTGCATTCGAGGCGGACTGTGCCGCTACCACACGCGCGGTACCACGTGAACACGTTGGGTATGCAAAGGAGAAGTATCTGCGCTGGCTGGCCTGGTGCGACGACGTGCTCGGCGGAGCCGGTCGTGACTGACGCACCGCAGCCAGGACGGCTATGGCTACGTCAAGCCGGCGCGCTGTCAATCTGGTCAACGTCGTCAATCCGGTCAACTCCGTGAGTTCCGTTCCAGGCACTATGCTTCCCGGTCGCGCTTAATCGCCCAGATCGATGCAATCGCTGCTGTCTGATTTGACGAGGTAACCTTTCGTGCGGCGTAGATTGGACGTGGCAAAAAACCGGCCGTCGCTCCACCCCCAGAATGGACTGGTGAGATGAGAACCGGCCGGTGCCGAAATAGTGGTCTCCGGGCCGACCGCATTCCAATCCGGCAGCAGGCAGCGAGTGTTGGTGCTCACAGCCGAGCCGGTGATCGGCACTGTTTCCGGATTCATCGCAAACACCCAGTAGCCGCGTAACCCTACGAGAGCGTTAGCGGGACTGAGTTGGTTGGGGTCAGTGTCGCGATTGTATGACCACACCGAGCCCACGGCAACGAGTCGTCCCGAGCCGCCGTCGGGCACGGTGAACACGGCAGTGGGTGCGGGATCGACCGGCTCAAACGGCAATGAGACAAAATTCCAGCCGGAGGCCAAGGCAAGGCTGTCCGATTGCGACGGTAGCGCCTTCAGGCGGATATTCGCCGGCGTGTCGGTGTTGGCCGCAACGTCCACTGGAATCTCATACATGCCGGATAACGTCTCGTAGCCAATCCGACTCAATTCGACCTGGTCGATGACCAGCCAATAGTCGCCGGCGGCAACCGGTGCGATGCTGAACGAGCCGGCTGTCGGCGAGATTGTTCCGATCTCATCGTCGTCATCGGGATTGAAGGCCGGATCGTCGTCGTTGCGATGAAGAGTCAGGACCACGTCGTCAACCAACGGTTCGTCGGTTTCCCGCATGTTGTTCTCGTCGGTATCCTCCCACACCATGCCGCTGATCGCCGACGGTGTACCGGCAAAACCGAAATCCACATCGTTGAGGACGACGTTGGGTGCGAGATCGATGGCGTAAAACGCGGCCGCGACCGGAAAGCTCGGTGTCAATCCGGGCGGTAACACGTGTCGAATCTGATGTGATCCCGCCTCCACGTCAACAAATGCAAAACAGCCGCTCTCATCATCGCCGGTATCGGCGTTGTCGAGTGTTGTGACGCGTCGCGGCTCACCAGCATTCAGGACAGCATTGCTGTTGGTGTCGATATAAACCACCATGCCGGCGAGGCCGGCTTCGCCCGCTTCGAGAATGCCGTCGCCATCCGTGTCGGCCCATGTGCGCCCGCGTATGGTTGACGGCAACGGTTGATTTCCGAAATCGACATCTACAACTGCCTCGCCGACGGCTGTTGCGATGGTGTGGCTGTCTGTAGGTGAGGGGAAGGTGCGTATGTGCGTGTCCGGTCCGAGCTGGCGCACCGTATAGATTCCGGATGCCAAATCAGAAAATACGTAGTGCCCGGTTGAGTCGGTCATTGTCGCCGGATCCACGCCCGCGTCGAACTGCCCGTTGTCGCTGGTATCCAGAAACACGGTGATGTCGGGCATTCCAGCTTCGCCGTTGCTGTTGATGCCGTCGCCGTTGTTGTCGCTCCATACCTGGCCGGCGATGGAGCTCGTGCCCGTAACGACGCCGGTCACGTTGATCGCGAACGGGCTTTCATCAGCGTCGTTGCTGTCAATGCTGATCTGACCTGTCAATGTTCCGACGGTATCCGTTTTCAATGCGACGGTGAACGTGGTTTCCTGTCCGGACGCCAGAGAATCCGGCACCTGCTGCGTGATCGACAGCGTGTCTGTGACCTGGGCAGGTGTCAACGGCACCGCACCGACATTCTCTACGGTAAACGAGAGGGTCGGCCCGGTCGCGCCCTCCGTTGCCGCCGGAAACGCCTGCGCGTCGACGGCACCGGATTCGAGCACCACATCATCCTGGAGTACCGTGATTTCCGGCTCCGTGAGCTGGTGCCCGTCCACGATCACAACGCCGTCGTTGCCTACCGGGAGGTAGAAATCAGTTCCCCGGATAAGTGGTCTTCCGCCAGGTGCCGGCGCGCTTAGAAAATGGCGTGTTTCGGGAGTGGCAGGATTGCTTACATCCACTATGGAGAATCCGCCATCAAAGTGACCTACGACAGCAAAATCGGTATTGGCGACTACCTGCCATGGTGTTGATCCGAGATCTAACGCGCCGACTGCGATAGGGGCGGAGGCAGTTGTGATATTGAAAATTGACAGGCGTGAACCGGTACTGAATTCCGTGAGATAGAGTAGGTCTCCAGCCGCATGAATTCCCCATGCTACTGTGGTCAGTTGCGTCGCCGTAAACGACGACCCGCCGAAGTTGATCGGCTTCGAGATGTCTATCGAAACGAGATTGGCTGAGTTTGCGAGCGTTGCAAGTATCCTGTCATCCTTCATAGCAAGCTTGCGGAATTCCAGGGGGACTGTGCCGGATACCAGGGACAGAGAATCGAGCGCAGCGCCGATGTTTTCCGGGTTTGTCGCATTGTAGGCGACCAGGCCGGCAGTGTCGGCGGCGACGTAGAGAAAAACGGCATTCCCGGCGTCTTCAATGAGGACATCGAAAGCGCTCGCCGGCACGGCTTCAGGATCAGCCGAATCTACCGGCATCCGCGTTATCTCGGACACGTTCGCAGGATTCGATACGTCGAGTATGAGCACCCCGCCTGTGTCGTCTGCGACAAAGGCCACGTCGCGGTTGGGATTTGTATAGGAGTGTACGGCGATATTCCGGGAATTTCCTATGCTGTCGAAGCCACCCACAAATTGCGGGGTGGCGGTGATATCGAAGATTTCGATGCCTCGCGCAACGTTGGCGACATATAGGAAATCGCCCTTGGTCACTACCGAGCGCGCTGCGCCCAAGGGACTGGTTCGGAGTCGATTGGTCACCGGCGGCTCGTCGTATTCCTGCACGATGGCGAACATCGTATGCGTCGCGCTGACGATGGGGTGGTCGAGTTGGACGGTGACGAGGTCAACAGGTTTAAACTGCGACTGTGTTCCTGCCGGGATGTCGATGTCCAGGCGGTTGGTATTCGAATCAAACGTCAGCTGCGGGTCACTGCTCGCCTGCGACACGACAATGATCTGATTCTCGCCGGCGTCGCCAATTGCCGTTGGTGTGACACTTACAGACGTCCCGGGCCGAATACTGACGTCTGCCTGGTCGATCCCTAGCACCGTCAACGCGATGGTTTTCTGCGTCACGCTGTTCGTCGTATCTTCGAGTACAAGCGTGACCTGCGCTGTGCCGACAAAACCACCCGTAGATTTTAGCGTAATCGTTGCATCCTGGTTGTTACTCACAATGTCTACGGACGTAATCCGCGGCGGGTTCACCGGCCGAAGATCCCGCAAAGAAGGAATGGGATTATCTGCGTCTATAACCTCGAATCCGGCGATTTCGGTAATGACCTCCTGTCCCGAAATGACCTGCCCGAAAATCATGTGGTTGCCGTTGAGGTGGGGTGTCGGCCCGTCGGTTAGGAAAAACTGGCTGGCATTGCTGACTGGTTGGCCGGTGTTTGCCATTGCGAGGACGCCAGGCCCGGCGAAACTCAACTCCTGCTGAAGTTCAAATTCGTCGGCGAAATTCGGGAGGTTGCTGTTACGGAAGTGTTCAACTTCTGTGCCTCCGAAGAATGCACCGGCCTGGATAATGAAATCGGGAAGGTTGGCGATGCGATGCACAAACACGTCGTTGAAAAACGGGTCTGCGCCCGCGATTGCGCTGCCGTCGGTATTGAATTGGTTGGTTGCGAGGTCTATGAATCGTTCCGCCGCCATGCCGCCGCGGGTTTCGAATATTTCGACAAGTACGGGGCCGATCGGAGACCCGTCGTCGCGCACGAAATTCATTCTTGCCTGGCGATTTCCGGAAGGTATAAAAATCTGAATCCCGGGCGTGCTGCTTACGGCTGTGACGGTCACGGCGTCACCGTCAGCATCGTGCACATCGATCCCAATCGTGATGGCACCGCGTTCCGTGAGCAGCAGTTTTTCCGGTGGGTTGGTGGAAAAAGCAGAAAGGTGGTCCATGAAGTCGGATGTGATAGTGTTGGTCTGGTACGGCGAGGACGATCTCCGTAATCACCATGTTCGGACCATACGCTAAAGCCAAATCCGCCGATGACAAATCATGTGTGACTATTCGGGCTGGTCGTTCTCTGCTTCGGCCTGGGCTTCTTCTGCTGCCGCCTTTTCGGCCGCCACCTTCTCCTTATGCATCTTTTTGGCCCACAATTCCGGGTAGAGATTTTTATAACAATCCGGACAGATGCCGTGTGAGAAGTCGGCATCCGAATGACATCGGATGTACTCCTCGATGTGCTCCCAGTAACCGCCGTCGTCGCGAATCTTCTTGCACGACGAGCAAATGGGCAATAGACCGGACAGCAATTTTACCTTGGCCATGGCCGCCCGAAGCTCACCGATAAGGCGTCGCTGCTCGTCGCGCGCCTGTTTCAGATCCAGATGCGTACGTACGCGTGCCAGTAGTTCGTATGAATTAAAAGGTTTAGCGACGTAATCTACCGCTCCGACCTGCAGGCCGCGGACGATGTCTTCCGTATCGTTCTTGGCAGTCAGAAAAATGATCGGGATATCCTTAAACTCGTCACGGTTCTTCAGCGATGAGCACGTTTCGATACCATCCATATCGGGCATCATGATATCCAGAAGAATGAGGTCCGGTACGTGTTGCTCACACCGATCTATAGCTTCTCGTCCTGTTCGCGCGACTTGAATGTCGTAGTCGTGCTCCCGCAGGATGGTGCCAACCAGTTGCACGTTTAAACGGGCGTCGTCTACTACGAGTATAAGAGGCTTTTTCTTTTCACTCATATTGTTTGGCCATGGATGTCATTTGCGATTTAACTCGGTTGATGATGTGAGGCAGGTCGTTCAACGCAATTTCCAGTTGGTCCATGTCGACCATCGCCACATTTTCCTGCAGGCGCTTTCCCCAGTCAATCAAGCGGCGATACTGGAAGGCTTCGCCCTTCGACAATGCGATATTGGCAAGCTCTTCGATTTCATCGAAGGTCAATTGGTCGCGGCGCTTCCAGGTCGGCGTAATCTCGGTTTCGAGCATCGACAAGATCAAGGGGAGCCGTTCCTGTCCATTTACCATTACGGTCGCCGGCCGTTTGCTTTCGTCGCCGCTTTCGTCTTCCGGTTCGCGCTGTTCCGCTACTGTAGTGTACGGCAGGAATTTTATCAACGTATCCGTGAGGTCGCTGAGGCACACCGGTTTGCGCAGCGAACAGTCGCAATAGTGATTGATCGGATGATCCGATTGTATCGCCGTTGCGGTTACAATGATTGCGGGGATATTGCAGTACGCGGGGTCGTCACGCAATGCCCGAACCGCCTGAAATCCGTCCATAATCGGCATCTTCAAGTCCATAAGAATGAGATCCGGCGGCGACGCCTTTACCTTTTCTACCGCCTCCCTACCGTTACACGCCTCTACCACCTTGAGATCAAGGTTGGTTAAATAGCTGTTCAGTAACGTGCGATTGAATCTGGCGTCATCCGCGACCAATACAGTCGCTCCCATGAATGTGACATTCGTACGATTCTTCGCGAGGTCGTGGGACGGCTTTGGTTTCGTATGCGCTACGCATACCTCCGGGAGCGTAACCGAGAAAACGCTGCCTCGGCCGGGCTCGCTCGTCACGGTGATGCGGCCGCCCAGTGTCTCCACAAGGCGTTTCGTAATTGATAGCCCAAGGCCCGTTCCACCGTAGTCCGCGTGGCTGTGGCCATGACACTGTTCAAATGCCTCGAATATCATCTCATGGGCTAGTTCCGGAATACCGACCCCGGTGTCTGACACATTGATGGTGAGTTCCACAAAGTTTCTGCCGATGTCGCGCGTCGTGACCGAAATGATGATGCCGCCGTGATCGGTGAACTTTACGGCATTACCGACCAAATTCACCAGGATCTGGCGCAGCCTGATCTCGTCGAAAGCCAGGGTTTCCGGAACGTCTCCATGCAAGTCGATGGTGAAATCGAGATTCTTGTCATTCAGGCCGTGTGAGAAGAACGTCTTTATTTCTTCAAAGAATGCGGGCAGCGACACGGCTGCAGCATGGACCTCGAGCCGGCCGGCCTCGATCCGTGACAAATCGAGGATATCGTTGATGAGCCGAAGCAATGCCTTGCCGCTGGAGTCGATCGCCTCGATATACTGCGCAAATCTGCGATCCTTGATCTGGTCCCGAAGGATCTCAGTAAACCCGAGGATTGCATTCATCGGTGTCCGAATCTCGTGGCTCATGTTGGCAATGAATTCGGACTTCGCGCGGTTCGCTTTTTCCGATTCCTGCCGCGCCTTGTCGAGGCGGCGATTGGCTTCGATCAGGGCATCTCCCTCTCCGTCTTTGGCAACGTGTATCAGAATGAACGGCGGCTGATCGGACGCAGCACGCGCAAGCGTCGAAACCGAAACCCTGTATTCCAGTTTTCTGGTATCGGTGGGGTGTACGCTCGCCGCAGGGAGTTCGGTGGACTTGAATCGCAAAACGATAGTGTCGCCGCCGTTGCTGAGACCGGCGGCAATATCCCCTGAAAGCGCATGCAGTGAACGCGAATCGACGAGATTTGTCAAGGGGGTGGGAAGCATCGATTGAATATCACCGAGGCGTTTGTTCATCCACGGGTTTACGTAGACCAGTTGCAGATCAACGTCGGCAACGAGAATACCCACGTGCAACGCGTCATAGAATCCCTTTAATTGTGCCAGCACTGGTTGTATTGCTGTCATGATTTTGCCATTATGTGATTCCGGTGTCGTCGGTCTCAATCCGGACCGTTCCAGTGTTTTCAGAATGCCGGTGTACTATCTTCAACGCGGTGCCTGTACGTGACAACGAGCGATTTTATCACATGCTGGGCGTCCCGTTGCAGATGTAGGATATTGCGACCGGCGGCAATGTCTGCATCTGCAACTATAGCGTGGATCGCAGCGTCAAATTGCGACGTGTGAGGTCAGCACATTGTACCATGGCGCCAGTCTTAGGCTGCCCGACATACTTATTACCTGCCTGCCCCGACGTAACTAGCAGGAATCGATCCAGATGGTTGCGAAACGGCTCAGAAATAGCATTTCAGGAATGCAAAGTAGAGATCTGGACTGCGGAAGTCGATGCCCGCCTGCGCGGTTGAGAAGCCGCCGAATTCGGAGCCGACATCGCCGATGCCGATCGTGGCGCCGATGAGAAAATCGATGTTGTCAGATATGGAGTACTGCAACGAAACGAATTCCTGTACGCTGCCGTCCGCGACGTTCCACAAGGTTGTAAACTGCATCGAAACTAGTGCTGTGGGAGTGAACCGATTGATCAAACCAATGTAGTGGCGTCCGAGATTGAACGCGTTACCACGAAGAAATGCGCGCCGCACGGACGATTCGGACCGGCGCCGGAGGTAATCGGCGTCACGTCCGGCGCCGAGGCCGTTGTAGAAATATTCGATTGCCGCATAGGGAGCCCATCGGCCGGGGAATCCGTAGTCGAGACTCAGCAAAGCACGCATATAGTCTCTCTGATCCGATTCATCCACTGTCGTCACAAGACATTCACCGCGTAACCCGGCGTTGCCCAGATAGCCCGTGAAATCGCCGCCCGCCACCCAGTCGCCACCGATGTAGCCAAAAACCGGTGCAACCTCGTACTCTCCGACGTGGATTTGTGTGCGCACCGCCAGAGAGGACTCGCGCGCCGACAGCCGCCATGGGCCGTCGTCGTCGAGGGGCTCCGCGACCACATCGACGGTTGCCTCCGGTCGCGGCGACCAGGTCACACGAATAACGTCGACGCCGGCTTTTTCATCGCGATCGATTTCGGTGGGCGAGAATCCCGTAAACAAGTCCGTGGGCGTCCAGATCAGACCGCTGCCCCAACTCACCGGCTGTCGGCCCACAGTAATGTCGGTGCGCTCGGACCGCACCCGCAGCTGCAACCGATCGAGGTCGTGAGTCAATCGCAGGTCGTTGTCGTCGACAACGGTTTTTTCGAGGTCAAAAAAGCGGATGCGTTCGGCTGTATCGGGCCGTATCGCTGCCGGTGCCGAAACGCTATCGTTCAGTTTTTGGCCAATGTCCGTCAGCTCGCCATATGCCGCGCGCACCTCATAGTGAAGCAGTGCCTGAATGTGACGCGGGGACATAAAGCGGCACTTGAGTCGCAGTCGCTGGAGGTCATTCAGGGCCAGGCCAGAGTCCGCAACGCCGGTCTTGAGGAAATTGTCGCGAACGTCTGTGATGGAGTAGAGATTTTTGTAGAATCCGCTTATCTCGAGACGTTCGGAGCCTGTATCCGACAGCAGGGAAGACGACGACTCGGCGCCTGCTGCCGCCATCGCCGCAAGCGAGAGGATGATTACGATAATTGGACGATTCACGCCGCGCGCATCCATCACCTAAGCCGTCGTGTCCGATTCGACGCGGCCGTCGTGCAGCCGGATCAGCCGTCGTGCGTGGCTCATGACCATCTGATCGTGCGTCGAGAACAGAAATGTTATCGCCTCTTCCTCGTTCAACTGCTTCATTACAGCCATGAGATTGGTGCCGGTCTGGGAATCCAGATTGGCCGTCGGTTCGTCCGCGAGCACGATGCGCGGTTTGGTGACGATCGCGCGTGCCACCGCGACACGTTGCTGCTGACCGCCGGACATGGCTGCCGGCCGGCGATGCATCTGATCTGTCAGGCCGACCCGATCCAGTATCTCCGTCGCTCTACGCCGTCGTTCGTCGCGCGGCACGCCTTGCAGCAGCATGGTGAATTCAACATTCTCGCAGGCCGTCAAGACCGGGATGAGATTGTACGCCTGAAACACGAAGCCGATCTGATAGAGCCGCAGTTCGTGTAGCTGCCGCGGCTTGAGGCCGCTAATGTCCTGATCTGCAACGACCACGGAACCGTCGGATATGGTGTCCAGGCCGCCGATGATATTGAGCAACGTTGTTTTTCCCGAACCCGATGGACCGGCGATCGCCGTAAACTCACCGGTCTCCAGATCCAGATCTACGCCGCGAAGCGCATGCACTTCGGTGGCGCCGGTTTTGTACGCCTTGTTCACATTTTTTACCGATACGAGGGGCATGATCTGCTCCGCTGAGGTCGTATGATACTACGCATTACGACTGTTCATGGCTTCGACAGGTGTCTTCCAGACCGCGTGAAATGCCGGTTGCAGCGAGAAAATCACGCCGATAGCGATCGTTGCCACCGCGGCGGCCGCCGTCATGCCGGGATCAAACTGCGGGCGCAGAGTGCGTCCCAGACCAAAGTAATTCGCGCCGGCAGCCAGGGAGCCGAGGTCGATGCCGGTATGGCCGAGCCACAGTACCAGTGTTGAACCCACGGTCAAACCGATCGCAGCTGCGAGGGCGGACAACATAAATGATTCCATAACGATTACGAGTATCATGTTGCGTGGGCGCATGCCGATGGCCATGAGTACGCCAATTTCATGGGTCCGTTCACCGATCGCCATGAGCAGTGTGTTCAAAACGCCAAAGGCCATCGCGAGATAAAAGATGCCGTAATACGGTGCCATCATGCGCTTCGATAACGACAGGGTCTGAACGATAAATGGAAGGCGTTCCTGCCATGTATAGATCTGCAAGTGCTCGCTTTGGACGCGGCGCCGCAAGTCGTTGGACACTACCTCTGTCATGTCGATGTCATGCAATGCAATCGCAGTCTCCGTGATCTCATCGTGCATGCCAAGCATGTCCTGAAGCACGTCTTTGCGTACATAAACGGTATGCTCGTCGAAACCGCTGTTGCCGGTGTCGAACACGCCGGCGATACGTAGCGCGGCCGCGCCAAGTTCGCCGCCAAGCTGCTGTGACGTAAGGACGACCTTTTTCCCGATGCCTTTCGAGATACGCTGCGCCAGGCGGTCGCCGACCACGATCTGTGATGTTCTCGCGGCAGTGAAAAAATCACCCTTAACGATGGCGTTCGGTATGACAGATACGGTGGTTTCAGCCACAGGGTCGACACCAATGATCGTTACGAGTACCGACTGGTCTGCGGTCGAGAGCAGGCCGGACACCTGGACGCGGTCGGACCAGCCCCGCACTCTGGCATCGGTGCGCAAGTGCTCGTGCAGCGCCCGCGGCGGCACGAAATGGTTCTCGATCACGGGGTTTTCATGAAAACCCGTCGCCATTACCTTTACATGCGACTCGGTCGTGCCAACGGCCGTGTCGATCATCTGGCTGATCCAGCCGGAGACGACGCCCAGCGAGAAGATCACACCGACCAGCCCCGCAACCATGGCCATCAGCAAAATGGCCGCGCGTCGCTTGTTTCGCCAGATATTCAGCCACGCCATTTTGATTAGGAGACTCATGCGTGACGCAGCGCCTCCACTGGTTTAAGATTCGCGGCGCGTATTGCGGGGTACAGGGCGAGAGTCAGCGTTACGCCGCCGACGATGCCCACCGCGCAGCCCACGACCAGCGGCGAGAGTTGTGGGTACACCACAGCGCTCAGGCCGTAGCTTGCCATGAGCGTTTCTGCCTGCTTGCCGAAATTCAGCCCGACATGATTCAGATACATGACAATCGGCACGCCCGCCGCCAGCCCGGTTGCAATACCTGCCAGAGTCAAAAGGGCCGACTCCAGGTAGACAAGCATCGACAACAGGCGCGGCCGCATCCCGAGTGACAGCAGCACGCCGAATTCGTGGATCCGTTCGAGATAAGCCATCAGATATGTATTTGCAATTCCGAAGCCGACGACGCATACCAATATGACGTACATGATGAGACCGGATATCCAGTCGAGTTTCATGCTTTGCTCAACACCCGGAAGCACCGTCGGCCATTCGACGACCGCCACGTGCTCGGCCTTGACGGCGCGAAGGCAGTCTGCTATCGCGTCATGCGCCGCGCTGCGCACACGGTCACTCTCGAGGAGGATCGCAATCTCCGTCGCTGCGTCAGGCATCGAAAATGCCGTCTGTACGTGCCGCACGTGCATGATCACCAGCGACCGGTCAATCTCGGACATACCGCTCTGGATCGTCCCTGTCACGGTCAATGTCCCTGCAGCGATCGAACCATCTGCGGCCTGGCCTACAAATACAATCTCGTCACCCGCAGATACCCCGAGATTCCGTGCCAGCATCGAACCGAGAACCGCGCCGTCAATATCGGTGTCAGTCAGAAATCGCCCTGTGATAACTTTGTCCGCTGCGGTCGAAACCATCGTTTCCGCTTCGGGCGATACTCCCTGGATCGTTGCACCGAATGTGCGGTCGTCGGAACTGACAAGGGCCGCTGTCTGGATTCTTGGTGCGGCTGCGACCATATGCGGTGTGTCGGCTACGGCGGTCATCAGTGTGTCAATGCCGGTCATGCGTTTGGTCAGCTCGCGATCCGGCCAGTAGTCGACATGCTGGAGTTGCAGGTGGCCGGTTCGATTCCGTACGGTGTTATGGATCATCTGGGCGTAGCTCCCTTGCTGGAGAGCCATCGAGAAACACAACACAGCCACGGCAAACGCAACGGCCGCGGCCGAAAGAACGGAACGTCGCCGATTGCGCCCGATGTTTCTCCAGGCAATGCGGAGGATGTCGAACATGAATCAGCGTTTCAGATTGCGAAGTGAGAACGTGTCTGTTCTCAACTGCGGATTGAATGTAAGCTCGCTATACGTCAATTCCGTGTGATACCCCGGGCGCGTATGGTCGTGCATAGTCATGCGCGTTGCCACATCGAGGCCATCCACAGTCTTTATCTCGGATGTCTGATAATACTTGATCAACGCGCCGTCTTCGTCAAAGTATTCCGATCGATCGGGGACGAAATTGGACATTCGCACGGTGGTCACAATCTTACCCCAGACTACCGCCGCATCGGGTTTCGGAATACTTTCGATGATCCACATTCGGTCGCCGTCACGTTCGGCCGTGCCGGTCACGCTGTGGTGATAATCGACAACAATGCTGTCCGCGCGCACCACATCGTCGTTCGTGAAATCGCTGCCCAGCCATGACTGCAGCATCATCGACGGTGGTATCTTGATCGTACGGTCGATCGCAGGAATGAATTGCCACGCCTCACGACCTTGCTTAAGAAACCCGACACCTCGATCTTTTTTGGGCGAGAGAATACGTATCAACGCATGGCTGGTGCCCCTGGACCAGGCCTCCATCGTGAGGGCTCGCGTCCAGTCCGGTCGAGTGATAACCATCGTCATCCTCACGAAACTGGCATCGCGCCGCAGTAGGGCGTCCGACTTTTGTATGATATCCAACGCAGACAGGTCCGCTTCCGCACTGTATACGTTGCTGAACGAGGGGAGTGCGAGGATGAGTGATAGAATCGCGATTCGTATGGGTGACATATGCTGTGTGCCTTGGGAAAACCACTATTCGACCGTTGGCGTTCGTCCACCAGAGCTCGATAGCGTACGCTCAACCGTCTGTAAAGTTGAATGCCATCATCATTGCACCGTTTAGCATGGACGCGGCGTGTTGATAAAGGACGTTCAACGATACAGTTCTGTCCAACTCTGGTTAACGTTTGCCGGGGGATTATGCTTTCTTTTTTTCTTTGCGGCTTTGCGTCTCTGCGCGAGTTCAATGTCGTTACGGATTGATGTA
>JAJFLQ010000199.1 GCA_021772615.1 Verrucomicrobiota bacterium | reverse complement strand
GCCCTTGTAAATATTGTTCTACTTCCTGTCGATGCCGGAGATAATAAGAAATCACGGCGTATACATCAGCCAAACCCAGGACGGAATACTGCTGGGCGATTTCCTCAGCGGTTGCGCCATCCAAAAACGCACCAACGACCGTATCTAATGTAACACGAGAATTCCCAACACGTATGACGCCGTCTTTATGTGTGGTAAGCGGTATTGGTTCCGATAAAAGCTCGTTGCTCATACTTACTCCTCTGATTAAATAGATTAGTTAGATTTTGGCGACTTACAAATATCTTGACAAATCACCCAGCCGTTCGGCAAAAAGCGAATTGCAGGGTATCATCTCCGTTTTTTTATTCTGGTGGTTTCTGGTGGTTTTCGGGCCTGAAAAAAAACGTCGGGGTCAAACCTTGAAATTGCATTTTAGGCGGCAGCTCCGATATTTTCTAACACGACCCTCAAAAAAAGCAATTTTCAAGGTTTTGTACCCCGGTGTTCCGATTAGATGTGGCTTTTCTGGTGCTCTCCACGGGAACACGAGAGACACCAATACCCCTGACTTGACGGCATCGGACTTTGGCCTCTGCGAACGGGGACACGGGCACGGTGACGGATGTTGATGGTTTCCACGTCTGAAAAGACGTGGCCCCATTGAAAAGCTCGATGATTTCGTTTCTTCAATTGCATACCTGGTCAACTCCGCCTTGATTAGCGCAAGCGATTCTGTCCGAGCGCCTACAATGGCAACAATTGATCATCACCGGAATCGCCGCTCAGCGTATCCTGTCAAAGTCTTAAGTGCAGTTCTGGCAACATACGCTTGTGTAATATGCCAGCTACGGCAACGCCGGATTCCGTGATCGTGAAATAAATCATGTGGCTCGTACACGGAAAGCTGAAGATGTTATCATCCAATTCTGGCCGAGGTTGGCCGAGCGTGGGCATTTCGGCAAGTTGACACAATTGCTTCCGTAATTGAGTAAGGTACTTTTGTGCTTGCTTCTCCCCCCACCGTTCTGTTGTGTACTCGTGTATCTCCGTCAAGTCCTGTTGCGCTTCACGGGAAAGGTCATACCGCTTCATCAATGGGTCTTTTCATCTAGCAATTCTTGGAAGAACTTCTCTCCGTCTACGATGTCCCCTTTTTTGATTTGATCGATGCCTTTTCTAATTTTCCTTTTGACTTGTGCCAGTTTCATGGCTTCAATCTCATGGTATTCATGGGTCGACATGACCACGGCAACGGGACGGCCATGTTTTTCAATGGTAACAGGTTCCCGTTGTGCTGTGTCGATCAAGCGACCGAAATTCTGCTTTGCTTCCAAGGCGGGTATCGTTTGCATGAAAATTTCCTTTCTGGTTGACATCAGTCTATTATAGACATAATAGACGCTTCCTGTCAAGCCCCTACGTTCTTTCCCTACTGCCGGAGATCTCGGGAGCAGAGTTTCTACGGAACTTCAAGTCAGTTTTTGATTTGCGGGGTATGACCTGCTTTAAACGTTGTATTATATTTATTATCAAATACCTACGGTTTTTTATTTTGTTGAATAAAGCTTATTAAGTTAATTTTATCGTGACTGTTTTCTTGCGCTACTGTCGTGCAACTGGAATCTCTCTGGCAGTGCGGCAAGAAGCGATGGTGACGGGCGGCACGGTGACGTGACGTCGCTATTGGGACGCAGCCAGGATGGCTACGCCACGGTTTCAAAAGTTCTGCGCCGAGACAGCAAAACGTAATCCAATACCTTCAAAATTGAGCTGTGCTTCCGGGTTGCGAACCAGCCTGATGGATTGTCGCGAGACTGCTTCGCATGCTTCAGGTCAACGAGTTGTTGAGGCTTTGGGGTTGAAAAGGTAATGGATTACCTTACTATCTCAAGCTCTCCGTAACGCGTTTAAATGAGATGCGATATGTAGCTCCAGCCGGGAATGTATGAATTAATCAGGTTAATCCACCTTTCAAATAGATGTTGAATTGAGAAAAATATGAACCATAGAAATCTAATACGGAATTTTGCCATCATTGCACATGTTGACCACGGGAAAACCACACTCGTTGATTGTATTTTGAAGCAGACCAATGCTCACACCTTTAATGATGGGGATGTGACGGTCATGGATTCTAATTCACTTGAGCAGGAGCGAGGCATCACTATCTTCTCGAAGAATGCGTCTTGTGAGTACAACGGCTATCACTACAACATTGTGGATACACCTGGACATGCTGATTTCGGAAGCGAGGTGGAACGTATCCTAAAAATGGTAGATGGGGTTTTGCTCATCGTCGATGCCTTTGAAGGTCCGATGCCGCAAACAAAGTTTGTTTTAAAGAAGGCCTTGGCGCTGGGGCTTCGTCCCATTCTTGTGGTTAACAAAATTGATCGGCCCGATTCACGTCCTGATGAGGTAGTTAATCTGACCTTTGATCTATTCTGTGAACTCAACGCGAACGATAAACAGCTTGAATTTCCGATAATTTACGGATCCGCTAAAGATGGTTGGGCAACCAATGAGCTAAATGAGAAGCGTGAAGATATGACGGATCTTTTGGATGCAATCGAAGCGCACATGCCGGCACCTGTTGTTGATCCCAATCTTTCTCTGCAGTTGCAAGTGACTATGCTTGAGTACGACGCCTTTGTCGGGCGAGTTGCTGTAGGCCGAGTGCATCATGGTACCATTAAAGTGGGGCAACAAGTGGTTGCTGTTGCTGAGGGACGTTCGATTCGAGGAAAGATCACAAAAATACTGGTATGTAAGGGGATGAAACGCGTCTCGGTTGATTTCGCCGAGGCTGGAGACATCGTCTACATTGCAGGAATTGATAAGGTGACAGTGGGAGATACGATTTGCCCGGTTGATAAACCGAAACCACTTCCCGCCATTCCCATTGATCCTCCAACTGTAACGATGAGTTTCGGTCATAACACGAGTCCACTTGCAGGTAAAGATGGAGGAAAGTTTCTCACCTCCAGGCAAATACGGGACCGACTGGAACACGAAGCCATGATCAACGTGGGGTTGAAAGTTGAAGATGCGGACGACAGCATGCGCTTTAAGGTTTCGGGAAGAGGAGAACTGCACCTCGCTATTTTGATTGAAACGATGCGACGCGAAGGTTACGAAGTGGAAGTTTCGCAGCCACAAGTAATTTTTAAGGAAATCGATGGTAAGCGTTGTGAGCCGATCCAGGATGTTTTCATCGAAGTCGACTCCCATTACCAGGGAACGGTCATGCAAATGATGGGATCGCGCAAGGGTGAATTAAAAAACATGACAACGACCTCAACGGGTTCCATGCAATTAGAATTCACGGTTGCTGCTCGTGCGTTATTTGGTTTCAGAAATGAGCTTCTTACTCTCACAAAAGGAACGGGTATCATGTACCAGAACTTTTTAGAGTACCAGGAGTTTAAAGGTGTATTGCCAACGCGGCAGGTTGGTGTGCTTGTTTCACAAACCGCACAAACAGCCGTTGCCTTCGCTCTTTTTAATCTGCAGGCCCGGGGAGAAATCTTTATAAACAAGGGCGATGATCTTTACGAGGGCATGATTGTAGGCGGGTGCAACAAGGGCCAGGATCTTACCGTTAATGCAACAAAAGGAAAGGCACTCACAAACATGCGTTCATCGGGAACCGATGAGGCCGTTACGCTTATTCCACCCCGACAAATGACACTCGAATTCGCTCTCGAATTCATCGCAGACGATGAATTAGTAGAAGTAACCCCAAAGAGTATCAGACTCAGAAAAATTCACCTCCAGGAAAATGTCCGGCGCAGAAAAGCCGGCGGCAGAAAATAGGATTTATGATTGATTTCGACAATACATACTCAACCCTGCCAGAATCATTTTATGTCGAGGCAACTCCCGAGAGTGTGTCAAATCCTGTCTTGCTGGATTTTAATCGTGAGTTTGCCAGTGAAGGACTTGGATTAAATCTGGACACGACCAGTGATGCGGAATTGGCAGCTTTGTTCACAGGTCAAATACTGCCGAAAAGCGCTTCGCCCATTTCTCTTGCCTATGCAGGACACCAATTTGGCCATTTTGTCCCCCAACTGGGAGATGGGCGCGCGCATTTGATCGGAGAAATCGTATCTCCGGCAGGAAAGCGATATGACATCCAGCTGAAAGGTTCGGGCCAAACGCCATTTTCAAGGCGTGGCGATGGCAAGTCTGCTCTTGGACCTGTTGTTCGAGAGTACATCGTCAGCGAAGCCATGCACTTTCTGGGCGTGCCAACTACACGAGCGCTTGCAGCAGCCACTACAGGAGATTTGGTTTATCGGGAAGAGCCACTGCCAGGGGCTATTTTTACGAGAGTTGCTTCCAGTCACATTCGTATTGGAACATTTGAATATTTTGCGGCAAGACATGATCCGGTCAGCCTCAGATTGCTATTGGATTATTCCATTGATCGACACTATCCGGAAATAAAGGATGAAGAGAACAGGTCTTTGTGTTTCCTGGAAAGAGTCGCCCACGGCCATGCCGCTATGGTGGCTCACTGGTTGTCACTCGGTTTCATCCATGGGGTGATGAATACGGATAATATGTCGATTTCCGGTGAGACCATCGACTATGGACCGTGCGCATTTATCGACAACTTTGCATTGGATACAGTATTCAGCTCGATTGATCGGTACGGGAGATATTCTTATAAGAATCAGATCGATATAGCCATATGGAATTTGAGCCGACTTGCATCGTGCTTGGTTCCGCTTGTTCATGATGACCAGAAAACAGCTGTTTCCATGCTGGAAGAAGCCATCAATGGATATGCTCATGTATATGAAGAAAAGCGGATTGAAATGATGAGACGTAAATTGGGGTTATTTGGTTCGCACCCAGAGGATGAGTCTCTAATACGTGATTGGCTTCACTATCTCGAAGATGGGGACAGAGACTTTACGCTGAGCTTCAGGAAACTCGGGGAAGCACCTGAGGAATTGGTCAACAACGCTTTTTTAACAGAGTTTTTACTGAAGTGGGAGAAGAGACGTGGCAATCAGGCGAAGGATCTCCAGCAATCTAGAGACCTGATGAATAGCGTGAACCCTGTCTTCATACCCAGGAATCATCACGTAGAACGGGCGATCCAGGCTGCCATGGAAGGTGACCTTTCCATATTCCAAGACATGAATCACTTTCTCAGGAAGCCGTATGTCGAGCAATCCAAGTTTGAATCCTACAAGAATCCCCCGAAACCCCATGAGAGAATCCAGGCCACATTTTGCGGGACTTAGGGACTTGCGTGATCAGCCCCTTTTTCAGGATCGACTAACCTGAATAACCAGAGCTCGATAGCGTACGCTCAACCGTCTGGAAAGTTGAATGTCATCATCCTTGCACCGTTTAGCAGAGACGCGGCGTGTTGATAAAGGACGTTCAACTATACCGCTCTGTCCAACTCTGGTTAACGTTTGCCGGGGGATTATGCTTTCTTTTTTCTTTGCGGCTTTGCGTCTCTGCGCGAGTTCAATGTCGTTACGGATTTATGTAGCCACGGCTCTGTGAGCTGTGCCACGCAACGCGAAGCAACGTAAAGTACGCCACGTCTCACAGAGACGTGGCTACACGCTGCCGCTTCCACCAGCGTTTGGCGTACAGACTTTTGACATGTAGCTGCAAGCGACGTTGGTTTCGTGGTGTTTAAAAAATGGGCGTTCAACCTTACAGCTCTGTCGAACTCTGGGGTTTCCGTTTTGGCGCCAATCAAGCGGAACTCACAGAATTCCTGCGTCTTCCAGGATTCTGGATTGCAGCGGAAGCGCTGGAATGCGGCGCCCGACTTGTCACGTATGACACTCATTTCGAGTTTGTTCACGGCCTGCTCACGCTAGCAGCCTGTCGCTCCGGCGGCGCGGGAGAAAGGGACGGCAAGGTTGACTTCGTTGAGACGCAGGGGTCGAAGGCACGTAAAACAGCCCTCGCCTCGCAAGCGCGCTTCGTCGCGTCAAGAGCGCGAACGCCAACGGAAAACCTTCATTCAACGACATTGGCCGTAGATCCAGATCCAGTAGCAATTCGGAATGTTGACACGTTGGAATGTGACACTACTTTAGATTTCAAACGAGTGCTACGCCAAAATTTGTTGCGACTACGGCAATGACACGAAACCACAAACACCTATGTATTTCCGGGGTACACCCAATGCCAGAATCCATTATTACTATTATAGAAGGCGCCGGACCGATCGTCGCCGCAGCAGTACATGACGGTCACCAACTACGACCGGACGTTGAGGAGATCATGGCGCTGGCTGAACTCGACCGCCTGCGTGAAGAAGATCCGCATACCGGGCGCTGGGCCGAAATTGCCGATACGCGAATAATCGGGCAACGATCCCGCTTTGAGGTTGATCTGAACCGCCCCAGGGAGAAAGCCGTTTATCAGAAACCCGAAGATGCATGGGGATTGAACGTATGGAAATCGCCGCCGACCGACAATGTGGTTGCGGCATCGCTGGCCGCATACGACCAGGTGTATGCAGACGTTCATCAGCTTTTGTCCACGCTACTGCAAAAAAATAAGATGCTCGTGATTTATGATCTGCATACCTACAACCATCGCCGCAACGGACCCGACGGCGCGCCCGCGGATCCGGCCGCGAATCCTGAGGTAAATATTGGCACGGGGACCCTCGACCGGACGTTGTGGGGAGGTGTGCTTGACCGATTCATGAGCGACCTTGGCGGATTCGATTATTTCGGTCGTCACCTGGATGTGCGCGAGAATATCAAGTTTCGCGGCGGGAATTTTTCTGCCTGGGTCCATCAAGAATTTCCGCGAACCGTGTGTTCCATTGCGATTGAATTCAAGAAGTTCTTTATGGATGAATGGAGCGGAAAGCCGGACCACAAACAGATCGAAAAGCTATTCGATGCGCTGGTGTCGACGCGCTCCGGCGTCATCGAAGAACTTCAGAAACGGCACGCATGAAACGGATGCGAAAAACGACCACCACCACCACCGCAACCTGTTCACAAGACGAACTAGACGAGATCTGCAACAAACTTGTTGCCGGAAAATCCGTCGACGTGCAATTGCCGGAGTATGGCCGGCTGCATATCGAACGATTTCTGCCCTTCATCTGCGTGTATAGGCGACCGGAAGACGACGCGGACGTTGGTACGGACAGCTTAATTACCGGTGAAGCTTCCTATCTTCTGATTTCCGATGCGCCGTCGCAGCGCCGAGCGCAGAACCGCATACTGTATACCCTGGCGTCGCGCATCTCCGGCCATTTTAACGCTGTACTGATCATCGAGATCTGGAGCGGCGGTCGATCATCGGACGAGACGACAAGTGAAACGGCATCAAAGGGGCCGGGATTCAAAATCAGTACGCTGAAGAAAAAGCCGCCGACCAGGACGGTCGAAGCACTGGAGCGCTCGCTGCGTGCACTGAAGCTGAACAAGCGCGCCGCGAAAGTAGCGATAGCGTACGGCGACGCGTGCGCTCCCGACGGTATGGCTCCCCTGCTTACCCCGCAACAAACCGAGACGTTGAATTGCTTTCAGATCGGTATCGAAGTGGATCCGATCTATCAGGATCCGCAGTCCGGCGCCGTGTTTCCTATATTATTGAGGATGTTGCACCGCGCGCTGTCACGCTCGGTCCGACGGGCTTTTTTTGATTTTTCTCGATCTCATACCACCTATCGGTCGGCCAATTATCTGTCATTCGGCACACGAAAACTGGTCGCTGCGGTCCGCAATGTCGATCGCAAACTGGCGGAAATCGCCAACTCCTTTGACCTCCTCGTATTCGTCACTCCGATTAATGTGGAAAGCGCATGGGCCGACTTCCAGGGAGCCAAGTTCGAGCGCACTCCGACATTTTATTATCGGCCGCGTCCCATTGACCCTTCGTTTGTTAAACGAAAATTGTACGAAATCGTATTGGAACGCGTCGAAGACCCAACCCTTGCCCACCTTTTCCGAATCAAACGGCGGGAGTTGGATCGGCAGCTCACGATGCTGGAGGAACGTGGGACGTATAAATTTTTCTGCGGCAGCTTACAGCTGTATGGTCCCTTGAAATCCGATTTCGTTGCCATTGCCCGCGACGCCGCCACCCGTCTGGCTCGAGACGCGGGAAGCGGCGGGGAGCAGGCGACGATTGACGCAGAGGCATTCGCGGCACAAGCCCGGGAAGAGATTGACTATTACCGCGGTAAATGTCCCGATTTTTCCGGGCGCGTCGACGTTCGCGACGACACCGTGGGGCTAATTGTCAGTGGTGACGTGCTGTTGGTGGGCAGAGAATTTCGCGTACCGGCGCTGCGGGCCGAGGCCTTGATTCATCATGAAATCGGCACCCATATCCTGACGCGGTATAATGGCCAGGCGCAACCGTTTCAGCAGCTTCAGATCGGGCTGCCGGGTTATGAAGAACTCCAGGAAGGTTTGGCGGTCCTTGCCGAGTATCTTGTCGGAGGGTTGAGTTCAGGGCGGCTGCGGTTATTGGCCGGCAGGGTGTTGGCTGCCCGGTCGCTAATTGACGGTGCAACATTTATCGAGACATTTCGGCTTCTGAGCGACACGTACGATTTCGAAAAAAGATCCGCATTTACCATTACCGCACGGATTTACCGCGGCGGCGGTTTCATTAAGGACGCGATCTATTTGCGCGGGCTTGTATATGTTCTCGACTACCTGCGGAACGGAGGCGATATCGCGCCTCTGTTTGTCGGCAAGATTGCCGCAGAGAATTTGTCTTTCATAAAAGAGCTTACATACCGTGAAATCTTTCGCCCGATCCCGCTGCAACCACGCTATATGGAACGGCGCGATGTGCATGAACGCTTGCAGCGGCTGAAGGGCGGGCTGTCATTGCTCGACCTGGTGGCGGAATGAATGCATCGGCCAACACATCGCAACAGATTACCGACCGCTTCATTCACTCCGCGTGCAAACGGATCGCCGAAAACAAGCGGGTGCGCCGATCACTTCCGATATGGGGACGATTGCATGTGGATCGGCAGTTGCCGTTTCTCTGCGTCTACCGCAAGCCCGGCGACAACACCGATCTCGGAACCGGTGGATTGCTTCTGGGTGAAGCGTCGTACATTACTGCCACGGGCAATCCGCGACTGCAACGCAGCCTATCCGTACTGGTAAAAAAGATTGCGACATTGATGGTGGACACGTTTGGCTCCTTCCTGGTACTGGAAATCTGGGCCGGCAGTGAAGAGGATTTTCCGGATTGCAGTCTCGAATATCAGCCGTGCTTCCGCATCACGCAGCGTAAAAATTCGACCTTGACGAAAACCATTGGCTCGCTGGAGCAGGAGTTGTTAAAGGTTCGGGTTCGCAAAGCAATGGCCGCAGTAGAATGCCGGAAAGCGGTCAAAACGGGCCCCCACTCAATGCCGCCGTTATTGTCCGCATCGGATTTGAGGACGATCGGCTGCCATACGCTGGGAATCGAGATTCGACCGATCTACCGCGACAGAACGACGAACACAAATTTTTCGGTCATTCATCGCACACTTCATCGTGGATTCGCCAAGGCCTTGAAGAAGGCCTTTTTCGTGTTCACCAATGAGCATACTACGCATACTCCGCCACACTATACGGCGCTTGGCCGACGCAGCGTTGTCAAGGCCGTTTGGAGCGTCGACCAGAAACTGGCGGACATTGGCAATCAAATTGACTTCCTGCTGCAGGTAACACCGATCAACGGGCAGAGCGCGTGGGCGTATTTCAAGCGTCACAGATTTCAGAAAGTGCCCCAATTTCTCTACCGCCGACTTCCGATCAACGCGACACTACTGAAACGCCGCCTGTTTGGAGTGCCGATCGAACGCATCGAAGATCCGACGCTCGGAGCGTTGTTTCAGGAGCAACAACGTGAAATGGATCGGAAATTGACGATGCTGTCTGATATCGGCACCCGCCGATTCCTTTACGGCAGCCTTCAGATGTACGGAGATATTTCCGCCGCTCTAGTCACGGAAGCAGAAACCATTCTCGATCGTATTTCGCCGCGTACGCGCGATGAATCCCCAGGCAAGGCCGTCAACGCCGAACAATTCGCGGAACGCGCCACGCAGGAGATCGAGTTTTTTAGGACGTCGTATCCGCAACTAAAGTCCACCGTGAAGATCGTAGATGATTTGACCGGCTTAATGGTTTCCAACGGTAACCTCCTGATCGGCAAGACTGCACGAATTCCCGCAAGCCGGGTCGAAGCGCTTCTTCATCACGAGGTCGGCACGCATGTTCTCACCTACATAAACGGCCGCGCTCAACCGTTCCAGCAATTGTACGTGGGACTTCCCGCTTACGATGCGCTCCAGGAAGGATTGGCCGTGCTCGCAGAATATCTTGTAGGTGGCATGAGCAGACCGCGAATGCGTCTGCTGGCGGCCCGCGTAGTGGCTGTACAGCAGATGATCAACGGCGCATCATTTATTGACGTATTTCGAGAAATCGATAGAACCTACGATTTTGAGCAGCGCTCGGCCTTTACCATCACGATGCGCGTATTCCGCGGCGGCGGCCTCACCAAGGATGCCGTCTATCTACAGGGATTGATCAAATTATTGGATTACCTCGCGCACGGCGGCGATTTCGACACCTTGCTGGTGGGGAAAATTGCGGCCAATCATGTGCCCATGATAAAGGAATTGTTATGGCGCAAGGTATTGAAGGCCCCGCCATTGCGTCCCCGATATTTGGCGGATTCGGCGGCGATGAAACGATTGGACCGCGTTCGTGGCGGCATCACAGCACTTGAGCTAACGCAAAGGAAGCACCAATGAATATCGGATTCTATGTAAACGACATCAGTACGGAGACCTCGCAGTATACGACCACCAGGCTTGCACTGGCCGCCACCAACCGAGGGCATCGAGCCTGGTTCATTGGCGCCGAAGACCTAACCTACGATTCGGACGAAACGGTCAAGGCCCGGGGCCGCTCGGCGCCAAAAAGCCGATATAAGAATACGGAGGTATTCCTGAGGGATGTACATGGAAAAAACGCCATACAGGAGCGCATCACAGTGGATGACCTGGATATTCTCATGCTGCGAAGCGATCCTTCGATCGAAACCGGCATCCGCGCCTGGGCGCAGGGCGTCGGCATTATCTTTGGCCGTATCGCCATGCGCCATGGCGTGATCGTCGTGAATGACCCCGACGGTTTGGCCAGGGCCATGAACAAGATGTATTTCCAGTTCTTCCCGGAAGAGGCCCGGCCTCGCACGATTATCACACGGCACCGGGAGGAAATAAAGCAATTCGCCGGCGACGTTGGCGGCACGATCGTTTTGAAACCATTGCAGGGTTCAGGAGGGCAAGGCGTATTTCTGGTCCGTCCGCGAGACCGTCCCAACCTCAACCAGATGATCGACGCCGTGAGCCGCGACGGCTATATCGTTGCTCAGGAATATCTCAGCGCAGCAGAGGGTGGGGACACCCGGCTGTTTCTGTTGAACGGAGCGCCTCTCCGGCACAAAGGAAAATACTGCGCATTCCGTCGCGTCAGGCAGGGCGACGACATGCGCAGTAATATCCACGCAGGCGGCAGCAAGGCGCGGGCGGAGATTACAGAGACTGACCTGAAACTGGCGGAAATGGTCCGTCCGAAGCTGGTACAGGACGGCATGTTTCTCGTTGGCCTCGATATCGTCGGCGATAAGCTGATGGAGATCAACGTTTTCAGTCCGGGCGGCATCGGGAGCGCACGACTGTTCGAAAAGGTCAACTTCGCCTATCCGATTATGGAGGCGCTGGAACGCAAGGTGGATTATATGCGCTATTATCGACGCAATTTCAGCAACGTCGATATGGCCATTCTGTGATTGACGTCCTCGAAGAAAAAATTTCAGAATTCAACATGTCTTGTTCGGTGTTCGACAACGAATCCATAGTCGCATGAACTGACCTCTCAATTGCAATTACGTAGACGTGCAGCATAGTATGCCACGGCATCCGCACGCGACGGTTCGGTTGTACTTCTGGAAATTTCGGTCTCAAATACTTAAAGCTTAAGGGCGCATACAATGAATATTGGCTTTGTAGTAAATAACATTAAGACGGAACAGGCAGGTTATTCAACCAGCAGGCTGGCGTTAACGGCTATTAACCGCGGTCACAAAGTTTGTGTGATGGGCGTCGAAGATTTTGCCTATGATGCAGACGAGCGCATTCGCGCCCGTGCCCGGACGTTGCCGAAGGCCAAGTACACGACCACGGAAAGTTACATCAAGGACCTTCAGGGACCAAGTGCCAAGAACGAACGGATTACCGTCGACGATTTGGATATATTGATGCTTCGCAATGATCCGTCGACCGACACCGGGGCCCGCTCCTGGGCTCAAACGGCTGGAATCAATTTCGGACGCATAGCGATGCGCCACGGTGTGATCGTACTCAATGACCCGAACGGTCTGGCCAAGGCGGCAAACAAGACCTATTTCCAACTGTTCCCGAGCGAAGTTCGGCCAAGAACGGTGATTACCCGCGATCACAGCGAAATAAAAGAATTCATCAAGGAGCAGGGCGGTTCGGCCGTGATGAAGCCGCTTCAGGGGTCAGGAGGCACCGGCGTATTTCTGGTACGTCCGGACGACAAGCCGAACCTCAATCAAATGATTGACTCCCTCACAAGAGACGGATACATCATTTGCCAGGAGTATCTGCCGGCGGCAGCGGAGGGCGACACACGACTCTTTGTCATGAATGGCCGTCCCCTTCGTTACAAGGGAAAATACGCGGCTTTTCGCCGCGTCCGCACCGGCGACGATATGCGGAGCAATATCCACGCAGGCGGAAAATTGCGGCAGGCAGAAATCGGCCCGGAACACCTGCGTCTGGCCAAGATCGTTCGGCCCAAGCTGGTTCAGGACGGTATGTTTCTCGTCGGCCTCGATATCGTCGGAGATAAGTTGATGGAAATCAATGTGTTCAGTCCCGGTGGGCTCGGAAGCGCCCAGAAGTTTGAAAAGGTAAACTTCAATATCGGTGTGATCGAAGCACTCGAGCAAAAAGTGGAGTACATGAGTTATTATCGTCGGAATTTCGACAACATCGATATGGCTACCATATGATTGGAAAGCGTCCGCTCCGCGGTCATACGCTGGAGCAGATTCGGGAGATATGCGGGCGGCTTGCAGCGAACCAGCCCGTGCGACGGTCTTTGTCTCCATGGGGCCGCCTTCATATTGACCGGCAGTTGCCGTTTCTTTGCGTCTACCGGAGACCACCGGATTACAGCGATCAGGGCACGGATCGTCTTGTCGTCGGCGAAGCAGCCTATTTGAAGGCTTCCGGAGACGCAGGCAGCAAGAAAAGGCTCACCGCTCTTCTTAAAGGCGTAGTTGAAGTCTTGTCGGCAAAGTTTGGATCGTTCCTGATCATCGAAATCTGGATAGCGCGTCCCGTGTCTCTTCCCGCCGGCCGAAAGCCAGGCGCACCGCCCTTGTTTACGATTGTTTCCCAAAAGAATCGAACACCGGTTGAAACGATCGAAACGTTGCAGGGCGAATTGGAAATGATGCACCTTCCAGATGTGACAACTTCCGTATTGGTTGTTGACAGAAAGCGAGTCAAGCCCCCCGACCTTACCCCCCTACTGAGCAAGAAGACGTGCGACACCTTCAACTGCCACATTATCGGTATCGAGGTAAACCCGGTTTACAGAAACCCGAAGAACGGCGTTGCGATCTACCCTGAAATTCGATCCGCTATTCATCGTGGATTATCGGCTGCACTCAAACAGACATTTTTTGAATTCTCCCGCAATCATACCCCCCGTCATCCGCCACATTTTCATGCATTGGGGCGACGAGCGGTCGTAAAGGCGGTTTGGGATGTCGATAAGCGCCTGGCGGGTGTGAGCAACCAGATCGATGTCAAACTCCTCGTTACACCCACGAATACCAACGAGCAGTGGCAACATTTCAAAGCGTTGAAATACAAGAGACATCCAAACTTTTCGTACCGGCCGCTACCCTTTCGTCCCGCACAGCTAAAAAAGATTCTCTACCAGATTCCGGTCGAAAAAGTGGAGGACCCTACACTCGCTGACATTTTCGAACAAAAACGCATGCAATTGGACCGCATGATCACGCTGGTTCAAGATCGGAACACGTTCGGGTTTCTCCCGGAAAGTCTCCAGTTATACGGCGACGTCGACAATCAACTCCTGGAAACCGCCCGAACGATACTATCTCTCAAGCGAATTCGGAAGCGACCCAATCCGGCGTCGCCGGCACTAAATGCGGATGAATTTCGCCGGCTGGCTGAAGAGGAAATAGACGGTTATCGACAGCAGTTGCCGGCATTCGACCCGAAAGTGCGAATTCAACGTGACATACCCGGCCTGTTTGTCTCGCATGGACGGCTCTTGATTAGCGCAACAATTCGGGTGCCGGAAGATCGGGCCAATGCACTTATACAGCATGAAATCGGCACCCATCTCTTGACCTGGCACAATGGGGTGACACAACCTCTTCATCTAATGAACTCCGGTTTGCCCGGCTATGAAGAACTCCAGGAGGGCCTGGCCGTTCTATCCGAATATCTGGTCGGCGGCATGACACTCACCAGGCTGCAGAACCTGGCCGCACGCGTGGTGGCGGTATACCGCCGGATACACAATCGAAGCTTCATCGAGATATTCAACGAGCTCACGGATGAATTCAGGGTGGCCAGGCGAATCGCGTTCTACACCGCAATGAGAGCATGCCGCGGCGGCGGACTCACCAAGGATGCCATTTATCTACAGGGCTTGGTTCGGCTTCTGGAGCACCTAAGGCAAGGCGGTGATTTCACACTCCTCTTTACCGGCCGATTTGGATATGATCACATACCGGTGATCGAAGAGTTACGCTGGCGTAAGGTGTTGGGGCCACCGGCCCTGTTACCGCGCTATTTAGACACGGAGGCCGCGACGGAGAAGCTGGAGCGGCTCCGTACCGGGGTAAACCTTACGGACCTGCTCGCACACGATGATCGGGCGGCGTAGCGCGGCAAGGCGATTGGGCGTCGTTTGAGCCGCAAGGCGGGCTTGCGTTCGCTACGCCGGCAAGGGGAACGGATGCATTGACTGGTAGTTTCTTCGACAATTATTCACAATAAAAGGAGGGCAAGGTGAAAATCGGTATCCTTACAAATGTCATGAACACCGAGGTCTCAGGCCAAACGACGTATCGGCTGGCCTCGGAACTGGTCAATCAGGGGCACAAAGTCTGGATATTCAGTACAGGAAATTTTTCATACGATCCTGACCACAACGTTCATGCCTATGCCCGTACAGTTCCGCCGGGAAAGTATGCTTCCACGGAAGATTTTATCGCGGTCTTTCAGGGCGACGGCGCCATAAATAAATGGATTAGTGTAAGCGATCTCGACGTGTTATTGCTACGCTATAATCCATCGGTCCAGAGCGCATGGGCGCAGAGCGCCGGCATTGATTTTGCCCGCCAGGCGATTCGCGGCGGCGTGATCGCGTTAAACGACCCCAATGGATTGGCGACCGCGATGAACAAGATGTATCTGCAGAATTTTCCGGCCGAAATTCGGCCGCGGACCCTGATTACGAGAAATCGGAGCAAGATCAAGAGTTTCGCCAAAAGTGAGGGGAAAATCGTGCTTAAGCCGCTGCAAGGTTCCGGGGGCAAGAACGTCTTCGTCATTGACGGTTCTTCGCTGCCGAACTTGAATCAGATTCTGGATGTCGTGACGCGAGATGGGTACATCGTTGCGCAAGAATACCTGCCGGCAGCAGCAGATGGCGATACGCGGCTATTCCTAATGAACGGTGTTCCCCTCCAATATAAGGGAAAATATGCCGCTTTTCGTAGAATCCGTACCGGCGAAGACATGCGCAGCAACATCCACGCGGGCGGCAAACTGCGTCGTGCCGAAGTCAATGAAACGATGTTGAAAATTGCAAAATCCGTCAGGCCCCGACTGGTAAAAGATGGCATGTTTCTCGTAGGTCTGGATATCGTCGGTGACAAAGTAATGGAAATTAACGTCTTCAGCCCGGGCGGCTTCGGCAGCGCCCAAAAGTTTGAAAAAGTTGATTTCACGCAAGCGGTTATCGAGGCACTCCAACATAAAGTAGACTACATGACGTACTACCGCAGAAATTTCGACAACGCCGATATGGCGATGCTCTGACCCGTCGGATTCTTTGTGAATAGCTTAATTCAGCGACATTGAGTTGCACCGCCGTCCTGGCACGCGGACCCTGGTGCCGTTGGATTCTCCGGCACGTCACGCCGGCAAGGCGCTGGAAATGCCGCAGCGTTCTACACTCAAACCGATGACAAGTTAAACGCCAGCACCTCAGCCTCGAAAATCCTCGTCGTCCTCGTCCTCGAACCAACACGATTCGAGTGACAGAGCTCGATAGCGTACGCTCAACCGTCTGTGAGTAAAGTTGAATGCCATCATCCTTGCACCGTTTAGCAGGGACGCGGCGTGTTGATAAAGGACGTTCAACGATACAGTTCTGTCCAACTCTGGTTAACGTTTGCCGGGGGATTATGCTTTCTTTTTTTCTTTGCGGCTTTGCGTCTCTGCGCGAGTTCAATGTCGTTACGGATTGATGTA
>JAJFLQ010000198.1 GCA_021772615.1 Verrucomicrobiota bacterium | reverse complement strand
TGCCGCTTGCGGCCATGCCCATACCGCCCTGTGTCACGGCGCCCAGATCGGTGATGATGTCGCCGAACATATTCGCGGTGACCATCACATCGAAACGTTCCGGCTGATTCACCATATGCATACACGCAGCATCGACATGGTAGTACTCGCGCTTGACCTCGGGAAAGTCCGCTTCCCCCATCTCATTAAAAACGCGATCCCAAAGATCGAAGACATAGGTGAGCACATTCGTCTTTCCGATCAGCGCCAGCGTCTTCCGCGGCCGCTTCGATGCCAGCTCAAAGGCGTATCGCAGACAGCGCGACACCTGTTTGTGATTGTACACCATCGACTGTACGGCAACCTCGTCCTCGGTCCCCTTCATGCTGATCCCACCGATGCCCGTATACAATCCACCGGTGTTCTCGCGCACGACGACATAATCCAGGTCCTCCGGCGCCTTGTTTTTCAACGGCGACTCGACGCCGGGATACAACTTGACCGGCCGCAGATTGACATACTGGTCCAGTCCGAAACGGATTTTCAGCAGGACGTCCTTCTCCAGTATTCCCGGCTTCACCTTGGGCGAGCCGACGGCGCCCAGGAAGATCGCGTCATAGCTGCCGAGTTCCTGGAGCGACGCGTCGCTCAGCGTCTCCCCGGTCTTGAGATAATGCTCCGCGCCGAACGGAAACGTTTGCGACTCGATTCTGAATCCATGGTTCCCTGCGGCCTGGTCTAATACCTCCATCCCGATATCCACCACCTCGGGGCCGATCCCGTCGCCGGGTATAACAGCAATTCGATGTGTTTTCATAGTCATTCTCGTTGATCCATCCTGATTTCGCTTGATTTTCGCCCGAACAAACAGGTACTATAAAGGGTCGACACCATTATTCACGTGGTCGGCATGGGTTTCGTGCGCAGAATACGCCAAACAATTTCAATAATCAATCCGGGTAGAGTGAACCACAATGGTTGCTACGCTTGCACGTGGCGTGTGTGCCGAAGAACTGGCGACGATGAACAATGACGGGCGTCGTCGCGAAATTGTAAACGGCGAGATCCGCGAGATGTCGCCATCCGGATTCGAACACGGGCTGTTGTCGTCGCTGTTGTGCGCGAAACTTCGCAACTTCGCCGGCGACCACGATCTCGGCGTCGTCTGCGGCGCGGAAACGGGGTTCATCATCGGTCGCAACCCGGACACTGTTCGCGCTCCGAACGTTGCATTCATCAAAAAATGCCGCGTACCGGCGGAAAGATTGACAGGCTTTCCCGATTTCGCGCCGGACCTTGTTGTCGAAGTCATTTCACCGAGCGACAGATTCAGCAGTGTCGAGGAAAAAGCACACAGCTGGTTGGACGCCGGCACCACAACGGTGTGGGTGATCGATGCGTCGAACCGGCGAGTCCTTGAGTACCTTCATGCAAAATCCCGCCACGATCTTGATGAAAACGCCGCCTTGCAAGGCGGCGCAGTCCTGCCGGGATTCGCATTGCCCGTGAGAGAAATATTCAACGCCTGAAGCTCGATCGCTTGCAAGTTACGGAACTTTATTCTTGCAATCCGACTCCAACACGGTGTAGACTTGCTAATGGGTACAGGTGAAAGCGAACACTCATTTCCCGTTTCACTACGTCCTACTCACTACTCACTACCCACACGGGGGCGCACTGGATTCGACTGGATAGGTAACGCTTTGGTCGCACGTCGAGGATGATCGTTGGCCTCGTAAATCACCGGTCACAACATAACTGCAAACGAAGAGTTCGCACTCGCCGCATAAGATAAGTCGGTGACGTCTTCACCCTGACACCTGATAGGGGATGAAGACGACTTTATCAGGTTAGTTGCAGCGTCGGGTTTCCGGGCATTGCGGCGAAAACAAACAGGAAGATAGTCCTGAAGCTGGCCCTGGCTGCCGGCAGGTGGAGGGACGATAAGCACTAAAGGCAGACTAAACGTGTAGAAGCTTCTGTGGTGTCTATTTAGGACGGGGGTTCGATTCCCCCCGCCTCCATTTTTTCGCTGCGCGAAAAAATATACTGAGCCGTGTCGAAGGACAAAGTACAATTCGGAAACGGCGCCCTGCCTGCGCCCCGAGGCCATGCCAAAGGTGGTTTTGCTTGCCACGTCTGGGCCCGCTAGAGCCATCAAAAGAAAGTGGCGTTGAACAACGGTGACCTGGATCGCTTGAAGCAACCGTCCGAATGCCGGTCGCCATACTGACTGACCACAATCGCGGTAAGTCGCCCCACACTTCGAAATTTGCACCTTGGGAATTGGTCGTTTCGGTCGACTTCGATGACCACGTGAAAGCCGCGGCATTCGAAAAGTTTCTCAAATCCGGCTCTGGCCGGGCATTCGCCTCCGAACATTTCTGACGGCTGGTAGATCCGCATACGGTCAACGCTGCCATGTCTTTCACAATCTTGCCGTCTTTATCCTTTTTCGATAAATGGCGCGATTCCTTCAGCAATCAAATCAGCGTTGAAGAAAGTCGGGCAGCATTCAACTTTGCAGACGTTTGAGACGAAGCTATCGAGTTCTGGATAACCCTTTGCGTCTTAGCGGTTTTGCGCGAGATCAATTCGGCCGTTGAAAAATATCGTTACACCCCAAAACCAACGTCGCTTGCAGCCACACGTCAAGAGTCTGTACGCCTAACGTTGGTGGAAGCGGCAGCGTGTAGCCACGTCTCTGTGGGACGTGCCCTTCTTCTCGACGTTGCTTAACGTTGCGTGGCACGGCTCACAGAGCCGTGGCTACAGCTGTTACGAAATGGATCTCGCACCAGAGACGCAAAGCCGCAAAGAAAGGAAAAGGGCACAATCCCCCCAGCAAACGAAGCCAAATCCCGGTCGATCATCACATTCCGGCCCCGAATCTCATAGAGAATACGAGGAGTGCGTGTTCTAAGTGTGACCGCTGTGCCATAGGCACACGAATAGAAAGTAGCATAGGCATCCTGCCTGTGTAAAGCGTGTCGTCTACAGCCGGGATGGCTGTGCTACCTTAACTGCGGTCACAATTTGAACACGGACCCGAATACGAGTGATCTGCTCCGATGGAACGTGCCTGCCACTCGAAACTTGCGGAGTTGAGTCGTCGAAATTGTCACCCATGCACTGCCTGTCCTTGTGCCCTTAGCTTAATCATTTTCGCGGTGCGATGTATTGTAGAGTAACCAATATTGTAAATTACATCAAGACCACGTCCTTATGAAACCGGCTCATTGCCCAGCCGAGTTTGGTGCAGTATGGTTTTGGGATCGAACCTGGGACATTAACAACGCGACGGAATAGAGGGCATCGGAACTATGGACGACGGACGTAGAAGAAGGGACAAAATTGATGGCCGATAACCAAATTTCGCCCATAACTCCTCCCTATCCGGACTTCTCTACTTATCCGTCTGAAAAGCGTCTCCGCTCATTTATCGGTGCCGGCGAAGGTTACGATGTGGAATTCAAGGAAGCTCGGTCGAAACTACCCAAATCGCTTTTCGAGACCGTCTGTGCGTTCCTGAATATGGAGGGAGGCACGGTTCTGTTGGGCATCACGGATTCAGGGGCAGTTCGCGGAGTCGAACCGGAAACAGTCGACCGCATGAAACAGGACCTTGCCAATTTATCCAACAATCCGCAACAACTTGATCCACCGTTCCTTCTGTTTCCTCACGACATAGAGTTTGACGGCAAGATTATTATCACGATTCAGGTTCCTGCAAGTTCTCAGGTGCACCGTTACAAAGGCACTGTGTATCTACGAAGTGAAGACGGAGACTATGGTATTCACGGCGTGCACGAGATCGCCGGGCTGTTCAACAGAAAGCTGGGAATCTACACCGAACAGCGTGTCTATCCCGCTATCACTCACGCGGATCTACGAGACGACCTGTTCGACAAGGCCCGACGGCTCATGTTGGCACAACACCCGGATCATCCGTGGTCGACAATGACATTCGATCAATTGCTTCAGGTTGCCGGGTTTGTTCGACAGGATTTGACTACCGGAAAATCCGCTCTTACTATGGCTGCGGTACTCATGTTCGGAACGGACCTCGCCATACAAAGCGTAGCGCCCGGCTACAAATTCGACGCCCTTTTGCGCCGCGATGATATTGACCGTTATGATGACCGACTGACGGTGCGAACGAATTTAATCGACGCCCATGATTTGTTGATGGGATTTGTGGAAAAACATTTGAACGATCCGTTTTTTCTTGACGGTGATATGCGGATTAGCCTTCGAACCAAGATTTTCCGGGAGGTCATATCGAACATCATCGCTCACCGCGAATACGCCAGCCCCGCAGCCGCGACCCTGCGAATTTATCGCGATCGGGTCGAGCTGGCGAATCCCAACAATCCTCACGGCCATGGTCTCATCACGCCGGAAAACCTGGTTCCATTTCCAAAGAATCCGACAATCTGTAAGTTTCTCATCCAACTCGGACGTTTTGACGAACTCGGTTCCGGCGTAATCAACATCAATCGCTATCTTCCCTTGTACACGAAAGGCGCACGGCCGACCTTTCGGGAAGGGAACATGTTCACGACGATATTACCGTTAACGAGTCGACCTGATAGGATGATTGCCACACAAGTCACCGGGGAAGTCACCGGGGAAGTCACCGGGGAAGTTAAACGTATGTTGCAGGTCATTGACGGCGACATGAAACGCATTGCGATTCAGAATGCACTGAATCTTCGACATGAAGACCATTTCCGTGAGGTCTATCTTGTTCCGGCACTGGATACTGGACTCATCGAAATGACCATTCCAGACAAGCCGCGAAGCAGCAAGCAAGCGTACAGGCTCACCGAAAAGGGAAGCAGGGTCTTAAAGGATGACGGCTGAATGTCAAGGCAGGGGTGGCTCCAGGAATAGAGAGCAGATACTAGGAAAACATGGAATCACGGACCAGACCGCAGTCAATGGTAAACGCACACGTTAACGTATAACGTGACGAAGAAGCCGGCCGCCTCCGACAAACGGCATTGGAAGCGTGGCATCAATCGGCAGCTCAGAACATTACGCTTTGCAAACGGACATCAGGACACGGAAACAATAAAGGAGATTCCGCATGGCGGATAAGACGGGGGGACCATTGGAGGCGCGGCTGTGGGCCGCGGCGGATGAATTACGGGCCAACTCGGAGCTGAAGGCCTCGGAGTACAGCGTGCCGGTCCTGGGCCTGATCTTCCTGAAATTCGCCGACCATCGCTTCCGCCGGGCGCAGAAGGAAATCGCCGGCCAATCCTCCGGCCGCCGGCAGATCGGCAAGACCGACTACCAGGCGCGCGGCGTCATCTACCTCCCGGCGGCGGCGCGTTTCGACCATCTCATCGCCCTGCCCGACAGCGCCGACGTCGGCAAGGCCATCAACGAGGCGATGAAGGCCATCGAGGCCGAGAACGACGAGCTGCGCGACGTCCTGCCCAAGACCTACCATCACCTGAACAACCGCACCCTCGGCACCCTGCTCAAGACCTTCAACGGCATTCCGATGGATGCCGAAGGCGACGTCTTCGGCAAGATCTACGAGTATTTCCTCGGCAACTTCGCGATGTCCGAAGGACAGAAGGGCGGCGAGTTCTTCACACCGACCTCGGTGGTGCGGCTGATTGTCGACATTATCGAGCCGTTCGCGGGCCGAATCCTCGACCCCGCCTGCGGCTCCGGCGGCATGTTCGTACAGTCCGCCCGCTTCGTCGCCGAGCACCAGGGCAATGCCGGCTCGCAGCTTTCGGTGTACGGGCAGGAGCGCGTCGCCGAGACCGTGCGGCTGGCGCGCATGAACCTGGCGGTGCACGGGCTGGCGGGCGATGTGAAGCAGGGCAATTCCTACTACGAGGACGCGCACAAGGCGCTTGGCCGCTTCGACTTCGTCATGGCCAATCCGCCGTTCAACGTCAACGGTGTCGACAAGGAACGCATCAAGGACGACCCGCGGTTCCCGCTGGGCATGCCCAGCGTGGATAACGGCAATTACCTGTGGATCTCCCTGTTCTTTTCGTCATTGAACGACCGCGGCCGGGCGGGTTTCGTCATGGCCAACTCCGCCAGCGACGCGCGCGGCTCGGAGCTGGAGATCCGCAAGAAGCTGATTCGCGAGCACGCCGTCGACATCATGGTCGCGGTCGGCTCGAATTTTTTCTACACCGTCACCCTGCCCTGCACCTTGTGGTTTCTGGACCGCGGCAAGCGCGGCGGCGAGCGGGCGGACACGGTGTTGTTCATCGATGCGCGGCACATCCATCGTCAGCTCACGCGCGCACACCGCGACTTCACTCCGGCGCAGCAGGAGTTCCTCTCGAACATCGTCCGGCTCTACCGCGGCGAATCGCCCGAGAACCGGCACGGCTCGCTCGACGGCCCTATCGAGTTCATCGACGGCAAGGCCGACACCGCCCACAACTTTACTGAGTTTTTCGCAGACGGCTATGCGGATGTACCAGGTTTGTGTAACGTTGCCACAATGGACGAAATCACCGAACAGGGTTGGTCGTTGAATCCGGGGCGTTTCGTCGGCGTCGCCGATCGTGCCGAGGACGATTTCGATTTCTACGAGCGGCTGGAGGAACTGAACGAAGAGCTGGAAATCCTGAACAGCGAAGCCCGTGAGCTGGAGGGACGGATTGCGGAGAATGTCACGATGATTCTGGAGGCACAGTGATGGAACAATGGGCTGAGACCACGCTCGGAAATATCGCCGTCAAAAAGTACGGCATAGTGGATGGTCCATTTGGCTCCAACCTGCCCGCCAGATTATATACAGACGATGGGGTTCCCATTATCCGCGGCGCGAATTTGTCGCTCGGAGAATATCGCTTTCACAACGGCGACTATCGGTACGTCGCTCCCGAAACTGCCAACAAATTGAAACGAAGTAATTGTGTGCCGGGAGACATCGTCTTTACGAAGAAGGGTACGATAGGGCAAACTGGTATTATTCCTATGGGGACGAGGTATGCGAGATTTCTATTGTCATCAAATCAGATGAAGCTGACAGTTGACCATGATATCGCGATTCCGCAATATGTTTACTACTACGTCTCATCTCCCGCCATTCGAGCAAAGATAATTCAGGAGTCTAGCGCATGTGGCGTTCCGAAAACGAACATCACCTATTTGAGAGCATTTCCAATCCGCCTCCCTCCCCTTCCGATCCAGAGGAAGATTGCCTCGATCCTGTCGGCGTACGACGACCTGATTGAGAACAACCGGCGGCGGATTCAGATTCTGGAGGAAATGGCGCAGAACCTGTACCGCGAGTGGTTCGTCAAGTTCCGTTTTCCCATCTACAGCGCCGACGGCGCCATCGACCGCATCCACAACCCCGAAACCGACCCCATGGTCGATTCCCCCCTCGGCCCCATCCCGAAAGGATGGGAGGCGAAGAAGCTGGGGAATATTTGCGCAGAAGTCCGAAGAACCATAAAGCCCGCGAAATTACCCGCGCATACTCCTTATATTGGCTTGGAACATCTCCCGCGCCGTTCGATTACACTAGGAAATTGGGGAACGCTTGAGGGCGTTACGAGCACCAAGCTCTCCTTCAACAATGGCGAGATTCTGTTCGGTAAGATTAGGCCCTATTTCCACAAGGTAGGAGTAGCGTTAGTAGATGGTGTATCTTCTACCGATGCAATCGTCATTGTGCCGAATTCTACGAAATGGTTCCCGACGGTGTTAGCCACTGTTTCAAGCGATGAATTCGTTGCCTACTCCACGCAAACGTCGCAGGGCACAAAGATGCCAAGGGCGAATTGGAAGGTATTGACGCAATACAAATGCCCAATTGCGCCACCTGCCCTAATGAGAATGTTTGACAACACCATCGTTGGCATCACGAAACAACTTCGCAACGATGCTCTCCGGATCGGATTGCTGCTACGGACGCGCGATTTATTACTGCCAAAGCTGATTTCCGGCAAGCTGGATATTTCAGAACTTGATATTTCTGTAGAACAGGTCTCATGATGACTCGCCACGTAATCAAAATCAATAAATTTACGGATTTCATTGCGGAAGCAAACAAACTTGGTATGCGCGGCTGGATATACCGGGGACATGGTGGCGCTGACTGGACCATCGAACCATTGCTCCAACGATTCTGGCGAACCCACCAAGAAAACATCAAGGCCAGCAGCCATCATGTCAGGGAACGCGATGCAATTCGAAAGTTTCAGCGACTTGCGCACCACGAATTGAAGAACATTCCAGATACGAATGAATTCCTGGAGTGGTTGGCAATCATGCAACATTTCGGAGCGCCCACAAGGCTTCTGGACTTCACCTACAGCCCTTATGCTGCGTTGTACTTCGCGGCAGATGGCTCTGTCGACGATGTTCGAGCAAATGAGAATCTGAATAAAAATCAGCTTAACAAGAAGTATCGACCGTTCGTCGTACATGCCCTCCATCTGGATACCTATCGGAAACACGCTAAACAAGGATTAATAACCGCGGGTATAACGGTGGACGGCAACGATCCATGTCCTTCCGATTATCGGATTGGGCAGGGACATGCCCAGGTCGTTGACTTCATCGGTTTTTATGAGGGACGATGGAACAATCCACGACAAGTCGCCCAGCAAGGTCTGTTTATGGTGCCAAGTCGCGTGGATTTGGACATCGAAACCTATCTGCAATCGGTGACGTGGTCGCGTCAAATTTTACCTTACAACAATCCGTGGATTCGCTTTGAGTTCAAAGGTGGTCGTTTATTTTTCAAGGAAATCGTGAAGAACCTTCTGATTTCTGGCAACACCACCGCCAACCTGTTTCCCGGCTTGGAGGGGCTCGCACGTGGTCTGCGTTACCGAATGTACGAAGTGATAAAGGACTTAGCGTAATGAGCCCGCACAGTCCAGACTCCGAAGATGCTCTCGAAACGGCGACCATCGCGCTGTTCGACGAACTGGGCTACACCCACGCCAACCTCTATCACGAGACCTACGGCAATCAGGCCTCGCATGGCCGTCCGTCGTCGTCCGACGTCATCTTTGAACCGCGCCTGACGGCTGCGCTCGAACGCCTGAACCCGGACCTTCCCGCGGAAGCCGTCGCGTTGGCCGTCGAAGACCTCAGCCGCGACCGCAGCGCCCTGAACCCGGTAAATGCCAACCGGGAGGTGCACGATCTGCTGAAGAACGGCGTGCAGGTTGCCTGGCGGAACGACGAGCACGAAGAGGTCCGCGAGCGGCTGCGGGTGATCGACTGGGAGAACCCGGCCAACAACGATTTCTTCCTCGCCCAGCAGTTGTGGGTCAGCGGCGAACTGTACAACCGCCGCTGCGACCTGGTGGCCTGCGTCAACGGCGTCCCCCTGGTATTCATCGAGCTGAAGAAGCCAAGCGTCAATGTCAAACACGCCTACGACGAAAACCTCCGCGACTACCAGTCGGGCACGATCCCGCAGCTGTGGTGGTACAACGCCTTTATCATCCTCAGCAACGGCAGCGACAGCCGGCTGGGCAGCATGACCGCGCAGTGGGAGCATTTCGTCGAGTGGAAAAAGATCTCCAGCGAAGGGGAAAAGGGGCGCATCAGCCTGGAAACCATGATTCGCGGGACGTGTGAGCCGTCCCGTCTGTTGGCACTGGTCGAGAACTTTATGCTGTTCACGGAAGCGCGTGGCGGCCTGGCGAAGATCGTCGCGAAGAACCATCAATTCCTGGGCGTGCTGGCGGCTGTTGAGAAGGTCAAGACGCTATATTTCGCCCATAATACCCTAGACGGCCACCGCCGTCTAGGCGTATTTTGGCACACACAGGGCAGTGGCAAGAGCTATTCCATGGTCTTCTTCTGCCAGTACGTGATGCGCAAGATCCCGGGCAACTGGACGTTCCTGATCGTGACCGACCGCACCGAACTGGACAAGCAGATCTACAAGACGTTTGCCGATTGCGGACTGATCCTGGAAAAGCAGTGCCAGGCGGAAAGCGGCAGCCAGCTGCGGTCGCTGCTGACGGAGGATCATCAGTTCGTGTTTTCGCTGATCCAGAAGTTTCAGACCCATGATGGTTCGTCATATCCCAAACTTTCGGACCGCTCGGATATCATTGTGATTACAGACGAGGCGCACCGCAGCCAGTACGACACCCTGGCCATGAACATGCGCCGGGCCCTGCCGAATGCGGCATTCCTCGGCTTCACCGGCACACCGCTGATGGCCGGGGAAGAGCGCACGCGCGAGGTGTTTGGCGACTACGTCTCGGTGTACAACTTCAAGCAGAGCGTGGACGACGGCGCCACGGTGCCGCTGTACTACGAGAACCGCATCCCCGAGCTGCAGCTGACCAATGAAAACCTCAACGACGACATCGAGCGGCTGCTGGAAGACGCAGAGCTGGACGACGCGCAGGAAGCGAAACTGGAACGAACCTTCGCCCGCGAGTACCACCTCGTCACCCGCGACGAGCGGCTCGAGACCATTTCCCGGGATCTGGTGGAGCATTTTCTCGGGCGCGGCCATCGCGGCAAGGCCATGATGGTCGCCATCGACCGCTTCACTGCCGTGAGGATGTACGACAAGGTCAAGAACCACTGGCAGGCACGGCTCGATGCGCTGAATGCGCGACACGATGCCGGCGAACACAACCTGGCCGACGAGATCGCCTACATGGCGGCGACCGACATGGCCGTGATCATCTCCGGAAATCAGAACGAACAGGGTGATTTTGCCGCCAAAGGCCTGGACATCGTCACCCACCGCCGGCGCATGGTGAAAGAGGACCTGGAAACCGTCTTCAAGGCGCCGGACAGCGAGCTGCGCATCGTCTTTGTCTGCGCCATGTGGCTGACCGGCTTCGATGTGCCCGCGTGCTCCACGATTTACCTCGACAAGCCGATGAAGAACCATACGCTGATGCAGACCATTGCCCGGGCCAACCGCGTGTTTCCGGAGAAGAACAACGGGCTCATCGTGGATTATGTCGGCATCTTCCGAAACCTCCAGAAAGCCCTGGCGATCTACGGTTCGGCCGCCGGCGGCGGCGTGGGTGACGGCGACACCCCCGTCGAGGACAAACAGGAACTGGTGACGATGCTGCGCGCCGTCGCCGATGAGACGATCGCCTGGTGTCTGGAGCGCGGCGTCGACGTGGCCGCGATCACCGAAAACCGGGGATACGATCGCATTGCCGCCATTGATAATGCCGTCGAAACCCTGCTGTACCCGGAAGAGGACCGGCGTGCGTTCATATCGAAAGCCAACCTGGTTGTCAGGATTCACAAGGCCGTGATGCCCGACCCCGTGGCCCACACATTCGACGCCGTCCGCGCGGTGATGACGGCGATCGCCGACAAGCTCAAGCCGGATCCGGCGGACGTGGACATCAGCAAAATCATGAACGCCATCGAAACGTTGCTCGACGCCTCGATCGCCACCGACGGCTATGTGATCCGGGAACAGGACGACGGCGGCCTGGAAGAGGAATCCGTGCCGTATCGCGTGGACCTGGCGCAAATCAACTTTGAGGCCTTAAAGGCACACTTCGACAAGGGCCGCAAGCGCACGGTGCTGGAAAAATTCAAGACCGCGATTGCCAATCGTCTGCACTGCATGGTCGAGCGCAACAAGACGCGACTCGACTTCATGGAGCGGTTTCAGGCGATGATCGACGCCTATAACGAAGGCAGTAAGAACATTGACGAGTTTTTCCGTGAGCTTCAGGCGTTTGTCAAGGAGTTGAGTGACGAGGACCGGCGGCACATCCGCGAGGGGCTCGACGAGGAAGAGCTGACGGTCTTCGATATTCTGACGAAGCCGGAGATGGCCCTCACCGAAACGGAGCGGTCAGCAGTGAAGGCCGTCGCCCGCGAGTTGCTGCAGCGGTTGAAACAGGAAAAGCTGGTGCTCGACTGGCGCCGGAAACAGCGCACGCGCGCCGATGTAAAGTTGACCATCGAGACGGTGCTCGACCGGCTGCCACGCACCTACGCGCCAACGGTCTGGCAGGCCAAGTGCGACGCCGTCTACCAGCACGTCTTCGACGCCTATCAGGACGCCGATCACAGCATCTACGCCAAGGCGGGGTAGCCGTTGACAAACGGAAATGATGAAAAAAAATGATGAGCGATGAATGATGAATGCGGAGTGGAAGAACCAGATCGGATAGATCGATTCTGGGGAAATTGATGCGGTTGAACATTCATCATTCCGCATTCATCACTCATCATTTAAACTCCTTCATCATTTCAACTCCTTCATCATTTTTTTCTCCTTGCTTTAATGGTCTTTACGCTGGTGACCAGTATGGCGGTCAGCTCGTCGGCTTCGTTCATAAGGTCGGATAATAATTCTGGTTTCACGATACCGGAGTCTGCGAGCAGCTCAAGCCAATATTGGGTTTCTTCGAGTTCCTGCAGGGCGCCTTCGGTCTTGCTGATCATTTCCGCATCGGAACGACTACGCTTACCTTCACGAAGGTGTGCGCCAACCGATGTGCCGGAACGCAATACCTGTTTCCCGATCACCTGCGCTTCAGTAGTCTTCGGCAGCGCGGTGTACAATCGAATGATCCGCAATGCAAAGCACTTCGTCCGCTCCAAAAGCGGGGGCTGCTGGAATGATGAATGATGAGTGCGGAATGATGAATTTCCCTTGCCGGCAGCACTCTTGATTGGTCCTTTATCGCTCATCATTCATCACTCCTCTTTCATCATTTTCTTTTCTCATCATTCATCATTCCGCATTCATCATTTCTCTATTGTTTCCCACCGGCCACCTCGCGACGGGCCAATATGACGAATCTTGCCGGCGGATCGGAGTCGATTCAGGTGGTATTTCACGCCGTCGGCTGTGATTCCCAGCGATGCGGCCAACTCTTTGCGCCCGATATCAGGTCTCACCCGGAGCAGATCCAACAACTTTTCCTGGGTAGTCATTGGGGTAGTTTTTGGGGTAGTCATTGGGGTAGTCATTGGGGTAGTGGAGTCATCCTGAACCGTATCACCGACCTTTTTCTCCGAAGTTTTCTCCGAAGCATTTTCAGTATCTTCGGTGATGTCTCCCGACGTCATTTGCCCTTCCCGGCGCATATCTTCGATTGACATTTGCGTCGGCTTTCGCAGGAACGTGGTGGAGAACCATACTTCGCCGCTTTCGAAGATCGGCGGACTCAAGCCGTATTCCGTCACGGCATCGCGAATCCGCTTGATGCCCGAGCCGATGTGCTCGACAAGTTCGATACGATGCATCAGCCCGAAGAGCAGTGAATTTCGCGGCAGACTCACGCGGCCCAAGTCTTCATGTTGCAACCCCGACACAAGTCCACCGGGACTCATGATTTCTACGCGGTCCTGAAAGATGTGTACCTGGATGTGGCCGGTCAGTCGATAATCACGATGGGCGATCGCATTGACCACTGCCTCCCGCAGCGCGTCTTCGGGAAGTTCGAGAAGTTCTTCTCTGGGCCCGCCCTTGATGATGTATTCCGTGTTCAGGTGGGATTTGAGATAATTCACGGTGTGCGTGGACAGCTCTGGAACACCGCCTTCGTAGATCTGTTGATCCAGTATGGTCCGTTTCGACTTGCCCTGAAAAAGCACACAGTTGACCTTGGCCGAGATGAAGAACCGGATCGGATCGCGACTGAACACGAGCACACCGGCATTAGTAAGGCCGTCGTCTTTCAGCACCTGCAGGTTGCGAAGGACATCCTTCCGGTCGAGACCGTCCGAGATGCCCGCCGATTTTACGAATTCATTGTACCGTGCAATGGAGAAATCGTGATTGAAGTTGAACTCCCGATTCACCTGTTCATCGAAACGAACCAAGCCTTCCTTAAAGAAGAACTCACGAATCTCGCTGCGACGCATCTGCTGACTGTTAGCGGCCTCGCGCAGGTAGAACTTGCCATTGGCGGAATAGGGTTTGTCCGGACCATCCGGGACAGTGACGACAAGAACATGATCAACCGCGTCAATCGACAAGACTAACGGCGGATCCATCGCTCGGGCAATGGTCTGGACTTCCGACTTGACGCGATTGGGGTTCGACACACCGACGATTCGTCCCGTATCGTCGACGCCGAGCAGAATTCGGCCGCCACTCGAATTGGCGAACGCACAAATCTCACGGCCAAGATGCGATGCGGATCTCTTGAATTCGGCATGCAGCCCTTCGCCAATGCTTATAATATTGTTCAGTTCACTTTTCTTCATGATACCAGTCTGTCACCATTCATCACTCATCACTCATCATTTATTCTCTCTCTCATCATTCATCATTCCGCATTCATCATTCTTGCACCCATCCTCCGTCAGTCAAAACAGTACGCAGTTGATCCTCCGCGGCTCGGGCATCCGCCAGCGCCTCCTTGAATGCCGCGACAGCTTCGGGAAGCGGCGGGATGTCTTCACCGATGGGCGGCAGGACATAGCGAGAGATGTTGAGTGTCCCGCCTTCGTCTTTGATTTCATCGAGACTGACGACTTTGGCATGATCCTCGACATCCTCGAACGCCCGAAACCAGTTGATGATCTGTTCGCCGTGTTCGGGATCGAGAAAGTTTTGGGCGCGACCTTTTCGAAAAAGGCTCTGGACGCAATCATGTGCTGGACGAAGGCGTAGTCGCCGAAGCTTGCCGGGGGCAGGCCGAACTGTGTCCGGCCCCAGGGATCGTTCTCCCAGATCTCGCGTCCCCATTCCTTGAGCGAAAACGGCGGATTGGCAATGACACAGTCAATCTTCGAAATGCCGGGGATCCGCGTCTCCATATAGCTCGGCAGCTTCTGCTGTCTCTTCGTCCCAGCAGTCGCTGATTCGTTTGAAGAAGAGTAGCGGCAGGATATAGCCTTTCCAGTCGGTGCGATCGACGGCTGACCCGCGCAGGATGTTCGCGGCTTCCCATAGTGTCGATTTCAGTTGTTGCGTATTTTCATTTTTCACGTTCCGACTAATGTTACGCCGGCCGCGGCAAAGGCAGTTCATCAAGAACAAGGCGGTCAATGTCACGCCACGGTAAAGCCGTCACCCGTTCGTCAAGCTGAATGCGCCGTGGTGTACGGCAAACGACAAATCCATGCGACGCATTCTCGTATTCATCCAGGAATACACGTAGATGTCGAATATCCCTGGTTGTTGGCGAATCTGTCCATTTAACCTCAATAGGATAATATTTGCCCTGTGTATCTATGACCCAATCGACTTCCGGTCCGTCAGGGTCCCGCCAGAATCTAAGTCGTCCGGCGCCGGCGGTGAGGCGGAGGCAGCGGATGATCTCGATGCCCACATACTGTTCCAGAAGAAATCCCTTTGTTGCCGACATGAGCGTCGGACCTTCTTTCGCTGCGAGCCTTCTGACGCCCATGTCAAAAAAAAGATACTTCTGAGATTTCGTCAACTTCTTTCGGGTTACAGCTCGAGTGATGGGATCAATTTTCTCAATAATCAGGCAATCCTCGAGGATTTCGAAATAGGAGGTGATGGTGGTGTGCGATACACCCAGATCCTGTGATACGCGATGAAAGTTCATGATCTTCCCGGATTCCGCCGCGGCCAACTCCAGGAAACGACCAAAAACACCGACGTTTCTGACAAGAGCCTCAGAGCGGACCTCCGCTTCGAGGTATGCGGTCGCATAGGAACCTAAATCGAGTTCTCGGTTCCCATTGTCCGATTCGCTGTAAATCGCAGGCAAAGAGCCGTACAGGAGAATGTTTTCAAGAGTCTCATCGCCGCCTTCGCATTGCATCAAGGGATCCAAATGGAGCGTAATGACTCGACCGGGCAGCAGATTTACAGCGGGGCCACGGCGGATTTTTCTCGCAGAGGAACCGGAAAGTATGAAATTCGCGATGCGCCGATCGATGAGATCCTGGACCACATCAAATATGGCCGGTACTCGCTGCACCTCATCGAGTATGACAAGGGGCACGTTGTCCGTTGCCCTCTTCAGCGCCTCGACTTCGCCGGAGAGCATTCCGGGACGTTGTTCGTAACGCTGCCGTATATCCGGCCTTATAAAAGAAACCTGCATTGCGAAGGGCAGGCGGTTGATCAAGGTGGTCTTGCCGGTTTGACGCGGTCCGAGCAGCAAGATACTCTTGCCCCGCTACAGGGTATTCTTTAACGTCCCTTCAATTTTACGATTAATATAATTCATATTACTTGCTCTAATTTACGGCCGCCAAGAAATATTCGCCGAATATTGATAGTGAATAATAATATTTCGGACAACAAAATCAATAGAACCGCTGGGAATCGGAATATTATCACACGGTTGGCGCCAGTTAAGCCTCTTTTTAGGCTTCGAAACGGTTTCAGATTTTGCGGACGCCAAGCCGAGCTGTGCCCACTGCCTCCAGAGGAAAGTCAGGAATCGTTCTCCAATTTCCTGATTAAATAAGGAATAATAGTTCTTGAATCCCAAAAACATCGATCCAGCACGACGGAAGGATAAGAGGAGGTTGGATCGAAATTATTCGGCGGTACCGCGGTGAGAGGTCATCGGGAATTTCCGATGCTTCTGTATTGAAAGGAATGATCTTCCGCGACTCGGGCATCGGCAAGCGTTGTAAGCGGTGTCATTCCCCGATGACAAGGGCGCCTGGAATACCTTCGTCTAACGTAGCCAATTCG
>JAJFLQ010000197.1 GCA_021772615.1 Verrucomicrobiota bacterium | reverse complement strand
ACACCCAAACGAACACAAATGCTCGAACGTCTTTGCCATGAACTCACCGCGATCAAAGCCCACTACCCTGGCACTCACTTGCGAATGAAATTTGACATCGCCGCATAGGAAATTAAATCTCACGCTATGTCAAGAGATCTGACGAATCGACTGATGATTTGATCCGGCATTAGCCAGGATGCGTTCGTCCGCGCCGCCGATTTCTACCACGCGTTTTCCGATCCCGCTGAGCGGGATCGGTTTAGGCTTCCGACTAAGGTCGGGACTCAGACAGATCATTCGTTGCGCAAGACGTTTTCAATACGCTAGCTCCAAATGATTGCAGCTTCTCCAGCATTTGTCCGTTAGCGAGCGCATGCAAACCTTTTTGTCGTGCACCTGCCATGAACTGTTGGTCTTGGGGTGGGTGACTGGTTGTGATTTCCTTAGCCTGGCGCCATTGAATTAATCCTCGGTCGATACCGTGTGTATCGGTCACTATTCGCGGACGGCTTTAGGCTCCTGCCACGCCCGCCTCACACCTATAAGAAAGTGACGGTGCAGCAACCGTCGCCATAACCACTCGATCGACATCGGCAGACGTTGCGCGGTGCAGGCAAGCCAGCGCATTCCAGTCCACAACCAGGCGCCTCGCAGAACCGGCGGTTCCTGCAACGAGATGCGGAGGAAGCCGGCCAGTTCGGGGTGCTCACGGCCAAACGTGACGGCGGCGTAACCCGAGCGTTCCTGTCGTGCAATGAAATCGCGCATATCGATTGGGTGATCGTGCAGCACGCGAGCGTCTTGCCGATATACGATCTGCGCCTGTTTGGACTTGAGACGATACGCCAATTCCGTATCTTCCCATGCCGCGTACCGGAAGTTCTCGTTAAACATCTCGTCGACGATCACGGATCGTAACAGTGAAACATTCGAACCATAGAAGAAGTAAAACGGCAGGTCATCGGGATTTTCAACCAACGAAAATCCGAATTGCAGTCCGGCAGAAGAGATAAAACGCAGGAATGTGGTCTGTCGAATACCGGGGTGCCATCCAATATGCCCGACCACCGCGAGCGGGCGGTTGTCGCGCCACGCTTTATGCGTGTCATGGTGAATCGATAGCCATTCCGCGTCCGGCAGGGTGTCATCGCCGAGAAACGCCACCCACGTGCCCTTCGCGACATGGACCGCCGCGTTTCGCGCAGCCGCGGGACCTTTGTTATCCTGTCGCAAGCAGGTGCAGGGAAACGGGAAAGTCCGCCGGTGCAGAGCGTCCGTGGTGCCGTCGACCGAGCCGTCGTCGACGACCACGACTTCGAATGGCGGCGGATTCCGCAGGTCCGCGAGCGCGTCAAGGGTTTGCATCAGAGTCTGCTTTCTGTTGCAGGTCGGAATGATAATTGAAAACAAGACCGTCATGGCGCGTGTCGTGCATGCGTGGCATCGGAGATCGATCGGCGCACTTTCCCGACCAGGCGTAAGAGCCCGGATTCCCGATGATTGCCGCCGGAAACGGCCGCTTCACCATACTCCCGACAACAAAACCCAATCAACGGCTTCAGTACCCTTTCCCATTCAAACATCTTCACAAGTTCGGCAACGCCATTGGTATCGTGCCGGGTCCGGTCGTTATTAAACAGAATATTGCGAATCTCGGCTGCCAGAGCGTCATGATCCGCGACAGCCACGACGGCGCCCGCATCAAACTGGCGTAACAGCCGGCTTATCGTGCCGCCCTCACTGGCGATCACAGGACAGCGGACAGCCAGTGCGTCAAGATAGCGGGTGCGAAGGGACAATTGCGTTTCCAGGGCAGCGTGGTGTGGTGCGACCATGAGATCGACGTCGCGCAGGAGATCAAAGCGCCGGCTGGCCGGGACCCAATCCAGGCATTGTACCCGTGTTCCCCACCAGGCGCGGTCGTGACACCACTGTTCGACCTGGGCCATGACAACCTGGGGCGTCGTCGCCGGATTCGGGCTTTTCACCACGTACAATGTCCACGGAAGCCCGTCGATCGTTTCCAGGGCCCGCAACAACGTCCAGGGATCGTACCAATCGTACACGCCCCCGAACAAAATCCGGCGCTCACCTTCCGTCCGTGCCGGGAGGTACGGTCGGTGGTCGCCCAAATCCGTATCGAGACCAAACGGCACGATGTCGATGAGGCGGCGAAAGGACGGATCCTCCTGCATCGATTCCGGGTTCACACGCTGCAGAGCTGTAAGATATCCCAGATAGAACTGGCGTTGCTCCTCCGAGGAGCACATAAAAAAATCACCGCGTCTTAGCTGCAGCGACCATGACGCATGATCACACCGGAATTGGTCCCACCCAAGCGATGCGACGTACTGCAAATTCTCGATCAACCAGGGATCGTACAAATCGATCGCGAGCGGTTTGCCCAGATTGGCATGGATTACATCATCGGCCACGCGGCCCTGTGCGACAACGGCATAGCAATCCAACGTAACAGTCGCCAAAGACCGCTTCGAAAATTTACGTATGTTGGCACGATCGATCGGCAATTCGGGAACATCACCGACTTCGCCGGTCGTGATGAGGACCACATCAAGTCCATATTGGGACAGGCGACACGCAAACTCCAGGTAGCGAATACCGATCCCCCCCATACACTCACGGATGGGCTCGCTACAGATCAATGCGACGCGTCTTGCTTCCGGCGTGGCGACGCTATTATCGTCGTGCGGCATGGTTGATCGTTGATTGTTGCTCGACGTTTCGTTGTTCGATAAAAAGACGTGCTGCGGCTCTAGCCTGAAAGTTGCAGGTGATTTTTCCAGAGAATTGTTTGCCGATTTACGGTGTCTGGGGCACCGTCCCGCAGGAGCGGAAACCTTTGATGCGCTTTAGCTCATGAACGTGGTGATTTCCAGTGCCCTGATTGAAAGGTTGGCGGGCCATAACGCGATCAAAGACGAGGACTTTTGGGATGGCAAGGTAAAGGAGTTCGAAGCGCATTACAACTTTCCCCCGGCCCAAAAGACAAACGTCGAAATCAACGCAATAGGATACGACTTGTTCACCGACTTCTCTGCCCGACTGCGTCACGCTCCAGATCCACGAGCCGTATCGTGTCCAGCGACAAGGGCCCGGCAAAGATGGCGGCAACAGTATAGTAGCCCTCGACCAATCCCCAGCTGCGGTCACTGGTCACCCACTCCCATTGTTCGGCGGCCGGTATCGACCAGGCATCTGGAGACTCCGGCTCGACCGTTACATACGCCACGACCGCGGCTCCGGAGCGATTGCGCACCCTCGCCTGGAGGTGGTAAATGCCGGGTGATTGAACATGAATTCGGAATACGATGCGGCCGTTGTCCAGATACCTGACGCCATCGGCCTCATCGTCCACAGACTCTGTTGCCGGCTCAATTCCGAGCCGTTTCGCGGTGGTCGGCTCGGCGTTCATTGCAAAACTCGCCTCCGCTTCGATATCGGCGCCGGCAGCGAAGACCGGGGATACCGTATCGCCTTTATGCGTATGATCCGCGGCCGTTGGCAACCGTGGCTGCCCCGCACCGCGCCTGTCGAATCCGGGGGTTCCGAGATGAAAAGCCAGGTAACGTGCAACAACATCGTTGCCGGCGATGCTGTAGTGACCACGCGCCAGCTTGTCGACGATATCGGGCTGATCCACGTACATATCGAATGCGTGCTGCAGGTCGATATAGCGAATGTTGCGACGAACGAAATTTTCAATCAGCGGCGTGTAGACGGCTTCTTCGGACCGCCAGGCGCCGCGAATATCTCCCTTGTTGGGAAAGAGCAACACGACCGGAACTGCGCCGTTGTCCTCGACATCACGATAGAATGACTCCAGCACCCGACTGGTGACCTGATACGCCTCGCTGTTGACGTTGTACTGGTCATTCCGAAGAATGGCCTCCTTGGAGGCGCGGCCGCGGAGGATCGAAGCAAGACGCACGGAAGGAAGGAAAGCGAATCGGCCTCCTGAGCGGCCGTGATAGAAGTAATCGTGCTCCTCAAGCTTCGACAGATACGCTTCAGGATCGTCAAGAAATCCGAGATAATCCGTGGGCTTCGAAAAGGGATTGGGAATGAGTTCAAGTCCGTCGCCGGCAAGGATAAATCGCGGCTTGGCAAGCGGTAGCCCGGTCTTGGCATAGTAGAAAGGCCGGTACACGTTTACGGTCCGGTAAATATTCTCCGACATAAAGCCGATCAAAACGATATCGGCTCGAAGCTGCGGGGAAAATCCCTGGTACCTGAGATACGCTTGATCCGGACCGTAACCGCCAACGCCGAAATTGAGGCATTCCCAGCGATCGCCGTAGTGTTCGAGACGATAGGGCCAAGCGGCATTGTCCGGAACATCGTCACAGTGGGTAAAGGAATCGCCAAATGCCGCGATGCGAATCCGCCCGGAATCCGCAGCAAGATCGATTTCCGAACTCCCGCGAAAACCATAGCGATTCGCCCGATACAGGTTGCGATACGCGCCGTTTGACTTGATGCTCCAGCCGAGCCTCGCGTCGAACACCTGATAAACGGTTTCCTGCTTCACAAACCAGGTAAGGATGCGTCGATGGCGTGAGGAGATGGTGTACGTGACCGGATCGGATTCGATCCCTCGCACATGCTTCAGAACGACCAGCGAAAGAGCGATCAGCCCCTCCGACACCAGATAGACGAGCAGCAAGAGGGTTGCCGAAAATACGAATTTGCGCCACATCGCTTCGATCCCCCCTCAGCGTCGGATCAACACCGCTAATCGACCAGCCGAGATAATGATGGCAGGCCGTATCGCTCCTGTATATGCCGGTTTTCGCGATCAAGCGTGTCTGCATCCATAATGACCACATGAGGGTCTTCCTGGAATTCGAAACGATGGAAGCCATCGACGGGCTGCAGGAGCGCTTCTGCAATGTCGGACAACCGGGTAATAGAACGGTTGTTGACGCTTGTCACAACCAGGTATCGCAAGTCATCGTAACCAACGTTCCCGGCGGCAGGAATGACCTGGCTTAGTATCACAAGCTTGTCACCCGGGGCGATCAGGTCCCACTGGTATTTCTCGTAGTGCAAAAAGTGATTCGGCGCCGCCTTCGACCAGTTTCCGCGCCAGGCCTTGAGATACTGCCGCGTTAGCTCCTGAAAGACAAGCCCGCCGGCAATAATGTATTCCGGGGCCTTGTCCATAGATATTGGCTCGACCGGATAGTGCTCCGGCCGAAGTGCCGACAGCGTCACCGGTAGTAATAGCGTTTCTCTGTCGCGATGTATCCGAAAGATACGAACATCGCCCGTAAACGAGCGCGTCGACAGCAAATGGGACAACGACAGTTTGCCGTAATTCGGATCGGTGTATTGTCCCGAATTGTCGATATTGTACGCGTCAACCCCGAGAAGCACATCTCCTGACATCAGCCCTGCCGCCGCCGCGCCGCCGGATGGCCGCACAGTGTCTATGAAGATACCAATGGTATCGCCCGCTACGCCGAGATGTCTCCGCAGCGGCGGTTCGTCGAGTTTCTTGAAGCTGAATCCAGCCATGGGGAATCCGTCGTAATCACCGTCATCCAAATCGGCAATAAAGTGGTTGATGACCGGCGCGGGCAGCACAGATACAGTCTGGTTTCCCTGATTGTGCCCCATCGTCAAGCCGACAAGCCGGCCCTTGTAGAACACCGGCAGGGTAAAACTGTTGCCCACAGATGCAAGCGTGACCTTGAGCTGGAAGACAAGGTAAGCCCCGATCGAATAGGGGTATGGATGCACCTTGGTTTCCTTTAATTCGGCCTCCGCGACAACAGCCGTACCATTGGATTCGAACTGGAAGACCTCGAATGCATCACCAATGCGGCATGTCTTCTGGTGGATCCGAAGTGGCTTAACACCGGCAATAAAGCCGGCATCATTGGGCTTGAGTACGGCCAGGTTCGCGCCGTAATCCACCTGGACCACGGACGCCGGACAATTGGCGCTGCCATCTATCCGTTCCAGTTCCAGATACGTCGCATTTTCGACCAGACTGGCAGTAACCAGGATTCGACCGCCGCTTATCACCGCGCCGATGCCATTTCTGGATGACGGGCTTTCCTTCTCCCACGGCCGCACAAAGTCATAGGCCTGTCGGGTAACATTGATGCGCAATAGCGACTGCGACAGGCGGTCCGTTCGGGCCCCCTGCGCCATTGCCCCGCCGAACAGCAATAGCAGCAATATCCAATATTCTTTTGTCATGCCGTTGCCTGTCATGCTAGGACCTGTCGGACTCGATACATTGTTCCACTGTAACGCCATAGCGCTGCCGAATCCGATCCCGGGCCGCTTCGACTTCGTCGCGCTCGATCACGATCGGCTTACCTTTTCCGAGCATGCGTATCACGAATCGCTCCGGCGTCTCACCAAACACGCGCGCCACGTCGGCAAGCGTGCGGATAGTCTGACCGTTTATTTCGGTAACGATGCTGTTAGTAAATTCCGTATAATGCGTGTTCACTGCATCCGGCAATATGGCGCTCAATATCACGACTTGGGGGTGATCGAGATAAAGCTCCCTGGTGACATAGTGACTGTATATGTATGTGAGGTCCAGGTCGTCATTCTTGTATGCCTGCAGAAAATTTCGCGAAAGCGGTTGGAACAGCAATCCCGCGAAGAGCACGAACTCCGGCTTGAAGTCGTACTGATTGCGAAGAATCGAATATGGCCATGCGCCCTTCAACGGAATATCCACCGAAAGCCGCCGCCCCTGTCGCAGGATGTCGAACGTCACGGTATCGCCGTGAAACTTTCGCTCGACGATCTCTTCCATCTGCACGTAATCGCCGTTGAGATGAATATGACCGTCACTGGTGATCGGGTATCCGTCAATACTGAGCAGGATGTCGTTGCGCTGCAGCAATGCACCGGCAGATCCGGCCTCGAGCGTGTTCGTTACAACGACACCGGCATTGTCATCCGGCAACTCCAGATACCGGCGGTATGCCGGATTCAGCAGATTGAGATAATTCACGCCGAGTTCGACATACCCGTCATAGGTGCCATCTGCGATATCCTTGAGAAACCGGTCGATTACCGGCGTCGGAATCATATAACCGGTGTTCTGCGCAACCGCGCCGCTGTACCCCTGAAACGCGACACCGACCACGCGACCTTCCTGCATCACCGGGCCACCGCTGTTGCCGGGATTTATGGCCGCGTCGATCTGGATGCTCAGATGCGAATCGACACCGGAATGTGAGTACGTACGGAATTCTATTCGCGACACCACGCCGCGCGTGACCGACATGAGATCGCCGCCGATCGGATAGCCGTAGGTCGTAACAGTCGAGTGTAACTCCGGAATGCTCCCAAATTCGAGCGCACTGGTACCGTCGAAGAATACAGGGTCTTCGATGCCAAGAACGGCAAGATCGCAGTCGTGGGCAATATATAAGACCTGCGCCGTGTACTTCCGTGAATCGGCATCTTTCTCGACCGTGATGTAGCGCGCGTTGCTCACAACGTGCGCATTCGTCATGATGCGCCTTCCGGCAATAATAAAGCCGCTGCTGACGCCGCGTCCCAGACGACCGGGGTTCCACGGCACAGTCAGGTCCGGCGTTTGTGAGGTCACAAGTATTCTTACCAGACTGCCGCGAATATCGGCCACATTGGCGCCGGCAGTACCGGTGCAGGCGGCAGATACAACGCAAAGGAAAAAGGCGTGTGCGAGTGGGGGTGGCAATTTCACGGGTCTACCATAAATTTGAAACCGGATACATCAACCTGCATTGTGTGAAATGGATCGTTACCCGAAAACAATAGAAGACCTGGTCCATTCCCTCTCGGCCCTGCCGGGTATAGGGCGGCGGACGGCGGAACGACTGGCAATTGCGTTACTCGACTGGGACCCAGCCCATCTGCACCATCTCGGCGGACTGATCGCCACGCTCGTCGACCGTGTGCGGCCATGCGACGCCTGTGGCAACTTCGCGGAAACAGCGCTGTGCCGCATCTGCACAAACGCGAATCGCGATACCAACCAGTTGTGCATCGTGGAAACCGCGCGGCAGATCCCGGTGATCGAGAACTGCGGCCGTTTCTTCGGCCTCTACCACGTGCTCGGCGGCCGCCTGTCCCCCCTGGACTCGGTCGATGTGGCCAATCTCAGTATTACGTCTCTGTACGACCGCGTCGCCGCGCTTAATATCAGCGAGGTTATCATATCGACCAGCCCGGACGTAGAAGGAGAGGCGACAGCGACCTACCTTGCCTCGGAGCTGAACGAACGCTTCGACATCGTCGTCACGCGCATTGCCCTCGGGGTGCCGCTCGGGTCGGATCTGACATTTGCCGATGCCGCCACCATGGGGTTGGCAATCGACTCACGACGGAAGGTGCATTAAGCACAACATCCGAAACACGTTCGAAACCCATGTCGGAGTAATAATGACTGACAGCTCAATAGAATCTGAACAGGCGTTGAACACCATGCAGCGACGCACGAATCAGATCAGATCATCCGTGCGGAAAAAACCCACAACTGAAGTTGTGAACTTCCAACGTGTTGCGTAGATATTACATTGTGCCGCGTTGCTGTCGCCCTTCGTTGTTCACAGCACCAGATGTGGTATTTCCAGCGCCTTGTCAATACAATGAACGCAGTCCCACATGCGGTGACAGCACCAACGAAGGGCTTAATTCTATGAATCCCTTGCCCGCCGCCTCGCTCGGCTAGAGGACGACTGAACCGATTCCTTTCAACGTTAACCGGAATACAGTGTCACCACCATGATGTCGTACAATGCGTGCGACCACGCGGCAATGGCGAAGCCGCGGACGATGAACACCGCGTTCAGCGCGAGACCAAACAGGAACCGATACACAAAGCTGGCGGCGGTAAGCGTATCACCATAGGGGCCGATATAGTGCACGCCACTGAAAATGAGCGCCGCGAAGATCGCGGCCACGAAATAGACCGTTTTCCGTTTGCCCGGTAAGAGCGCATTGAATCCCAGAAAAAACACGCTCACGAGCAACACACGGAACAACAGTTCTTCATAGATCCCGGCACCGAGCGACAAGGCGATTTTCAGTCCGTAGCTGTCCAGCGCGCTGATCCCCTGAGCGGACAATGCGGGGGCGATTGCCGATACCGAGAATATCTCCGTAACCATCCGCGAGACGATAATCGATAGAATCACGCTGTAACACGCGCTTTCAACGAGCATCAACGGGAAGTATCCGGCGCGGATCCGAATGCGCTTTTTGCGTTCAAAAAAACAGATCATCAAACCCAGAAAAACCGTGATCGCCCCGATAGAAACCTGTTCCCGACCACCGATGGTCATGAGAAATTGCTTGATCCATACATCCGCACCGACACGAATGGCAGCCGGCCCCTCGATATTTACGCGCAATATCAGAAACTCATAAGCGAGTAGAAGCGGCAGAGCAGCGACGAATCCGTAGGTGCCGGTCCGGGTAAGGGCGAAATAACCGTTGATTTTTGAGTCGGAATTGGACATTGCTGCGGCGCAACCTCTCGTGCGTAATACCGTAATCGCCGTTGTCTTGACGATAAACCGGCTCTATTATACCGTACTCGGCGAAAATTGCGCCGTACATTATCTATCGAATCCGTTTCCGGGGGGGTAACCGGCGTGACATATGAGTGAGCATACGATTCTCGTTGTCGACGATGACGAATTTGTTCTAAAAACAATCGGAAGATTCCTGATAAAACAGGGGTACAAGGTCGATCTGGCCGAAAGCGGCGCCGAGGCGATAGAATTCGTCACAGCTCTCGCGGATGCGGATCACGAATACATCGGCTCGCCGGGTTTCGACCTGGTTATTACCGACCTGATCATGGAGGGACGCGGCGGCCTGGACGTGCTCCGGGAAGTAAAGCGGGTAAGCCCGGAAACGATGGTGATGATCCTCACGGGTTACGGCGACCTGCAGTCGGCCATCTCGGCGATCCGGGCCGGCGTCGATGATTATCTGCTGAAATCGTGCGATTCCGAAGAACTGCTGTTTCGGGTTTCGAAATGCCTTGAAAAGTGTGAACTTAAGAAAAAGATCAAGATCTACGAAAACCTCTTGCCGGTGTGCTGCCAATGCAAAAACGTCAGAGACGACGCCGACGGCCAGCCCGGTAAGGGACCATGGATGGCAATGGAGTCCTTCCTCGAACGCACGGCAAAACTCCAGGTCACCCATACGTATTGTCCGGAGTGCGCAGCGCAGTATCGCAGTGAAATCAGCGATGCGCGCAAGAAGAGGTTCTGAACGCATACAATTCACTCCGCCCATCGTGACCGCGTGTCGCTAACCATGCATTGCTGGTGAATTATCAGGTTAGGTTCTGCCCCATCATGAAGCCGACATTTACCTGCGAGGAGCTGGCAGAGATTTCCGGCGGCGTGTGGCAGGCGTTACATCCGGCCGGCAACAAACGACTGCACGTCTGCGGTATATCCACGGATACCAGGCAATGTGCATCTGGAGCGTTGTTCCTGGCGTTATCCGGCCCTCGTTACGACGGTCACGATTTTCTTGAGGATGCCGTCGCTGCGGGCGCCGTCGCGGTGTGTACGACACATTCACAAATCAGCCGTAAACCGGCACCGGCCGGCATTCCCTGCCTTGTCGTCGACGACACATTGCGGACCTATCAGCAGCTGGCCAAATTTCATCGGCGGCGATTCGATCACCTCTCGGTTGTCGCTGTTACCGGCAGCAGTGGAAAAACCAGCACCAAGGAGATAATCGCTGCAGCGCTTAATGACGCTTACAGCGACTCCCTGTTGAAAACCGCCGGCAATACAAACAATCAGATCGGCGTACCGCGTAATATCCTGAATCTCGAATCACGGCATCGTGTGGCAGTGCTCGAACTGGGAACGAACTCACCGGGCGAAATCTGCATTCTCAGCGGTATTGTCGAGCCGACGATCGCTGTGCTTACCAACGTCGGGCCGGTTCATCTTGAAGGCCTTGGCTCGGTGGATGGTGTCGTCGCCGAGAAGTCGGATATTTTCACCGCATTCCGGGACAATCACGGTACGGCCGTTATACCACATTCTCTACACTGCAACGCGGTGATCGCATCAAAGTGTCAATCTGCGGACGTTGTTACGTTTGGCGTTGAGGAGGAGGCGGATTTTTGCGTGCAATACGATAGTGGCGATATGAATCATTCCACTTTTGCGATCACGGATCGCATCCACGGAGACCGCGTCGAGATCACCTGGAGACTCAGCGGCGTACACCTCGCAGTAAACGCCGCCGCGGCTTACGCAACCGCGCGGATGCTCGGCGTCTCGTCGGCGACGGCGGCCGGCGCGATCGCCACATGCGACCTGCCGCCGATGCGCATGCAGACAATCGAACGTGACGGTGTATGTTGGATCAACGACGCCTATAATGCCAATCCGGCGAGTACGGCAGCGTTCATCGAGTGGCTGCGATCTCTTCCCGTCACCGGCGGCAGTGAACGCAAGACATCGTATCTCATACTCGGTGACATGCTGGAACTGGGCCCGAATGCGGTCCGATATCACGAAACCGTATTGGCGCAGGCAAAAGCGTCGCTGCCCGAGATGGACCTGCAGCCGATTGGTCCGATCATGACGGCAGCAGCCGGAAACATGGGCCTCGCGAGTCATAACAACACGACAGTACTAAAGCATTGGTTGCACGCGCGTGTGCAGCCGGGGGACATGGTCGCCTTGAAGGGATCGCGCGGGATGGCGCTTGAAACGCTCATCCCAAATATAGAGCGTGCTACCGGCGCCAAGGCACAGGCGGAGTGAAGAGGACTCATGGAATCGATACTGCAGCAGATTGTCGCACATAAGAAGGTCGAGGTCGCCGAGCGGCGCAAACGCGTCCCGCTGTCTGAGTTGGAACCAGGCGGCCCCAACAACGGCGAACGACGGTTTGCCACACACCTTTCTGACGTTGCCGCTACCGGTCCGGCGATCATCGCGGAGATAAAACGCGGGTCACCATCGCTCGGCAACCGACGGAAAGACATGGTTGCACACGATCAGGCGCAGTGTTACCGCGACGGCGGTGCGGCGGCACTGTCGGTGTTGACTGACGAGCACTTTTTTTACGCCAAAGCTCATGACTTTCAATCGATTCGCGATAGTGTATCGTTACCGCTGTTGAGGAAGGAATTTATCATCGACGAGTATCAGCTCTATGAATCAAGAGCGATGGGCGCCGATTGCATACTCCTTATTCTGGCAATCTTAACGGATGATCAATTCGAGCGATTCGCAACGCTCGCCCATCAGCTCGGTATGGATGTTCTGGCGGAAACGCACACAAAATCCGAGTTGATGCGTGCGGCCGACATCGGACACTACGACCTTGTCGGGATCAACAACCGCAACTTGCGTACGTTCGAAACATCGCTCGACAATGTTATCAACCTGGCGCAATTCGCGCCCCAACCTGGCGCTGTTGTGGCAGAATCCGGCATTGGCTCATCGGCCGATATACGCCGATTGTGGCGTCACGGCATTCGCCGTTACCTCATCGGCGAGGCGCTGATAACCAGCGAACAACCGCAGTCCACCATGCAACAGCTTATCCACGCTGTTGAAGCAGATTAGATGACGACCACACATACGACATATCCGCTGGATGTGCAGACATTCGACGGACGTTTTGGTGAATTCGGCGGACAATACATCGCCGAGACATTGATGCCGGCAATCGTGGAATTGGAGTCGGCGTTTCGCGAGGCGTGGGCTGACCCGGCGTTTCAACGCGAATTGGCGTCCTATCTTAATGACTTCGTCGGGAGACCGTCGCCGCTGTTTTTTGCAAAGCAGCTCACTCGCCATCTGGACGGCGCACAAATCTACCTCAAACGCGAGGACCTTAATCACACCGGCGCGCACAAAATCAACAACACACTCGGGCAGGTGCTGCTTGCAAAGCGAATGAAAAAGACCCGTATTATCGCTGAAACCGGAGCCGGCCAACACGGCGTTGCAACCGCGACGGCAGCAGCGATATTCGGGGTTTCATGCGATATTTTTATGGGCGTCGAGGATATTCACAGACAGGCAGAAAATGTCAAGCGGATGAAGCTGCTCGGCGCCAATGTCATTCCTGTCGAAAGCGGCACGGGCACGCTGAAGGACGCGATGAACGAGGCCCTGCGCAACTGGACGGCAACGGTTGACGATACGTTTTATGTCATCGGCTCCGTAGCTGGACCGCATCCTTATCCCCTGATGGTCCGTCAGTTTCAGCGCGTGATCGGCGATGAAACCCGACGCCAGATCCTGAAGATTGCCGGGCGCCTTCCGGACACGGTCATCGCCTGTGTGGGCGGCGGCAGCAATTCCCTCGGTATGTTCGCCGCATTCCTTGGTGACACCGACGTCGAGCTGGTCGGCGTCGAGGCGGCCGGGCACGGAATCGAGACGGGCCGTCATGCGGCATCCATTGCCGGCGGCGCGGTCGGCGTGCTTCACGGGAGCAAGAGTTATGTACTCCAGACCGAACAGGGGCAGATTTGCAACGCCCATTCCATCAGCGCAGGTCTTGATTATCCCGGCATCGGCCCGGAATTATCACAGCTTCATCGTGAGAACCGGATCCGCTTTGTGTCGGTCACCGATCAGGATGCGGTCGAGGCCTTTCTGCTCACAACCAGGCGCCAGGGCATCATACCCGCCCTGGAGAGCAGCCATGCTCTCGCGTACGCATGTGATTCCGCAGCAAAGATGGACAGCCACAAGATCGTCGTCGTGAACCTCAGCGGTCGGGGCGACAAGGACATCGGCTCGGTAAACGCCTTCCTGAACAACCGCGCGGAAACCACCTCATGAGCCGCATCGCAAACGCCTGTTCGACCGGAAAAAAAATATTTGTGCCGTATATTACGGCCGGATACCCGACAGTCGCGGACACGGCCTGCATCATGTCGATACTTGTTGATGCCGGCGCTGATATCATAGAGCTTGGATATCCGTTTTCCGATCCCGCGGCAGACGGCGCCACGATCCAGGCGTCGTCGCTCGCCGCGCTCCAGGGCGGTTTCAGCCGTGACGACTATTTCAAGATCATCGAGACATTTCGACAGCAGAACAGCACCACACCGATCGTTGTATTCAGTTATTTCAATCCGATTTTCCGTTACGGCGTTGATCGATTCGTTGCGCGCGCCGCAGCATGCGGGGTCGACGCCGTCCTGATCGTTGACCTGCCATTTGAGGAGCAGCACGAGATTCGGCCGCTTCTCGACGCCGCGGGGCTCGACCTTATCCAACTGGTAGCGCCGACAGCCGACGATAAACGCATTCGCCGCATTCTCGAGACCGCCACGGGTTTTGTTTATCAGATTTCGATACGCGGCGTGACCGGAGCGCGAAGCGCGTTGCCCACGGAATTGGCCATGCGAACCAATACAATCAAGGCGATGACGTCCCTACCGGTCGTTGTTGGGTTCGGCGTCTCCAGCGCAACGCAAATCAGGACACTGCCTGCGAACGCCGACGGCGTCGTTATCGGCAGCGCCATTATTTCCACCATCACCCGCAACCTGCCGCTCTACAATGCCAGGCTGGCGGAGCGAGTCAGGGAACTCGCGAGTGCCATACACGACGGCCCGCAGTCGGCGCCGTCATAAACACCGGGGGGGAACGCACCATGCCACCACGTCAGGAAAACGAGCTAATCGATATGCAAGATGAAGAGGCCATGGCGTCCATGGTCGTGTACCCCAAGAAGGTCGTGAAGAAACGATCGCTGATAAGTATCCTGGTAAAAGGTAAGCGGAAGGAACAGGACACTGATGAACCTGCTGATATCAAAGCCTTGACTGAAAAGGAAGAGGAATTATTCAGAAAGCATATTTCCCGTGACCTTGATACGCACAAATATTCAGTGCGGAAAAAAATCGCCGCAGGCGGGATGGGCAGTATTCACTATGTCTACGACACGGATCTGCAACGGCACACGATCCTGAAGGTTATCCTGCCGCAGCACAAAGGAAACGCGATGCTCATCAAGAGCTTCATCAAGGAGGCCCGATTTACCGGGCAACTGGAGCATCCCAATATTATCCCGGTACATGATCTGGGGTACCTGCCCGGTTACGGCATTTACTTCACCATGAAGCAGGTTCTGGGCGAATCATTGCTCGATATAATCAGAAAGGTTGAACGCAAGACGGACGGCTTCCACAACAAATATGATTACTACATGATGTTGAACATCATCCGCAAAGTGTGCGACGCAATTTCGTTTGCCCATTCAAAACACATCGTACACCGCGATATCAAGCCCGGGAATATCATGGTCGGGAATTACGGTGAAGTGCTGCTGATGGATTGGGGGCTGGCCAAAACCGTTCGATCGAATAGCTCCCGATCCGCCAGCGGACGGGAAACACTCAAAGACACGTTCCCGGATGCCGGCAATACGAAAGTCACCCGCTTCGGTGTGGTTAAGGGTACGCCGGCTTATATGCCGCCGGAGCAGGCGGTTGGAGATGCCAGCAATATCGATCATCAGAGCGATATCTTCCTGGTGGGAGCGACATTGTACCATATGTTCACGTACCTCCCGCCTTACTTCGGATATGGCATCAAGGAAATCATCCGCCGTGCACGCGCCGGTGATTTCGTGCCGCCACAGGAACTGCGGTTCAAGAATGACAGCCTGTCGATGGAATTATGCAGCATTATCAGCCGCGCGATGGCCGCCAACAAAAAGGACAGGTACCAGACGGTCCAGGAAATGGCCGACGACATTGATGACCTTATGCACGGAAAAATGGAGTCCATCGAACACATCTTCGAGAAGGGCGACTACTTGATGCGCGAAGGCGAAATTGGCACGAACTCATATATCATCAAGGGCGGGACGGTCGAAGTTTACAAACAGTCCCGAGGGCGATCAAAGCTTTCACTGGGAACGGTGTCCGCGGGCGCGATTGTTGGAGAAATGGCACTGATAACAGACGAGCCTCGTTCGGCCAATGCGGTTGCGATCGAAAAGACTACCGCCTACGAGCTGAACAAGGATCTGTTCAAACAGAATCTGAAGAAGTTGCCGCCGTTCATGGAAAAGACAATTACCGCACTGGCGGAGCGGTTGCAGGAGTCGAACACGAAGCTGACAAAAAAGTAGATTAGCCTGCCAGGATGGGCCGAATCTTACTAAGTTAAGGAAACAACGAAGAAAACCGCTTACTATCGAACCGGGAATTTTGAATTTCGAAGGGACTAACGTCAGCCCGATCAGGATTCGAGGTACGCGAGCACGGCGTTGGCCGCGTTATCCCAGACATTGCGCTTGAGTTTTTCGAGCTTCTGGGATGTTCTCAGGTTTTCCTTCACTTCCAGAAACATGTGGTCGAGGAGAGTCTCGTTTTCCAGGCGATCCTTGATCCGATTCGGCTCCGGATTTATCCTATTCATATATTCGTAACAAAACCCCCAGAAATTCGATGCCACCTGCCATTGATCCTTTTCTTCGAAACCAACGGCAAGCTCTACCAGTGAATGCGGATATGCCGCAATTTCGCGCATAACATTCATTGCTACGATTTCCTGCGCCTGCTTGCGCGCCCAGTCTTTCATTTCGCTGTTCACCCATACGCGCTCATTGCGCAGATCCGGCTCTGGTTCCTCTTGACCCGACACCTTCTCAATTTTCACGATCGTTTCCCGCGGATCAATCCTCTCCTGCGTAAAGCGTTTTTTCATGAACTTGTTGATCTCGAAGAACTTGTTCTTGCTCTGATTCAACATCATGAATGTAATGCGCGAATGCACGACGATATCCTGGATCCGTGTGTGCTTGGTATAGCGATAAATTCGCTGAGAGAAGATTTTTTCAGGGATGCCCGTTGTGACCATTTCTTTCTTGACGCGGTCGAGGTACTCGGGATTGTCTTCTTCCAGCACTTCGCCGCGACGGGACAGCAACTCCAACGACTCTTCAGGCTGTCCCATATCCACTTCAAACGCGGCGACGTTGCACTTGTGCAGTACATAGTCGGACTTTTCGGCATCCTGGGTGTCATCGTGTGTCGTCACCCCATATACAAGCTCGTTGGATCGCAGGTTTCTGCTAAACAGATTTTCAAGATCCCGCAGGAATGTGGTACCCAAACCCGCCTCGCCGGAGGCGAATTCGCTGAGGATAAGACTTCGCTTCACCCACGTTTCAAAGAAGACCAACGATTCCTGGTTTAACTGCTCGACCTGTGTTTCCAGCGTAAGCAGGGAGTCGGGCACGGTCTGATCGTTCTCGCGCGCGAAAGCGATATATTTCCCTACCATATCGAATAGAATCAACGCCGTACCGAAGCGTTCTGCGTTTTCCATCTCCCGCTTGCCCGTTACCAGAAAGTGATTCACGGCCGACGGCAACACAGCGAGGTATTCTTGCCAGAGGCGGGCTGTGATCAGCTCCCGGGTCGGTGACGCATACTGCGAGGCGTCCTCAAATCGGGTCTTGAACTGGTTGAAGGCGCGCCAGTAATGGTCTTTCGCAGTAAGATTCTTGATTTCGTGCTGCCAGAAGGTCACACGTGATACGGCGAGATCTTTATGCACCTGATCAAATTTTTGCCCGTTTTTCTCAAGTGCAGCGGTGAGAAATGAATCGTCATTCCAGCTATTGAACAACGAGAGAAACGCCTTTTCTGCGGCATCGACAAGCACGCCTGAATTTGCAAATTCAGCCGCGTTCCCGGCAAGCTTTGCCAGGCTCGTCTGCACCGGCCGGATGTGCGATTGAACAAATCCCTGAAGCTGGCTGTCGACCAAGCGCTCGGCGACCACGGCAGTCTGCTGCAGTAAGGTTTCGTTTTCCGGAAAATCCGAAACGCGTTTGCGCAATATGTCGAATGCCGAACGGTACTCACTCCGCGCCGAATATTGAGAGGCTTCAGCAGTGATGCGTTGTACGATATACGCTTCGTTGGCTTTCTTGAGCTTTTTTATGGCAAGCTCACGGTTGCCGTAGCGCCCTTCGGGCAAGGTCAGGTCATTAATATTATCATCGAGCCAGAGGCGAAAACCGCTGTTGTACAGGCCTGTTGCCCATGAGAATGCGAGGCTCTCGTCTACTGTCGCCAGCACCGGAATCGGACGCTCAAGCTTATCTATCGCTTCCATCAGCACGTCATTGTCAGCCTGGCCGCCGGTGAAAAAGAGATCGCCGTTGAGTACGGTTATAAATGGGAATTCGGCCGCCATCCGTTGTGACCAATTCGTAAAGACGACGTATCCGGTCTTGTGTCGTATAGCCTCAGCCTGTTCACGGTCGAATGAGAGCAGCTGCCCTTCGTCACTTTCCAACATCCAGGTTAAAACCGCCCACTGACTTTCCGCTGTCGGTGGATAGACCGGCGCCGCAGTACCGAGTTCTACACGAACCGCCGATGTCGTAACACAACTGCTGATTAACAGAGAAAAGATAGCGGCTGCGAAGATGCAGGCCAGGATATTTCGAACCTGACTAAACGGTTTCATGCACGTCTCCTCGGAAATTTTACGGTATGGTTTGCATGCGAACAACACAGTAATAAGCCATGAATATAACACGGCTTTCAGCAAAAGCAATGCCCATAACCGGCCTCAGAAAGCCGCGAAAGAAAAGAGACAGGACGTTCCCCGGCGGCACCGTGCATCACCGGAATACCTGGTCGAAATGCAGTGGCATCACAAGACGAAAGCCAAGTAATTCGCGCGCTTCGACGTCGGGATGAACCCGTTTCCTGTAGGTCGGCGAAACTTCCGCGCGTGATGATCGCAGGTCCCCACCCCTGGCAATATTGCGGGCCTGAGCCGGAGCTGTCAAAGGGCCGGTTGGATTCACACGCGGCTCGGCCTTATAGAATTCAAACCAACCGCTCACGAGTTCCGCCAGGTTGCCTCGCATAAGATACAGGCCCAACGTATTGGGCTGGATACCGTGCCTCTCCAGGAGCATCGGGTTCGCCGACAGGACCGCTCCGCCGGAATTCTCGGAGTACCAGGGCGTACCCATTATCTCCGAACTTTCTGCCCCTGGTTCGCCGTATTTACAGGCATGTTCCCACTCTGCTTCGGTTGCGATTCGGTAGCCGACAGATTCGGGAATGAATGACCAATCCTCGTCCCCGGCTTCCGCTTCATCAGGCGTCGCGCATGCGTATGACGGCGTTAGGCCGAAGCGCTCGTTCAGCCAGTTGCAGTATCGCGCCGCATCCCGAAAGTGTATGCCCGACACGGGAACGTCGTTGTCGTTGAACAACGTAACGGACAACACGTCGCTGGCGAATTCGCGATAGTCACCGACCAGGCACTCGAACATTGCCATGTAATATGGATAATCAACTGAGACGGTGTGTTCCGGCTTTTCGGTATCAAATTCGGATGTGTTGTTGCCCATCACAAACTGCCCTGACGGTATCAGACAGAAACGGGTCTGCATGGGGTTCTCGACGGTATCCGGGTACATTCTGAACCACACCTTGTCGTCATCCCGTATCTGTCGCGAATCCGATGATGGCAACGGCTTCAGGGAAGGTGGCAAAATGCCATCAGCAACGTATTCCAAACCATACTCTGCCGCCAATTCCGCAGTGGTCAACCCAAGCAAATCGACCGCGTGATACAACCATCCGCGATATACCGTTGGCGACAGCGCCGTCCTGCTTCCGGGGACCTTGTCGAGGTAGGTCAATTGTATGCCGAGCGCCTCTTTCCGCAGACCGGTTGCGTGCGCCGCAGGTAGTCCACGGGCGACGGCTTTACTGATAAAATTCAGGGCTACCAGGCAATTTTCCTTGGGCGACTTTTGTTTGATTATGTCGAGCCTGGCTTCATCGATATAGCGTCGCGCATCAATCAGATCCGACTCGTATACGTAAGCCGGATTCTCAAGGTTCTTCTTTGTCTTGCTCAGGATGGCTTGATATTCGTTGATCGTCTCAAAGTCGAGAAGCTTCTCGATTTCGGCCGTCATGATTCGATTGAGCACCGTCATGATCTTCTCGTACTGCACACGCCGCCGATCCGCTTCAATCAGATCATCGGATTCTATCAGGAGTTGACGGGCATCAATCAGACCGTTGCGAAACTCCCGAAGCTGTTCTTCAACCGCTGCTGAAACGGAACGCAATTCACCCAACTTCGGCATCAACGATCCATACGCATCGGTCGCTTCCACATATCGTCCCTGTTCGAATAATGTTGCGGCGAGTGCGATCACCCCCTCGACCTGCCGCAGCGGCGCTGGTGCATAGGTATCCAGTGTCGTCTTATCAAGCACGTCGAATTCGCCCATAAACGTTTCGCGTGCCTGGTTAAAGATCTGTATTTGAAGAGGGTTGCGTATTCCCTCATTCACCAACCTTGCAGTCGCGGCATCGATAGCGCCGGCCAGTGATTGCGCCGCGTCGCGAATGCTGTCCAGCGCCTCCTGGAAGCGATAATCGCGCTGCTCCGATACGGCCTTGTCAGCCGCGGCCTGATATGCAGCCCACTTCTCCGGCGCATGGCTCGCGATTACGGCCGGGTCGAGATTGCCGAGCCGCTCTTCCAGCGCCGTCCTCGCATGCTCCAATGCGGCACCATACTCTACTGTTTCGATAGAGCGACGGTAAAACGCGACGGCCTGTATCGCCAACTCGCCGGCCTCGAAATAAGAACCGCGAATGGATGCCTCCCGAACCTTGTTCATAAGCTCTTCGGCCTTTAGAAACGGGCTTGTTCGTTCGCCTTCCTCTGTTTTTGCCGTCGTTCGAATAGTGGTCGCAAAACCGATGACCTCGTCGCGTAGACCTTGCTCGATCTGTTGATTCAACTGCTCGATTTTTTCGCGCTTGTCCGCATCAAGATAGTCGTAAATCTGCGCCGTCATCACCGGACTTAACTCGTTCGCAACAGACAGATAGACGTCGTAAAATGTGGCGGGTTCGCCGTCGGCGATAGTGGTGATCTGCACGAGCGACGCCGCGACCCCCTTCATTTTCCCCTCGTAAAGACGCGACGCGTTGCGGATCGAATCGCGCTGCATCTGGAGAGCGGATTCGATGCTGTGAATCCGGCTTTTCGCCGTCGCGTCAACAAAGGGAACGAACGCTTCGTCGCCAAGTGCCAGCAGCCGCTGCCGGGCAAGTGTGAGCAGGTTGAGCGCTTCGGCACTGTCGATCGCCGTCGCCGCACGGGACTGTTCAAGATACGATTCCGCCTCACCGATGATCTGTTCGAGCATATGTGCGGCACGGCGTTCCTTTTCCTTCGATTTCTTATTGAACTGCCACGCAGCAGCGCCGAAGGCGAAGACGATAAGGCCGGCGGCCAGTGCGGAAACGACCTTCCTCAGCATCCGCTGGCGACGAATGCGAGCCGCTGCCTTGCGCCGAAGTGTGCCGGCCAGAACATGCGTCCGTTGCAGCGCCAGGACGCCGTCGCACGCGACCAGCACATCGCGCCACTTACTGTTGGCTGCCAGTCGTTCGGCGTTTCTCGTGCGGGTAGAGATTTCGTTGATCAATTCCAAAGATTTGTCGTGAAGACGCTCGCGCTTGTGCGAATCTACACAGAGATCTCCGATCTCCGTACAACACGTGACGCACTGCTCGTAACGCTGTGTTTCAAAGGCCCGTGCGGCCTGCTGCTCAAGCTCTTCGAGTCGTTCGATTCGCTCCTCTGCATCGCGCTGCATCTGTTCAAAGTCTTCGAATCGGTCAATCCACTCCTTATCCCACTCCCGGTGGTCACAATCGAAATCCGTGCGTCGCACTTCCAGTGCGGCAACAAGCGATCCGGCCTGCCGCAGCTTCTTTGTCTCAAGCGCGCCTCGAAGCGACTCCAGGTCATTGATGAATTCAGACTCGAAGAGCTTAAACGTCAACAGCTCGGGAAGATGCGTGAGCGACGTGTCGTCGGGGTCGATCTCACGATAGTCGTCGAGCATCGCCAGTGCTTGTTTGTATTCGCTATTCTCGATCGCGTTATCGAGCTGCTCGCGAATGTCTTTTCGCGATTCGATCATCTCCTGTGCTTTGTCGCGCAGACCGTGTAGCTCATGCAGCAGATCAAGTCCTTTCGGCTGCGGCAATTGAATGTTCTCGGGCAAGTGATCGTGTTCCTGAATGATGCGGCTCCAATTATGCTCTTCGTAAAAGCCGCGCATGGTCTTGAAGACATCCCGCACCCGGTTGAACAGCGGCATGTCGGTGCCGCACCCTGTGCAGAACGCCCGATGAATCGAATTTTCCTTCTCGCATTCCGGACAGTTCATTGCCAATCCTGCGCCGCAATTCGAACAGAACTTGTCGGTCAGAGAATTGGGGGCGTCGCACGTTGGACAAATATTTTCGAGGATCAACTGCATGGTGTCACGCTGCTTGATATGCTTGAACGTGATGCTGTCGAGATCCTTGATCAGGGCGTCAATACTGAAATACCGGTCTTGCGGCCGGGGATTGATACACTTGAAGATGATATCCGCCAAATCCGGCGGAGGAGGTATCAGCTTGGGAATGACATCGGCGGGCTTTTCCCCTGTCAACATCTTGTACAGCACCTTGCCGAGCGAATAGATGTCGGCGCGGTGATCTACATTCTTGGCGTCGGCACGCTGTTCCGGCGCCATATAGCCGGGCGTTCCCATCGCAAAGCCGGTGACGGAGATATCGGACTCTTTACCGGCCCGGGCCAAGCCAAAATCCACGATTTTCGGCACCTGCCCGCCGTCCTCGTTGATGATCATCACGTTATCGGGTTTGATATCGCGGTGGATCAGCTTGTTTCGGTGAGCGTAATACAGGCCCTGGGCGATACCTTTCGCGAGGTTTATCGCCTCTGGCGGAGGAAGTTTCTTGCGCTTCTTCAGGAGATCATTGAGGCTGCCGCCGTCAATGTATTCCATGACGATGTAGTATCCCTTGTCGTCACGGTCGTAGTCGTACACGGATACGATATTCTTGTGCTTGAGCTTGGCGATCGAGTGCGCCTCGATCCGAAAGCGCTGCAGCACCTCGTCGGCCGTGACTTCGTCCAGTTTCTGGATTAATAGGCGCTTGATCGCTACTTCGCGGTTGAGATTTTTGTCGCGACCACGAAATACCTCGGCAAAGCCGCCGCGGCCCAGTTCTTCAATAATTTCGTAGCGATCGCCGACGGTAGGATAGATGGGTTTGTGGCTGGCGATCGGGGTAGGTTCGTCGCATCTCTCGATGATGGTGTCGGCAAGGTCATCGCGAGGTTTGGGGATGGCTTCTACAGGTGCGCCGGAGGCCGGTGCAATGCCTGTTTTGGAATCGACTTTTGCCCCGCACGATTGACAGACCGTTTCATGACCCAGTGTTTCGTTGTTGCAGACTGGACATATCATATCGTCACTATATCGGGGGATTTATCGCTTCCATTCAATATCTTTTTCGGTCTTGATAATCCCTTGTTTGAGCATCTGTTCCAGGTAAGGCGGATACGCTTCAAACACAAAGTCGTAGAATATCCCTTCGCTGTTCTGCGTAACCTTGACAGGATACTCGTTGTCGTCGGGCAATTCGATGGTGTCGAGGCGTAACATGGCGTCGCCCATTTCAAGACTGTCTCCCCCGACAAATTTGAACTTCCGACCATCCGCAGAACAGAACGTGATCTTGCCGAATTCATCGTTGATGTATACCGGTAGGCTCAGGAGAAAACCCTCTTCGGTCTTCATCCCGCGAAGACACGTCAATGGAAAGGATGATGATTTCCCCTTGAGCGCAATGGGGTTGAATTGAGAGCCCAGAATATTCAATTTGGGATTCTTAACGACCAAGGCCTCACTGCCCATCACCATATGCCCCATCGCCTTCGACTCGACGCGGCTGGCGATGTTCACGTCATCGCCGATGACTGTGTATTCCATGCGATCATGGGAGCCAATATTTCCAGCGATGAATTCGCCGGCGTGGATGCCGATTCCCATCGCGACCGGATCCGATCCCTGCTTTACCAGACTCTTGTTGAAACGTACGATCGCATTCTGCATCTGCAGCGTGCAGGAGATCGCGTGCCCGGCATCATTCTCCACCGCCACCGGCGCACCCCAGATCGCCATGATCGCATCGCCGCCAAACTTGTCGATGGTGCCTTTCTCTGCCAGGATGATACCTACCATGACGCCGAAGTACTGATTCAGCTGCTTGATCACCTCTTCGGCACTGTTTTTCTCACTCCGCGCGGTAAACCCGACGATGTCGCAGAACATTGTACAGCCGCGCCTGAGCTCACCGCCCAGCTTGAGTTTGTTGTTCATCACTTCGTTCGCCACCGCAGGCGAGAAAAACCGCTGAAGCTGCGCGCGCCTGGTCCCTTCCACCACGATATCTCGCGCCAGCTTCGAGTTACGCATGAATAACGCCGCCTGCACCGCGACGCCTACGAGATCATTGAGATCGTTTTCCTTGAAGGGGTTCGTGATATTGTTGTTTTCGATCTGGAGTATGCCGTAGATCTCCCCCTGTGAAATAAGGGGTGCACACATGATCGAACAGATATTCTGCGCGATAATGCTCACTGCGGTGCCAAACTGTTCATCCGCGGATGTATCCGAAATCAACAGCGCCTCCTTACGGGCCAGAACATCCTTGATTACAGACTTACTGACGCGTATGGAACTCTTACCCTTTTGCTTGGGATTGCGATAGCGCACCGCACGGACATCCATCTTATCGAGGGTGTCGCCGGTAATCATCAGTGCGCGATTTGCCTGCGGGAAGACCATCAACAGGCATTCAAGGATCTGGTCGAAAAGCTTGTCCTCGTCGGTCGCGGACGACAGTGCGAAGGTGACTTTATAAAAATTGTCGAGGCGCTTGTGAAGTTCGGCAGCCGAGAGATCCTGCCCTGTACCGCCAGCAGGGTAGCCGCCACCGATATTGCCCGCAGCGGCCGACGCGTCCATGGCCATCGACTTGTCATAGACCTTGGCGACATCGTCCTCAAAGATTACCGATTGCTCGGACTTTTGGTCGTCGTCAGGCGCCTGGAACCGTACGATATAACTGCTGATGTTGATCAGATCGTTGTGCGCCAGAGAATTGCTCCGAACCGGCTGGCCATTCAGATAGGTGCCGTTGCGGCTCTGGAGATCCTCGACCGTATACTTGTTATTCATCCGGTAGATTTTGCAGTGGCGGCGGGAAATGCCCGGTGTGCGAATAACCACGTTGCAGGATGAATGGCGACCGATGAGCAAGGTGTCCTTCAACTCATACTTCTGGCCCTGGAGCGCCCCGTTCTCAATTACGATATACGCCATGGAATGCGATAAAAACGACTAATCGTTAACGTGTTAAATACCTGCGGAACAGCCGGCAATGTCACAGTTCAGCGTAGAACGTGCAAACCGGTTGTGGAAACGTGCTTGAAATAATACCTTACTTGCCGAATTTATCAAGGTGCAATTGCACGGTACAAATGTGATTTTTCACGTTATGATGCGGCGGCGGCGACCCTCTACACGTGAAAACGCGGGGTGCGATCGCACTGAGACAAGCGCAGGCAACAGTACAATCGCACTATTTGAAGGTAGTTGCATCATTTATCTCGCCGTTATTTGGCGCTGTCAACGGCAGGCCGCGCCAGTGCCGTACCCCGTACCCACAGAATCGCTGAACCACAATGAACCTGGAGGTCATCATGTCAGACAAGCTCTACCGTGCCCCGTCGGATTTCGTCGCGAATGCGCACATACAGTCAATGGAACAGTACGAGACGTTGTATCGGGAAAGCTGCGATGATCCCGAGGGCTTCTGGGCCAGGATGGCCACTGAGTATGTGACCTGGTTCACCCCGTTCACAACGGTGCGGAAGTATGACTACCACAAGGCGGAGATTCGATTCTTCGAAGGCGGCAAAACAAACGTCGCCTTCAATTGCCTGGACCGCCACCTGGCAGACCGCGGCGACCAGCCGGCGATAATCTGGGAGGGCAACGAGCCGGGCGAAGACCGCGTCTTGACGTACAGGGAGTTGAAAGAAGAGGTCTGTAGATTCGCCAATGTGCTCAAGGCGTGCGGTGTGTCCCGGGGCGACCGGGTAACCCTGTACATGCCGATGATCCCCGAACTTGCCGTGGCCATGCTCGCATGTGCACGTGTCGGCGCCATGCATTCAATCGTGTTCGGCGGTTTTTCGGCCGAAGCGCTGCGCGGCCGGATCATCGATTGCCGTTCGGAACTGGTAATCACATCGGACGAGCTGGTTCGAGGCAAGAAAATCGTGCCGATGAAAAAAACGGTCGACGCCGCAGTAGCCGGTCTGGATTTCGTGCATACGGTCCTGGTCTACAAACGCACCGGCAACGACGTGCCGTGGACCGGTGGACGCGACAAGTGGTGGCATGAATTGTCTGCCGACGCATCGGACGAATGCCCGTGCGAAGAAATGGATGCCGAAGATCCTTTGTTTCTGCTTTATACCTCGGGTTCAACCGGACAGCCCAAGGGCGTTCTTCACACCACGGGCGGTTATAATGTGTACACTGCGCTTACGCACAAGCTGATCTTCGACTACCATGACGGCGACATCTACTGGTGTACCGCCGATATCGGCTGGGTCACGGGGCACTCGTACATCATCTACGGCCCGCTGACGAACGGCGCCACGACGGTGATGTTCGAGGGCGTACCAACATATCCGGATGCAGGACGCTTCTGGCAGGTGGTGGACAAGTGGAAGGTCAACCTGTTGTACACGGCGCCGACCGCGATTCGTGCCCTCGCAGGCGCCGGCCTGGAGTTTGTCCGTCCTTACAGCCTGAAGAGCCTGCGCCTGCTGGGGACAGTGGGGGAACCCATCAATCCCGAGGCATGGCTGTGGTACTGGGAGCATATCGGCAAGAAGCAATGCCCTATCGTGGACACGTGGTGGCAAACCGAGACCGGGGGTATTTTGATATCACCCCTGCCTGGAGCGATACCACAAAAACCAGGGTCCGCGACGCTTCCGTTTTTCGGTATTAAACCGGTGATACTCGATCCGGAAACGGGCCGCGAACTTGACGGTGCGTGCGAAGGCGTATTGGCGATCCGGGAGCCATGGCCGTCGCAAATGCGAACCGTATACGGCGATCCAAAACGCTTCATGGACACCTATTTTGTGCAGTATCCGGGGTACTACTTTACCGGCGACGGTTGCCGGCGGGATGAAGACGGCTACTACTGGATCACCGGAAGAGTAGACGATGTGATAAACATCTCCGGGCACCGCCTGGGCACCGCCGAGGTCGAGAGCGCACTTGTGCTCCATGCTGATGTTTCCGAAGCAGCCGTAGTCGGTGCGCCGCACGCAATAAAGGGCCAGGGCATTTACGCATTCGTGACGCTCAACGCCGGTGCCGAGGCCGGCAAAGACATTCGCAACGAGCTAATTGATCTTGTGCGCCGCGAAATCGGGCCGATTGCCACGCCGGATACCATCCAGTTCGCCGGCGGATTACCGAAAACACGATCCGGAAAGATCATGCGCCGCATCCTGCGAAAAATCGCAGCCAATGCTGCTGACGATATCGGGGATACGTCGACATTGGCCGACCCTGCCGTTGTGGACGAACTTATCCGCGGATACGGATCATAGAAGCTGGCTTAATTTGCCTTCGAGATCGTGGAGCTTGAAGGGCTTTGTAAGATAGGCATTGACCTTAAGCTCCTTCATTTTTTCCTGTTTCTGACGATACTCGTAGCCGCTCGCAACGAGAATTTTTATATCAGGCTTCAGTTTTCTCAGTTCGGTGATGATCTCTTCTCCGGGCACGTCGGGAATATATAAATCAAGGATAACAAGGTCGATCTCATCCATTCGCGCCTTGAAGATCTCGATCCCTTCGGTTCCCGTAGAGGCCGACAGTCCGTTGTAGCCGAGCAGATCCAGTGTGTCGAGGATCATCTGCAACACGATTGCTTCATCATCAACCACCAGAATGTAGCCCGCACCTTGGCCGACGACGGATTCGGCAGTGTCGGCGTCGCTATTCTCAGATTCCGGTCGGCTGTATATCGGCAGGTAAACGGTGAAAATCGTACGATCCGGTTTTTCCGTATCAATATACAGGATGCCGTTGCAGTCGTTGATAACATGCCGGGCGATCGCCAGTTCCAGACCGGCGTGATCGATCTTCTTTAACGGCCGATCTCCGTCCAGCCCAAGGCTGCGTTTCCCGCTGCCGACTCCGACAATGTCGATCGTCATGCAGACATGGTCGACAGCGATGCGCGCGCGCGCCGGGCCGGGAATATTATCGACAGATACCAGAGCGGTCTCGACCGCGAGTTCCGGTATTCCGGTGAAGATCGAATGAATGCCGGCGAGCGAAAGATTCATGATCGCCTGTACCATTTGCGATGAATCCGCCCAGATCGCTGGCAGGCCGGATTTCAGGGTATCGCGAATACCGAGTTTAAATCGGATCGAGCTCTTGATCAGATTCAGCGATTGTTTGATCATCGGGTTCAAATCGAGCGGCTGCAATTCGATGTGTTTGTTCTTCGCGAAATCCAGCAGCTGAGAAATGATTTCCGATGCACGCTCACTCGACTTCTCGATCATGTCCAACACGGGAAGCGTAGAATCGGCCGCCTTTGCTTTGGCCTTGAGGAGAGAGATATAGCCGATCATACCACCGAGAATGTTGTTCAGATCATGAGCGATACCTTCAGCAAGCAGCCCGATAGACTCCATCTTCTGCGATTGGCGCAGGTGCATTTCCATGGTGTCGCCTGCAGGCGCGCTCGGTGCACCGATTTCGTCGGGGTTTGCACATGCGTTGACGCAATAGTGAATCCGTGCAGATATTTCCTCAGGGGGTGTCGTCACTGAGAAGAAGTCGTCGCCGCCGGCATCGTGACATGAGGACAATGTCGTTTCGGTACATATCTGCGCGCATAGAAGCACAGGCACGCGGCGAAAGCGCGGATCAGACTTAAACCGCGCGCAAAGAGCCGCCCCGTCATCGTTACACAGATCCAGATTGATCACGATGGCAGCGACTGTTTCGCCGGATACGGCGGCAAGGGCTGCATTGTAGTCATTGGCGGAGATGACCGCACATGAACCGTCGGCCAGCGCGGTCCCCACTCTGCGCTTCATCTTCAAACTATCATTGATGAGCAGGATGACACGGCTGTCGTTCGATGAAGTAGGCATAGTGTTATGGCCTGTTGAAATCGTGCAATGCGGCCACGGGTAACTAATATTAGGCCGGACTCGACCAGATTTCCGACGGCGACGGACGATTGTCACATGCCGTACCCTGACATCTCGTGCCCGAGAAGCAACCTTTGGAACAGGGCTTTCGGATCACGTGTGGCCACATCACGTCAATTTCCAGGAATCAACTGGTGATTCTATTGATGCGTTCTTCGACGCATACGATTTCTGTGATCCGCAAACCGAAATTCTCGTTCACAACGACGACATCGCCCTTGCCGACCAATACGCCGTTCACCAGCAAGTCGATGGACTCCCCCGCAAGGCGGTCCAATTCCACCACAGAGCCAGGTCCGAGGGTGAGCAAATTCTTGATCGTGAGATTGGTGTTACCGAGTTCGGCATTCACCTGAACAGGAATCTCGTATATCATCTCCAGGTTCTTTTCGGAATTGGCTAAGGATCGCTCGCGATTTGGCTCTATCGGCGAGACATTGCTGAATTCCACCTCGGAAATTGCTGTCGGAGCTCCGGATTGATCTGAATTGCCGCTCATCCTGTATTCCTATTTCAAGAGATTGCCGATTTCTTCATTGACATCGTGGGTAATCCACTCCGATATTTTGACGGCCAGGCTGCGTTTTCGCTGACCGGGCCGGGCTGTGAAGCAGGGTTTCCTGCCAACCATTACCGATACAGGATCATGCACGGTCTTGTCCAGCACGACCACGTCGCCGGGCGCCAATGTCAACAGGTCCTTCGTAGCGATCCGCGCCTGGCCCAGGGTTACAGATGAATACATCGGCACATCCATCATCGCCATCAACATCTTTTTGCGCGAGTCGTCTGCGTTCGCTTTACCATAGTAGTTGTCAAACTGCCCGCTCTTACCGGACATCTGGTCCATCAACGACTGAACCATCGGCAGGGGATAGCACAAATTCACGATGCCGTTGGCCAATCCCACCTTGACATCGAACGTGAGCACCACAACCGGAGCGTCGGAAGGCGCTGCCTGCACGTATTCCGGATTCGATTCATTTCGCGTCGGCTGAATCTTTACCGGTATCACGATATTCCACGATGCCTCAAGCTGCCGAATCATGTTTTTCAGCAGCGGCTCGACGATCGCAACCTCGACCTCAGTCAATTTTCGCGTCTCTGTCTCGACATCGCCCTGGCCACCCAGAAGCAAATCCACGATGCCGAACACCAGCGAAAGATTCACCTCGATGACGGCCAGCCCGAGCAACGGCTTGATCTCGAAAAGTGTGAGGTGCGAAATGTTCGCCAGCGACAATATGAATTCGTTATACTGCTGCTGATCTATGGATACCAGCTTGAAGTCCGTTGCTGTGCGGAGATGGAGCGACAACATCGCTTGGACTTCACGTGAGAAATTCTCATGCAGGCTGTTAAATCCACGCAGCTGCTCCTTGGTCAGAAGGTTGGGCCGCCGGAAATTGTACTCGACCACCGTGTTGATGACGGACTCTTCCAGACCGTCTTCGTCGTCAGCCGAACCGTCGAGATCGCCTTGCTCAACGGCGCTCAATAACGCATCGACTTCGTCCTGAGAGAGTATATTCGCCATACGATCGGCGCACCTTTCGCGTCACTGTATCAGAAAACCGTAAAAATACACGTCCGTGACGATACCGTCCGTCGCATCATGGAGAAGATCATTCAATGAAGACTTGATCTCCTGTGCCAATTTGATTTTGGCTTCTTTGGAAACCAGCGCGTCCAAGTTTTTGTCGCTGATGATGCTGATTGTAGATGCCATGATGCGCTTGAGACGCCCCTTGTCATTCTCAGGCGTCTGAGCTTCGAAAAACACGGTCATCTCAGGATCACTAACCTCCACGACAATTTCGACCTGAACAAATCGGGTACCGTTCGTATCCGCCACGTTGACCTGCACCTGAGGCAACACAACTTCTTTGGTTTTAGACGGCTTGGTCTCGACGGGCACTTCTTCTTTGGACGTCATGGACCGTATCGAAAAAATCGTTATCACCGGTGTCAGCACCATCACCAGAACGGAGAGCGCCACAAGTAAAATGATGGTTTTCTTGGTGTTGTCCTTGGGCGTAACGTCAATCGCCTCATCTTCTTTTGCTTCTTCTGCCATGCGTACCGGAGCCTATTGAATGTCTGTCAGGAGTCCTTGGACTCGCGATAGATGTAAAAGTACAACGCCTGTTTCTTCTCGCTTGCTGTGCCGTCGGGATTATCAGACGTGTTGCCGACAAACATCATGTCGGCATATCCAACAGCTTCCATTCGCGGCAGCGGAATGTGACAGGTCTGATTTAGGAACCGCATGATAGACGAGGCCCGTTTCGACGCAATTTCGGTGTCGATCTGCGGGCTGCCGCTTTCGCCGGAGTAGCTGCGAATACTGATCTGGTAGTCGAACAACGCAAATCCCGTGCCAGTCACCTCCAGGTAGTCAGCCATTTCTTTGGGAATCATGGTGCTCTGGTAGTCAAAAACATGCGGTATAGATACGCGGATATAGCGTCCGAGCTGCGCGTCATCAACGTCTTCATCGGTATTGCCGCCGCCCCCTTTGCCTTTCGTGGAGTCTTCGTGCAACCCAACTTCACCGTCCTCGTCGACGTGCTCGTCGTGAATCATCTGGTTGGTGCCTTTGGAATTAAAATAGGTGAACCGGAACATGCCGAAACCGCCTTTGAGTCCGAAGGCGTTCTTCACATCCCCGATTCCAGCCTTAAAGCCGGCCTCTTGTTTGTTCGCCATGGTGTTGAGAAGAATAAAAAAGGCCAGCATGACGATCATCAAGCTGGTATATAGCGCCATGTAGGCCGGCGCGCCGCCTTCGTCTTTTTTCTTGGCCATTGGTTTTACAAATCCATGCTTAAAAGGTCCTTGATCGACACCTCGCTCACGCCAATCTTTTCCATGAGCATCAATTCTACATAATCCTGTTGGTCGCCCGTTATCACTTCGTTGCTGTAACTGAGCCGGCTACGGTCGACGTTAAACTTATCGACCAAGAAATCGCCAACTGCAATCGACCGTTGGATTGCGGTACCCCATTCACTGGAGAACCGGTTCCTGGTCCCCTCGGATGCCAGAGCGAAATTTACGGTAATGCGAATTTCGTTGCCGACGTATCCGACAAGACCGGCGAAACCTCGGAGCGTATCGTAGGCATAGTCGACCATCTCAGCGGCGTTCTCCTTGAAAAGCTGGTCGACGTTAATGCGCACGGCAATCCCCTCGTTGAGCATGTCGAGATCAACGAGATTCTGAAACCCAACCACGGTGAGTTCACGCCGCAGTTTTTCATAGCGATTGACAATTTCGGCAGAGTGCAGGATGACAGGCGACAGCTTGTCCGCCGGGACCTTCCGGGCCACCGGCGAGCCGACGCCGCCGAGCGTCTCCTTCTCCTTGGATTCCTTTTCCTCACGAAAAAAGGCAGGGTCGTCGAAATCGGGCACGTCAACCGCCGCATTGGCACCCTGCAACACGCCGAGGACGTCCATGAGCTTGCTTTCTTCCATCGTCGAAAAGGTCAGCATGAGCACGAAGAAGCATAACAGCAGCGACATGGCGTCGCCCATGGTCATCATCCACTCCGGACACGTGACTTCCTCCGGACGCCTTTTCTCTCTTTTGACTTCCTCTTCCATGTTACCATTCCTCTTGCACTAGGATTACGCATCGTCCAGAGTTAAGCGCTCATCGGGACTCAGGAAGACCTTGAGTTTTTCGGCGACAATCTTCGGGCTGTCGCCGGCGTGGATAGCGAGGACACCCGCCAGGAGCATCTGTTTCAGCTTCACTTCCTCACCGGTGCGCTGCTCGAGCTTGCCCTGGATCGGGATGCAAAACAGATTGGCGTAGAAGGCGCCGTAAAACGTCGTCAGAAGCGCTACCGCCATACCGCTGCCGATCTTGCTGGGATCATCAAGGTTCTGAAGCATGTTCACGAGACCGACCAACGTGCCGATCATGCCGAAGGCCGGGGCGTATGTCCCCATACTCTTCCATATCGTATGGCCGATGAGATGGCGGTCTTCCATGTTCTCGATTTCTTTTTCGAGAATCGCCTTCACCGACTCAGGCGGATTTCCGTCCACCATCATCTGCAGGCCCTTCTTGAGAAATTCGTCTTCAATGTCCGGTATCCGTTCTTCCAGCGCAAGGACGCCGTCGCGGCGTGCAATCGTGGCCATTTCGATAACGACCGAATACCACGGCGTGACATCCAGATTTCCGGCCTGAATGATCTTTTTGGTAACCGCTATCACGGCCTTGACCTTGGGCAGCGGAAACGTGATAAAGACGGCCGCAAGCGTCCCGCCAAGCGTCACCATTCCCGAAGGAATGTCGATAAAGGCATCGCCGCTGCCTCCCGAGACTATCGAGCCGATGATCAACAACAGGCCCAGGGCAATGCCACCCAGAGTTCCAATATCCATTTTCTAACTCCCGTCCTCTGCTTTATGAAAGATCCATGTTCGCCGGTCCCGCGGCGGGGCTGCGGAGCAATGTTTCCGCAGTCGCGCCGGACCTGTCGATACCGGTCATCACGACGCGGCCTGCGTGCGATCGCGCATATTGATGCACCGGTGCTTAAAGGCGATGATGCGTGCCAGTATCGTGTCGCTCGGTTCTCGTATCAGGTACCGATGCCCGTTCGTGAGTATGATAACGGTGTCGGGCACCATCTCGATGGTCTCGATCAGTTCGGCGTTCACATAGCGTGATGTCCCGCCCATATCTGTAATCTCAATCATAATATTATCGTTTCAGGTTAATGATTTCCTGTAGCATCTCGTCGGCCGTCCGGATCGTACGCGTGTTCGCCGAATACGCCCGCTGGGTTACGATCAGGTCCGTAAATTCCTTCGCCAGATCGACGTTCGACAACTCGAGCGATCCGTTTAGCAGCGTTGACCCGGACGCATCGATACGGGTCGCGTTGCCGACGTTCTGGTACATGCCCGATTCAACACCAACCAGACTGTCGGGATTGGCGAACCGGTGAATCGCGATGAACTCGTTGGTCACGACGCTCTGATTGTTGGCATCTCGCGCCGTAATCTCACCGGTTCCCGAATCCACCGAGAAGAAGTCCGGAAAGCTGCTGAAGGTCACCGCACCCGCGGGATCGCCGTCCTGGCTGGTGGCGCCCAGCAACGCCGCGCCGTTCGGCCGCTGCATCACGAATGTTCCCGGATTGGCGGCATCTTCGATAATCGAGAAGTCGCCGGCACGGGTGAACAGCGTCTCGCCCTGATGAGAAACAGGCAGCATGCCATCGCCGTTGATCGCCAGATTGGCAACGTTGCTGGTGCCCTCGATCACGCCGCGGCTCCAGTCTTTGTTGCGCTCTGCGATCACAACGCCGTTTCCTGACTGGCGGCTGACACCGTTACTGAAACTCCCGCGTTGTACCGAGAATTCCTCGGCAAACGATACGGTTTCATTCTTGTACCCTGCGGTTCGGGAGTTCGCGATATTGTTACCGATCGCAGCAAGCTTTTCGCCTTGTACATTGAGGCCCATGACCCCCAGGTTCAGCATAAGATTAGACATACTCAATCCTCCTTAACGGGTTCTGTCTTTTCAAGTAATTCGGTTTCCGTGTCGGTCCCGGAATCCACGCCGGGCTCGTCATCCGTAGGTGGCGCCTCCCGGCTGACGCGCAACACGTCCGCAATAGCGATGCGATGGTTTCCGGCGATGAGTACAATCTCACCGTCCACCACCTCGACCTGTTGGACCGTGTTGCTCTGAATCTCGCCGGTAGACGGCTCTACAAAATGGACATCCGCGCCGATGAAGCCCGCCGCATCGCCCAGCCGCGACGACAGTGAAAGGTTGCTGACCGACTGATTCAGATTCTGCATTTGCTCGAGCGAACTGAACTGTGCGAGCTGTGCCAGAAAATCCTCGTTGCTCAACGGATTCAACGGATCCTGATTCTGCAGCTGGGCAACCATGAGTTGAAGAAAATCATCTTTTCCGAGCTGTTGCGTGGTGCCGATCGTCTGATCAAGCACCGTATCGATAGAGGTTACGCCTTCCATGTGTATTTCCCTGTCTGTTTCGAAACGTATCCGGCATATGGACTGCAGACCGACCGTCCCACAATTACAGTGTTGCCGTCTCTAAAGCATTCCGCATGCCATTGATTCCAAAGGCCGATCATCAGGGAGAAACAAGGGGAGTGTCGGGGAGAGCGACCGCATTCACATCGTGCGGAAGCGGAAATTACTTCCGGTAGCGGTCATTTGTTCCAGACCAGATCCCACCGGCACCCGGTCAAAGCTCAGATCTCTTGACATAGCGTGAGATTTAATTTCCTATGCGGCGATGTCAAATTTCATTCGCAAGTGAGTGCCGGGGTAGTGGGCTTTGATCGCGGTGAGTTCATGGCAAAGACGTTCGAGCATTTGTGTTCGTTTGGGTGTCGCTTGCTTGGCGAGCGTGATGTGAAGCGTCTCCACGTCGATGCGAAGGCTTCCTGTGGACTGGAGAAAGCCA
>JAJFLQ010000196.1 GCA_021772615.1 Verrucomicrobiota bacterium | reverse complement strand
CCGGAAAGGATCAGTGAACCGGTTTGAATTTCGGCGATGCCGTCGTTGTTAAAAGCCACATCGATCGTGGTAGCACCGAAACTGAATTGCTTGCGAAACATTCCGGCATTGTTAAATGCCGGGAGCGCACCCACGTTGTTGAAGTCGATCAGATTGTCGTTTTGAACTTCGAAAATGCCGCCGGCAAGATTGTCGATTGTCGCACCACTACTGGCAATAATATTTCCGCCGGTCCATGAACTGAATCCGGAGTTTTCCAGAACTCTTTGAGACAAAAATTTATCCGCGCCTCCACTGAGACTTAAACCGCCGTCTGCTATGGTTCTACCTGATCCGCTCATGGTTCCACTGGTCCATGTGGTAATCTCGTTTGCAGTCAGATTGAATGAACCCGTTATCGTTCCAACGCTAAGATCCAGCCTCTGAATCGTGATATCCTGATTGACATTCGCACTGCCGCCACCAACCGCAGCGTCGTAGGTGAACCCGCCATTTCCATTGTCCGGAAAGTCGGCGGAACTCCATTGTGTGGCATCATTCCAGTTGCCAACCCCACCGTTCCACGTCGAGGAGATATCGGCCGCAACCAGGGAGCTTGTGAAAATAACCGCGATCGAAAAGAAGAACAACGTGCGGAGATATCGGATCGAAATTGAATGAAATGAGTTTAGCGCGTGGGCTTGAAACATTGTTATCCTCCAAAATTCCTGTCAACCGTTTAGTAATGCGTTCTCGTCATGTGTGAGTTGAGAGAAGGTATCACGGATTGGCATCCACATCGGACCACCTTGGGTATGTAATTTGCGGGCACCGACCGCCAATGTCAAGCAGATGTGATCGGCGGTGCGGGCGGCGGGCGCATCGTACGTGATTTGCCGTGGAGTGCATGTTCGGATCGTGACCGCAATTGAGGTAGCGCAGCCATCCTGGCTGTAGCCGTCGCGTATTACACAGGCAGGATGCCTATGCTACTTGCAAATCGCGCGCTTATGGCACGACGGTCACACGGTGAACACGCGCTCCGAGTGCTTGATTTGCGACTTCCTGGGTATTCACCGGTGGTCATATCCGAGAATTTTGACGCGTTTGCACAGAACACGCCATTACCCAGCCGATTTGAAATGGAGGCATCACATCGACCCGCACCGACGTTGGTCATAAAGCAGCCGTTCCCTCAATGCCTCGGTGACGGCGGTATCATAGATATACGAGTCTGCCGAGAGGATCCCATCGAGTGCAATTTCGATATGGGATTCATCCCGAATTCCTTCTGATTCAACGTACTCCTCGCGGATCGTATCCCTATCGAATCCCAAGGAGGCCAGGATAGTTGCGATTACAACACCTGTTCGATCTTTCCCCGACGTGCAATGGATGAGTATCGGCCATTTTTCGGTGATGCAAATCGCCTCAAGCACATGATTGATCCAAGCCTGGATGCGATGGTTGTGGGTTAAGTAATTGTCCAGCGTGTCCGTTGCCGGTATGTGAATAGAGTCCACGTCTTCGAAGCGCTGATCGGGTCCTTTTCGCAGGTTCACAATGGTCGCAACAGGCGGCAGCTCGTCCTTTGAGAACAGCTTATTGATCGTTCCGCCCCGATAGAGTTGTCCCTCCAGAAGCAACTCCCTGCCAGCCAAAATGTTGACAGTCTCACCGACATCACGAAGGTTGGGAATCATGGGTGTTGCAACGTTGAACTGTGCAGTTGTGAATACGAATAACAGAGCAGCGAATATTGTCGATTGGCCCGAGTGCATGGGGTGCATGTTCGGATGAATTAGCGGCGTGTGCTCAACTGTTCCTTTGATTCCTGGCAGCTTGACGGAGATGGCCTATTCTTTGTCATTGTCACCGCTTGCGCAGTTTCTTGCGCATTGTCTAGGAGCCGAGCCTTTTCATTCCTTGCCCTTACTATATGTCTCCTTCCTAATCACAGGCAACTGGTCCTTATGCGATTGGCCAGGCGGTCGGATCAGTGGCGAATCTCCCGGGATAGATTGTGAAATACGCGTAGTTTTCAAGAATGTCTTCCAACGCGGCACGAGCACCAACGACGTGTCCTGCCAATGGGTTGATGCGCGCATTTATTACTCGGAGTTGGTGACTGAACATAGAACTCTTATGCGACCTTTTTCAAGTCCCATCATTGACAACTGGCCCTTAGCAGCATAGACATTCCTGTCTGCGCAGGCGAAATACTCCGACTTGCACGAATCCCGCGCTGCGGCGATTGATGCTACTACCTTTTCGAACGCGGTCGATCTTACACCAAACATGACATTTACCGATGACTGACTCATCCGGGCCCGGCCCCGAAACAAATGAAGACCTTACTACGCCCACAGAACAGGGGCGCCATCGCACGTACAAACGCGTAGCGATTGCCGTTACTATCCCGGTTCTGGCCGCGGCAGTTATTTACACGTGCATCAATCCGGGATGGCCCGCAGCTATGGGGTCGTACTTACGGTCGGAAATCTCGCCGGCGGTGTTCTTCATATTGTTTCTCTTCCTCCCTATCGCCGGTGCGCCTGCAACACTATTCCTGGTCTCGATCGGACTTACTTTTGACCCGGTGACCGGGTTTCTGATGGTCTTGATCGCGTTTCCGTTCCATTTGTTTGTTGCGGTACGCCTTGCCCGCAGTTTCCTCAAGGAGCGGGTCATCGCGTATATCAGCAGGAAGTACGATACCAAGCTGGAGATCCGCCAGGACAGGATGAAAGGAATTACATTCCTCTACTTTGCCGTGCCTCACCTGCCCTACAGCATCAAGAATGTTCTGTTCGGATTGACCAACGTTCCCACGTCGACGGTGTTGTGCTACGGCTGTCCGGCGAACATCATCATGGCATTACCCGCCGTATTCGCCGGACAACGGGTAGCGGACAGTGATTGGTTCATCGCCATCGTGGTCGTTGCCCTCATGATTATTGCGGGCGCGCTGCTGCGGCCATTGAAATCAATGCTTTTCGCTGATCGCAAAGGCTGATGCCGCCGCGGAATGCCGCCGCGAAAACGTCGTCGAAAACCATTTCAACATGTGCTGCGCATCAATGACTATTGGGCCCCATGCCTGAGCACAAGGCTGCCGCCGAGACCATGGAAACGATAAAGCGTTTCCATGTGCCGAAACTAACGAACCGCTGTTGCAAGCCATCCGACCGCGCGTTTGACGTCTTCAAGAATGAGATAAAGACAGGGTACCAGCAGAAGAATGATGCTTGTCGCGAAGACGATTCCGTATCCCAGCGATACGGCCATCGGAATAAGATGCTGGGCCTGTAACGACGTTTCGAAAATAATAGGCGTCAGGCCGCCGAAGGTCGTCAAGGTGGTGATAATGATCGGGCGAAACCTCCGGATACCCGCGGCGTGAATGGCGTTGTACACGCCGCTTTCCGCACGTCGGCGGTTTGCATAGTCTACCATGATCAGCGAATCGTTCACCACGACGCCGGAAAGCGCCACGACGCCCATGAGGCTGATCAGTGACAGATCGTATCCCAAAATCATATGCCCGATCACGGCGCCGACCGTTCCGAAGGGAATCGCACTGAGCACGATCAGGGGTTGCAGATAACTTCCAAAAGCGATGGCGAGGAGCGCGTAAATCATTCCCAGGGCGAGCCCGAAACCGGCCCATAGCGAGGCGGTAGACTCGCGCATTTCGGCATCGCTGCCTTCGAACGTCCACGATAATCCCGGGTAGTCGGCCCGCAGCGCCGGGAGGTCTTCCTTGTGCAGCGCGCGGATCACCTGCCCAACCTCGCGCTTCGGCTCCACGTCCGCCGAGACGTTGACAATTCGCCGGCCATTGCGTCGACTGATGGTTGAAAACGCCTCGCCGTCCTGAAACTCAACCACTTCATGCAGCGGCACTTCCGTCCCCTGTCGCGTGCGGATGACAAGGTCCTCCACGTGGACCATGTCCTGCCGTTCCTCCGGCGGCAGCTTGACACGAACTTCAACCTCGTTTGTACCCCGGAGAAATCGCAGCGCCAGGGCGCCGTAAAATGCATCGCGAAGCTGGGCGCCGATCTCGCCGGACGTCAACCCCAACGCACGCGCCTCGGGCAGGAGCCGAAAATTCATTTGGGACTTGCCCTTGTTAAACCTGTCGTTCACATCCCGTGTGTTGTTGTATTGTTCGAGCCGTGATACCAGCGCGCTGGTCGCCTTTTCCAGTACGGCGATGTCGTCGTGGCTAAGGTCAATACTGATATCCGGCTTCCAGCCCCCGGGGCCGGCTTCGGCTTCGAATGCGATCTGCACAACACCGGGCAGATCACCGATTTCATCCCTCCAGAGCCGAATGACCTCGTTGGTCGTAAGCTCGCGCACATCGGGCGGCAACATTACGATTTCCACATCGACAAACCTGCTGCCGCCGCGCACATTCGTTTTCACACCTTCGGCGGTGGTGTGGAGGCCGTGTGCTTCGATCATCCGCAGCGTTGCGGCAGTGACGGCGTCTGCGATCTCTGCGGCCTGGTCCGGCGTCGTTCCCACAGGCAACCGGATGCCGGCCTCGATCTCGTCCGCGGCAACTTCCGGCATCAGAATCATGCCCATGTGGGAACTGGTGGAATAACGTGCTGCGACTGCAAGAAATGCGAACGCGATGACCACCGTGACATAGCGATATCGCAGAACAAGATCCAACACCCGGCGGTAGATGATGTCAATGAAACCGTTAAACAAAGCTGTGAAGACCCGGCGCAAAAAGGGCGCCTTATACGTGGAAACAGAATCGGTCGCCCGTTTCTTCAGACCGGCAAGATGCGCGGGCAGGATATAAAGCGCTTCGATCAACGACACGATCAGGACAATGATCACAACGATCGGCAGCGGGCGCCAGAACTTGCCCGTCTCTCCGGGCAACAGCAGCAGTGGAACAAAGGCGACGATATTGGTCAGTATGCTGACTATGACGGGACCGGCGACTTCACGCGCGCCGTTAATCGCCGCCGACATGGCATTTTCGTCCTGTAAGCGGTGTTCGTAGATATTTTCACCGACGACGACCGCGTCGTCCACGACGATCCCCAACACGATCAGAAATCCGAAGAGCGTGATCATGTTGATGCTCACATGCGCGAACGGCATAAAGAACAAACCGCCGAAAAACGATACCACCATCCCCATCATCACCCAGAACGCCAGACGCAACTCGAGAAACATCGACAGCGTCACCAGAACAATGACGGCAGCGAGCAGGCCGTTCTCGACAACCAGCGAAAGGCGCTCACGGAATTCTTCGGCGTCGTTGCTGTCCATTCGCCATTGAACGCCGGGCGGCAGGCTCGCTTCGAATGCGGCCATCTCCGCCTCTACCGCCTCGGCGATAGTCAGCGGCGACTGCTTGCCGACGCGGAAGATATTGAGCTCAATGGATGGTTGCCGGTTAAACTGCGAATGAAAGCCGGCCTCCTCGAAACCGTCATGAATCATGGCGATATCGGACAGGGAAATGGATGCGCCGGACTCGCTCGCCAGGATTTCGATGTTGCCAAACTCCGCTGCGACCTGCTTCCGCTCATTCATGCGCAAGAGAATCTCGCCGGCTGCGGTCTGTACGGAACCGGCCGCGATATCTTCGCTCGAGTCACCGATGATCCCGGCAATTTGATCGAGCGTGAGATTGTGTTTGCGTAGTAGCGCGTGGGGCACCTCTACATGGATCACATAGTCGGGTGCACGGCCGAGCTCGACCTGGCTGATCGTCGGGTTGGCCAACAGCTGGTCCCGCAATCGTTCGCCCAGCTTGCGCAGGGTCCACACATCCACGGAGCCGAATAATACCAGCTCCATCACCTCGCGCTGCCGGGATTGCAGGTTCACTTCCGGTTCGTCGGTATCATCGGGAAAGGTGCGGATGCGACTTACCGCCTGGTCCACATCCTGAAAAACCCGCATGCGGTCCGTGCCGCTTACCAGTTCGATTTCTACTGAGCCCCGCCCTTCCCTGGCCTCCGACAGCACTTCCCGGACGCCCTCGACGCTGCGTACAGCTTCTTCGATCGGTAACAGAATGCCCTGCTCGACTTCGGTTGGCGCCGCTCCGGGATAACCGACGCTGATCTCGACAATATCCAGCTCGAATTCCGGAAAGACCTCCTTCTGCATGTGGATGGCGAACCAGAAGCCTCCGGCGAGCAGGATAATCATCAACAGATTGGACGCGACCGCGTTACGCGCCATCCACCCTATACCGATGCGGTCGGATTGTGCGATCATTGTCATTTATTCGTCTGCGAATCCGCATCGGCGTCGCGCTCACGGACCGCAATACCTCTGGCAACCGTAGCGAGATTTGTGGTCACAATACGTTCGCCGTGTTCAATGCCTTTATCAATGTAGGCATACCTGGCATCGCCATACACAATTGAAACAGTGCGAATATCGAGTGTGTCGTTGTCCATTACCCATACGGTATCGCCCTTGCGAATGTAATCCCGGTTCAGCCGGACCACGTTTTTGATCATTTTACCGGATATGCCGGCTTCGACAATCATACCGATCAACAGTGGCGGCGCGGCGGCGGCGCGCCCGAGCGGATCATCGATGGTGATAAGGACGCGGGCCAGACGCGTTTCCTGGTCTAATGCGCCGATCAACTGCGTCACCCGGCCGCCACGGGTGACGCCGTCATCCCAGATACCCCGTGCCCGAACCGTGACCGGCGCGCCGTCCGGTGCCCCTCCGTCGGGAAAGCGGATCCACCCCAGTTTTTTGATGGGCATCGTGGCTACAATCCAGTACTCTTCGATGCCAACTAATCTGGCGATCACATCGCCGACTCCTACCTGCGAACCGACATTCACATTGCGGCTCAGAATCTGGGCG
>JAJFLQ010000195.1 GCA_021772615.1 Verrucomicrobiota bacterium | reverse complement strand
ATCGCATCCAGATATTGCAGGAATTCAATGATTTGGGAACCGTGGTCCCGCAACACAAGACGGTGAAACAGCTTTTTGAGGATCAGGCGCGTGACTATCCGGACAACATCGCGATTGTCCATGACGATCGCATTCTGTCGTTCGGCCGCCTTAATCGCATGGCGAACCAGCTGGCGTCACGGCTAATCGCTGTGGGTGTCGAAGCCGAGTCGATCGTCGCGCTCATGATTGAACCATCGTTTGACATGATTGCCGGTATGTTGGCAATCCTCAAGGCCGGCGGCGCCTATCTGCCGATCGATCCCGCGAATCCGCCTGATCGCGTCGATTTTATTCTTCGGGACAGCCAGGCCGAAGTCCTGATCAGCCGACCTCGATTTTGTCGAAAGATCGATTTTTCCGGTCGCATCATAAGCGCGGAAGACCCGGCGGTTTTTACCGGGCCGGGCAGAGACCGACCGTGCCGTAACGGGCCGAAGAATTTGGCCTACAGTATTTACACATCGGGATCGACCGGCATGCCCAAAGGGGTGATGATCGAGCATCGAAATGCAGTGAATGTACTGAGCTGGTTCGGGCGAAAATACAGCCTCGACCATCGCTGTGTGACACTGCAATTCACAAACTTTTCATTCGATGTATCTGTAGAGGAAATCTTTGGTACGCTCTTGTTCGGTGGGCGGCTGGTGATTCCGCATTTTGACCTTTCCGAGCCGGACCGGTTTCGGCGGTTGATCGACCGCAGACGCGTGAGCATCATTCAATTCAGCCCTGTCACCTTACGTGTCATTCTCGACGGCCATCCACGAATTGCGTCACTTGGCGTGATTATTTGCGGTGGTGAGAAGCTCGACCCCAAGCTCAAGAATCGCATCCTCGATCTCGGTTACGCACTGTATGACCACTACGGCCCAACCGAAACGACGGTGGACGCACTCAGCACCCGGTGCACCCCCGAGTCGGAAGCTATTGGCAAGCCGATTGCGAATACCCAGATTTACATCATAAACCGCGACGACATGTTACAGCCGATCGGCGTTCCCGGCGAATTGTGCATTTCGGGTTTTGGTCTGGCACGCGGCTATCTCGGGAGACCCGATCTTACCGCCGAGAAATTCGTCCCTAACGATTTTCGTCCCGGCAACCGGTTGTACAAGACCGGCGACCTCGTGCGCTGGCTGTCCAATGGTAAGATCGAGTATCTCAGTCGCATCGACAATCAGGTCAAGATTCGAGGCATCCGTATCGAGCTTGAAGAGATTGAAACCAAGCTTCTGAATCACCCGCAGATCATGGAGGTCACGGTCCAGGTCTGCACCGGTGCGGACGAGAACCAGTTTCTTTGTGCGTATTTCGTCGCCGACGCGACGGTCGCTCGTAATGAGCTGCACGCGTTCCTGAATGAGCAACTGCCGGAATACATGTTGCCGTCCAGTTTCGTCCAGATAGATGAGATGCCGCTTACCGCCGGCGGCAAGATCAATCGCAAGGCGTTGCCGGAACCCGGACGCATCGATGCCGGTCTCGCGGCGTTCGAACCGCCGGAAACAGACGTCGAGAAACGATTGGCTGCGATCTGGAGCGACCTTCTTGGGCAGGAGTACGACAGCATCGGCGCCAATGTGAGTTTTTTTCAGATTGGCGGCCACTCTCTGAGCGCTGTTCAGTTGATCTCTCGCATGCATCGCGAATTCGATTGCCAGTTGTCGTTGACGGATGTTTTTTCGGATCGTACTGTCGCTGCTCTTGCGAACCGTATAGCGAATTCGCAGCAGGTGGCCTTCGCCGGACTGACGAAGCGGCGCGATCGCTGTGGTGTCTATCCGCTTTCATACGCCGAGAATCGGCAATTTGTTCTCAGTCGACTCGACGGCGGTGATGCCGCCTACAACATACCCGTCGCCTTTCGGTTGTGCGGTGTACTCGATATGGAAGGGCTGCGAACCGCATTTGCGAACCTCGTCGCCCGGCATGACGCCTTTCGGTCGCGATTTCTCCTGATTGATGGTGAACCGATGAAACAGGTCGACACCGAAGCATCATTTGCAGTTGACTTCGTGGATGCCGCTGGGAGTGACCCGTCGCAGGTGTTTGCGGACTTTGTCAAGCCGTTTGATATTGGAACGCCGCCGTTGCTTCGTGTTCAGGTGGCGGCACTTGCGGACGACGACGTGCTGTTGCTGATAGATATGCATCACATCATCTCGGACGGGGTTTCGCTGGCTATTTTCCTTGCCGAACTCGGTGCGTTGTACGGAGGTGATACGCCGGGGCCTGCGCCGTTCCAATATTGCGACTTCGAACAGTGGCAGCGCGACCGCTTGAGCGGCGGCGAGCTGGAGAGGCAGGAGAGATACTGGTTGGAACACCTTGCCGGTGAGATCCCGGTGCTGAATCTGCCCCTCGATTTTCCACGACCCCCGTCGCAGTGTTACGGTGGCGACACCATTGAGGTCACCGTGCCGGCTTCGACTGTTGACGCACTGGAAGCGTGCGCCGCAAAGTCAGACAGCACGCTGTTTATGACATTGCTGGCCGCATACAATTGTCTGCTGTTTCATTATTGCCGTCAGGAAGACATCATTGTGGGGTCCGTTGTCGCCGGCCGCGGGCACAGCGATGTGCAGAACATTATTGGCATGTTCGTCAACACCCTTGCCTTGCGAAATTATCCGGCGCCGGACAAAACGTTTGCAACCTTTCTCGAAGAGGTACGCCGGCATTGCATCGACGCATTCGACAACCAGGACTACCCCTTCGAATTGCTGGTCGAAAAACTGGCGGTCAAGCGCGATCTCAGCCGCAACCCGTTGTTTGATACGCTCTTTGTCGTTCAGAATATGGACGATGCGACACTCGAGTTGCCGGGATTGCACTGCGAAGAAGTGGCGTTTCCGGAATCCGTCTCGAAATTCGATTTGTCTGTCGAAGTGACGATCACGGACGACGGTCTCACGCTCACCTTCGAGTACGTCACCCGCTTGTTCGAGGCGTCCACGATCAAACGGCTTGCCGCGCATTATGTTGAGATCATTGGCGCCGTCACGGCCGATCCCTACATTCCGATCGGCGAGATCGGAATGATTACAGATGAGGAATCCACGCAGGTTCTTGAACGCTTTAACGCCACGCACACAGCATATGAAACGAACGGCCTCATTCACCGATTGTTTGAGGAACAGGTGCGGCAGCGGCCTGAGGAAACGGCCCTGGTATGCAGCGGCCGGGAATTGAGCTATGCGGACCTCGATCGTCTTGCCAATCGGCTTGCACGGCAACTGAGGAAGCGCGGCGTCGGTTGCAACGGGATCGTTGGCGTTCTGGTCGAACGGTCTCCTGAAATGGTAGCATCGGTATTGGCTGTGCTTAAAGCCGGTTGCGCCTATCTGCCGCTGGACCCAATTTATCCGCACGAACGCATAGCGTACATGCTGGAAGACAGCGGTGCCGCTGTGTTGCTGAGTCAGTCCGGACTGGCGGAAAAGCTGGCATTTGAAGGGGCCGTGATCGATGTCTTCGATCCCGCGCTGAATGGAGTCGATGACACCTGTCCCGATGTCGGCATCGGGAGCGCGGATCTTGCCTACGTGATTTATACGTCCGGATCCACAGGTAAGCCGAAGGGAGTCGAGATCACCCACCGGAACGCGGTGAATTTTCTCCGCTCAATGGCGCAGCAGCCGGGGCTGAGGGCCGGGGATCACCTATTGTCGGTCACGACGCTGTCGTTCGATATCCATGTGCTCGAGTTGTTCCTGCCGCTGCTCGAAGGCGGCGCTGTTGTTCTTGCGACGCGGGAGGAATCCCTCGACGGCCGCCGTTTAATCGCACTGCTGGGCGAGTGGAATGTTGCTGTGATGCAGGCGACTCCTGCGACCTGGCGGCTGCTCGCGGATTCCGATTGGGCAGGTGCGCCCGCGTTGAAGATCCTCTGCGGCGGAGAACCGATGAAGCCCGATCTTGCGGAATGGCTGATCCCGCGCTGCGATCAGCTTTGGAATATGTATGGCCCCACGGAAACCACGGTGTGGTCCACGGTATACCATGTTCAATCCCATACCGACATTCTTATCGGCAAGCCCATCGGCAATACGTGTGTCTATATATTGAATGACGCGATGCTTCCCGTACCGCCTGGAATCGTCGGTGAACTGTATATTGGCGGCGACGGCGTTGCGCGCGGGTATCATGATCGTCCGGAGTTGACGGCGGAGCGTTTTCTCGACAATCCGTTTCGCAGCGGCGAACGCTTTTACCGCACCGGGGATCTCGCGCGGTGGCGGCCGGACGGGAATATCGAGTGCCTCGGTCGTGTTGATCATCAGGTGAAGATTCGTGGATTCCGTATTGAACTTGGCGAGATCGAAGCCAGGATTCTTCGTGACGCACGTATCGGCGAGGCCGCTGTGATCGATCGCGAAGACAGCGACGGAAGCAGGTTCCTGTGTGCCTACTACACGGCGAAGGATGATATTGCCGGCGACGATTTCAAAACCCGTCTGGCTGTCGAGCTGCCCGATTACATGATTCCTCTGTTTTTTGTGCGTCTTGATTCGCTGCCCCTTACGCCGAATGGAAAAATCGATCGCAAGGCATTGCCGGAGCCGGATCTGGATGTCGTCGATGATATGCCGATAGAGCCGCCCGGAAACGACGCCGAGCGAACGTTGATTCAGATCTGGTCGGACGTGCTCGGCATCGACGGCGAACGTATCGGAGTACTGCATAATTTTTTCAATCTGGGCGGTCAATCGCTCCGGGCCGTGCAGCTTGTCTACCGCATCCAGCAGGCGTTCGATGTGGATCTGGCGTTGTCGGACGTGTTCAATGGCAAAACGGTCCGCGCGCTCGCCGATCGCATCGCTGCGCTCGATCGGCATGCCTACACCGCTCTCGTCCATATTCCGGATCAGGACGACTATTCGTTATCCTCGGCCGAGAAGCGACAGTTCATTCTCAATCGTTTTGACGAGACGGCGACGTCGTACAACATCACCCAGGCTTTCGATGTCAAAGGACCGCTTGACCGCGAGCGGCTGCAGGATGCGTTGACCGCACTGGTGCAGCGGCACGAGGCATTCCGTTCGTCTTTCGCCATTCGTGACGGCGGCCCGGTTAAGCGGATTGCGTCTTCCGCGGCAATTCTGCTCGATTATGTCGCTACTGCCGCCGACCGTCTCGATCATGACATTTCTACGTTTATCCGTCCGTTCGACCTTGGCAAATCACCTTTGCTGCGCGCATGCCTTCTGGGTATTTCCGCTACCGAACATGTTTTTCTTATCGACATGCACCACATCATTGCCGACGGTGTTTCGCTCGATATCATCATGCACGACATCGCGGCGGCGTATAAGGGCAGGGTAATGGAGCCGTTGTCGATTCAATACAGGGACTTTGCGTCGTGGCAGGGTGGTTTGGTCGACAGTCCGGCCTATACACGCCAGGAGCAATACTGGTTGTCGCAGTTCGAAGACGATATTCCTGTCCTCGAACTGCCGCTGGATAAGGCGCGGCCGGCGGCCCAGGATTTTTCCGGCGGTATTGTGAGCACGCGTCTCGATGCCGAGATCGTCTCAGGTCTCGAGGCCGTGGCCGCGGAACACGACGCAACGATGTTTATGACCGTGCTTGCGGCATACATCTGCCTCCTTCACAAATACACCGGACAGCAGGACATTGTGGTGGGCACCGTCGCTGCAGGACGGTCTCACGCGGATCTCGACGAAGTCATCGGAATGTTTGTAAATACCCTGCCGATCCGCACCGGAATGTCTGCGGACATGAGCTTCATCAAACTATTGGCGGACGTCCGCACCCGGTGTGTCGCGGCGTTGGAGCATCAGGATTATCCGTTCGAGAATTTGGTGGAGAAGCTGCCGGTGGAGCGGGATGTGAGCCGAAATCCGGTATTTGATACGTTATTCCTGTACCAGGATAACACCGGCAGCGGTTTCGAACTATCCGGTCTGACGATTTGTCCACGGGATTTTGACGATCATAACGCGAAGTTCGACATCACGTTCGTCGCCGATCGCATCGGCGACGGTCTCGTCGTCACGTTTGAATACGCACAGGCGCTGTTTCGACGGGCAACAATCGAGCGAATGGCGGCGCACTTTCGCACGTTGCTGGCGTCGATTCTTTCCGACCCCGGAAGGCGGTTGTCAGCCGTATCGGTACTCGGCCAAGATGAGCGGACAAACGCGGTTACAAGCTGGAACGACACCACTGCTGAACAGTCCAATGAACGCTACAACGCAGCATTGGGTGTGCAGCCGAGTTGTGTGCACGGCGTGATCGCGCATCAGGCAAAACAGACGCCGGACGCTGTAGCCGTCGTTCATGAAGGCGCCTGCTTGAGCTATGAAGGGCTGACACGGTGTTCCAACCGGGTTGCTGCCGAACTTATCGCAGCCGGCGTCGTGCCGGAAACGCCAATCGCAGTGTATGTTGACCGGTCCATCGAAATGATTGTAGCGGTACTCGGGGTGATGAAGGCCGGATGCGCATACGTCCCTCTCGACCCGGCGTTTCCCGAGAACCGAATTCGCTTTATGATGGAAGACGCAGGCATCCGTGTCGTGCTCACGACCGCCGATCGTGCCGGTTCGTTGCCCTTTGCCGCCGCAACCTCGGACATGTCGCTCCACAAGAGCGCTACAGCGCCTTCTCCGACCGTACTGGTGCTCGATGAGATTATGCAGCGAAATGGCGCGTGCAAACCCAGCCCGGCCGTTGTTGCGATCGATGAACGCAATCCCGCATACATTATATATACTTCCGGATCAACCGGCCGCTCCAAGGGCGTCGTGATCGAGCACCGGCAGCTCATGCATTACATTACCGGTATTATCGCCCGGGTCGACTTCGTTCCCGGTAGTCGATTCGCAACCGTGTCGACGTTGGCTGCGGATCTTGGAAATACGGTGGTTTTTCCGTCGCTTTGCACCGGCGGCGAGCTACACGTGTTGTCGTGGGATCGCGCGACCGACGCCGGCGCCTTTAATGCGTACGTCGCGCGCACGGCCATCGATTATCTCAAGATTGTCCCGTCGCATTTTGCTGCTCTGCAGGACCCGTCGTGTCCCGATGCGGCCTTGCCGGCAGAGGCATTGATCGTCGGCGGCGAGGCGGCGGCGCCCGACTGGATGCAGCGGATTCTGACGGCAAATCGCAGAACGGACATTATCAATCACTACGGTCCTACGGAAACGACAGTCGGCGTGCTGACCTGCGATGCCCGTGACGTTGCTCCCAGCCTCTACGGCGACCCGGTGCCGCTTGGGCGACCGTTAAAAGGCACGACAGTCTACGTCGTCGACAATGGACTCGAACCCGTGCCCATCGGCGTCGCCGGTGAGATTGTGATCGGCGGCCCGGCGGTGGCACGAGGGTATTTGCGCCGCCCCGATCTGACGGCAGAACGGTTTATTCCGGATCCGTTTCCGGCTCACGGTAGCGGCGGATCGCGTTTGTATCGTACCGGCGATTCGGCGCGGTACCGAGGTGATGGTCGAGTCGTCTATCGGGGACGTATCGACCAGCAGGTAAAGATTCGCGGCTACCGCATTGAACTTGGCGAGATCGTTGATCGGCTGCTGCAACATGAGGCCGTACGGGAAGGTGTCGTACGCGACCTGTCTGATATTGATGGTGAAAAATACCTCTGCGCCTGGTATGTGGCGGACCGTGCTCTCGACGATGAGGTGCTGCGTACATTTCTCACGGCGGAATTGCCGGAGTACATGGTTCCGCGGTTCATGGTGCATCTTGTTGCATTGCCGCTCACACCAAACGGCAAGCTCGATTCGCGGGCGTTGCCGCTTCCGGACGTGACACAGGCGGAAGCCGAGATTGAGCCGCCGGCGACCACAACGGAGGGCGATATGATCGATATCTGGGCCGAGGTTCTCGGAATATCACCCGATGGGATCGGTGTTCAGCATAGCTTCTTTCAACTTGGCGGTCAGTCGCTGAAGGCGATCCAGTTGGGTTCACGCATCCACCAGCGTTTCGGCGTCAGATTGTCGCTCAATGCGATCTTCGAAGCCAGGACGATCCGTGGAATCGGCCGTCTCGTCGACACTGCCGACAGCGCTGCTTTCATCGACCTGGAGCCGGCTCCGAAGGCGGTGCACTACCAATTATCCGCAGCTGAAACACGGCAATACATACTCAATCAGTTCAGCGTCGGCGATTGTGTTTATAACATGCCGATGGCATTCCAGCTCGACGGCGATCTGGATGTAGCCGCACTGGAACGCGCATGCGCTCGGCTCGTCGAGCGGCATGACGCGTTTCGGTCTGCATTTATGCTGGTCGAAGACGTCCCCGTGAAAGTGATAGCAGACCAGCTGGAGTTTACATTCGATCTCACGACCATTGACGCAACTGAGGTTTCGGAATCTATCAATGCTTTCGTTAGGCCGTTTGATCTTGCGGCTGCGCCGCTGTTGCGGTTCGAATTGTTGCGCGTGTCGGCGCTGCGTCACGTGTTCCTGTTGGATATGCATCATATTATCTCCGACGGCGTATCGTTGGACATCATATTCAATGAACTGAGGCAACTCTATGCCGGCGCCAACCTTGAACCGTTACGGTATCAATACAAGGATTTCGCTCACTGGCAGCAGGCCGTGTTGGCATCCAACGTTTATGCCGGCCACGAATCGTTTTGGCTGGAACGCTTTCAGGGCGAGTTGCCGGTTCTGAACCTGCCATTGGACTTTCCCCGACCCGCGGTGCAGCGGTTCGACGGCGACGACGTTTCGATTACCGTGAATCCGGCGCTGCTCGCCGGACTGGAAGCGCTCGCGTCAGAATACGACGCGACACTTTTTATCGTGTTGCTCGCCGTCTACAGCTGCCTGCTGTCGCGCTATGGCGATCAGGAAGACATCGTCGTCGGGACCGCTGTCGCGGGCCGGCCGCTGGCGGAACTTAATAGCATCGTCGGGATGTTTGTCAATACGCTGGCGCTGCGCAATATGCCTGCCGCGGAGAAACCATTTGCTGCGTTCCTGGCCGAGGTGCGCGAGCATACCCTTGCGGCGTTCGATCATCAGGACTATCCCTTCGAATCGCTCGTGGATAACGTTACCGTGGCACGGGATCTGGCACGGAATCCGTTATTCGACACCATGTTTATTCTGCAAACCGCGCGCGAGCAGGAAATCGACTTTCCCGGTGTCGCGGTGTCGCGTCTCGAATTCGGCAGCATCACGGCCAAGCTCGACCTTCTCGTCGAGGCGGAAGTTGCGGAAACCGGTCTCGAGGTCACCTTCACCTATGCAACCACTCTGTTTCGGCGTGACACGATCACGCGTCTGGCAGGACATTTCGAACAGCTCATTCGGTCGGTTGTGCGCGAGCCGCAAATCGGTATCGGCTCGATTTCTCTCCTCGATCCTTCGGAGTACAACCGCATCATGCACGCGTTCAATGATACCGTTGTCGACTACCCGTGTGATGGCATGATTCACCTTGAAATCGAGAAACAGGCGGCGGTGACGCCGGGTAACGTTGCCGTAGTGTTTGAGGGACATCGTCTCACATACGATGCATTGAATGAGCGCGTCAATCGCCTCGCCGACTATCTCCGGGGCGATGGGATCGGGTGCAATGCCGTCGTCGCGATCTGCCTTGAGCGATCAATCGACCTGGTGGTGGCGATCCTCGGCATCCTCAAGGCCGGCGGAGGTTACCTGCCGATCGACCCTGAATACCCCGAGCACCGAGTGAATTATGTGCTTGAGGACAGCGACGCGGCGATGCTCATTTCCGATTCGCGTTTCATTGGCCGTTATGCTTACGACGGTGCCGTTGTAGACCTGCAGACTCTCGATCTGAGCGGCTGCAGCCCTGCGAATCCACCACCGGTGAATCAGCCGGATGACATTGCGTACGTGATTTATACCTCGGGTTCGACTGGTAACCCGAAAGGCGCAATGATACCTCACACGGCAATATTCAACCACATGTGCTGGATGTTCCGTGAGTACCCCGTTGATCAGAGTGATGCTGTATTTCAGAAAACGCCGTACAGTTTCGACGCCTCCGTGTGGGAGTTTTATGCACCGCTGATGCGCGGCGGGAGGTTGGTCGTGAGCCGTGAAGGCGGCCACAAAGACATGGATTATCTGGCACGCACAATGATCGCGGAGAACGTGACCATATTCCAGGCGGTGCCGTCGTTGCTCAGCAGCCTGCTGTACCATCCTGATGCCGGCAAGCTGCCGCTGAAGCGTGCGTTTTGCGGTGGCGAGCCGTTGGCGGCAGAACTGGTCGGACGGTTTTACGCCTTGCTTGATTGCCCGTTGATCAATCTTTACGGGCCCACGGAGGTGACGATCGATTCCACGCATTACGTTTGTCCGCGGTCACCGTACCTAGGGGTGTCATCAATCGGAAAGCCGGTCGACAACCTGCAGGTGTATATCCTGGATCGACGTCTGCAGCCCTGTCCGATCGGTGTCACCGGCGAACTGTACATCAGCGGTCGCGGCCTTGCGCTTGGGTATCGCAACCGGCCCGAACTCACAGCCGAACGGTTCATCGACAATCCGTTTATTCCTGGTTCGAAGATGTACAAGTCGGGCGATCTGGTCAAGTGGATGCCGGACGGCAATATCGCCTTCAGCGGGCGGATCGATCATCAGGTGAAAATCCGCGGGTTCCGAATCGAATGCGGCGAAATCGAATCGTGTATCAAGGCAGTTGACGAGATGTCCGAAGCCGCTGTGATCGATCTTGCCGACAGTAACGGCGACAAATTTCTGTGCTGTTACTTCGTCGCATCCCGGCAATTTATCCCAGCTGAGCTGCGGGAAGTCTGCGCCGCCGATTTGCCGGACTACATGATTCCCTCGTTTTTCGTGCAACTCGCCGCTATGCCGCTTACCCCGAACGGCAAGCTCGACCGCAAGGCGCTCCCCGAGCCGCTCTCCGCGGCGACGACCGGTACTTCGTATGTGGCGCCGCGGAACGATGTCGAGACGGCGCTCGTTGAAATCTGGTCGGATGTACTCGATGTACCGTCCGAATCAATTGGCGTGCATCACAGCTTTTTCGATCTTGGCGGGCATTCGCTCAAGGCGGTGCAGATCGTTGCGCGCATGTTCAGACACTTCGAGGTGCGGCTCACACTCAATGAAATCTTTGAGGACAAGCACATCGAGGCTCTGGCGCAGCGAATCATGACGGCGGACTCGGCCTCATCAAGGAAGCTGGATCGCATGGCGAACAGTGATCATTACGAATTGTCGTCTGCCGAGCGGCTTCAATATCGCTGTTATTTGGATGACAAAGATGCGCCGCCTTACAACATTACGCTATCCTATATTATCGCAGGGGCATTGGATCGGAAGCGTCTGACTGTCGCCTTGCAGTCGTGGGTCGATCGACACGAGGCGTTTCGGTCGTCATTTCACGTTGTAGATGGCGAAACAGTCAAGAAGGTTGCGCAGTCATGTGTGCTGGAACCGGTATGGCGGCGTGCCGAGGGCGAGGCCATAGACGACCTGATCCGGGACTTCATCCGCCCGTTTCGGCTTGACGCAGCGCCGCTGTTGCGAGCGGAGATCGTGCAGCTGGGCGATGACAGTCATCTGCTCATGATGGATATGCATCATATTATTTCCGATGGCGTTTCGGTCCGCATTCTCATGCGTGAGCTGGGGGCGGCATATGACGGGAAGGCCCTTCCGGAGCCGGCTGTGCGATATCGCGATTTCGCACATTGGCAGAACCAATGTTTACACGGCGACGAATGGCAGACGCACGAAGCCTACTGGCAGGGACAATTCTCGGGCGAAGTGCCGGTCCTGCAATTGCCGCTCGACCGTCCCCGGCCTGCCGTCCGGAGCTACCACGGCGAGGCGGTTCATGTCACCATTAACGCCGCCGACACCGCGGCCCTGACCGCATTGGCGAGGGCACACGACGCGACGATGTTCATGACCTTGCTCACATGCTATGCCTGTCTCCTCCACAAGCACACGAAGCAGGACGATATCGTCGTTGGTTCGGTTGTTGCCGGTCGAACGCATCCTCAGGTTGACGACGTTGTCGGCATGTTTGTCAATACGCTCGCGTTGCGGATTCAACCCAAGGCAGAACTGCCGATAGCAACACTTCTGACGCAAGTCAAAACATGTTGCGCCAATGCATTCCGTTACCAGCAGTATCCGTTTCAAAACCTGGTGGATCGCGTCGCCGGCGGCAGGGAGCCGGGCAGAAACCCATTGTTCGACACCACGTTCGAGGTGAAAATCAGCGGCGAGACGCCGTTGGACCTGCAAGGGCTGGTTGTCACGGATTATCATTACGATAAACACATTTCAGGCTACGATCTAAGCCTTGATGCCGAGATCCGCAACGATACTATTGCATGTACGTTCGAGTACGACGCCACACTTTTCAGTAAATCGTCGATTTCTCGAATGGCCGACAGTTTTGTTCGGATTGTACAGTTTGTTTCGGTGCGTCCTGCCGTTACAATAGGCGCGATCGATCCCCCGTCCGACAAAGACCAGCGTTTTCCCGTTGAATAGACGAAACTCCCGGGAAAAATTGCCCGAACTCAATAATTATCTTTCGGGGTGAGCCGGTATTGGTATACCGTGAAAATTTCCAAGGCATCTTGCCGAGAAATACCAAATGGTACTGGGCCGAATGTGGAACTGTAAAATCCCGATCCGACTTTTGTGTTCATCAGGTGAAACGGAATCTTGAATCGATGGCTGGCTTCGTAGACCGGTTTGCCCAGCGCCTCGATGTATAACACGTTGGAATTATTAAACGGCAGCACCAGTATATCACCAACATTCATCGCCCCATTCTTATAGTCGACTGCTTCGGCGCCCTCGCGCTCCATATAATACTGAAATCCCCAGTGTCCGGCAAACAGGACACGATGATTTCTGACTAAGTTTCGACCAGTGGTCTCGGCGAACGTGCGATTCACGGAGGCGACTTCAAAGTCGACCCTGGCAAGAAGTAACGTAATACCAATACAGGGTACGGCGGCAACGGCGGTCCACACACGCACCCGACGAGGATTCAGATCCAATGTTTCAATCCACCGGAAAACGAGCAAGCCGGCCGGCAACGCTGCCGGCAGCAAAATGCGGGCGGCGATTGTCCAGTTGAAGCACATTGCGAAGACTGCGGTTCCGCCAAACCAGGATCCCAATAGAATTGACTCGGCATCGCGCCTGGCGATCATCGACCGGACCGTAAGAAGAAACAATGTGACGCCACCTGCAGTCATGATAATCCATAGATATCGAACGGGTTCCACTATGTTCTGGTGGCAACCGAACCACAGTATCAACGTTATCAAAATCAAGATCGGAATCGGCCATGCATTTCTGAGCCGAGCGGCATAAAAGGCGAGGGGCGTGATTACGATTGGCCAAAGCAACGCTCCGCCAATGAATGAAAGGGTGTTCGCCACCTGGAGTATCGAGCGATTCGCTCGTTCAACGGAATAACCCGCTGCGTCCAGGGGATGAAAAATGCCATAATTAGCTTTGGTATAAAAGCCCCAGATCATAACAACAAGCAAAGGTACGCCCAATCCGAACAGATGAATCGACAGCCTTCGCGTCTTCGCCAACCAATAGACAAGGGCCAACGGCGCAACTGCGATACCGAAGTATTTGGTCATTGCGGCTGCTGCCGCGGCGAGCCCTACACCCCATAGCAACCTTGATTGTCCGGGTTCGACGGACCGAATGACTAAAAAAATCGCCGTCAACCAAAACACATACAGAGGTATGTCGGCCATGACAGTCGTTGCGGAAACCAAAAACACCGGAGTAGACAACGCCACAACAGTCGCAGGCAGGGCAAACGTGGTAAGTTGCGCGGCGATAAAGTAGGTCAAAATGGCGCACAATGCGGCCATTACCATGTATACGGTGTGGTAGATCCATTCTCTCTCTCCGGCGATCGGGCGAAGTCCAGCCAGAATGTAGGCGTTTAACGGCGGATTTTTGGTAATCTTCCACATCGGCAGCGGGCCGACGTACCAATTGTAGTCAAAATTGTAGGGATCAAGAGGATTTCGGCATATGTGTTCGGCTTTGCGAAGAAACAGCGTGTCGTCCATATGAAACGGCTTGTTTACAAACGGAAGGAGTACCATCACCGTACCGAGCATGATCAATAAACACGTGCCGTATCGGACCCGTTTATCCGTTTCCAGGCAGGATATATGATTCACGGATGTATTTTTCATGAATATCGAATATGTTGACTCAATGATTTTAAGACGAGTCCCGAAGCTCGACAAGCTTCCGGCGACGCAACCCCGATAACGGCACTCCTGAATGTTTCCAAAACTACACCAGATCGCGCCGCAGGTGAAGCTGCTCTCGGTCCCGATTGTCATGCTCGCGATCTATGGGTGTTCAAAGGATCGCAATGCCGTTCCTGTCGCTACGGCGCCGAATGTTGTGCTGATCACCGTTGATACACTTCGCGCAGACCATCTCAAGTCATATGGGTATCACCTCGACACCTCGCCGAATATCGACCGGTTTGCAGAGCGTGGCGTTCGCTTTACCGACTGTACCGTGCAGTGGCCAAAGACGTGGCCCAGTATCGCGACGCTTTTTACCGGTCTGTACCCGAAGGACCACGGCGTCAGGATTGACAATCACAATCTTGCGGTCGACATGCCCGTTCTGAGCGAATTGTTCAAACAAAATGGGTATGTAACATGCGGCATCACAACCAACTTCAACGTCGGAAAACGGTTTGGCTTCGCTCGCGGATTCGACCATTTTGTCGAATCGTGGGAGGCGATGTGGAAGCAGCAGACCGGCGACCAGGCCTTTCACAACGCACCCGGAAAAGTCAAGTTCTACACCAGTGCCAGGATCGTTGTAGATCAGGCCCTGGCGTGGCTGCGAGAAATCGACAACCGATCGCAGCCTGTGTTTTTATGGTTGCATTTTATGGATCCGCATGGCCCGTATATGCCGCCGGAATCGTATGATCAGCACTTTAACGGGGCATACGAGACGCAACAAGTAGCAGAACATCTTATTCCCGAATATCAGCGGCAACTCGACCCTGCAACCGGAAACGTTATCGCGGATCTGAGTTGGTATATCAGTCAATATGACCGTGAAATTCGATTCTTCGACGATCAATTCGGGCGTCTGCTTGCGGCCGTGCGTCCGGTATTCGCATCGAGAGACACGATTTTTGTTTTGACATCTGATCACGGTGAGAGCCTGGGCGAACACGGGTACTACCTGGATCATGGCCAATTCTCCTACCAATCGTGCGCACATGTACCGCTAATCATTGTTGCCGACGGCATTGTCCCTGCCGGAAAAACCGTAGACGTTCCGGTCGGACAGATTGATGTCTTCAGCACAGTCCTCGAATTGGCCGGCGTCGCGATCCCGAATTCATGCGGGAGCAGGAGCCTGAAAAACACACTATTCGACGTCGACCAAACCCCAGATGGCGAACCAATATTTATGGAAAGCGGAATGGATCCGGATCAACCGCAACTGACGATACGGAAAGGCAAGTGGAAATTGACCATGATGCAATCGGCGCAGGACCGTGCCGCAACCAGCGGATCCCATCTTGAACTATACGATATCTACGGCGACCCTGCTGAAATCAATAATCTGGCTGCTGCCCAAACTGCGGTCACGCAACAATTGCGTGACGTCCTGATCGACTGGTACAATGGTGGGCACAAACCGCAACGTGGAGGCGCCAGTCCCGCACTGGAGAAAAAGGAGATAGACATGTTGAAATCGTTGGGATATCTCAAATAATGCTCGGTGATCGTGCGAAAAAGTTTCCGACTTCAACTTGAAAATGATCTCGTCGGGAACGATACTAGTGGCATGCACCAGAGTAGCTGAGAGTCAGGACTAAGGTATCGTGAACGGACGGTGATTGCCATCCGGCAAGATGCCGTCTCAGGAGCGTTCGCATCCATATTAAATATTTTAAGTATTTTTTTGAGTGAGTCTTGAAAAATATGATATGCGGGCCCATTGTTACACTAATACATTACTCAAAGGCTGCACTTTTAGGCATATCCGCGATTGGTATATGCCAATCGACGAAACTACGATCAGGAACCGGTATTTATTGAAAGGAGGTACTGCGCGAGTCCTATAGGGAAAACGTATTGCAGGTGTCACCGCAACATCGCCGGTCACAACGGCGTGTCGGAAAAAACAACCAGAAGTTAAGAAATCTCAGGGAGTAAACTATGTATAACATTACAGCGTCAATGACAAAATCAGCCGGTTCGATCGTCTGTGGTCTAATCATGATGTTTATAGGAAGCAGCGCATCTGCCCTGCTCATCGATGGTATGGACGGCCCTTTTCAGTCTTCCGGAACGACTGAGGTCGGCGCGCCAATCAGTAACGTCAAAGGGAACTCTGGTACGCCGATTCCCAATGTTCTCGGTGGACAGCGGGATACCTTGCTGGAACAAACAGCTGGCAACTTCATGCAGACGAACTTCGAAATCAACTTCGATCCCGGCGGTACGAGTACCGCAAGTCCGCCGCCTACCAGTTACTACTCTCACTCGAATGATTCAGGTGTGAATGGGACCATGCTGTTCCAATATGACGGTGACGATGAGGCGACGACGCCACCCGACGGTGGTGCGATTTCCCTGAATAAGACTGGCTTGGGCGGTGTCGATGTAACGGACGGCGGTCTCAGCACGCGTTTCGAATTCGCAGTTGTGTCGAACGATTCCGCGAATATGATGTTCACCCTCACAGTCTACGATATGGATATGGATGAGGCCACTGTATCGACGACTATCCCGACCATCGGCAGCAACGTTCAGGTGCAGTTTTCAGCGCTTGAAACCGACAATGCGGCAATCGACCTCGACAATGTTGGCGCGATTGAGATTGAAATCGCCACAACGGACACCGCATGGGACCTGACACTTGATGGAATTCAGACAACCGGTGAGCCGCCGGAGCCGGTACCCACGATGACCGAGTGGGGCATCATTACACTGATGCTCGGTCTGGCCGGCGCTGCATTTATCCGGGTACGCAGGATGAATCTTGCAGGAGCAACCAGCATCGCGTAACGCAAGCTGCATTACATAGCTTACTGTACGATTTCTAATGATCCCGCCGCGGTTGTTAAAACCACGGCGGGATTTTTTTTTCTGCAATTTGTATGGGGATCCGCGTATCGCGGACAAGCGTATGTGGGGACGAAAAGCATGGGATTGCCCTATCAGGGGAAGTGGTGATGAAAAGTTCGGGGCTCCATTTTGTGATGAGAGGCGGCTTCGATAAAGAACGGAACGGCACGTCTAATCGCCGCTGGCCAGGTCAAACAAGCGTGTCTTCGTATACTGCTCTCAGTGGCGGGCATAGAGATAGGGATCACGCGGCTTATTCACAAGGCGTAGAATCTTATGCGACCATTGATTGTCCTGTTTGAGGCCTGAGTTGCGCAGTTATCAGGCAATGTGAGGGAGTGGCAGGAAAGTGGGCAGTGTACCGCCGCGACCGCGAGCGTGATTTGCGAACGTGGAAATTTTATTGCTGGCGCAGCCGGGAATTGGAACGAGATCGAGAGAACACAGTGGGTTTTTCGCTCTATGCTGTCTTTTGATGAGGTCTTTCAGCAATCCCAATGACGTATCACATCCGTTTACTCGTCAGGCGGCAAAAGATGTCAAGAAACTTACACCCAAGCTTCAGAATAAACTTTTGCGCACTTTCGGATCCCGGGCGGGCCAACTGTTGCGAAAGAAGCTAGGCCGGCCGATTGGGCAAAAAAAACCACATCCGGTGAAGGATGTGGTTTGTGTGATCTAGAGCACTGTGCGTGCGTGTCTTATTCTTCAGCTACTTCGAGATGTTATCCATTTTTGGGGTACTGCCTTCAGGTTGCGTTGCCTGCTCCGAATTGGAAGCGGGTTGCGTTGCAGCCTTGCTCTTCGCACTACCCTCAACTCTCCCTCTGGCTGCACCCTTTCTGTCGAATTCTTCTGCGGTGATAACACCGTCCTTATTTTTGTCGGCGCGTTCGAAACGGACCTTTAGAGATTTCTTATGCCCCTCCACAAATTCATCGAATGTGGCTTTTTCATCCTTATTCACATCCACATCTTCAAATGTTACTTTAACGGGCGGCTTTCTTGTTCTTACATCCTGAGCATTGACCAGGCCACACGCACCTATTCCAAATATTATTGCTGCCACTGCATGGGGTGATTTTGTCACAATTCATTTCCTTTCTTTGTGTTTGATCTTGACACAGGTTAAAATTTAGTGCGTCCTGTTGCGATGGCGTCGTTCCTGCTACTTGCTGAGAGACCCTGCTCAATCGATGATTGTTCCATCAGACCGTTATAAAGTATTCGAGAATACATAGAATCCAAGATGTTGTTCAATTCACGTGCATATTTGTTTTTCTTTCCGACGGTTTTCGTAGGATTTTTGGTCCACCGTGGTTGACTATTTTTGAGCCCGGCGGATGGGCACGCGACGTTCTCACTATCACCCAGCCTGAGTTGAGATATGGTGAGATTGAGCATCTGGAGTTGGCTGCGGAAAGTGTTATTGTATCACTGTTTTTCATATGGATGGCGTCGCTGTTGGGTCTCAGCGCGATATGAGGCCAGTCGATCACGCAATTCGGCGATTACCGCGTCCTTTGCCGCCGATGACTGTGCCAGCGCCAAAGCGTTGGCGGCATATTCTGCGGCCGGTTGATATTGACCGTTTGCTGCATATGCGGCAGCGAGCGTATCAAGTATGGCAAAATTGGTGTTGCCGGTGACGGTCGCCGCACGTTCCGCCACTTTTACGGCTTGGTTTGTGTCTTCGCTGCTGCGGTTCTCGCGTGTTGCCAACAGCCATGCGAGTCCATTAAGGCAGGTAATTCTGTCCGGCACGATGCGGAGTCCCTCACGGTAGTGAAAGATCGCCCGATCATACATCTTTTTCCCTGCGAGTAAATGCGCCAGATTTTCATGTGCGTCAATGAGGTTCGGCGAAATGTCGAGTGCTTCCTGATAGCTATGGATTGCATTTTCGATCTGTCCTGTTCGCTGCATTGCTTTGCCCAGTTGACTATACGCCGCGGCATGATTTCGTGTGATGCGGATGGCGCTCTCCAGGAAGGGAATTGCTTCTGCGAACTGTCCGTGATCCACGAGTAGTTTCCCGAGTTGAAACGCGGCTTGGGGATGATTCGGACGGTCGGTCATGACCCTCGACAGGTGTTGCCTGGCAACATCGATGTTGCCGGAGTGACCGTGGACTATGCCGAGGTCGTAGCGAGCATTCGTATATTCGGGATCCAATGCGACCGCGGTTTCCAGGTGGCGGATACCGGCTGTGGTATCCCCGAGCGACGCGAGGAGAGTGCCGAGGTGGCGTCGGCCGGCGGTGTAGTCAGGTTTGATCTTTACAGCCTCGCGAAAATGTTTCACTGCTTCGGTATGCTTCCCCTCCAACGACAGTGCGATTCCTAGATTGTTGTGTGCGATGTGACTATTCGTGGAGAATCGCAGTGCGTGGGTAAACAGTGATTTGCTGTTTTTCCAATGCGATACCTGCCGTCGCGTAATCGCAACTAGGACGATCGACAATGCCGCCGACATGACTAATAACAACATGCGGACGCGACGCTGTGTCCGATGGAGTGGTGGTAAAGACCATCCGATCATAATGAAGATGCCGACCAGCGGTATGTACGTGTAGCGATCGGCAAAGCTCTGAATACCGACCTGGATAATTCCGATCACCGGAAGCAGTGTACCCACGTACCAAAGCCAGCCGACGATGAGCTGCGGTCGCCGGCGGGCATTTCTGATCGCGACGAACGTAATACCTAACAAGACACAACCGGCGAATACGACTCGTGCTATTGACAGGTGTCGATCGGCAAGGGGGTAAAGAACAATTAAGTTTATCGGGTATACCATTTTCCATAGATACTGGCAATACGAAACCAGAGCGTTGCCGAACCTCTCGAAAATGGACAATGTCTCCAGCGTCATGACGGCGCCCGCCGTGTCTTGTGCGTAATACGTAATGATCGATACTATCGCTGACAGAACGATGAACGGAATCTTGTCACGAATGACCGGCCATAACTGTTCGAATCCGGTGGATATGATCGGTACGACTGATCGACTGCCTGAAGCAGCGTTCGATCGACCGTCGTTGTATCCGGATGATGATACGGGAAATCGCCTCAACGGCCAATAATCGAGCAGCAGCAATACGAATGGAAGCGTCACGATCATTGGTTTCGCGAGCAGGCCCAGGCAGAACGCGGTTGCTACTGGGATGTATCGGCGGATTCCCGGCTTTTTCGTGTAGTGGTGATAAGCCAGCATCGTCAGCATCCAGAAAAACGCGCATAACACATCCTTTCTTTCGGCCGCCCACGCGACGGATTCGACGTGCAGCGGATGCACCGCGAACAGGACTGCCGTGGCTAGCGAGGGAAAGTACGACCCGGTCATGTTGTACAATGCTGCAAAAAGGAGAAGAGAACTTAATAGATGAATTCCCAGGTTGCCAAGATGATGTCCTCGTGGATTAAGGCCGTAAAGGTGGCAATCGGTCATATGGGACAACCAGGTAAGGGGATGCCAATTGGATCCGTAGGTATTGGTAAACGCCCAACGAATCCCGGGTATCGACACGCCGCTTTTTACCCATGGATTGTCATAGATAAACACGTTGTCATCATAATTGACGAAATCATTATGCCGCACCTCCCAAAAGGCTGATAGCGTCAGTGTCGTGATGATGAGCGCGGCAACGATACCGTGACGTTTGCGTAGTGATATGGACGCAGCGCGATCAATCAAACAGCGGTATGGATTTGTGAAAGTCTCCATGGGATAAACAGCTACTGATCCTGCCCGTCGGCTGTCGGCGTTACCTGGACAACGGCCTGTAATCGATACGGTCGGTCGCGTTTGTACAGTTCCAGACGGTCGCGAATCTGATTGACGATATTGTCCGGATAGTGTGCCGCGGCAACAGCTACGGCAGTCTTTGCGGTTTCGACAGCCCGGTCGAATTGTCCGACTTCAGCATACGCGGCAGCCAAAGTATCAAGCACGGCCGGATCTTTGTGCGCTGTTAACTCGGCTGCGCGTTTCGCGAGAAGCAATGCCTCGTCGCCATTGCGTCGTTCATTGTCGTTTTGTGTCGCCAAAAGCCATGCCAGGCCGTTTAGCGCGGTCATCCGGACGGGCTCAAGCTCAAGGGTACGCCGAAAATGGTATTCGGCCGCCTCTGATTTGTGAGCTTGAGCATAAAGCACGCCGAGGCGTGTATGAGCATCCTTGCAATCCGGAAATGTCTTGGCGCAGCGACTGTATGTGTCGATCGCACGGTCCGGTTTACCCAACGACTCCAGTGCGTGCCCGAATCCCATGAGAACGGCGGTGGTTGTCGGGTTGATCCTTATTGCTTCGCCATAATATTCTACACTCTCGTCTAACCGCTTATTCTCAGCCATATACTTACCCAGTTTGCTCAATGTCGTCTGTCTCGCCTCAGCGGCTGTGAGTTTCAGATTGTCAATGGCCCGCTCTGTCTCGCCGTTGAGCGCTAAAGCAATACCCAATTCCTGTCTCGCCATGGCATAGTCCGGATAAATTTCAACTGCCTTGCTTAGGTGCTCGATCGCCTCATCAAGTGTTGCATCACCGTAGAGGTAATGACGTTCGAGTAGCAACCCACCAAGATTCCGGCGCACCGTGGAGTAATCAGACTTAATTTCTATTGTCTTTCGAAACTGGTCCATGGCTTCGCCTATTTTACCGTTCCGAACAAGCTCATTTCCTAGATTGTTTCGCGCAATATAATTATTGCCGTTCAACTCGACCGTGCGACCGAACAGGTCCTCTCCGCTGCGCCAATACCGCACTTGTGCGCTGGTGATGGTGCCCAGTACTGCTGCGACGGCCACTACCATAGTGCAACACGGGATACTGCGTCGCCGGCCTCCAGCGGTAAAGTCCCGAAGCGCCCAGGCGACCAATACATAAATTCCGATTGCCGGAACATAGGTATATCTATCGGCATGGCTCTGGAATCCTACCTGAACAATTCCAATCACCGGAACAAGAGTACCCAGATACCACAGCCAGCCAACAACGGCATAGGGACAGCGCCCCCGCATTGCGATGCAGGCGATAGTCGCAATGGCAAGTGCCATCGCCGTAGCAAGCACCTTTGCGGAATGCAATTGGGACGGATCCAGTAAATACAGCGGTGCCAGTTCGGTGGGCCACACCATCGCGTTCAGGTACCGGGCGTAAGACAGGATGGCGTTGCCGAAACGTTGCGGAATCGTCAGATCTAACGAGTCAATCACGGCGCCGCCTTTGTGTTGGACAGAGTATGTGATTGCGCATGATAAGAGCATCAATGCAATCAACGGTATTTTTTCCCTTACAAGCAACCATGTCGTCCATCGAAAGTGCGATGGTCTATCGATGCTTCTGCGCCCTGGCGGCGGATCATGATCATCCATGGCCTTCTTTTGCCCGGGATAACGGCCGAGCGGCCAGAAGTCGAGTAAGAGGAGCACGAAGGGGAGGGTTACCAACATTGGTTTCGACATCAGGCCAAGGAGAAAAAAAAGGACGACGCAGGCATAACGGGCGATGCCGGGTTTGATAACATACCGATAGTAGGCGCCGATTGTCAGAAACCAGAATGTTGTACTCAGTACATTTTTTCGCTCGGCCGCCCATGCTACCGATTCAACGTTTAGTGGATGCAGCGCAAACAGCAACGCGACAACGGCACCGGGTATGGTATTCCCTGTCATCGCTGTCAGCAGCGCGAACAGCAGGATGGCGTTTATTGTGTGAATGAAAAGACTCATGCCGTGGTGGCCTGTCGGATTGAGTCCGAACAGTTCACAATCGAGCATGTGAGAGAGCCACGTCAACGGATGCCAATTGGCTGCATGGGGCGTCGTGAATGCCCAGGTAACACTGTGTGTCGTAAAGCCATTGTGAATCTCTGGGTTTTCGTAGATATAAACATCGTCATCATAGTTGATGAATTCATTGTGCATTACCTGCCGATAGGTGATGATCGTAACAATTGCGATAAGCGCGGAAATCGTCACTCTGTGGGCCGTGGTGAAAATCATGGGGATAATATAAGTCTGAGGTTATGGACAATGTCCGTCTATTGTCCAGCGTCACGTCTTGGAGACGTCGTGACAGGTGTGGACTGGCGATAAGGTCTGTGATCGCGATAGCAGGCGATCCGATTTCGGATTTCAGCTGCCACGTTATCCGGCAATTCCTTCGCGGCGATATCGGATGCCTTCCCGGCCGTCTCGACCGCGTTGTCGAAGTCGCCGATTTCTGCATAGGCCGCCGCCAGGGTGTCGAGCACAGCCGGGTTCGTATAGCCCGTTAAGACGGCAGCTCGTTCGGTCAGTCGAACGGCATCAACTCCGTTCCGAATGTGTGTGTGTGGACTCGTAGCCAACAGCCAGGCAAGACCATTCAGGCAGGCTACATCATCGGGACTATTGGCAATGGCTGCTCTGTAGACATCAACGGCTTCGTCGTGGCGCCCGGTTTTGATCATTGCGGTTGCCAGTTGAGAATACATTTTGTCGTGTTTTGATCCGAGTTCAAGAGCTCGATGGTAACGAGGTATGGCAGAAGTGTGCTCGCCGGCGTAGACCAACGCATCGCCAAGCGCACGATGCATTTCTGCAGACTCCGGATGTATGGCGATACCTTCCGAGTAGCAGGCAATTGCGTCACGATAGTGTTGCTGGACCATCAACAATGTTCCCAAATCAAGTCGTGCGCGCTTATGGACCGGTATGAGATCGAGAACGATCTTCAGATGTCTTGTTGCGTCCTCCGGCTTGTTCATTTGCGCATAGACGCGTCCGAGGTCAAAGTGGGCCACGGCATAGTCGGGGTTGAGTGAAATCGCCTTTTGTAAATGCGAGACGGCCTGGATCATCTCACCGCGAGACGCCAGAATTGCCCCGAGGTGACGCTGTCCGTTTACATAATCCGGCTTGATACGGACAACCTCCCGGAAATGCATCAGGGCGTCATCTTTCATGCCCTCCTTGTGCAGGACAATCGCGAGATTTTCATGCATCAGGAAGTTGTTGGTGGTGCGATTAACCGTATGTGTGAACAAGGTCTTGCTATTGCGCCAGAGCCCGACCTGGTGCCGCGTCAGCGGTATCAGGGCAGCGGTGATCGCGATAATCATTAAGTTGTCAGGGATAGTCGACTTACTGCGGGAGCCTATCCGGCTAAATCCCCATGAAAAACATATAAATATGCCAATTAGCGGAACGTAGGTGTATCTGTCGGCATATCCCTGTGCGCCAACGTGAACGAAGCCTGCAACGGGAACCAGTGTGCCGAGGTACCACAACCAGCCGATGATCAGGTAGGGGTGTCGCCTGGCAAGTGTAAGAGCCACGATTGAAACAGCGGTGATTAGACCCAGACCGAGTGTCACTGAGATTGACGTTATCTCATTGAGATTCAATGGATATAGCACCGCGAGGTCAGATGGCCATAGTGTCTTCAGGAGATACCGGCAGTACGAAAGAATGACGTTTCCGAGGCGGCAGAAAACAGAAATCCGCTCCAGTTCGATTACCGCCCCCTGGCTTCTCTGTGCGCTGAATGTGATTACACAGGACATCGTCACAAGAACAAACATGGGAATTTTCTCTGTGATTAAACGCCGGAGTGTGGTTGCTGGAGGTGTGTTTTTGCCGAGTGCAGGACCGTGTTGCTTCGTGAACTGATGGCGGCCGAAGCGGCGCAGTGGCCAATAGTCCAGGAGCAGGAGAACGCACGGCAGCGTGACCAGCATCGGTTTCGCCGTCAGTCCTAACGCAAAGGTCAGCATCACGAGCAGATACCGGGTCGTGCAGGGCTTTAACACGTATCTGTGGTAGTTCAGTATGGTGAGCATCCAAAAAAGGGTGCTCAATACATCTTTGCGCTCTGCGGCCCAGGCTACGGATTCGACGTGGATCGGATGTAGCGCAAAGAGCAGAGACGTGAGGGCGCTGGGCCGCACTTCGCCTGTCATTTTCAAAAGAATTGTTAATAGCAGAATCGTGTTCGCGATATGAAGCGCCAGATTGACGAGGTGGTGACCGGCGGGGTTCAATCCGAAAACATCACAGTCCAGCATATGGGACATCCAGGTCAAAGGATGCCAGTTTCCCGCATGTACTGCCGTCAACGCCCACACGATATTTTCGCGGCTGAGTCCGGAATAGACATGTGGATTCTCGTAGATGTACACGCCGTCATCGTACATAATGAAGTCATTATTCTTGACGCTCCAGTATGCTGTCAGGGTCGCTAGCGCAAGAAACACACAGATTGGCAGATATGTTTTTCGGGCTCGTGCGGACATAGGTGGACATTCATAAGTATTGTGCTGAATTAATCTCAACGACAGGATGCCGGCGGCGGTGAGCCAGCCGTCAGTATTAATTAATCGGTCGCAGCGAGCAATCGTCGTCGCCGAACTCGATCTCGACGGTGATGTGCTCGATTCCGAGTTCCTTGCCGATGGCGTTGACCTGGTGCTTGATGGCAGTGAGCCCGGAACGATCGGTGGACTCGTCGACGACCAGATGCGCCGACAGCACGTTGTGCTCGCCGTCGAGCGACCAGACATGGGTATGGTGTACGCTAGTGACATGCTTGAGCTCCCGGATACGCGCTTCGATCGACTCGATCGAGAGTTCATCCGGTACGGCCTGCAGGAAGATATAGAAGGTTTTCTTGAGATTGCCAATGACATTGACCATGACCCATGACGTGATCAGGATCGACAAAATGGGGTCGAGTATGGGGATGTCTTTGAACAACAGCACCACACTCACGATCAATACAGCAAACCAACCCAGTACATCTTCAAGTAGATGCCAGGAAACCACGCGCTCGTTCAGGGATTTCCCTCCCCGTAATCGCAGTACCGCCATGCCGTTTACTGCGATTCCGAGCACCGCGAGTCCAAGCATGCCGCCCGCATGAGGGGATTCCGGTTGGAGTAGGCGAGGAATGGCTTCGGCAAGAACGACCAGCCCGCCGATGATGACAATCAGGCAATTCAACAGGCTGCCCAGCAGAGAAAAACGGCGATAGCCGAATGTAAATCGAGGATCGGATTTTCGCGTCGACAGGTTCTGCAGCAACCATGCGGTACCCAATGCCAATGAATCGCCGAGGTCGTGAAGGGCATCCGATAAGATGGCGATACTATTGGTAAGGAGCCCGCCGATAATCTCGATGACCGTGAATGTGAGATTTAGGAGAAACGCTGTACGCAGGTTCGCCGATGCGGAGTGATGATGATCATGGTGGTGGCGGTGGTTTGTCATACGCAGGAAACGTACACCGGGGTCCGAAGGAATCCCAGTTGCGGCGGGCGGGATAGGCGTCATCTGCCAGGCGACTCCGGCGGCCTTGAGGCGTCCGCGGACCTGTCGCCAACAGGTGAGCAGTGTCGTTGAGATATGGATTCTTTCCCAAGGCATGAAGATGCGGCCTTCGTTGACGTTCATAGTTGCGGGATGCGGGATTGTGGCCTTTATCCGGGTCTCGCAAATGCACCCTATCTTTTTATCTCCGTTGAGAATTGGCGTTCATTCGCGGTTCCCCTTCGTCCCGCAAGCGCCGTGTTCTGAGCGGATTTTTGAACCGCGAATGGACGCGAATGGACGCGAATCAGGTTGGGCACATGACGTTATGGATCGAGTTCGGGATTGTGGCTTTATCCGGGTCTCGCAAATGCACCCTATCTTTCTATCTTCGTTGAGAATTGGCGTTCATTGGCGTCCATCCGCGGTTCCCCTTCGTCCCGTAAACGCCGTGTTCTGAACGGAATTTTGAACCGCGAATGGACGCGAATCAGGTTGGGCACATGACGTGATGGATCGAGCGCGGGATTGGATGGGTAAACGCTGACCGGGATGGTGCCGGCGATGGCCTGAAATACGGTGTTTTACCGGAGGCTGTGATCGTGGCTGTTGGCCCGACCCGCTCACTGCGGAATGCGGGGGTAGCGTCAGGCGTGAAACAGGTCGTGAAGGGCGTGCGTGAGTCCGCGCTCAATACGAATCTGGCCTTCTATTGCTACAATCATCGGGCGCGTCACGCTGAGTTTGCGGCCTGCCGTTTTACTGGCGTCCCGCTCTTCTGCCGCATAGACATTGTCCGACCATGCGACCTTTATCGCTGCATACAGGATGCGGTAGCGGCGTGGGGAATCGAAGTGGCTCAAACCGGCAATGCAGGCATCAATGTCGCCGTTTCGCCAGTCGAAATCCTTCCACTCCTTGATGACGCTGCGGGTTGCCCCCATGCCTTTGCAGAAACCCACGAAATACTCGAATTCGTCACGCGACAATTCGCCATCGGCGCCAGCGACGATGAGGAGTATCTTGCCGATGTTGAGAAGATCATCATGCGACAGGTAGGCCTCACCAAGCAGCTCACGGTTTTGGGTCGTTGCTTCGTAGACCACACCATCGACGTCTGGTTTGTCCATGACTTCGCTGCCGAATAGGGAGTAACGCAACGAACTCAGCGTGTTCTCTACGCAGACCAGATGTTCAATGGTCTTGATGTAAATCGGTGCGACACGAAACAACTCACCAAGCCGGTGTATCTGTGCCTGTTCGGCTGTGTCGTACTGACCATCTGCGGACGACACCTTGATCGCCATGTAAATCAGCCGCCGACGCCAGGTTGTGGCAAATGTGCTTAATCTCGAGACGCAATGTTCAATGTCGCCGTTTGACCAATCAAATCGCTTCCATTCTTCAAACATTTCGGGCGGCGCATTCAGTCCGCGTGCGTAGCCGTAGAAATAATCAAGTTCCTTTTCGGTAATATCGCCGTCGGAACCCGCGATCATCATCAGGATTTTGCCAAGATTCAGCAGGTCGCTGTAAGTCGTCGTATGTTTTGCGGTGCCAAGTACCTCGCCGGCGACCGATGTCGGTACATACGCCTTCTCGACCACTTCTGTTTTCATGCCCATATAACCAACCTGCTCCTATGCATTCACAATAGTGTACAAATAGGATAATCTTATTGCGTGGCGCATGCGAGTAAAATGTGTAAAAAATACGTGAAAAAGAATGCGATACTCTCTGGATTAGAATTGCGACGTACACTATGATTAGCAAGTGCCTAATTACAACGGACGTGGACGATGACAGCCTTTGTATTTCCCGGATACGGATCGCAGGAAACAGGAATGGGTGAATCTGTCTTTGCGTTATTTCCAGACAAAGTAGCGCAAGCAGAAGCGTTGCTTGGCTTTTCGGTGACAGATTTTTGTTTGGACGGGGCCCAGCAGGAGCGCCTTGATTCCATCGCATTCGCGGTGCCCGCGTTGTACGTCGTAAATGAACTCGCGTTTCAACGGGCTGTTGCCGAAGGACGTGAGGCGGACGTGTTGATTGGGCACGGTTTCGGCGAGTACAATGCCCTGTGCGCAGCCGGTGCATTCGAATTTTTCGCGGGACTGGCGATGGTGCAGGTGCTGGCGTCGCTGCTGGCTAAAGAGTCGGGAGGAGCCATCGCATCCGTGGTGGGCTTGACCGCGGAGGCGACCGAGGCTGTGATCGAGAAGGCCGGTTATTCGACAGTTTCCGTAGCATCCATCGATGGCCCCTGCCACCTGTCGGTTGCGGGCATGCGATCCGAGATTGTCGCGGCCCGGAACGCCTTTGAAGACGCAGGCGCACTTCTTGTTGTGGTGCATCCGGCTACAGCTGCATTGTTTTCCCCTCACTTGAAGGCCGTACAACATGCATTCTCATCGTACTTGACGCATCAGACTTTTGCGCCGCTGTCTCGGAAAGTGATAGCCGGCGCCGGCGCCGGCTATTACACCGACAGCGCCGTATCGCACAACCTGGCGGATCAGATCACATCATCGATACGCTGGCAGGATTGTATTCGCCGTGCGGTCCGAGACGGTTGCGACTGGTTTCACGAGATCGGGCACGGCAGGAGACTCACGGGGCTGATTGAAAAGATCGCAGGTGACTGCCCGCCGGCGACCTGCAACGGTATTCGCGTCGCGGTGAAGAGAGCGTCGGATGGAGACGACGCTTCTGTCGCGGGCGGAAACGACCAGCTGCAAGCGGCGTTGCAGTCGGTGATTCCGGCAACGGCACTCGGCAGCGCGGAATTCCGTCAGGCCTATAATGTCCGTTATGCGTATGTTGCCGGGGCAATGTCTCACGGTATTTCAACACCGCAGATGATTTGCAAACTGGCGAATGCCGGATTTCTGAGCTATCTCGGTACAACCGGTGTGTCCGTGGAAGATGTGGAGCGATCGATCACGCGTACAATGGCTGAGAATAATGCGTCCACGTCCTTTGGCGTAAACGTGACGGGTTCGTCGTGTTCGGCCGCCAGGGAAGATGCGTTGTTTGCCTTGCTGCAGCGATTGGGGGTGCGGCACGTCTCGATTTCGGAATATTTTCGGCTCAGTCACGCTCTGGTGTGGTACCGTTATTCCGGAGCGACACGCAACGCCTCCGGTCAACCCGCTCCCTGCAATCGGCTGCTTGCCAAAGTATCGCGGACCGACACGGCACGGTTGTTCATGACACCCGCGCCCGCATCGATTATCGTCGAACTGGTGGCGCACGGAAAATTGACCGAGGAAGAGGCCGAATTGGCGGCAGCGATGCCGATCGCAGACGACGTCTGCGTGATCGCAGACGGCGCCGGTTCTGGAAATGCCCTCGCGCTGTTGCCCGCTATTCTGTGTCTGCGCGACACCGTGGCGTCATTGACCGAGACGTCTGCCAAAATTTGTGTCGGAATCGGCGGGGGATTGGGATCGCCTCATGCTAGTGCCGCGGGCTTCACAATCGGCGCCGATTTCGTGCTGACGGGATCTATAAATCAATGTACGCCCGAGGCCGGCACCAGCGATACGGTCAAAGATATCCTGCAGTCAATCTGTGTCGATGACACGGCGTACGCTCCGTCACGAGACCAGTTTGCGATCGGCGGCCGAGAAGAGGTGTTGAAGAAGGGCATTCTGCTGCCCGCCCGCGCCGCCAGGTTACGGCAATGGTATCGGCAGTACAAGTCGTTGTTCGCTGTACCCGACGACATCCGTCACGTGCTCGAAGGAAAGTATTTCAAGCAGAATCTGGATGCCGTGCTTCAGGGCTTACAGCAAGCGGAAGAGGCGTCGACGCTACACCGGTCGAATTCTGATGGCGATCGTGATGCGAGCGGCGAGATGGCCATGTTATACAAAGCGTATCTCGACCAGGGGATGCACCTGGCGCTCGGCGGCGTTCCTGACAGGCAGGTGGATTATCTGGTATACTGCGGTGCCGCGCTCGGCGCATTCAACGAATGGGTGAGGGGATCGGAGCTGGAAGACTGGCGAAATCGCCATGTCGACACCATTGCCACACGCATGATGAACGAGACCGCTCAGATTATGATGCGTCGAATTCGTGTACTATCAACAACCGATCACGGGTAGACGAGCGACGGTGCAAGACTCAGCCTGGACAAATATCGCTATCGTCGGTATCTCAGTACGTGCCGCCGGTACAGACAATCTCCGCGAGTTTTGGGAGAAATTACTTGCTGCTGACGATGATATTTCGGATGCCTCGTACAGATTCGCTGTCGACGGCGAGGCTGGGCGCGGTTGTTTCGCTGCCGCAATGCCGAACACGGACAGTTTCGACTTTGATTTCTTTGGTATCGCGAAGGAGCAGGCCGCCGCATTGTGTCCGCAACAGCGTCTGCTGGTTACGGCATCGTGGCGCGCACTGGAAGATGCCGGTTATGCGGGCGAACTCCCGTGCGGCACGCGTCTGGGGCTGTTCTCCGGCAGCGTCTCGTGGGATCGCAGTATCCTCGACGGCGCCGGTGCCGTGCTGCCCGCGACGACATACGGGGACTTGCGTATTCCTGTTTCAATACCGGTCATCGACGAAAATTTTCCGCACTTCGTGTCGAGTTCATTCCCCGCGCCGTTCGAGGTCGCAGAATCTACCGGTGCAGCCATTTATGCGGGGTGTCGCAGTCTTGTGTCGCGCCGCTGCGATCTCGCTGTGGTCGGCGCGTCCTACGTATGCCGCACGCCGCTGTTGCACTATCTCGCCGATGCCGCCGGAACCCTTGCGCATGACGGCGTCTGCCGCGTGTTCGGCAACGGTGCCGGATTGGTCCCCGGCGAAGCGGCTGTTGCACTCGTGCTCAAGCGATGCGAGGAGGCCGTGACCGACCACGACTACGTGTACGGTGAAATCCGCGCCATCGACGTTCGTACCACTGCGTGTCGATCTCAGTTTTACGCGCCCTCGGCGGACATTCAGCGAGAATTACTGCATTCTGTATACGGAACGAATCACATCGATCCGACGGCGGTTCGGTATCTGGAGACCACGGGAAACTGCTGCCACGGCGCTGCCGCTGCGGAGTTCGACGCGGCACACACGGTATTTCCACGTCCGATGGGCGATCGTCCCTATTGCGCGGTGGGATCCGTCAAGGCGAATTTCGGGGATTCGCCCGGCGTTTCAGACTTCCTTGCTGTCGCCAAAGCGGTGATGGTGCTGCGCCATCGGCAGATACCGCCTATGATCAATGTTCGCGAAGCTGCCGTGACCCCAGGACAACCGGGAAGTCCTTTTTTCGTGAATTCAGCTATCGCGGCCATCCCGGATTCGGACAC
>JAJFLQ010000194.1 GCA_021772615.1 Verrucomicrobiota bacterium | reverse complement strand
TCGACCTCGGCGACACCGGACAGACACAGGATGGCTATGCAAAAGCCCTTACACCGGAACAGCTTGATCTGCAGCGCGCAGGCATGGCCAAGGTCTGCAGTCAGTCCGACGTCGTCATCACGACTGCCCAGGTCTTTGGTCGCCCTGCCCCGCAAATTCTTACTGCCGCGATGGTACGCGGTATGACACCCGGCAGCGTGGTGGTCGACATGGCCGTGGCATCCGGCGGCAATGTCGAGGGTTCCGAATGCGGAAAAGAAGTAACCATCGGCGGCGTCACCATTGTCGGCATCGCGAATCTGCCTGGTCGTACCCCGGTACATGCCAGCCAGATGTATTCGAATAATCTCTATAACTTCATCGACACATTCTGGAACGACGACGCGGGAACACTTCATCTGGCCGCTGAAGACGAGATTATCCGGGGCTGTGTTATCACCCGCGACGGCAACGTCGTGAACGAAAAAATTCGTGCCGCGATTGCAGATCTGGATTCACTGGCCTGATGCACCGGGCCAGGCATCGGGCCAGGCCGATTGCTGCGCGATCATATTTCTCATGGTCATTTTCACCAACGTTAGAAAGTCTTTCGGCAAGCAGAATGTGCTGAACGACGTGTCGTTTCACGTCTTTCCAGGCGAACGCGTAGGACTCGTCGGCCCGAACGGCATGGGGAAGAGTACGATCTTCCGCATCATCAACAACGAAATCACGCCGGACAAGGGCGAGATCCGCCTGCGCAAAGGCGCCCGCATCGGTCACCTGAAGCAGCAGTTTCAGCCGGCGGAGCTGGGGCGCTCCGTCGCCGACTATACGACTACCGGAGTGCGCAGACTGCATGCATTGTCCGGTAAGATTGCGGCGATCGAGGACCGCCTGGCGGCCGGCAATCTGAAGGCAGCGGATCGTACGAAGGCACTTGATCGACTCGGCACGCTGCAGACTCAATTCGAGCAGGCGGGCGGATACAGCGTGCATAACGCCGCCGAAACCGCTCTATGCGGCCTTGGCTTCCGCATGAAAGATCTGACACGGCCGATCAGCGAATTCAGCGGCGGTTGGCGCATGCGTGCAGAACTTGCCCGCGTGTTGATATCCGATCCCGATTTGCTGCTCCTGGACGAGCCGACGAATTTCCTCGATCTGCCGGCTATCGAGTGGCTCCACGATTTTCTCAAGACCTTCGCCGGCACCATGATCCTGATATCGCACGATCGCTACCTGCTCAATGCAATGGCGGCTGTGACGTTCGAGCTGTTCAACGGCCGCATTGAGCGTTACCCGGGCGCCTACGAGTACTATGTCAAGACACGGGAAGAGCGCAATGTGCAGCGCCTCGCAGCAAAAAAGAACCAGGACCAGAAACGCGAAAAAATGGAACGTGTGATCGAACGGTTTCGCACCAAGGCAACAAAGGCGTCGCAGGCCCGCAGCATGATGAAGAAACTGGAAAAAATGGAGGAGATTGAGGCGCCCTCACAGGATATCACCGGCGCCGGCATTCGCCTGATAGATCCGCCGCGATGCGGCCCGAACATCGTCGAACTCACAGATGCCTCGAAGACCTATGACGGCACGAACTGGGTATACCGCGACATCAACATTACGGTCAACAACGGTGAAAAAATCGGAGTCGTCGGTACGAACGGCATGGGCAAGACCACCTTATTGCGGATACTCGCCGGGCATTTACCAATCGAAGTCGGCAAGCGCCGTCAGGGGCACAACGTCGTAATCGGCTATCATTCCCAGGACTACCTCGAGACCATGAACCCGGCGGACACCGTGTTTGCGGTCGCGAAACAGGCAAACCCGGCCTTGTCGGAGGCCGAGATCCGGCGGATTCTCGGCAGTTTCGGGTTCCACGGCGACGACGTGTCGAAGACCGTCGAGGTCCTGAGCGGGGGCGAGAAAGTACGGCTGTCGCTGGCACGGCAGTTGTTGAATCCGCCAAACTTCCTGCTGCTCGACGAACCAACGACACATTTGGACATCCCTTCGCGCATCGCGCTGCAGGATGCCCTCGGGCGATTTACGGGCACGGTATGTCTGGTGAGCCATGACATCACGTTTATCCGCCAGGTCGCCGATGTCATTTATGAGGTCTCCGAGTCCGGATTGACGAAGTATTTCGGTGACTACGCCTATTACCGGCGCAAGAAGAAGGAAGAAGCAGAGACAGTCAATACACCCGGACCGTCGTCGCCGGCGCGTGGCGACACCCCGCAACAAACCTCACCTCGCGCCAGTGAAACGGCAGCGGAGAAAAAAGCGCGAAAGCGTCTCGAAGCGCAGCAGCGGCAGAAGCGCAATAAGGTGCTGAAACCCTTGCAGCAAAAGCTCGGCAAGATCGAACGTCAACTCAATCTCCTCGAAAAGCGGGAAGCGGAGATTTCCCTGCGATTCGAGGACGATCTTGATGCCGCAGCATTGCAGCAGATCAACCAGGAACTGCAGAGAAACGCATTCGACCAGAACCAGCTCCTAAAGGAATGGGAAACCCTTTCGGCGGAGCTTGAAGTGCTACAGGCAGAGCTTGGGGAATAGCCGCAGGCCCAATGCGGTGTACGTAAGCGATGGGCTTGGATGCCAACGCAACCGTCGCGTTCGCATCGTTCAACACATTTCGCTTTTACCGGCAGGTTCCGAGACTGTTGAACCCACCTCGAGAGTTCTCCGTCATTGGTCGCGGGCCGGATCGTACAAAAAGCAAATCGACGGCATCCGCCCCGCGCCGCCGCCGGAATATTGCAATTCGCAACCGCTTCGTGATTTTGCGCAACCGATTGGCCCGACACGCCACAAGAACCACCATCTCCCGACCTCATCTGTCTCATCATTATACAACTCGGCTCGCGCCCAGTTGTCCACATATGATACAACGCGCCGCCCTAACGAGACGCTGCCAAGACTACCATCAGCAACATAAATTCACATTCAAAACACACAAACACAGCGCCTTACGAACTATTTTTCGGTTATGGCCCACGTAGTGCTTTGATCCAGACAACACATGCCGCCATACGACAGGCGTAATACAGAGTCAATAAAAGACTTATCCGATCAACAATGCACACACGAAAACAAAGGAGGTTGAGGATGAAGATATTCTAAACGTGGGGTTCGTCGCCAAAAGTTCATGATAAATTGATCAAGAAGTTTTTGCGGCTATCTTAACCCTGGATTACCCAAGTCGCTGCAATCCTGTCGCGCGGCTTTAAATCTGGAACGTATTTTACTACAATGAGAGGAAAGGGCACGTTTAACCTGCCGCATGACCACATTGGCAGCGGCACTGTTCCACAGCCATAATCCAAAAAGGAAGAGAGGGATACATACACATGAGAACGACCAACCGCAACGTAATACCTGAAAGGAGGAATTCGATGAAACACAATACAGATTCTATTGTGACTCATACATTTCAGAAATTCCGCATGGGCATGCTCGAGATTGTTCTGGCGCTCGTCGTCGTGATCCTCGGCATCGTCGGACTGATCGGGATCCTGCCCGTCGGGCTGGAGCAACATCAGGACGCCATAGGAACGAGCATGGCGGTTGACGCCGCCGAGCAGTTTCTGCACTTCAACGCCAGCAAGATCAACGAGGACTGGTCTTACCTGGATGCGTTTCCTGCGGACAAGCCGGCGGGCGAAGATACACAGCTGACATGGAGCAGCACGTCGCTGATCGGCAGCACACATGTGAACATAAAGTTCCCGGCATCCAATGTCGACGAATCCTTCGATCCGTCGACACACGGCAGCGGGATCTTCCTGCTTGAGCAGCTCGGAACGGGTTCGGACGGCGCATCGTTTGTCGAATTCGGCGCCGTGCTGCGGATGTGGAAGTCGGACTTCGAGCAATTCGAAGACGGCTCCGCCAAAGCAACACTGTGTGTCGAGGTGAGCTGGGCGGCAGAGAAGCCGTACGATATCCGGCAGAAAGAGGTATTCTGCCTGGAAGTCTACAAATCACCATCAGCGACGGTACAGACATCCGCCAGCCCCTGTGTCGGCACGAGCGTGCCGTTTCCCTCCGAGGCACTGCCGGAATTCAACATCACCGCCTGCTGTCCCTACTACGAGATTGTCGCCGCTGATGAAGCTGCCAGCGAAGGCACGATCAACCTCACGTACTTCTGGACCGACGGTACATCGACCGCGTTCAACGATCTCAACCAGATGGAAGGTCGCTGGGACGCGCTCGGCAACTGGATCACCGAGGGCAAGGTATTCAATCGCACGAATGACACCGATGCAGCTGTCGACTGGGAGACCTTCGTGTTGGATTACACCTGCTCGGTCCTGATCCGCGCCACGCCGGGGCCGGACAACGTATCTCCCTCGCTTGTCGGCGGTACCGTGTTCCCGAGCGGCGTTGTTCCTGCGCTCAAGAATGGCACACGCACCTTTACGATCACGCCCGACACTGATTACGCTATCGCTGATGTCGTGGTCGACGGATCATCCGTCGGAGCGCTTCCGGTCTACATCTTTACGGATGTCGGCGAGAGCCACCACACCATTACAGCAACGTTTGCGTTTGTCGGCAACCAGGCGCCAATCGCCAATAACGATACCTATGAAACCGAGGAAAACGAGCCGCTCATGCTCAATGCTCCGGGCCTGATCAGCAATGACCAGGACATGGACGAGACCGATACGATCGCGATCGTCGTAGACTCGATTAATGAGCCTGCCAACGGCGACATTCAGGTGTTTCCCAACGGCGCCTTCACGTACGCACCGCCGATGGGCTGGAGCGGTACAGACAGCTTCACCTATCGCGTGACGGATGGCAAGGACGAGAGCAACGACGGCACGGTAACGATCACGGTAATCGATACCAACACCCCGCCGGTCGCGGCAGACGACAGTGGATCAGCCGGTTTTGAGACCATGACCACAATCGAGGTCCTTTCGAACGACAACGATGACAATGGCGATGAGCTGACCGTGTCTGGTGTCGACACGACCGGCACCAATGGCACCGCCGTGATAACCGAAGACAACACGATCACGTTCACACCCGCGTCAGGCTTCTCCGGAACCACAACGTTTACCTACACCAACAATGACGGCTCGGTCGACTCAGAGCCGGCAACGGTAACAATCACCGTAGAAGCGCAGCCGGACGATGGGTGTTCCGGTACGGCCGGATCTGTAACAACCTACGATTTCCACAGCAACCACGGCGGCGCGGAGGTACAGATTACCTGCTCTACGGTCAAGGTACGCTTGAAGGCTGGAAATAACGGCACGACGCGCGACTACGACCAGATTCGTTTCGACGGCCCTGGAGACGACGTCTACTCGGACTTTTCCACCAATGGCACCGACTGGGTCGAGGTGTCAATTCCTGCGGAAGCGAAGCCGCTGGGACGTGTGAAACTCTATCGCACAGGCAATAACTGGAAGGGCTGGGCGAACAATGATGCGGTCTGCCTGCCGGATCCGTACCAGGCGCCGGTGTTCAGCTCTACTGAGTTCACGTTCTCGAAGTCGTTCACGGTTGACACGTATGCCAAGCAGCGCTTCGACAGCATGGGAGCAAGCTATCCCTCCGGATACGCACTCAGCTACACGGTGTCGCCCAGTTCGTGGTTGACGGTCTCCGCCAATTCGGCCGGGACGCGCTTCTATCTCGAAGGAACACCGACTGCAGACGCCGGCGGCAAATGGAACCAGTTTACCGTCACCGCAAGCGACGGCTGCGAATCCATCTCGGCCGCCCTCAACGTCTTTGTGGTGACCACCACGGGCAACAACTGCCCGCGCTGGAAGCTGCAGGTCTGCGACACGATCCCGGAGAAGATGGTGAACCAGTACTTCTGCGTCAACCTCCCGAGCGCCTGTAAGTGGGTCGAGCCGGATGGCGATGATCTCACATTCACGCTCACGTCACTCACGGATGGCGGCGATTACATGTACTGGACCAACAACAACCAGATCGCCGGTACGCCGTCGGCAGCGGGAACATATGAATACGAACTCACCGTGTCCGACGGCACGTGCTCGGATACGGCCACGTTTGTGGTACCCGTGTTGCCGGAACCCGGGCAGGAATGTCCGGTATGGCCTCAGACCGTACAGGTGATCGACGACAAAACGGTCGGCGAGTACTTCTGCGTCAACCCGCCAGGCGGAAAGGCCACAGATACGAATCCGGATGACACGCTCACATATACACTGGTTCAGACCGGAGGCGGCCCCGCCGGCGCGACGCCGGACATTTACTACATCACCAACAACCTGCAGGTTGCGGGTACACCGACTGCACAGGGAACGTTCACCTATACCCTCACTGTGAGTGACGGCACCTGTGAAGTCGATGCGGACCTCACGATCATCGTGAACCAGGGCAATGAATGCCCGGAATGGCCGCAGGCGGATCAGACCATCAGCGACCAAGTCGTCGGCGCGTACTTCTGCGTTGACCCGCCAGGCGGCAAGGCGACCGATGCGGAGACAAGCAGCAACAGCCTCAACTACACGTTGACGCAGACCGGCGGCGGCGCCGGCGGCGACTTCGTCTACGTGAGCAGCAACCGGCAGATCGCGGGTACACCTACAACGGCCGGTACGTTCACATACATCCTGACCGCGGCCGACGACTGGTGCTCGGTTACCGCCAACCTGACGATCGAGGTCGAAGGCCCGGCCGGTCCCTGCGGACCGCGGTTTAATCCAGGGAATTCGGATTGGCAATTCTGCCTCGTCACGCCCAGTGGTACGTTTAATCGTGACGACCTGCATGATGACTCGAGCTTCGAGTACGCAGGGCCGGCAACCAGTGCGTTCTTCAAGCCAACAGCCGGCGGCGGCAATGCTACAGTGAATGGCCAGGACTACGCACTTGAAAACGGCAAGTACTACCTCTTTAGCGGCAATCTCACAGTGGACGTGAGCAGCAGCCACGCTGGTTCAATGGGCCACTGGGAAATCTGTATCGAAGCCGACGCGGAGCCCGAATTCGGTTCCGGCGGCAATCGCCCGGAAAGTCCGTGTGAGTAAGATGTAGTCGGCATATCGCCGTACAGTACTATCGGCACAACAGGGAGGCGCTCCGGCGCCTCCCTTTTTTTGTGCCCGGAAAGTGGCCGCACGAACGGATACGATCGAAAATCCCTGTTGCCTTGTGCTCTAACTCAACCTTTCCGCAAGGCTGTTCAACCAATGTCGCTTGCAGCTACACGTTAAGAGCCTGTACGCCAAACGTTTGTGGAAGCGGCAGCGGGTGTAGCCACGTCTCTGTGAGATGTGCCGTACTTTACGTTGGTTCGCGTTGTGTGGCACGGCTCGCAGAGCCGTGGCTACATCCGTAACGAAATGGATCCCGCGCAGAGACGCAAAGAAAGGGAAAAGGCATAATTCCCCAGCAAACGATAACCAGCGTTCGACAGAGCTGTATAGCGGAACGTCCATTTTATCAACACACCTACGCTATCGAGCTCTAGATCACAGAGAAAGTACGACACGATTCGAGTAAAGATCGATATCGACGACAGCGACGCAACAGATCGACCTGAATCAAATCAACTATCGCACTCCCAGCGCATACCACTCGCACAAAGGAGCAGTATCAATAATAGACCAAAACGCCCCAATGAAGTATTGCCTTAATGCCTTCGGCAATCATTCAGTGGTATTATTTCGAAACCAAACTGTAATATCCTTCACTTTTCTTCCCCGCATTATACTTCCATATAGCATGTTGTGATCTGGAAAACGCTTTTGGCCGATAAAATGCTGTGTGCATCGCATCGACACGTACGAAGCGTGCAGCTGAAATCACAAAAAACATTGTTAACAAGAGGAGGTGAAGCATAGTTCCCGAGGCTGTTTAACCAGCCCAGACCTGCGTTATACCGGTCCGGATTGGCGTATTTTATGTAGGACTCACGATACGATTTGCCGGGCATGCACGCGCATCTGCTACTCGCGCAATTATCCGTATCGCCGAGCTTAATAGCGAGGCACACATCTCAACGAGGTTCAACACGAGAACGTAAAATGAGCAATACCATTAATCAAAGATTCAGGAAACCCATAGAGCAGTTTCGCATCACGATGCTTGAAATCGTGCTGGCACTGGTGGTCGTGGTTCTGGGCATCGTCGGACTGATCGGGATCCTGCCTGTCGGGCTGGATCAGCATAAGGGCGCAATGGGTACGGGCATGGCGGTCGACGCTGCCGAGCAGTTTCTGCATTTCAATGCCAGCAAGATTAACGAAGACTGGTCTTACCTGGAGGCATTTCCCGATGCTAAACCGTCCGCCAATGATACGCAGCTGACGTGGAGCAGCAGTTCGCTGATCGGCAGCACACATGTGAACATCAAGTTCCCGGCATCCACAGTCGACGAAACATTTGACCCGTCGACGCACGGCACCGGGATCTTCCTGCTTGAGCAACTGGGTACCGGTTCGGACGGCGAAACGTTTGTCGAGTTCGGCGCCGTGCTGCGGATGTGGAAGTCGGCCTTCGAGCAATTCGAAGACGGCTCCGCCAAGGCCACGCTGTGTGTCGAAGTTAGCTGGGCGGCAGAGAAGCCCTATGATATCCGACAGAAAGAGGTTTTCTGCCTCGAGGTCTATAAGTCCCCAAGCGGAACGGTACAGACCTCCGCCAGCCCTTGTGTTGGCACTGCCGAACCATATCCTTCGGTGGAAATTCCGGAATTCGACATTACGCGATGCTGCCCGTACTACGAAATTGCGCAATCAGAAGACGATGCAAGCGAAGCGATTCTGGATCTTACTTACTATTGGACAGACGGCACGTCAACGAGGTTTACCGACCTCAACCAGATGGAAGGCCGTTGGGACGGCAAGGGAAACTGGATAACACAGGGCAAGACATTCAGCCGAACGAACGACTCGGATCCCGGTGTGAATTGGGAAACATTCGTTATGGATGAAACATGCTCGGTCCTGATCATGGCGCTTCCCGGCCCCGGCAATACCAATGACACCTTCGAAGGCGGCATCATCTCACCCAGCGGTTCGGTCCTCGCGCTTAAGAACGGCAGTCGTACGTTTGCGATTATACCGGACGAGAGCTGGGCGGTCGCGGACGTCCTGGTTGACGGCGAGTCCGTCGGCGCGGTAACCAGTTATACCTTCCAGGACGTCGGCGAGGTGCATCACGACATCAAGGCGACGTTTTCGTACACCGGCAACCAGGCGCCGATTGCGAACGCGGATACATATGTAACCGACGAGAATGTACCCCTAATGCTGAACGCACCCGGCATTTTGAGCAACGATCAGGACATGGATGAGACCGACATATTGCAGGTGGACATGGGCAGCTTGACGGAACCGGTGAATGGCGACATACAGGTGTTCGAATCCGGGTCCTTTACGTATGCCCCGCCGAACGGATGGAGCGGTACGGATACATTCACCTATCGGGTAACCGACAGCAAGGACGTCAGCGGCGTCGCCACGGTCACGATCACCGTGAACGATGTAAATACACCGCCGGTCGCCGCCGATGACAGCGCCGAAACGGCATTCGAGCAAAGCGTAACGATCGATGTGTTGGTAAACGACAACGACGACAACGGAGATACCATCACCATCGGTTCGATCGACACGTCGTCCGCATCGGGGTCCGCAAGCGTCGTCGACGGCATGGTGTCGTTTACGCCCAATGCGGGCTTTGACGGCGTCACCACATTCACTTATGTCGTCAACGACGGCAGCGTCGATTCCGCCGCGGCGACAGTCACGGTCACCGTGCTGCCGTCGGCCACAAGCGGCTGCGATAATCCGGCGCTGCCCAATCCCTACCAGGCACCGACATTCAGTGCCGATACTTTTAATGTGGTCGGCTCGTTCCAGGTCGGCGAGGAATCAACCAAGCGTTACGACCCATTGGTCGCGAGCTATCCGTCCGGCTATGACCTTACATACACCCTGTCGCCGGACACCTGGCTTTCCTGCTATCCGAATGCGAGCCACACACGATTCTTTGTCACCGGTACGCCGCCGGCCTCAGCCGGCGGCCATTGGAACGCATTTACCCTGACAGCGACGGACGGCTGCGAATCCGATACGACCACAATCAAGCTTTTTGTCGAGGCAGACACGGGTAACAACTGCCCAGTCTGGAAACTTGCGTCCTGCGATGTCATTCCGGACAAGGAAGTGAACCAGTACTTTTGCGTCAACCTGCCGAATGCATGCACGTGGATCGAGGTCGATGATTCCGACGATCTCGAATTCTCGGTCACGTCGCTGACCGATGGCGGTGATTTCCTCTACTGGACGAATCACAACCAGATTGCCGGGACGCCCACGGCGGCGGGCACGTATCTCTATGAAATCACGGTAAGCGACGGCACATGCACCGATACGGCGACATTCGAGGTGCCGGTATTGCCTGAGCAAGGTCAGGAATGTCCTGTATGGCCGCAAACGACGCAAGTCATCACCAATCGTGAGATCGGCGAGTATTTCTGCGTCAACCCTCCTGGAGGAAAGGCGACGGATGAGAACCCCGAAGATGAATTGACATATACGCTGACTCAGACCGG
>JAJFLQ010000193.1 GCA_021772615.1 Verrucomicrobiota bacterium | reverse complement strand
CCGCGCTCCGCGCCCCGATCGACACCGCGCGCCGCGCCCCGTGCGACTCCGCGCGCCCCCCCACGCGCTGCGCCGCGTGCCGCACCTCTGGCTGCGCCGCGTGCCGCACCTCTGGCTGCGCCGCGTGCCGCACCTCTAGCCGCGCCGCGTGCCGCACCTCTGGCAGCGCCACGTGCCGCACCTCTAGCCGCGCCGCGTGCCGCACCTCTGGCAGCGCCGCGTGTGCCGCTGCCGGATGCGCCGCCCAGTTGTTTTTTCTCCTCTTCACTCAGGCCCGCTTCGCGACGACGGACGGGGGCATCCGCGTGCGGTGGGATATACGTGATACGTCGTTCCGAAGGTGGTGGATCTGAGCTCGAAGCGTCGTCGCCTACCGCGACCAAAGTACCCACAGACAGTGCTGCCGCGACGATAGCTGCGATGATGAACGAATTATTTATTGGTGTACTTTTCATGTTCCTCGTAGCATAGATCGCCGCTTGGCGGGATCTGTGCATTTTTTTCTTTACGCTTCGTATTTACGTTTTGTATTGCACAGATCCCGCCAAGCGGCGATCTATGCTACTCACACCCCTGACACCCTGAATCCCGCACAACTTCGATCGCGCCGATATCGGGCAATTCTCGAATCCGCCGTACCCCGGCTCCGCTTTCCATGTCGTCCATATTAATATCAAATCCAATCAATCCCAGATTCGACTGTAGGTCGTCGAGCCCTGTCGGGACACCACCCAGTCCAGCGACTGTCAAGCTGCTCGCACTCCCACCAAGCCGCGCCGAGCAGCGCTCAATTGCCCAGGATGCGGCATCAAGAAAATCACCAAGCAGCGGCACCAAATCGGCGTTGATATCCGTTTCCGGCGCGATGATTTCGATCGTGCCGTTATTCCCCCGCGCGGACGTGGCATCGACGAGGCTGTTGTTCGACTGAATAAAGTTGTCGGCAATGATCGTTATGGCGCCACCGTCGCCGGCAAAGGCCTGAGCAAGGATCTGACTGTTGTTCAGAATGACGTTAATGGGATCGATGACAATGTCGCCGCCAAATCCGAATCCGTCTGCCACGCTGGTCGTGATGCGGCTGTCGAGCAGGTACACCAGCGCCTGTGCATAGATAGAAATCTGACCGCCGCCGGCGCTAAACGCTTCGGTGTCAATCGCTGAATCGCCGCTCAATCTCAGTTCAAGGACCGGATTTTCGCGACTTCCGATCTCGATTCTTCCCGCATTTCCGGCATTGCCCGCACTCCTCGATGCTGAACTTATTGTACTGGCGCCGGTTAAGACAACATGATTGTCAACATTGATAGCAATACTGCCGGCGTCGCCATTGCTGAACGTATTGTTGAAGACAGACGAATGGTTCTGCAAGGTCAAATTGCGTGCGTCGATCTCAATTGTTCCAGCGTTACCGATTGTTCCCGGTAGCTCCGACTCCGTATCGACGAAACTATTATCCAGAACCATCGATTCAGCAACACGAATGGCGATATCACCGGCATCGCCCCGGCCATCGGTATTACTGGCGATAATTCCGGTATCCTCCATAAACAGATTGTTGGCGTGTATATCAATCATGCCGGCATCGCCAAGCAGACCGGTATCGGGTACCTGCGCGTTGGAATAAAAACCGCTGCTTTCTTCGGTGAATAGGAATTCTCCGATGATTTCCAAAGTCTCATCAATGTCGACAGTGATCAGGCCGCCGTCGCCACTTCCAAACGTTGTGGTTACAACCGCACCGCCGTCGATCAATTGCATATTTCTCGCATTGATAATTATCTGGCCGGCATTGCCTCCGTTTTCGGAAGAGCTGTGCGACGTGTTCGATGAGATTTCGGTAGCTTGCATGTGTCCACTTGATCCCCCGTCAAGAATGATCGTTTCCATCACATTGATGTGTATATTACCGGCGTCGCTGTTTCCGGACGTGCTTGCTTCAATACGTGCGCCGCCAAGAACGGTCAGAAAGCCTGCATTCATAATAATATCACCTGCCCGCACCACGGCTGAATCGGATGTTGCGAAGATACCGGATACACCTTCGTCGGATTCCCCGGATATCTCAATAATTCCGGCATTAACCATGGTTGCTCCGGAGGGTGATTGCGTAAACGCGTCGGTGCGGTTTATCAGTCGTGCGCCGTTCGACATAAATAATTCGTTCGCTTCGACCGAAATGCTCCCGGCCCGAACATCAACCGCAGCGTTGTCGATCACAACGCGATCACCGTTCAGAGTTATTACCGATTCCTCGATCGTTGACAGGATTTCAGAGCCTTCGTCGATTGTGATAGATCCTCTCTGTGATCCTGTGGGTAATGAAAAACCGTTGTCCTCGATACGCACCTCACCCAAGTCGGCAAACGACACCAGAGATAGCGCGTTCACCTGAGCGAAATTGGTCACGGTGATATCGCCGCCGACAAAATGTGCGGTACCAGATTGAAAATTCGGTGATATCATGGAGCCGTCGACAAGAATTTCCCCCGGTTGCTGCGTAAACCCAAATGCAACGGGCATCCCGGCACTCATTGGCGCCCCGGGTTCCGTTGCAGAAAACTGCGTATTGTCTTCGAAGCGTATGTAGTCCGCGGTAGAAACATAAAGGGCTCCGGTTAGGGACAGGTTAGAGTTTTGGCTAAACAGGATTCCGTTTGGGTTCAGCAACGTTAGATCGACGCCGCTTGCTGCCAGTGAAATCGATCCGTCGATCAAAGACCCATTGCCTCCGGTCACCCGGGCGAATATTTGACTGATGCCATTCAAATCCACAAAAGTCGCGATTTCATCGGCGGCCAGGTCGAATTGGGAAAAACTGTGAAAAAGATTGTTCCCGAAAATGCGACCGAATTCGGCCCGAATCTCGTAATCCGGGCCGGATAAGATTGGCGTTTCGCCCGTCGTGCCGTCGAACGCTATATTATGCAATACTTCGATGAACCGGCCGCCGCCGTTGGAATCTGAACGAAACACAGACTCGACGTCGTTGTTTGTAATCGTATCAGCAAAGATGGCGATCGATCCTTCATTCCCGGACGTTGTCGCTGCAGCCGTCAATGCGACGTCGCCGAATACCTCCAGCGCCGGGGTCGTCACGGTGATGTCGCCGGCACGTCCCGGAATAATACCGGCCGCCGCCTCGACGTGCAGCCCGGGTGCGTCGATCACGAGGCTCGACGTGGTTGGGTCGATGTCATTGGAAATGTCGGCAGGAATGTCGGTGCCGGCAAATGCGTTGCCGCCGATGTTCAGTCCCCAGGAATTAAGCGTACCGTCGTCACCGTCAAACAGGTCTTCGATTGTGAGGGTCCACGTTCCGCTGGCGACTTCACCGTTTAATGCGGCGAACGATTCGTCGGGTCGGAAGGTGCCGGTGAACGGCGCAGATCCATCATTAATCGAGTCCGTAGCGGCATCGCTGAATGTGGTATCAGTGAAATCATCGTCACTGTCGCCAACGTCGGAGAAGAGCAGAACCTGCGCTCCTCCAGGGCTTGCAAGCGTTGCTTCGAGGTCGGATACCCACGTATGTGTAATATCAAGGGTTAACGTCAGGTTGGCGAAACCGGCGTCCTGCGGTTCGGCTGTCGAATCGACGAATATCCCGACGTCGCCGACCGCGTTGCGTGCGTCCAGCAGGACGCTGCCGGCGGCGATCGCAACGGCGCCGCCGTTGCCGTTACGTGCTGTGCGCGTATCGATGACGCCGCGACCGAGACTGAACCTGCCGCCGGCGTCGATCCCGACACCGCCGCCGTCGCGATCACCGGTGGTGCGCGACGACAGTGTCGAATCCTCCACGGCCACATCATGGCCGCGCAGCAGGACGCGGCCGCCGCCCTCACCGCTGGTATCCAGCATTGACGCCGCGGTGATGTCGATGATTCCCAGTGCCGCGAAACCCTGCGTATCCGTGATGGCGTCGGGATCGGCGATCTCAGCCGTGACTTCTCCCGGCGAGGCGACACTGACCAGCGCCAGCGCGCCCCCGCCGGTCGAGATACTGCCGCCGGTGATCGCGATGTTTCCGGCAACAGCGGTAAATCGGCGATCATCTGTCAGCGTGATCGTTGTGCCGTCAATGGCGAGCGGCGCCGGTTGTGCAGCGACAAAGCCGAATGCCGCCGGCTCTCCGTCGGTGACATTCGTCGTGCCGGCCAGCGACGTGTCGAAGCGGCCGCCATCGTCGAATCCAATGTAATCGGCGGTACTCACGCTGAGCGCCCCGCTGATATCGACCGAGCCGTTGGGGCCAAACATGATCCCGGCAGGATTGAGCAGAAACACATTGGCGCCGTCGATCTCAGACCGGATCACGCCGTCAATCTCGGATATGGTGTTCCCGGTGACGCGCGAAACGATGTTCACAACGCTGCCGGGCCCGCTGAAACTCGCCGTTTCGTGGGCGGCCAGTTCGAATCGGGCGAAGCTGTGGAACAAATTGCTTCCGACCAGCTCGCCGAGATCCGCCGAGATCGTGTAGGCAGGCCCGCGCAGTGAAAGGGCATCACCCAGCGACCCGTCGAACACAACGTTCTCAAAGATCTCCAAGAACTGAACGCGGCCGCTGTCATCGATCTCGGTAAATGCGTCGAAACCTCCCGCGGATAGGCTCGTAGCAGTGACCGTGGGCGTGCCGACGTTTTCCGCGACGGTAGCGCCGGCGGAAATCTGCAAATCTCCAAGAACGTCGATCGTATCCGCGGACAGGCTGATCGCGCCTGAGACACCGGGAATAAGGTCGCCCTCGAGATCAATCTCCAGACCGGGCGCATCGAACACGATTTCCGAAGAGGCCGCGGGGAGCGTATCGGAGATGTCCTGCGGCAGATCACCTGCGGAAAACGCCATACCGCCGATCGTCAATGACCACGCGTCCAGCGTGCCATCGTCGCCTCCCGCATTGTCTGCTACCGACAACGTCCAGGTACCGCTTGCGGCCTCGTTTGCAAAGGCGGCGAACGATTCTTCGGGCCGGAATGTACCGGTAAACGGCGCGGAACCTGAGCTGATTTCGGTGTCGGCCTCGTCGGTTAAGGTGGTGGATTCGAAATTAGCTCCGCTGCCGCCGACATCGGAAAAAAGTATAATTTCGGTACCCTGCGGGCTGCTCAGTGTTGTTGTGAGGTCGCCGTCGAAGGTATGCGTGATGTCGAGGGTCAGGCTGATGTTTGCGACGCCGGTGTCGATCGGTTCGGCGCGTGAGTCCGCGAATAGTCCTGCTTCGATACCAGCGTCGCGTACATCGAGTACCATGGACGCCGCGATGATTCCAATGTCACCGGCTGCGCCCTCGTGTTCCGTGCTCGTGTCGATCCGCGAGCGGACCAGGCGGAACTGCCCGGCCGCGGCGACATTCACGCCGCGGCCGTCGGCGACGCCGAGCGTCCGTGCCGAAACGTCGCTGTCCGTGATAGCGACATCGGCCCCGCGCACAAAGAATCGACCGCCGCCGTCACCGTCGGTGGTGATCGCCGTGTTATTGCGAATCTCGACGTTGCCGAATGAAGAAAATGCCTGAACGTCCGGCGACCCGTTGCCGCCGGACGAATCAACCGTCACCTCGCCGGACGACGCGATTCCGATCAGGCTCACATCGCCGCCCTCGCTTGCAAGCGAGGCGCCATCGACCGTAATGTCGCCGGCAACAAACGTGATGTCCCGCCCCGGATCCGCAGTGATGACGCTGCCGTTGATCGAGACCGAAGCGGGATCGTCGCGAACGAAACCGAAGGCCTCGACGGCTTCGGCATTCAATAAACTTGCAGCAGGATTAGCAGCGTCGAAGCGGCCGTTGTTGCCGAGACGAATATGGTCGGCTGTCGACACGGCAAACGCGCCGCCGACATCAATCTGCGCGTTCGGCCCCATGACCACGCCGGCCGGATTGAGCAGGTAAACATTGGCGCCGTCGATCGTCGAACGCAGCGGCCCGTCTATCGTCGATGCGTTGCCGCCGGTCACGCGGCTGAGAACGTTGTTGATCGATGCAGGACCGGAAAACGTGGCGCTCTCGCCGGTATTGATATTGAACTGACTGAAGCTGTGGAAGAGATTGGCGCCGTGGATCGAACCGAGGTCGGCGCCGATCGCAAAATCCGGCCCGGACAAGGTCGAAGCCGGCCCAATGGTCCCGTCGGTAGCGATCTGCGCGAATGAGAGGGTTGCGGAAAAGGTGAAAGCAGAAAGTATACGTTTTAACATAGATCGTCTGTGCACGTGCACCTCCCATATAGGGGGCTTGTTTGGTAACCGTCGTCAAGATATCGTACAAATCCGTGAAGTCAATTCACACGCCCGGTATCCATTGCCAGGATTTTACAAGAAGCATTTCACGCCATATCTGATATTTTTCGTGCCTATTCATTTCGGTGACGGATTCTCAACGTTATTTCCGCACAGCCTCAAAGTCGATTGGCTGTGATGCGGAATGCAATACTGACCATGTCGTTGACAAGGTGCATGCCGAGCTTGCGAAACAACTTGCCGGAACCGTAGCAGACGTTCCACACTGTTCGATCAATCTCGATTTCAGCGAGGAACCGCAACCCTCCATCCGGGACGGCGCAGATGATCGCCGGGAACGCAATGGTTTTCGTAATATCCCGAATCGAAAGCGCTCCAGTCACTGTTATGTTCGGGCTTCCCGGCGCCGAGGAAGGGATGGCATCCGTTCTTGAGATCTCGAATACAACCTGTGGATACACCGCGACAGCGAAGAAATCGTCTGATTTCAGATGGTCAATTAACAGCTTGTTGTATGTTTCGTCCGTAATGTCGTCACACGCCATGCCCGTCATATCGATTGTGAATCGACCGTTGGTTACGATACGCTTTCGGACTTCTATTGCACCCTCCGTGACAGGCGCCGTACCGGTGTGGGTGCTGTTGACATTTCGCCCGGCCCATTTCAGGACACTATTCGTCGGATCGGCGTGATATGTTGCGTCATCTCCGGACACAATTCCTGGCTCTGCATCCCAGAAATCAGGATCGTCACCGTCCGTGTCCCCGCCGTTCTTTGTCCAGGCGTCAAGCCCTCCGTCGAGCACAGCAATGTTTCGGTAGCCAATCGCCGCCAGCCGCTCCGCGGCAACGCGAGCAGCCTGGCAGCCTTGCCCGGCGCTGTATACGACAATCTCCGCGTCCGGGCTGGGGACCTGCTCGCGCACGTTGTCCAGAAACGCAACTTCGTAGACGCACGCATTGATAGCGTCCCGAATACGTTTCGCGCGAAAATACGGCTCGGGCAGAACGTCGATTACAACGAGATCCCGTTCGGGCGTGCGCCAGACAGCGAGGTCTTCCGTAGTGATGCTTTTTGGTGTTGCCATTGTCTCGTTCCTCTCCAGTCGCTGTTCGTTTTCTGATTTATTCGGATACATTACAAGCCGGGTTTCGCACAATCCACCCCGAATGTCTGCAGCCGCACGTTCGGCGTCATGGGCATGCCCATGACGCCGAGAGCGCCACGACTCAGGCGAGGTCAAAGAGCATGACCTCGGCGGGCGCCGCAGCCGTTATATCCAATTGCGACTCGTCCGTGACCGCAAGACCGTCGCCGGCGCTCAGCGGCACACCGTGCACATCACATGCACCGCGAACAACCTGCAGCCATGCCCGCCGTTTTGGTTCGAGGACGTGACTCATGGTATGGCCGCCGCTTAGTTCACCGATGTAGATCGCGACGTCCTGATGAATTCGCATCGCACCATTCCCGGCGTCCGGCGATGCAACGGCGCATAGTCGGTTGTGTTTGTCGGCGGTCACAAACGACCGTTCCTCGTAACCCGGCTCCAGCCCCTTCCGATCCGGATGTATCCAGATCTGATACAGATGCAGTTCATCCGTCGGCGACGCATTGCATTCGCTGTGTTCGACTCCGCTGCCTGCGGTCATACGCTGGAGCTTACCGGGCAAGAGAACAGATCCATTGCCCATGCTGTCCTTGTGTTCGAGCGAACCTTCCAGGACATACGTGATGATCTCCATATTTCGATGCCCGTGTCGATCGAATCCGCGACCGGCGGCTATGCGGTCCTCATTCATCACGCGAAGTGAACCGAACCTCATATGATCCGGATCCTGATAACCCGCGAACGAAAACGTGTGATATGCATTCAGCCATCCATAATCTGCATGGCCGCGATCGCGCGCCTTACGTACGTTTAACATGATATCGCTCCTTATTTTTTGTCGGCGGACACACGCCGAGATATTTTTACGTTAAAACATTATATGTTGCAACATATATAATACATTAGGACGTTGGAAGATAATATTTTGTTCCATTGAATTCAGGCCGACGTGGCGAAATAGGCCGGCGGACATTGAAAATCCGAGCATCCGCATCGTGAGGCATCGGCTCGCACCGCCGCTCGATCTCCAAAGATGAAGCGACAGCTTGGAGATAGTAAGGGACATACCGCATCCCCCCAAAAGGGCGTCTGCGCGAAGCGCTGTGGAGTGCAGCGGCTGGTTGCCGCTTTGAAACTCGCCGGAGGCGAGACGCCTGGTCAGCCTGCTGGCGGGCTACCGCGACCCATGTCATGGGCTGGGCATTTCCACTTCCTGGTACGATCTTGCTCGAACGTGTCGGCACGTCGTGCCGTTCTAAAGCGGCGTCCAGCCGCCGCACTCCAAAGAGCGGCGTTGCCGCTCGGCAAAACCGGCGGCTGAGGCCATCCGGCCTCCAACGGGATCGGTGCGTAGAGGACCGGCGGCTGGGGACATACGCCCTACAGAATTTCGGAATGCGGAATATGTGATTGCGATTTGCTGTGTAACGAATTGCAGCTGAAAACATTGTCAGTCGCACGGCAGGGGAAGCGATCCCCGAATATGCCCCGCATGAAAGCGCACGCGTTCGTGTCGCAAGTCATCGATCAACGCTGTGTAGTCGCCGTTGAACAGTTCCAGACGCGTTGTCAACACGCATTTTCCGGCCTCCGTTTCCGGCATTGCCTCAATGAGTTCGTGGGCGTCTTTTAGCATGGCGTGCCAGCTGACAGACAGTGCACGCGCTGATGGCCGTTCTTGCTGAAATTGCAGCAAAGCGATATCATCTTCCGTATACCGACAGGTGCGGGACGCCTCTTCCAGTATCATTTTTGGGCCGAATCCGGGATCTTTTCCACAAGCCGCCCAGGCAAGATAGCCAAGCCGCTGGAGCCGCTCGTGGCACGTCACCACGTCGATCCAATCTCTGGCTTCCGTGCGGCCAATCAACGCAAGCACCTTATTGGTAGCAAGATCTACGGGATGCAGCGTTAAACCAAATTCGGGATTCTCAACCAACGGAAAAAAACGAAAGGCACTGTCGCGTGTCCATTGTAGTTTGGTAAACTCGGAACCGCATGTCACGGAGGCTTCAATAAATGACGTGCGCTCGCGAATAATTGTCAACTCAAGACCGCTGTCGACCAGTAGTTTTCGATCTGAATTCCAGGTCGCAAACAACGCCTCCTCGGTATCGTGAAACAAATCGACGTCGGCCGACAACCGCGGTGCGTTCAGGATTTCGTTTAACGCAGACCTCCGGCTACATAGGCCTCGCCGTCGGCAACCCGCGACTGCGATATTATCCCGCAGATTCGTTTTTGAAATGGTGTAAGAGCCATTTTCTGATTTGTTTCGCTTTGACGTAACCTTCTCTGTCGGCATGCGACTCGATGGCTTCGAGAATACGTATCGCCTGTACCGGATTGGTCGGGTAGTAATCGGGTCGGATGAACCATAGACACTGTGTACGATATTGATCCACCAACGGATTTACTTGATTCGCGATGACGCTTGCTGCAACTGACATGATAGGAGGTTTCTCCGATTGTGACGGAGTATAGACTGGAACGCCGAAAGTTAGTCGCTTCGACTGGCTGTTTGTTTGGCAGCCAAGAAGCTGCCGGGTATGATGTATAACTGTACTGCACATCCGCTGAGGCTACAATGGGGGTGCATATTCGAATTGTGACCGCAGTAAGATTGCACAGCCATCCTCACTGTAGCCGTCGCGCTCTACACAGGCACCCAGGATGGCTATGTGACTTGCCATTCGCGTGTTGGAAATTTTCAAGCAAAAGGGAACCACAATTATCACCGAAAAGGGGACCACTGGTTGAAACGTAGGCCTGAGGGGGTCCCGGGCGATTGCGGAGCAATCGGCTGGGCCGAAAGGCCGGGCATAACTGGAACCGTCTGACT
>JAJFLQ010000192.1 GCA_021772615.1 Verrucomicrobiota bacterium | reverse complement strand
GTTGACGCTCTATTGAACCACATCAGGACTGATGCCACGCGTCGCGCTCGGGTTACAATCTCAATTTGACCAGTGTTCGCAACAAAATTCCAGCCAGTTCCACTGGCCTTGACGATCTGCAATATTTTTCACGGATTCAGGAGGTCGTAAAAGAAACCGTCACCACAGATGTCATAGAGCAATGGAATTGAGCGCATTGGCCTCCGGCAAAAGATCCGCATGGCAAGCCTCTGTGCAATCGTCACAGATGACAAAGTGTTCCGATAATCGTGGGCTTGTTCAAGACTTGGGAACGTGTAACCGTCTAACAAATCCACCTCGCGCGCCTGGCCATTTTTCCAACGATAAAGCGCTGATATATCCCCCACGATCAAGGAACTGGTGGTGCCCGGGGCCAGGCTGTCGTAAAACCCTGGATGGTTGCTGTGTAGTGCAATATCCAACGCTGATAGACTTATAGGCATTGATGCTGATCCATTAGATTCATCGCGGCGAGCGAGCATGCGAACAGATGGTACTGTACGACGATTTTTCAGCAAAAAAACGGCGGTCTTCACCGTTACAAAACGTCATTTACCATACGCTTAATTCAGAGATGCGTTTTTGAGTCGCAATGCGTTAGCGATCACGGAGAGCGAGCTGAAACTCATAGCCGCGCCGGCGATCATGGGGCTCAGCAAGGTTCCGGTGACTGGATACAGAAGACCTGCGGCAATCGGAACGCCGAAGGCGTTGTAAATGAAGGCAAAAAACAGGTTTTGACGGATGTTTGTCATCACGGCACGACTCAAGCCGATGGCATTCGCCACGCCCTCAAGATTGCCTTTCACAAGCGTGATCGCCGCGCTGTCGATGGCAATATCGGTTCCGGTCCCCATGGCGATGCCGACGTCGGCCTCGGCCAGCGCCGGAGCGTCGTTTATGCCGTCTCCGGCCATCGCGACAACGCCGCCTTCGGTCCTGAGCTTCTTGATGTACTCGTGTTTTTCCCGGGGACTGACTTCGGCCACAAAGTCGTCGATGCCAAGCTCGCGCGCCACGGACTCGGCGGTATGTCGGTTATCCCCGGTGAGCATAATGATCTTGAGTCCCAGATCATGCAGGCGCTTGATCGCCGCCGGTGTAGTATCCTTGATCGTATCTGATATCCCGAGGATGCCGGCTGCCTGGTTGTCAATTGCGATCCAAACGACGGTTTGCGATTTTTCCTGCAAGGCGATGGCCGCGTTCTGCATCGCTTCCGGGATTGCTGCGCCGTTTTCCAGAACAAATTTCATCTTGCCCACGCGTACGTGCTGACCGTTTATCGTCCCGGAAATCCCGCCGCCGACAGTGGAAGCGAAATCAGCGACGGACAGCAGTTTCGCGTTCGCCGTTTCTGCACCGTTCACTACAGCCTGCGCCAGCGGATGCTCGCTGTGCTGTTCCAGCGATGCCGCGATCTGTAAGAGCGTGTTTTCCTCCCGACCTTCCGCCGGGACACACACGGCCAGGTGCGGTTTCCCAACGGTCAATGTTCCGGTTTTATCGGTCACGAGATGGGTTATTTTTTCGGCATTCTCTATTGCCACGGCATCGCGGACGAGAATGCCGGCTTGCGCCGCTCTGCCGACGCCCACCATAACCGAGATCGGCGTCGCCAACCCCAAGGCGCAGGGACAGGCAATGATCAGTACCGAAATAGCGTTGGCGAATGCATATGCAAGTGCCGGTTGCGGCCCCCACAATGCCCAAATGATAAACGTGATCGCGGCAATGACGACGACGACGGGCACAAAGTAGCCGGCAACGGAATCAGCCAGGCGTTGAATCGGCGCACGGCTCCGCTGCGCGTCGGCGACCATGCGGATGATCTGTGAAAGCATCGTCTCCGTGCCGACCTGCTTGGCCTCCATTACGAAGGCGCCGGTTTGGTTGATCGTGGCGCCGATAACGGTAGCGCCTTGCCGCTTTTGTATCGGCATCGGTTCGCCGGTGATCATGGATTCGTCGATGCTGCTGGATCCTTCGACGACGGCGCCGTCTACGGGTATTTTTTCCCCTGGCCGCACACGCAGCAGGTCGCCGACGACAATGTCGTCGACCGCGATCTCCGTCTCGACGCCGTCGCGCATGCGATGTGCCGTCTTTGCGGCCAGATCCATCAAGCCCCGAATGGCATCACCCGTCCGTTGATGCGCCCTCGCCTCCAAGAGCTGTCCCAGCAGTACGAGCACCGTGATCACCGCACCCGATTCGAAGTACAGGCCGGGATTGCCCTGGTGAAAGAACGTGTCCGGGATGATTCCCGGGAAGAGAACGACGACGACACTGTAGACGTAGGCGGCTCCGACGCCGGTGGCGATCAGCGTAAACATATTGAGTTGGCGATTGACTATCGACCGCCACGCCTTCGAGAAAAAACTACCGCCGGCCCAGATTATGACCGGGGTGCTGAGCACGAACTGGACCCATCCGGATAGCCGGCGTGACAGCATGTCATTCAGCTTTACACCGGGAATCATATCTCCCATTGCCAGCACCAACACGGGCGCCGTCAAGATTGCGCCGAGCCAAAAACGCCTGGTCAGGTCGGCGATGCGCGCATCCTCATGAGGGTCTGCATCGGCTGACGTTACAAGAGTATCGAGCGGCATACCGCATTTCGGGCAATCACCGGGATGATCCTGAAGAATCTCCGGGTGCATGGGGCAGGTATACTGTTGCGGCATGTGGGCCCCGCGAGACGGAGCATGGCCGGCAGCAGACGACTTGGGTACGGCGCCGCCGCGAAATTTTTCCAGGCAATGTTGACAGCAGAAGTAATAGACGACGCCATCTTTTGTTACCGTGTACGCCGTCGATTCATCGACGGACATACCGCATATGGGATCTTTTGGCATGAGATAGGAATCGCCTTCCAGGCTTGATTGAGTTGCGTTCCCCGTGGCCTAGCGGCAGTTCGGAGCGTGCTTTCGTCGCCGCGTCTACCGACCGAAAGATCGGTTTAGGCTTCAGCCGAGACGTGTCGTTGTGCGGTGCTGCAGTCGTTTCCGCCCGTCGTCTCTTGCTGCTAGAACTATTCTGCGTCCGCGGGTTCTGGCGCCGTCGCAGGAAACGGGGATTGGTTTCGAGGGACGACTATCACCTCGATTCGCCGATTTTGTGCTCTGGATTCGTCATCAACATTGGGCACAAGGGGACGGGTGTCGCCATATCCAACCGCAGCCAGAAGATAACCTGACACGGCGCCGTCGTTGATCAAATATCGGATCGCGGAACAGGCTCGAGCCGTTGACAATTCCCAGTTGCTGTCAAAGCTGTGCTGGGTCGGGACGTCGTCCGTGTGTCCTTCTATGCGCAGCGCGAATTGATCGGATGTATTAATGGTCTCGGCGATTTTGTTCAATATCTCCTGTCCGTCTGGTTTTATGACAACCTTACCTGAGTCGAACAGAACACGGTTATCGATTTCCAGAGTGAGCGCGTCGTTCTTCCGGGTGATTTGCACTTCCATTTGCTGCAACTGATTGCGGAAACGGGATTCAATTTCCGCAATTTTCCTGCTATTCTCAGAGCGCACGGAATCTACGGCGTCCTTCAATTTTGCCTTTTCTTCGTGTAATACCTTCAGTTCGGTATCGCGATCGTTCAATTTCTTCTTCAGGTCGACGTTCGTCGCCCTGAGATCCGCCAACTCCTGTTCGACTGCTTTCAACTGTCCCTTGGTTCGTGCCCCTGTTCCGGCCGAGACCACTAAAAATACTGCCATCAATACGGTGACGCCTATCAAGATTTTCGAGGTCATGATATTCTCCTATTAGAATTCCCGCCTGCCCGTTTCACGCAAATCCGGGTTAATGGTTGTATTGCTCGCCGCCTGCATAACGGCAATTGCGTCCGCTCAGTGATTGCCTGCTTCTGAGTATGAATGTTCCTCTGAGTTGCTGCTTGGCGACTCTTCACATACTGTCGCGAAACGATGGACAAATGCAAGGAAGAAGATGGGGATCCACCAGGATTCGTGCTTCCGAGATGAGGGGACCAAGTTCGTGAGCGGGAGTTAACCCCTGTTCGAAAAGGCTTTCGAACAGGAAATTCCAAATCATTAGGATCAAACCAGAATTAGGCCACAATCTCGAATTGCCGCAATTGCCAATTCTAAACACCGTTGGTGACAATACGGCGTGCGGTCGCAGGGGACTGCGACCCTCCAAGACACATCCGACCTGAGCTTATCTGGAGGGACACAGTCCTCTGTGTCCGAAATGCGACGCGGCGTTCGGTCG
>JAJFLQ010000191.1 GCA_021772615.1 Verrucomicrobiota bacterium | reverse complement strand
GCCGTCGCCGACGCCGCCGTCCAGAGCGATTACCGGCGAATTCGCGACACCGCCGATTCCAGTACCGGATACAGATTCTTCGAAAACACGCTGCTCCTGGGCGAGAAAGCCGTCGACATACAGGGCAAGCTGGTTGTTGCTGTGGTTCCAGACGCCGGCGAGATGCACCCACTGGTCGACTTCAAGTTCGTTTCCGGTCACCTGGTACAGCTCCCCGCCGAGTGTCTCGAACTTAACGGTCGGCACATTCGCTTCCAATCCAAGGTGGTACGCGAAACGTGGCGCGCTGCCCGACGGATCGGAGACAAACTCGACGATCGCACCGGTCAGTGACGTGCCGCTGTCGATGCGAATCCACGCCTCCAGCGACCAGTCACGGGCGATCAAATCCTCACGGTTCTCTGAGCCTAAACCAGCCGCAGGCTCAGGATCCGGAATGACAATACCGGCATTCGAAACGATCTGCGCCGAACGGCGTACGAACGGATGCATCGAGTGGACCGGGCTGCTGTCCTGATTCTGAATCTCGTCGTCATCATTGAGGCCGTCGTCGTCAGTATCGGCGCCGAGCTGGGTGCCGACACTTGCAGTCGGCGCCGCTGAGCCCAGGGTCTGATTTCGCGACAATCCCGTTCCGAAGGTGGTGGTGTCCGGACGTGCGTTATAGAGGTTCGGGTTGGTTTCGTCTCCGGTGCCATTGACAAAGGGCAATGTTTCCGCACGGTCGCCGTCTTCACCGGTGTATTCCTGGAAGTTGGTAAGATTGTCGCCATCCGGATCACCAAAGGCGCCGTTGACGCCCGCAGCGCTCTTCGGATCGAGATTGAACTGGACCTCCCAACCGTCCGGCAGTGTGTCATTGTCGGTATCGAAACCTTCCGGCAGACCGGTCTCCGAATATGATGTTCCATTGGTGGGATCGGTCCAGGCAGCCAGTGCGGAACCGCCGGTTGTACGTAATTCAGTGAGTGAGTCCGGAATGGCGTCGAACGTCGCCCCCTGCAACAATCCCAGCAGCAGCGCAGCATTGGGGAAATCGCGAATCCCATTTGTATCCGCATCCGGGAACGACACGCTGCCCAGCGTCCAGATGTCAAGAGCGCCGCCCTCGCGGAATTCGCTCAGCAGTGCCTGCTCCCGATAGTTCGACAGCCCGTCCTCGTCAGGATCGGCGCCGGGATCGCCGGCTACGTTGGGATCGATGCCCGCTTCGCTGTCATACCATGCTGCTTCGAACGAGTCGATAAGGGTGTCATTGTCTGTGTCGATGTCCAATGGGTTGAGTTGATCGGTGCTGCCCGAGTCTTCAGCGACAAGGTCGCCATTATTGTCGACTTTCGGTCCGGTTGCATCTACACCGCGGTATTCCTGGAAGTTGGTCAGGCCGTCGTTGTCAACGTCACCATCGGCATCGTCCACCGTCGCATCCAGCCCGTTGCCGTTTGCATAGTTGTCGTTTTCAAAGCCGTCGTCCATACCGTCAGCATCCGTGTCGAAATTGGCAGGATTCAGACGGCCGGGACCAGCTATCGTAAAATTATCAAGCGTAATCTGCAATTCCTCGGCGTTGGTCAGACCGTCATTATCCGGATCGCCACTGGCGATTTCGTCGAGGTCGTTGAAGAAGACCACTTCCCACCAGTCGGGGAGACCATCGTTGTCGGTGTCTTCGGTGATATCAAGGTTTTGGCCGGTCAGTTCGGCGTCCGGCATGTCATCATCATTGTCATCAGTAATTGTTACTTCCAGGATCTGGCTGCGCGGCTCGCCTTCGTCCCATACGTTATCGCCGTCCTCATCAATAAATGCGGCAATGAAGACAGTTAGAGCCGGCTCTGCCACAAAAACCCCGCCACTGGTTGGGAGCGTGTATAAGAACGACAGGGTGTTGGGCGGCGCGCTGTTGCCTTGACTAATTATGGCCATAGCACCCGCCCCGGAAATGGCCGTGCTAAGCGTCTGAAGCGACTCGCTGGCGAATGCACCAACTTTTACCTGGAATGGTCCGTTGGGGGGCTGAAGATCCTGTTCGATATCAAAGTCTACCGTTCCGGATATTGTTCCACCGTCTACCTGGGCAAATGCGTTTCCTGCAAGGAATAGAGCACATGCCAAGAACGGGGCGAGCAATCGCGGCGTGGACAAATTGGCGACGTCAGATCGAGATTTCATTGTCTTAGAATCCAATCTACGCTGTCCGGCACGATGCCGTCGTATATATAGGATAGGGATTTGAAGCAAAAACGCCGGTGACGTCAGACACCGGCGCAGTTTGGAAATGGGTCCGCTGAGGGATTTCTTCATAGTAACTCTCCATCGAGTATTGGGTTGTACAAAACAAGGTCTGCCCGGGCAGACCACTTGACCGTTGTTTGGCAAAAGTCATGAAAGGCTTAACAAGTATCACAGATAAAAGAACTTCGACGCCTGATGACGACATATCTTTGAAGGGCAAAATCTAACACCCCTGCGGGGAATTAACAATCCAACGGGAAAAAAATTCAAGCACCAAACAAGCCCGTCGGCAGCCCCCTCAACCGCCACAGCGAAACCGGTACACACCAGTCCGCATTTCAGGTATACAGGGAACTACGGCAATCGGGGGTAAGGTCTTACAGTTGAATGGAGTCACGAATAGGAAAAGATGAAGGGGACGGCACACAGACTTTGCGTCTTACGGTTTTGCGCGAGATCAATTCGGCGTTTGAGAAATATCGTTACACCCCAAAACCAATGTCGCTTGCAGCTACACGTCAAGAGTCTGTACGCCAAACGTTGGTGGAAGCGGCAACGTGTAGCCACGTCTCTGTGAGACGTGCCGTACTTTACGTTGGCTCGGATTGCGGGCACGGCACGGCTCACAGAGCCGTGGCTACAGCCACTACGAAATGGATCTCGCGGTAGAGACGCAAAGCCGTAAAGAACGGAAAAAGGCATAATCCCCCAGCAAACGACAACCAGCGTTCGACAGAGCTGTAAAGTTGAGCGTCCATTTTATCGGCACGCCGTATACACCCCTGCTAAACGGTGCAAGAATGATGGCAGTCAACTGTACAGACGTTTGAGCCTACGCTATCGAGCTCTGGAGAACATGCTTTCCTGCCCCTTTTCGAACGGTGTCGCGCGAGGCCGCTCGCCCTCCAGGCCGGTATGACCAACCGGGTGTCATGACCGCAATACGAAGTGATGGAGGGCGGACCGAACTGAGTGCGAGCCGATACGGGGAGGGTTAGGCGAGCACGACGCGACGGATGTTTTTCTTGCCGGCGCGGAGGAGGAGCGCACCGTCGACGAAGTCCGACGGGCCGACTTCGAGGTCGACGTCGGTGATGCGCTGGTCGTTGAGATACGCGCCGCCGCCGCTGATCAATCGGCGCGCAGCGCCGTTGCTGTTGCCCAGACCCGCCAGAACCAGGAGACGCGCAATCCAGATACCGTCGCCAAGGTCGGAGTGCGACAATGTGACTGTCGGCAGGTCGGCCGCGACCTGCGCCGGGGTGATAGCTACGATGGCGCTGGTGGTCTCGATGCGGCTCTCCGGGTCGGCAAAGCCGAAGCGCCCGGCAGCCGCGAGGTAGGTGCGCGCCGCAGCCGCGGCGCCATGCGCCAGGGCGGTTGCCTCGTAGGCAAGTATCTCCTTGGCCCGGTTGATTTCCGGATCAACCAGGGCCCCGAGACGTTCGATCTCATCTGCCGGCAGCGTTGTGAACAGGAACAGAAGCTTTTTCACATCGTCGTCTTCGACGTTGCGCCAGAATTGGTAGTAGTCGAAGATCGAGGTCTTGTCTGCCTCCAGCCATACCGCGCCGTCAACGGTCTTGCCAAACTTACGCCCCTGTCGATCTGTCAGCAGCGGCACAGTTATGCCGTACACCGAACGCCCGAGCAGCCGCCGCGTAAGGTCGATACCGGCAACGATATTCCCCCACTGATCCTGACCGCCGAGCTGCAGGCTGCACCCGCGGTCGCGGGCGAGCACATAGAAGTCGTAAGCCTGCAGGAGCATGTAGTTGAATTCGAGAAAGGACAGCCCGGTATCGAGCCGCAGCTTTACCGACTCCGCCGCCAGCATGCGGTTGACGCTGAAATGGCAACCGATGTCGCGCAAAAACGCGATGTAATTCAGGTCGATCAGCCATTCGGCGTTGTCGACGATGGCAGCGGCAGGGCCGTCCCCTACAACCGCGTCGTCGCAGTGGATGAAGCGCGCGATCTGGCTACTGATCCTGGCGGCATTGTGCTGCAGTTCGGCGCGATCGAGCATCTGGCGCATGTCGGTCTTCCCTGACGGGTCGCCGATCATGGCTGTCCCGCCGCCGACGAGAAGTATCGGCTTGTGCCCGAAACGCTGCAGCCACCGCGCCGCCATCAACGGCAGCAGGTGACCGATATGCATGCTGTCGGCAGTGGGATCGATACCGAGATAGAAGGACATTGCGTCGCCGGCAAGGCGATCAGGCAAACCGTCGTCGTCGGTGGTCTGATAGATGAAGCCGCGTTGGGATAGGGTTTTGAAGGCATCCATGAGGAGAAATCTCAAATTACAAAAAAAAATAAATCCCAAATAAATAACAACATCAAAACTACAAAAATCAAGACTGAAAAGGGCAAACAATGGCGCGCTGTATCTACTTTGATTTTTCGATGATTGCCGAAAATATCTTCTTCAATTCAGTCGCTTCATTCATCAGCAAGGAAAGTCTTTCTATGTCCGCTTCGGGATTTAAGTCTCGCAATAATCTTAGCCAGTATACTGTCTCTTTCGCTTCCTTGCGACAGATACGCATGCGCATCAGGAAATCCTTCTTGCTCAAGGCCTCATTCGCCTCAATATAATTTGCACCGACGGATCCGGACGAACGAATCACCTGCCGGACGTCGTCTAAGCTCCAGATCGCATGCAAGTGCTTCACACACAACCGGACATCGCGCGCAAATTCGTAAGTCCGTTCTTCCAAATCATATGGTTTCTTCGAAGGTTCCGGCATGTGCACGACCACACAGGTTTGAGAATTCCGTTTTGGTCTAATTGTGATTTATTTGCTATTTGTGCTTTGTTATTTGTGCTTTGTTGTTTGTTGTTTGTGTTTTATTATTTTCCTGAGGGATTCGACGAACCGTTGGTTCTGCTCCGGCATGCCGAACGTGACGCGGATGTACTGCGGCAACCCGTAGCCGACCATGGCGCGAATGATCACGCCGCGTTCGAGCAGGCGCTGCGCGACCGCTGCGCCGTCCCCGACGTCGATGAGCATGAAATTGGTGGTGGTGCGAACGAAATCGAGCTGCATCTCACCGCATGACGCCTCGATATACGCCCTGGCCTCACGATAGACCTCGCGGCCGCGCTGTACGAAGTCATCGTCATCAAGCGCGGCGACGCCGGCGGCCTGCGCCATCAGATTCACATTAAACGGCTGACCTGCCTTGCGGAGTTCACGAATCACCGGAGCAGCGCCAATGCCGTAGCCAAGACGCAGCCCCGCCAGACCGTAGCCTTTTGAGAAGGTGTGGCAGATCACGACATTTGGGTGATCCATCGCATAGGCCAGTGTATCCGGCATCTCGGCCAACGCGACCTCGGAATACGCCTCATCGATGACCACCAACACGTCATCCGGAATGCGCGGCAAAACCGACATAAGCGTATCGTTCGAAATCATCGTGCCGGTGGGATTGTTGGGATTACAGATAAACAACACGGACGTATCAGGTTCGATACGCTCGACCATCGCCTCGATATCGTGAACCAGGCCACCCGCCATCGGCACCTCGATCATGCGGGCGCCGCAGAGTTGGGTGGCAAGCTTGTAGACAACGAAGCTGTGGGCGCTGAAAACGGTCGAGGTATTGCGGTTCATGAAACAGTGACCGACGAGTTCGAGGATTTCGTTGGAGCCATTGCCAACAAGTACCTGATCCATTTCGACACCGTAACGGTCTGCGATCTTCCGGCGTAAATCGTAAGCTGCGCCGTCGGGATACACGTAACATTGTTCGACAGTCTCGTGCATCGCTGCGATCGCCCGGGGCGAACAGCCGAGGGCGCTTTCGTTGGACGCAAGCTTGATGATATCGGCCGGGTCAAGCCCCAGCTCCCGAGCGACGTCGGAAATGGGTTTTCCCGGGGAATACGGCGTGATTCCGGCGACGTCCGGATTGAGCTTTTTGAGAATCTTCATAGGAGGAACTTTTGGAATTTCCGGATAGTGCCCGGGACACAAACGAGAGGGTCACATAAGCCCTACGTTACAATGTCCATTCAATTTTGTATGTGTCTTAAATGTCGAATTTTGAACAAGAAATGTCGAATTTTGAAGTTTACTGCCTTCGATATTCCTGATTCAATGTTCAATATTCGATAATTTTGTCCCGTCCTGACATAGGTTGACAGATTATCAACCTAATATCGAAGGACGTAATAATGGCAGAGTCAGTAATTCGTTATAGTGAAGCGTTCAAATTAAAAGTTGTCTCAGAGTACGAAGCGGGCAAATTCCGAACGTAC
>JAJFLQ010000020.1 GCA_021772615.1 Verrucomicrobiota bacterium | reverse complement strand
ATATTGGTTCACGGGTGACGATCAGTTCACCGATGCGTTTAAGCGCCTCGTGACTGACTGGATAATCCACAATCCGCCGCAAAGGGGAGTGAACTGGCACACGTCTATGGATGTCGCGATTCGGGCGTGTAACTGGATTGTCGGTTGTCATTTTTTCCTGGGAACCGGTGGGGTGGATGATGCCTTTTTGCGTGACGTAACGAATAGCCTATACGATCACGGCAGGCATGTCATGGAAAATCTCGACCAGCGGCGGATCACGCATAATCACTACGTGTCTAATTTGTCGGGGCTTATTTATCTGGGAGTGATGTTCCCGCATCTTGACGCGGCAAGGACGTGGAAATCATTCGGAATTACGGAGTTGATACGGGAAATGGAGAAGCAGGTTTATCCCGATGGTTGCGACTTCGAAGGTTCAACATGTTATCATCGTCTGGCTCTGGAGTTATTTTTTTTCCCCGTACTGTTGGTTATCATAAACGAGGATGACTTTGATGGTGCAAATCATGTGTCGGTTGGGACACAGATCTTTGGAAGAGATTTCATTGACCGACTCTACGGCATGTTTGTGGCAGTATTGTATCTGCTGAAGCCGAATGGGAGAATGCCGCAGATCGGCGATAATGATAACGGTCGTTTGCACACATTCGCGCATGGCGACATCTTGGACATGCGATATCTGCTGGCCTACGGCGCCGTATTCTTTCACGACGCGAAATTCAAGGTAGAGGAATTTGGATTCAGTCCGGATTTACTATTCGTATTTGGACTGAAAGGATTCGAAATCTGGAATCAATTGGAAGCCAATTCGCTGCGGAATATAGGTGCCAGGGCCTTTGGCGATGCCGGTTGGTACGTTATTCGCAAGGACATGGATTATTGCCTGGTTTCATGTGGCCAGAACGGTCATCGTGGCAATGGCGGGCATACACACAATGACAAGTTGAGCTTCGAATTGATGATTGATGGACACGACGTGGTGGTCGATCCCGGCACCTTTAGCTATACCGGGCATCCGGAAGAGCGGAAACGTTTTCGTTCGACGCGATCTCATAATCTGATCGTTTTTGATTCTCTTGAGCAAAACGATTTCGTACCGAACAATCTCTTCCGGATCACCAACCGCGTTGAAATAAGCGGTGTGAGGCTCGTAGCGGAAAAGGGAATCATTCGTTTTGAGGGCAGAATTCGATACCTTAGTGTCGAACATAGCCGAATCATGGAATACGAGATTGCAACGCGACGGTGGCGGATTGTCGACCGCTTCCGCAGTGAACGGGATATGGCTGGGCATGTAATGTTTCATTTGGCGCCAAAAATCAACTTTCACGATGGCGACTTTTGTCGAGGGACGTGGAAGGTTGCGGCAATCAAGGTCGAGGCATACGCACTTCGCCGCCAGACTTATGAGTATTCCGGGATCTACGGCAAGAAGGAGTCGGCCATTGCCTTGGTCGTGGATGTTGGTAAATGTGGCACTTTTCAGAGCATCACAACCGTTATAGATTCATCATAGAGTCTCCGTGGGGCGACGGCTGACCATCGTTCCAGGGGCACGCAGGCGCCAATGAACATACTCTGGATCGTATCCGGTTATCCGGGGTCTGAGCTAATCAGCTACCCATACATAACGCGGGAATTGTCGGCCATGGTGCGTGCGGCCGATGATGCGGGTATCAATTTATATATATTTGTGGAGGATGTTTCCGGTACCAGCGTAACCCACCGGCTCAACGAATCAATTTTCGAGTACTGTAACAAACACGGCTCCTGTCGACTTTTTTCACTACCTTCGTCGTTGCGAAATCGCTTTGATGAGCATTATCCTCAGCTGCTTGAATTTGTCGAACGTAACCATATCGATTTGATTCACACCGAACATCTCCGAGGCGGCATAAATCTCATCGATATCAAGCAGCAATTCGATATTCCGATTTTGAACTCGTATCGTGGATCTGAGATTGCCAAAGTGAAGTCTGAATTCGGTTCGAGGGGAAGTCGACTGCTAAAGCCCGGTTACGAAGCATTCCTTTGGAACGTGCTGCCGGCTATCGATCTACATCTTCCCGTGAGTCGTTATCTGGCGGATTATCTGGACGAATTCGACGTGGACCCGGGAAAGGTTCGGGTCGTCCACAATGGTGTTGATCTGCATGAATTTTCGTTCGTCGAAAAAAGCGTTTCGCAGGTGGCAGAGGATGGGCCGATCCGGCTTCTCGCTTATAAACGTACCGTGTCCTCCATACAAGCGATCAAATCAGTGGCGTCGGCGCTGCCCCATTTAGAATGCGTATTTATCGGTGATGAAGGTCCCGCGGACGAAAATACCATCATCAATTCTCTCAACCTGCAAAGCATCATATCTTGTCTCGGTCGTGTATCCGTGGACAACTCTGCGGACTTCCTGCGTCGCTGTGATGTGGTCTTACACCCCACCTGGTACGATGGTTGCAGCAATTTTGTTTTGGAAGCCATGGCCGTGGGGCGGCCTGTGATCGGCACAAATGGATTCGGGGTGGATGAACAGGTCGTCCATGGTGAGACGGGTTTACTCGTTGATCACGCCAACTCTCGGCAAATAGCGGATGCCATCATTTTCCTCGCAACTGACGAAGTTAAGCGGCGAAAATTAGGGCTCGCCGGCCGTAATCGCGTTGAAAATTATTTTTCGTCGGCACGGAAAACACGCTCATATTTAAAGGCTTATAAAGAGTTGTCAGGCTGATCTCGGGCCACAATTCAAAAGGATGATGATGATGTCACCGGGACACCACGTCTGCCGGCAACTTGGCGACACTCGAATTAAGGGTTTCACGCCCGGTTCTGCGGTACACACCCCTCTGCTTGCCTCCTGCTACTGTACTGCAAAAAATTTTCCGTTTGAGGTGGTCGGCATAAGATCGGAGCTCAATAGCAATGACGGTCATTTGAACGCTCTTTTTCTTCCGCGTTCCCTCTGATGCCTAATGCCACACCATGGTCCCCGAATTGGTCAATGACGTCCAATAACTTATCAAATGATTTTTTTCTCAGAAAAAAATCAATATTGTCATCGTATTTCTTGCGGATGGAAAGGTAAACCTTGTTTAGAAAACCATCACTATCATAGGTATTAACCACAAGATCCGGATGGCAAATCATCCAGTTGCCGCAATTCTTCGATGTCACGATGTTGCAGCCCAGGGCTGAGGCCTCAAATAAGATCCCAGGTGCGGTGTCGAATCGTGAGACGCAAATGACCGTTTTGCTATTGCCCATCAAACTAAACAGTTCTGCTGGTTCGGTGATTAAGCCGGAATGGTGCGTGTTGGCGACACGGCTTACTGAATAGTGGTGCGACTTGCTGGCGTACTTTATTTCGACAGCACCAACGACACACGTATTCAGCCCGTCTATTTTTTCGATGATTTCGGTAGCGAGTTCGTAGTTCTTCTCCTGACGATACCACGCATTGGCAACAAAAATCACATCGATTTCTCGTCGATCAAACGACTTTTTAGCTTCAGGAAATTTGATGGCCTCCTCGTAGATCCACTCGGCAAACCAGATACTGTCCGGCAGAATTTTACATCTTAGGTGAGCGTAATACTGCTGATACAGGAACATGGCCAGATCACAGTGGGTAATAACAAGGTCCGCAATTTCAACTGCGTCGCGTTCATGAATGACCGTTGAGGCCGGACCCTCCACAGCCGGCGGCGAAGACTGACTCTTGAGCATGTCAACCAACGCTGTAGCATCCTGGTCCGGGTTGTCTTCCAGCCACTTTTTTGCGGGGGCGCTACCTGTGGTAATATACAATATCCGGGAGCCGGCAGCGACCAATGCCATGATCTTAACCGCGATAAAACCTATGCCTACAAGCAGGGCGGGCGACACCGCCCGAATGAAATCTGCCAAGGTGTCATCAGGTTCATAAAGTGGACCGTTGAGAATAATATTATGGACATTGGCGAGACGACGTGGATTTCCATACGTTTCACCGAATTCGTTTCGGAAAAATTTTCTTCCTTTGGTGTCGATAAAATTTAGATACGCGACATCGATGTGCTGTCGCTGGAGCATGTCGAACAACGCATAACCGGACGTATTGGCGCCCCCGAATCCGGGGACGCCGTAGCAACCGATAACAATCGTATTTGACACCTTACAGGACCTTCGTATTCTGTGAGTAATTATCGATAATCATTTTCGAGTCGTTCCTCAATTGACGGTGTGAATGGTGTGGAGACAAGAAACCGCGGCACAGGCCCACCTGGCCGACCCATGCCAGGTTCTCTTGTCGGGTCCCCAGATTTTTCAGCGTCTCCCTGAACGCACATCGCTCGTTTTTTTGCCTTAATTCCGAGCCTAATCTACAAAACTTCTCGAAAACCTTGCCCACGTCATTCTTGATCATGCCGCCGATTCGAACGTGGTCTATTGCTGTATGTCTGCACGTGTCCAAAGCTTGGACCAGGACATCGGGAGGTGCGTATCGCCGTTGATTACCGGCAAGGTCTCGGGATTCCTCTATGAACACCCCGGATACCAATGCCGCAACTGCGATCAATGCATTCGGATGACTATGCCGGTGTAGTCGTTGTAAACGGCCTTTGAGCGATCGAATGCGTTTCCAGTACCGGTCACGCATACCCATGATCAGGTATTTCGAATAGGTATAGTCTGCGGTATAATGCGGTTGGTGATCGGCGACGGTATGCCAGTACTCCCGTGGTCCCCTGGTGTGTTTCACGACAAACACCTTGGTCCAGCCGAGCCGTGCGATCTGATTTATGAAATCGGAATCCGGCGAAATGTGGTCTTGAAGTCTGAATGTGTCGAAGCACGTTCTCCGATACATTTTGACCCCTACAATGCGACCTTCCATCGGGTCGCGCAGCTGTCCGTACACAACGCCGACTCCATTCGTAAACCCAGACGCAAGGTCTTCGAAACACGTTTTATCCAGGATCATGTCGGAATCCACTTGTACAAAAAATTCGGTATTTATCCTCGAAACGTTAGCGTTAAATTTGTAATGAAAAGAACCGGGACTGTAGTCCAAAACAATGTCATGCGGCGGCAGTGATTGTCGGGCAACACTGTCTACCGCCCGTTGCGTCGTATCTTCGCCCACGGTCATGATCATTGCCGTGATGTCATGTGAATGTATTTTGGTCATGGATCTGGGTTGAACTTGAAACAACGCGCAAGGATCCTAAAATACTCGGTCATTGAGCATCCAGCGTGTGATTTCTTCGGACACCAATTATAACAGAGGTGCTTTGCAACCCGCCGGCTTTGCGAGGTAATCACTTTCTATGGATCTTAATTCTATTCGATGGTGCGAGAGTAGGGCGCAGGAAGGTATCACCGTCGCTGCAGATCGTAATGCCGAGTGGCTGTTGCCCTGGTGGTGGGAACACTATACAGAACACAATCAATTGCCAGTTCATTTCGTTGATTTTGGTATGTCTACCGAAGCCCGGTCATTCTGCATGCGCCGCGGCACACTTGACAGGCCGGCGCTCGACGCCGATTTTGAGAACCCTTGCCTGAGGAAGCCGTTCGCAATCCTTTCCTCTCCGTTCTTAAGAAATCTCTGGATCGACCTGGATTGTGAAGTCCGAGGGCCGATAAACGAGATCTTCTCAATCGCAGACTGCGACCTGGTAATCCGGGAAGATATACAATCCTACAGAGATCAGTTCCGACAACTGTATCCAACCGAGCGATTTTATCAGGGTGGTGTATACCGCATCCAACACGGCTCGAGCATCATGATCGAGATTGCGAAGGCCTGCCTGATGATGCGTGGTTGGGTAAATTCCGAGCAACCCATCATTAGCCGGGTCGTCTACACGAATCCTGACCGGTGGACAATTCGTGAGTTGCCCCGGAAATTCAACAACGTTCGTCAGGAGCCGGAGTTGTCCGATGCTGTTATACGGCACTGGACCGGCGCGCAGGGCAAAGCGTATATCAGGAATACAACCGCGGTTTTGGTTTAGTGAAACGTAGATACCCGGGGCTTGTGGCCCAATATCACTAACTAAGGGTCGATGTCGAACACCGAACAAGAAATGTTGAATTCTGAATTTTTTCACGTCGAAATTCAGAATTTCTTGCACGCATTCACGCCCACGTGCTTCTGCTGTCCGTTGAGCCGCGGGCTCATTGGAGTGCGGCGGACTGACACCACTTGAGAATCTTTCAGGGGAGGAATGTAACAGCAGAATCGTTCGGCTCAGTTTCAACGCGGCGTCAAGTCGCCACTCTCCAAGGCGCTTCGCGCAACACAACGCGGAAAGGCTCCCGCCGAGATGGACTATTGGCTCAAGGGACTCTCGCCCTCCAGACGCGAATTCAGGGCTTCAGCGATCTTTGCGAATAGGCCCTGGCTGGTTGCGGTCCATCAAGTCTGTGTAAATATCGCAAATACTGTTGACCTCATTCTCGACTGCGAATTCAACTTGTACCCTCTCCTTCCCCTCACGCGCGAAACGTGCCAGCTGCTCCGAACTCTCTATTAGTCGTAGCAGGTCATTCGCCCCGGCGACCGGGTCGAACGGATCGAGCAGCAGACCGGAATTCGAGCGCCGAATTATTTCGATCGTACCGTTAACGGCCGTTGCTGCAATCGCGGTTCCGCAGGACATCGCTTCCAACAGAGCATTCGGCATCCCTTCGCGCTTGCTGGTCAACAGGAATAGGTCCAGAGCAGATAATATCGTCGGGAGATCCTGGCGATTCGGGTTCGCAATGGGTATCAAGCGTCTATTGTAGCCCACATCACCTGAGGACGTCAACGCTGCTCTAAGGCGGGTTTCGATCTTCTCATTATAGCGGCCGATGAGAACGTAGTCGACATGTCCCTTGAATCTTTCGGATATAATCTTGAGCAGGATCTCTAGGTAATCCAGCCCCTTCTTCCAGCGAAACTCCGCAACCGTACCGATCACGACGCCATTTTCTGAAAGCCCAAATTGATTGCGGAATCGATTTTTGTCTTCATGCGGCGATGTCGCAAATGACGGATCTATTGAATTAAAAATTGTCCGGGAAGCCTTATAAGATGTTATAATGTTTCCCCATTCAAGCAAGCTTCCCGAAACGGCAGTCACGACGTCTGCTGAACGCAAAACCAGCCTCAGGGTTGACGATTTTGTGAGAATGGCATTGGTTATGTCATCGCCGCGGCAGGAAACCACCACGGGAATTTGCGAACGGCGGGAACTGGCCAGGGCCATGTATCCCGCGGTAATGGCATTGTAGGCGTGTACCAGATCAGGCTGGAACCCGGCGCAGATATGATGAAGTTCAGAAATTCCGTGGCTATAGGCGGCTTGCCGATACCATTTTTCAGGAAACCGGTGGGTGACGATGCCGTTCGTTAGATCCTGAACGGCCCGCCCGAATCCCGATGGTGAGTCATCATCTAAATTCCGCGTAACCACGCGCAGGTCGTGGCCACGTTTGACCAGCTCGGAGGTAATACGATGTGCGGCTACAGCGATTCCACTGTCGGTTGGAGGATACTGACTCGCTACGAAAAGGATCTTCATTCGGCCAATTCTCTGGAAATCTGGTCGATTGTGGCGGGAGAGATCGTGTGACCATCTTGGTGAATCGACACGGGGCTTCCGACGTTTAGTGGAAACCCGACCGGTAGATTCGGTATCCCGCTCCATTTCTCGATTTCCCTTAGTCCGATGCCGGTATTAACCTCTCCCTTCGTTCTCAATACCGCTACGGCGTTCTGAATATAATTCTTATAGTCTCGACGTCCGATTATTCCGACCACGTCAAACATGCCGATGATGCCGTTCAATGAAATTCGCTGAAAGAAATCAGAAAGTACTGACGGTTTCAGGTTACCGGCGTGAATCCAACGCTGTGCGCCATTTTGAAGAAACGTGGACACTCGGTCGAACAATTCGGGATAGTCAATCAGTTCGTTGAATTCGCCTGTCGTCAAGACATATGGTTCTCTGTCGCGTGCGGTATTGGTTTCATTGTTATCGTTTCGAGCGAGGATATTGGCGCTATCAGGACATTCGTCGGGTTGGATATCAAGCAGTCGATACCGATCGGACAGGTCGTGAAAACAGAGGATATGGCGGAGAATTTCGGGATTCGCCGCCAAGAGCATTTTTGCTTTCTCGGCGACAATTTCTAACTCATGCGGGCCATTTCGATGGTAACAAAACGTGTCACGGTAGAGGACAAAAACCGATGTTGGTACCTGTGTCAGTTCTCCTGCGATCATCGAGACATAACCTGTCTCCCGGATACCGAAAGCGATTGCGTGTTGAATCTTCTTATGGCCCAAAAATCCTTCTAGCTTATGCAGCAGTTGTTCACGTTGGCAATAGTCGAATAGGGATGCCGGCCACCATTCGACCTCTAGATTACCCGTCGCGGTGCAATAACCCTCGTAGGCTTGCGCGTACAGCCCAATGCCTACACTCGATTTCGGCAATACCAGGGTGACGTCGCAGTTGGCTTGCATCAACCTTGATGTAAGCTGGCGAATCACGGTCGGAATACCGGTCAAATCGCTACCAGAACAAGGACTAATGATACTAATTCGTTTCATGTGAAAATCGCTTCCGAGGAAATTCGGTAGTACTATCGACGGAAAAATTGAACACGGTCTAAGATCTTGAAACCACGTACGTAACTTAATGTAGCAACTGTATGAAGAATTTCGTTTCAGTTGAATTAATAGAATTTCTTTTCCTGGAATTCAAAAAAAAGTAATGGGAGATAAAAGATGAACATTGGAGAATTCGAAGCGAATTGTGGGATGAGAACGAGCACGCTTGTCAGCCTATGTTTCCTCACAATGGCAAACCAGGCATTTGCGGGACTTATTGATTTCACGATGTTGCCGCTGGTACGATAATTACGAATCACTATGCATCGCTCGGGGTGATATTCTCGATTGAGGGAGGAGGGGCACTGCCTATAACCGCGTTTCTCGCCGGCGAGATTATTTCTTCGCCCAACGGACTTACTAACGATGCAGACCCAGTTGCCAGTCCCAGCCGCATTATTCGTGCTGATTTCGTGAATCCGTTCGATGGTTTTTCTCCGGCGACCACTGATTTGGTGAGTTTCTCATATATCAGTGACGGCGTCGGGGCCGGACATCTGCGTGCATTCGATCCATTCGGTATCTTGTTGGACGACGCTCTAAGCATTGTAGGCGGGAACCAATTAGAGACGCTCACTGTGCAGGCGAGCGGCATCTCATACATTACCATTCAACCGGATACTGATGTACTCGTCGACAATTTTACCTTCCACGAACCTTTGGCGACCATTCCTGAACCATCCACGCACGTGCTGATTCTCACTGGACTGGCCGCTATCCTTATAACAACCAGGAAGCGAACCCATTTTGCAGGGCCAATATCGTTGAATTAAAAGTTCCTGGCGTATCGATCTTATTCAGGATGGATTGTCCGGCGCCGGCCGCTTTCCGACTGGAATGATCAGGAGAGGGTAGGGTGAACGTCTCAGGAGCCCATGGCTCACGGTGCCGACCACTGTCTCAAAAAAAGCACTATGCCCGTGAGAACCGACGACAATGAGGTCCGCTTCAAGCTTGGCGGCTTCGCTTAGTATCGACTCGATCGTCGGTCCCTGCACCAATAAGGGCGTCACGTCGATTCCGGTCTTCTCTATGTCTTCCGCCTTCTTCTGGAGAATCTGGTGTTCTCTGCGCAACGTCGAGGCTCGCCAGTCGCGGACATGCTGTGGCCCGACCGCGTAGCCGACGAATTCCGGATCCGGTGCGGCGACATGGATCATCCAAAGCTGACAAGAGAAGGAGCCCGCAATTTCACAGGCTTTGGCGATGAGCGCGTCTGAAATGTCTGAAAAATCAATGGCTACCAGAATGTTCTTCATAGTCGCAAACCTCCAAGTTGTTTGGATACCTGTACGGCCGAGGTTATGGCGCCTTCGTGCAGACCGTCGTAGAGCCAGGCGCCGGCATGAAAGGTATGGTTTTCGCCGTTTGTTTCGATTATCTCCGGCCGAAATCGAACCGCATCAACAGTGTAGAGTGGCGTTGTATGCTTTTGCCTGTGAATGATCTTGTCCGGGCGAATTCGTGCTTCCAGATTATAGGCAAGGCTGTAATGGTTATCGCGCTCCGGGGGAACGCCGCAAAGGCGATCGAGATAGGCGTTGTAGCCACAATCACCGTTTTCGTCGTTTTGAAAAACGTCGAACTCAGCAAAGTAGGTTACACCAAAATGTTTGTAGATCGATATGTCCGTATGAACAAGCGTCTCGATCTCACTGGCATGCCATGCCCGAAATCGTCGAATTTCGTCGTCTGTGGGGTCCGACACTATTCTCAAGACCTGATCCGGCGTGGCGGCGAACACCACCTTGTCGAACGCGCAGCGCTCGCCGGTCGCCATGACCACATCCGCTCCCTCGCGGTGTCGTGATACGCTTGCGATCGTCGCATTGCAATGGATCGCACCTCGGAGCCGCGACTCGATTTTGTCAATTTCGCAGTATATTCAGCCGAAGTCCGACATGCTGCCAGTGATATAGGGCCTTTGGCCCCGGCGGTCACCGACATTTGGCTTTGCCGTAGTCCCGCGGTACGTTGTATGTGGCAAATCGGCAACATCTTGCGCTTTTCGTTGGAATTCACCGCTTCAGCCGTGCTCGTCCCGTTGGCGAAGCGCTGGAAAAGCCGCAGCTGAAGCAGCGCAGCTCCAACGAAGGGCGTCACCCTCTTGCCCGTTTTTGGGGCAGTCGTTCGCCTCCTTCCAGGGGGCATCCATAAAGCCGGGTCCCCTGGGCCCAGATTATTTTGATCACGTCGCCGTTACCGCATTCTTGAGCCTATTCGAAAAGGGATTCGAACAAGACATTCCAAATCACAAAATGATATTCAAGAAAAATATCGGTCATGAAATTGACCATGGCGTCACGCTTAAGACGAAATGCCCGCATTGCGAGGAGATATCGTGTTTTCGCTTATGCGAGATCGTATCCAACAAAATCCTGTTCGTCATGCTTCAGATCGGTAAGCGATGGATGCTTCAATGCAGTCAATGCGGATACTCCGTGGATGTGGAAAGCGATGAGATAAACGATGTCCGAATGCTCAATGCGAAGGCCCGTGACTATGAAAACGGCAAGATTCCAGTGGAAGACTTCAAATCGCTGCTCGCCGATTCCAGGTTGGCATGCCTGGCTCCTTTTAGTGAGTATTCGGACCGATACGATTGCGCATCCTGCGGGGAAGACGTTCCACGGTCGTTTGAGTGCTGCTGGAATTGTGGACATCAGAACGATAATGTCGTGGTTGAATCGGATCGACACACAGCCGTGATACCCTGTGTCGACGACCCGATATTCGGCGCAAGAAATTTGATTGAGGTTGACATACCACGCGGAGGACTGGATTCTCAGGACGCATCCAGTGAGTAGGCAGAATTCGACCGGCTCTGTGAGGTATTTCAGAAACGAAATGCTATAGTCCGACGAACAATTCTGGGACAATGCACTCAGCGCACGATTAACAGTCAAACTAAAAGGCGATCATACCTATGGTGACTATCTCTGCATTCAAGCAACCCGCGATAGCTGTTGCCATGCTCTTGGTCATGACCACCACCACATTACTCATAAATGCCGGCGAGATGGCGGACAGCACGGTATGGCTCGATGACGTGGTCACGACGGCTACGCGTACGCCGGCGCGCCAGCGCGACGTGGCGAGCAATGTGACGGTGATGACGCGTGATGAGATCCAGGCATCGGCGGCGTCCACAGTCGACGAACTTCTGAAGCAGATTCCAGGCTTCACACTTCTCCGCCAGGAAAGCAGTTTCGTGGGCCACCCGACAACACAGGGGCCTTCGCTGCGTGGTATCGGCGGCACCGCGGCCGGTCGTACGCTTGTGCTTCTCGATGGTATACCAATCAACGATCCTCTGGCGGGCTGGGTATATTGGGGACGAATCTCCAAGGAAAGTATCGAGCGAATCGAGGTGGTGCGAGGTGGATCATCCAGCGTTTGGGGCAACCGGGCATTCGGCGGGGTTATCAATATCATCACCCGTGCGCCTACGGAGCGAACATATCAAATCGCCGCCAAAGGTGGAAATCTGGGTATTCTGGAATTCGATGGTTTTGGCGCCGAGGTCGTCGGCCCGCTGACGTTGTCGGTTAGCGGTAATTACTTCACGACCGACGGGTATGTGCGGACACGTCGGAATCAGCGTGGCGCTGTGGACGAAAAATCGGATGCGTCACATAAATCTCTTATGCTCGGAGCGAGCTATGCAGCGTCGGAGGATGTGACCGTGTTCCTGCAGGGAAGCACGTTTTCCGAGGACCGGCACGGCGATACGGACCAGCACGAGAATGCGACGGACCTGTACTACATCCGTGGTGGCGCCGATATCAATACCGGCGATGGCAGCAACTGGCAGATCAATGCGTTCGCGCACAAACAGGATTTCGAAAGCGCATTTACCAGCGTCGCCGCCGGCCGCAATACGTTTACGCCGGCGGTAGATCAGTTCGACGTACCAACAGATTCGCTTGGCGCAAACCTGGTATGGTCGAAGGACATCGCACTGGACCATACGTTGTCGATCGGGACCGATTTTCAATGGATCGACGGTGAGATTCGGGAGGAGGGGCGATTTGTCGGCGGGCAATTCACACGCCTTCGAACGGCAGGTGGCGAACAGTATTTTTCCGGCGTGTTTCTGCAGGACGCTTGGTCACCGTCCGATCGGTGGCAGGTGGTAACTGCAGCGCGGTTCGACTACTACCGCAACTTTAACGGTTTTCGTGGCGAGCAGAACATTCAGACAGGCGCTGTCACACGCGACGAATCCTTCTCTTCGCAAGACGAATCCACATTCAATCCGAGTGTGGGTCTCACGTTCGCGGCGACTGACAGCCTTTCGCTACGTAGCTCGGCCTATGGCGGATATCGTGCACCGACAATCAACGAATTGTATCGGGGTTTCTTCTCCGGTGGTGTGCGTACAGATCCGAATCCCCGCCTCGAGTCGGAACGACTCGTCGGCGGCGAGATCGGGGCGGATTACGAGATCACCGAGTCGCTATTCGGGAGGATCACGGGATTTTGGGTTGAAGTAAAAGATCCCGTGACGAACGTGACCATAACGCCTACAGTACGGCAACGCGACAATCTGGGGCGCGTGCGTTCGAAAGGTATTGAGTTGGAACTGGAGTATCGTCCGAACACTCGGTGGAAAGTATCGGGATCCTATATGTACGACGATGCTCGGGTGGTTAGTGCACCGAATGAACCGCAGACCAAGGGGAAGCGCGTCCCGCACGCGCCAAAGCACCACGTCGTCCTGCAGCTGGCATACACGAATCCTGAGCTGATAAGTTTTTCGATACAGGGGCGCTATGTCGGGAATCGATTCGAGGATGACGTGAATACGCTTGATCTCGATGACTTTTTCGTTCTTGATGCTACGGCAAGCCGTGAACTGCGTGGCGGTGTCGAGGTGTTTCTTTCAATGGAGAACCTGCTCGATCGCGAGTACGAGGTGAGTCGATCGGGTCGAAACGAGGTGAGAAACAACACCCCCTTTATCGTGCAGACCGGGATACGCGTGACGTTCTAGCAGCCGGTCGGACTTTGGCGTCGGAACGAGGAAATAGAAAAATCGAGGAAAAATGAACCGATTCTGTCGCTTTCGCAGTCGGCGTGTCCAAAGTCCGGCCGGCAGCCTGGCAATGGCGTTACAACAGGAATTTTTCACAAGACATGATTTGTGTTCTACGTTGGCGTTCACAGGTTTAGATGTGCTGCGCTATTCCGCCGTGTATTTCAGGGCGTGAAACCCACGATAAATCGTGAACGCCAACGGCATGCCGCCGCGGCCCGAATCCGGCACACTTGGCGACAATCCGACCCTGAAAGCACGTAGAATCCCGAGACGGAATGCCATGAATGCGATGGAACAGTTGCTGACCTTCCTGGGCCGTCCGCGATTCAGCCGTCGCGAGCGTGTCCGCCGCACGTGGGAATGGATCGCGAGCGCCAAAGACTATGTGACGTCCTGCTATCCGGCGGCGAAAGCCCGCCGCGACTTCGATACTATACGCACGTATTTCACGTTCATCGGTATTGGCCGAAGTGGCTCCACGCTTATCGAATCGCTGCTCGACGCGCACCCGAACATAATCTGCGCGAATCGGCAGAATGCATTGCGGTATTTCGAGACGGGACTGTTCCGGAGCTTCCAGATCTACTACCTGTTGATACGAAATTCGCGTCGGATGGCGGCGGTCAATCGTCGGAGTGGCGGGTATGCATACAGCGTTCCGAATCAATGGCAGGGGCGGTACACGCAGTTGACCGCGATCGGAGACAAACCCATGATGTCGTTTGCCATATCGCGGTTGGATGCGAAGCCGTGGTTGCCGGCGCGTGTAGTTGACGTAACCGGTGCGGAGCTGAAGCTGATACATGTCATCCGCAATCCTTATGACGTGATCGCGACGCGGTCGCTGCGGTATCACACGACTATCGAGGCTGAGATTGCCGGTTATTTTGCGACGAGTGCGACCACCGTCCAGGTCCTGAACCGTCTCCCCCACGATGCGAATTCACGTGTTTCCCTGTTTCAGAGTCGTCATGAAGCCTTCATTGCCGACCCCGAGCTTCGCCTGCGCTCACTCTGCGCCTTTCTCAGCGTCGAGGTCGACGACACGTATATTATGGACTGCGTCGGGATCGTGAACGCCACCCCGCACAAGAGCCGATTCAAGGTGCAATGGGATGCTGCGTCGATCAAGAAGGTTCAGGGTGAGATCCAGAACATACCGTTTCTATCGGGGTACGACTACGATGCATAGTATTCATCATGTGGCGGGCAGGTGACTGGCATGCCGTCGCAGTTATCAATGTACGGGCGATTCGCCTGGGGCCTGCGTAAGTTCTTGCGCAATCCGATTTCCTTTGAAGAGGCCGAGGCTATCGTTTATCAGCGGATGGCGGAGCGGGACGAAAACTTTCTGCATGTGGTGAAGAACGGCGTGTTCGGAAATCGGGACAGCCCTTACTTGCGGTTATTTCAACTTGCCGGCTGCGAATACGGTGATGTCGAGACAATGGTCGCCGCTAAAGGATTGGAAGGCGCACTGTGCGTCCTGCGGGAGGCCGGCGTTTATGTAACGTTTGAGGAGTTTAAATGCCGCGAACCGATCGTGCGGGGCGGCCAGACCGTAGTGGTGCAGCCGAAAGACTTCGACAATCCCTATCTCGGAGCGGGTTACCAGACCGCAAGCAGCGGATCTACTGGTGCGGGTACGCGGGTATCGACGGATCTAGCCCATCTCGCCGACCGCGTCCCAGTGCGTATGGTAGCCCGTCATGCCCAGGGCGTACTGGCCATGCCCAAGGGACTCTGGCGCGGGGTGTTGCCGGATGCCAGCGGGATCAACGCCATCCTGAGCGACATACGCATGGGAAACGTGCCGCGAAAGTGGTTTACCCCAGCCATGGACAGCGGGAGTGGTAAGTCCGCGCTGCGATTCCGACTTGCCAACTGCTTCACGGTGAATCTTGCCCGATTGCACGGCGCCAACATGCCGCGACCGGAGCCGGTTGCATTGGAGGATGCCGTGGTGATCGCGCGATGGATCGCCGACACGGTCAAGCAGGATGGGGCGTGTTTCTTTACGACCTCCGCGAGTATGGCGTTGCGTATATGCGTGGCGGCGCTCGATGCAGATATTGACCTGACCGGCGCCGTTTTCTCTGCGGGCAGCGAGCCTTCCACGCCGGCTAAGGTCAAACAAATCGTCCGAACCGGGGCACGGTGTGTCACGGACTATTACTTTACTGAAGTCGGACCAGTCGGCATGTCATGCGGCTGCCCGGCGGATTGTAATGATTTACATTTTCTGAAAGACCATTTGGCGATGATTCAATATCCGCGGCGACTTCCGGGCTTTGATATTGAGGTCGCGCATTTTCACTTCACGACACTGCTGCCGACCGCACCAAAGCTCTTGTTGAACGTCGAGATCGATGACTACGGGACGATCGAAACCCGTGCCTGCGGTTGCCCGATGGAGGCATACGGATTTACCGAGCATATTCGCGACCTTCGCAGTTCGCGAAAATTAACAGGGGAGGGCGTTACACTCGTCGGCAGTGAGATGATGTCGATTTTGGAGCACGTCTTGCCAGCCCGTTTCGGCGGTACAGCACTGGACTATCAGCTCCATGAAGATGAAGATAACAATGGTTTTACACGCCTCAATCTGCGCGTAAGTCCACGTGTGAAGCTGGAACATGATCAGGACGCCATTGATGTCGTACTGACTGCGTTGCAGGAGAGCAGCGTAGCCGGCGATGTCGCGCAGGCATTTTGGCGCCAGAGCAATGCGTTTCGTGTCATCCGCGCCGAACCCATCTGGTCATCGAACGGAAAACTGCTGCCGCTGCATTTGGCAAGGCAGTTGAAGTTACCGTCAAACACGGAATAATACTTGGTTGGCAAACCCGTTTCATGGCCTTGGCGAAGCGTTGGTATTGCCACAGCTTTAGATGAGCTGCGCTCTATGCGGGTGCGTGAAACCCACGATAAATCGTGAGCGCCAACAGAAATGGTGTGGACGCGATAGCCGTATAGATGCAGTATACATGTGTCGAGCGTTCCATAGAGCATCGCCTACCGTTAGGCAGCAGATGAAACACTTAAATCCGATTCGTCCATGACAATGCCCCACAACCCAGTCAGATCGTCGATTTTTATCGTGATATCCGTGTTCATGCTCACCTTGAGCACGTATCGATCCGGCGCGGCGCCGCCGGTCGATAGTGATCCCGTCACACTGCTGCTGGTTCCCTTTCTTACGCATGCACCGTTGTTTATCGCCCACGACGAAGGGTATTTCGAAGACAGCGGACTCCAGGTTGACGTCGTGGAAATGCATCGGCCGACAACGGCGTTTCCGCTCTTGCTACGCGGCGAGATCGACGTCATGGGGTCGGTGATTCATGCCGGCTTCTTCAATGCCGCCGCGCGCGGCGCCAATGTAAAAGCCGTGGCAGGTATGGCATATGTTGCCGAGGATACCTGCACGCACCTGGGCGTGCTGGCCCGCAAGGATCTGATCCGGAACGATGGCACGATCATTTCTGCAACATTGAAGGACAGCCGTGTCTCCCTGATACATCCCAGCCTTTTTTCATATTTTTTCGACACGATGCTGGTCCGTCATGGCATGGGCCTTGGCGATGTGCGCATTGTGGATATCGGGCAGGCCGGTAAGATCGACGCATTCGAAAAAGGATTACTGGATTTCTCCACCGCCGGCGAACCGTGGCTCACACGTCACGTGCAGTCCGGTTTCTCTCAGGTGTTTTGTCGCGCCGAGGACGTGCTCCCGGATTTTCAGTTTTCCATGATTTTGTTTGGTGAAAAACTGCTGCGCAGCGATTCCGACCGCGGTCAACGCTTCATTGCCGCGTACCTGCGTGCGGTCCAACAGTATGTCCTAGGCAAAACCGACCGTAATGTCGACATTCTGTCACGCCACACACACCAGAGTCCCGAGATCATCAGGAAAGCCTGCTGGCCCGCTGTTCGGCAGACCGGCGAATTGAATATCGCCAGTTTGCTTGACTACCAGGCCTGGCTCCTCAACAGCGGCTACGTCGACAAAGTCCTTACCAAAGGGCAGATCCACGATGCCCGCTTTATCGAATCCGCCGGCCGGCAATCTCCGCCGACGTCGGAGACGCACTAGGCGCAATGGAATTTCAATGCCGCGATTTGTGCATGCAGTATCATACGCGACGTGGCGACACCGTCGTCCTGCGGGATGTGAACTTTCATGTCGCCGAGCGGGAATTCGTCTGTATTGTCGGCCCGAGCGGTTGCGGTAAAACGACCTTGCTCAGGCTTGTTGCCGAGCTGATCCAACCCTCTTCCGGTGATATCGTTTTTTCGAACAGAACGAGGGCTGACTGGTCGCGTATTGCGATAGTTTTTCAGGATCATGGGCTGCTGCCGTGGCTGACTGTGTTCCAGAATGTCGCGTTTGGATTGCGATTACTCGGTATCGGCAGACATGAGTGTCAAAGCCGCACAGATGCGTATATCGGCAAAGTCGGGCTGGCGTCATGTGCAGATCGATATCCATATCAATTATCGATCGGCATGCAGCAACGTGTGGGCATCGCGAGGGCGCTGGTGACGGATCCGGAGCTGTTATTGATGGATGAGCCGTTCGGATCGCTCGACGCGCAGACAAAATTGATCATGCAGGACGAACTGGTACAACTGCTGCACGCGAATGAAAAATCCGTTGTTTTCGTCACCCACGATATCACGGAGGCGGTTCGCCTTGGTGATCGCGTACTGGTGATGGCCGATCGGCCGGGGCATATCCGGGAGGAGATCGTCGTGCCGCTCGCGCGGCCGCGTGCGTCTGTATTTGCGAAGTCGCGAGAGGCGGAGGAACTCGAACGAAGGATCTGGTCGATGCTGGAAGACGAGGTTCGGAAAAGTCTTGGAATCGGCGAATGAGCAAAAACGGCCAGCGCTCCTTTTGGATTCCTGAGTATGTGTTTTCCATTCTGCTCACGGTGGCGATGGTAGCCCTGTGGGAGTGGCTGGTTCGCGCCGGCAAGGTCTCTGCGCTTTTTTTTCCGGCGCCGTCGACGATCGTTCGCACGTCGTTGCGGCTGATCTCCGCCGGCGAACTCACACCGCATCTCAAAGCCACGTTGTACCGCGTCGGGTTGGGTGGTGTCATCGGCGCGGCCGCCGGTGTCGCGCTTGGCGTGCTCATGGGGTGGTCGTGTAGAATTCGTAATATCGTCGACCCGTTTGTTGCCGCAATTCATCCCATACCCAAAATCGCCGTATTCCCTGTGGTGATGGTGATCTTCGGCATCGGCGAGACATCGCGCGTACTGGTCGTGGCGATTGCTGCGTTTTTCCCGATCCTTATCAATACCGTACTTGGTGTACGGCAGATCAACCCCCGCTACTTCGAAGTCGCCGCCAATTACAACGCCGGACCGGTCCAGGTCCTGCGACGGGTGATCGTTCCGGGCAGTCTGCCTTTTGTTCTCGCAGGGCTGCGCATCGGCGGCAACGTGGCGTTCCTCATGACCATTGCCGTTGAAATGGTGGGCGTGGAGACGGGACTGGGCAAGATGATCTGGTTCTCGTGGGAGACGTTGCGTACCGAAAATCTCTATGTCTGCCTGGGTATCATCGCGATTCTGGGCATCGGCTTCAACGCCGTGCTCTACTTTCTGTCATTACGATTCTGCCACTGGCAGATCGACCGCGGAGACAATGAGACGCGATGACGTTTCTTATGATCTCGACGTTCTATCCGCCGTACAGCTTCGGCGGCGACGCTGTGTTCCTGCACCGCTTGTGCAATCAACTTGCGCAGGACGGACATTACGTGCATGTCTTTCACTGTATGGATGCGTATCGCCTGCTTGCCGGCAACGCGGCGCCCGAACCGTGCCGGAACCACGCAAATGTCACGGTGCATCCATTTCAAAGCGGAGTCGGTTCGCTGTCGCCTTTGCTGACGCAGCAGACCGGTCGCGCGGCATTCAAGGGCGCCTATATCAGGAAGCTCCTGCAGGAACACGACATTGATGTGATCCATTACCACAACATGTCGTTGATCGGTGTGACTGCTTTACGCATTGGCGAAGCCGTCAAATTCTATACCATGCACGAGCATTGGCTGATTTGCCCGATGCACATTCTGTGGAAGTACAACAGCCGTGTCTGCTCGCGCCGAAATTGTATTTCCTGCCAATTAGTAGGGCGGCGGCCGGTCCAGTGGTGGCGGTACACGGCTTTATTGAAGCGTCATTTGGCAGCTGTGGATATGTTTATCTCGCCCGGGCGATTCACAATGTCGAAACACAGCGAATTCGGCCTGGATTTGCCGATGGTTCATCTGCCGTATTTCCTCTCGGAGAATCAGCCGGCTTCTCAGTCTGGATTAGACCAGCAGCTCACGCGGCACGGCCCATACTTTCTGTTCGCAGGTCGGCTCGAAAAAATCAAGGGCCTTCAGGATGTGATACCGGTTTTCAGGGACCACGCCCAATATACCCTGTTGGTTGCCGGCAGCGGATCGTACGAATCCGAATTGCGCAAGCACGCCGCCGGCGCCGCGAATATCGTTTTTCTCGGTCGCATTCCTTTTGATCGGCTGGCCGCATATTACGCGGCGGCGATCGCGACGATTGTACCGTCGGTTTGCTATGAAGTCTTTCCCATGATCCTGGTGGAATCGTTCGCGCGTCGCACGCCGGTTATCGTGAATAATCTGGGCTCGCTGCCCGAGATAGTGGCGGAAAGTCGCGGCGGGCTCACCTATCATTCACCCGCAGAACTGGCGGCATGCCTGGTTCTGCTTCACAGCGATCCCGCGAAACGGGACCAGCTCGGTCGAAACGGATATCAATGCTACTGCGAGCGCTGGTCGCCGGAGCCGCATATGACGCAATACTTCAACCTGATCGACCAGGCAAAAACCACTCACCACGTATGATCAACTCTCTGCCCATACTTACGTTTCACTCGCTCGACGATTCCGGCTCACCAATATCCGTAGCGCCGGATCGATTTGGGCGCTTGATGACGGCTCTTAAAGCCCATGGTTTTCATACAGTTTCCTTGCCGGATGCCGTCCACTGGATTCGGGACCGTGCGGCGCTGCCGGAACGCGCAATTGTTATCACCTTCGACGACGGCTACGAATCGACCTATACGATCGCGTACCCGACGCTGCGGGATCTTGGTTTCTCAGCTGCCGTATTTCTGGTGACCGATCATTGCGGGCGGATGAACAATTGGCCCATGCCTGTTGCCCGCATACCGGATCTCCCGATGCTGACATGGGATCAAGTCGGTGAAATGGGCGATTCGGTTTTCGCGTTTCACGCTCACACCAGGACCCATCCGGACCTGCGCGGCGCTTCGACGCAACGGATTACGGATGAAGCCCTGGGAAGCCGCGAGGCGATCGAAGCGCGAACAGGTCGCACCGCAGACTTTTTTGCGTATCCGTTCGGGCACTTCGATTCGCGGGCCCGCCTCGTGGTAAGCCGGTACTTCTCCGGCGCCTGTGGCGTGACATTGGACTATGCAACACCAGCAAGCGATGTTTATGCGTTGGAGCGTATCGAGATGTACTACTTCTCCGGTCGTTATACATCAGCGATGTTCACGTCCGCGGTTCGCGACCGCTACCTGTCGATCCGGCGATTCCTTCGTCAGCTCAAAACATCACCGTAAATTCGGTCAAAATCTGACGAGTGCATGTTCAAAATGTGGCCGCTGCGCCATAAGCGCGCGATTGGCAAGTAACTTAGCCATCCCGTCTGTAGCTTGAGCGGCTCATCCGCGCGTTCCGATGTGGCCTGATAGATTGGAGCCGGCGTCGAGCACAGGCAAGATGCCTATGCTACTGAGGTAGCACAGCCATCCTGGCTGTAGCTTGCGCGTTGTGGTCCGCGCGTTCCGATTCGGCCTGATAGATCGGAGCCGGCGTCGAGCACAGGCATCTTGCCTGTGCTGCCTCACCTGCGATCACAATTCGAGCATGCATCAGAGTCTAACCGAGTGCTAGATGTGTTTCGCTATTCTGCGAAGAACGGCGTTTACAAACCCGAAACGTGATAGTTGGAATGCGTTTCGTTCTCGCTCTTCCGCCTCTTTTCGTATTTTAGCGACAACGGGGCCAAACGTTTTCACATCTTCTTCCAGTTTACTCTTCCATTCTTCAACAAGCACTTGAACATTCTCAAGTTCGTCTTTGTCGAGCCAGATCCCATCGCACTCTGGACACTTGTCGAGAGCAATGCCCGAGGAACTTGCGTAATTGAAGCGATTGAGTTCAACGTTCGAACACTTGGGGCATGATAGAAGATTGTTGACGGATTCATCGATCGAAAATATGTTTTCGTTCACGGCGTCGAGAGAATCGGCTATATCCTTCGAAAAAGATTCTTCAACAGTCTGTACCAGGTGTTTGAGTTCCCCCGCGTCGAGCCATTCACCCGCACAGCGCGTGCACGTTTCTATCTTTGCGCCTTCATAATCGATCGTTCTCAAGTCATTACTACATCTCGGACAATTCACAATAATTTCCCTTTCCAATTGCAGCTCACGAACAAACAGCAGCGAATGGTGCCGTAATCTAAATCGTCAGCCAGTGCTATCGTAGATGTGCATACAATGTGCAATAAAATCTCGTTCTGCCGGAAGGAATGGTCTCGTCCACTCACTCCGAAACGGAAGGCGATACGACTATAACGCAGCAAGATAACCGTGTTACGTACGACTATCAACGCGTTATTGAATCACTTCAAATCTCAGAAAATAGCAAGACTCCATACATTCGGAGCTGGAATGTGACCGTCAAATCAGGTAATACCCCTTCGATTTCAGTGAGCAGATCTCAGCAAGTAGATTTCCGGAAGGGCAGAAATTTCGATGGAATACCGTCGCTATGAGCTACATTCAAAGTTTACCCGCGATATCGCATAAAACGAGCAACTTGCTCATACTCGGATCCATGCCGGGAAAAATTTCGTTGGCCAGGAATCAATACTACGCGCATCCCCGGAACAATTTCTGGCCTTTTATCGAGGAAATTTTCGCTATCTCCCGCGGACTTCCCTACGCGGATCGGTGCAACGCACTTGCCGACTGCGGCGTTGCCGTCTGGGATGTGCTGAAGGCGTGTTTGCGTTCAAGCAGCCTGGACTCGGACATTATCACGTCATCCATCGTGCCAAACGACTTTGCAGGTTTCTTTGCCGAACACCCGAATATTCAACAGATCTGTTTCAATGGCACAAAAGCGGCGCATGTCTACGTAAAACACGTTGTGCCGCTTTTGCCGGCGGAGTCGGCAGCGATCCCGATACGAAGGCTTCCATCCACCAGTCCGGCGAACGCGTCGATTCCATTGAATCGCAAACTCGAAGCGTGGCGAATCATCAGCAGTAAAGTATGATATCCGGGGCCGGTGGCCCCGGCGTGTTGATAAAATGAACGGTCCGAACTCTGGTTATTGTTTGCTGGGGAATGATGCCCTTTTCCTTAGCTCTGCGTCTCTGTGCGAGATCCATTTCGTTGCGTGGTGTAGCCACGTCTCTATGAGACGTGCCACGTATTACGTTTCGTTTCTTGGCGCTGCGCATCACGGCTCGCAGAGCCGTGGCTACATCGATTGCGTTGTAGCCACGTCTCTATGAGACGTGCCACGTATTGCGTTACGGTTCTTATCGCTGCGCAATACGGCTCGCAGAGCCGTGGCTACATCGATTGCGTTGTGTAGCCACGTCTCTATGAGACGTGCCACGTATTGCGTTACGGTTCTTATCGCTGCGCATCACGGCTCGCAGAGCCGTGGCTACATCGATTGCGTTGTAGCCACGTCTCTATGAGACGCTGTCGCGGATAGTCGGCCTTATGACTCTCGCCAGACGAGATCATGGATCTTGCCGCAATACGGCCATGCCCCCGACGACTCGCATAAACCGACGCGGACCGGATTCGTCGAGACATATAACCCCTTCTCCCGGTAACTCTCGCTGCCGCGCAAGAGATGATCGAAGAAACCTTCCTGCCAAAAAGGCCGTTCCAGAGCTTGTGCTCGTAATATCACGCCCAACTTCTGTTTCATCGACTTGATGAACTTGCTCAGCCCGCATCCGTCCCGGTTGATCCAGACGAAGAAATGCACATGATCGGGCATGATACAATACACCCCGACGATCATGCCGTTATCGGCGCCTTTACGGCAGAACGCAATGAATGCGGCATGCAGCTCATCATTCGCCAGTATCGGTTTGCGCCGGTAGGAATTGAAGGTAATGAAAAACAAAGGTTGCTGATCGTCAAAAATCTGCTGCAAACGCATCGGGCGTCGCGGATAATTGCTTTTCATGACGTACGTGGTAGCCACGTCTCTGTGAGACGTGTTTCGTGGTTGTGTTGCCGCGTTGCGTTTCTTGGCGTTGCGCGGCACGGCTCACAGAGCCGTGGCTACACGTTGCGCTGTGCTCGTATTGCGTTGCGGCGTTGCGTTTCTTTGCGTGGCGCGGCACGGCTCACAGAGCCGTGGCTACAACGCTTGGCGGCGACGGCGGTAGAGCGCGAGCCCGGCGAAGCCGGTTAGGATCAACGCGTAGGTAGACGGTTCGGGAACGAACGCGCCGGCGGGGCTGAAGCCGGTGATCATCCATGCCTCTGTGTTACCCAACGGATTGATCCCGCGTCCCACGATCACGGTGCCGTCATCCGAGATCCCGGTCGCTTGTTCGAGGCTCCAGCCGTCGGGCAACATCACAAGCTCATTGAGATCCTGAATCCCGTTTGTCGCATCCCAAACGAAGGCTCGATACAACTCTGGGTTGGCAATATCATAATCCTCATGAAAACCCACAATTAACGATCCGTCGTCCGAAGCGTCAAGCGCACGGGTAGAGCTAATGTAATCGTCTTGATCAGGGAGCGGGAGGAATCCTAAACCGACCATCCCCCCCTCGACAGTCCAGCGAAATGCTTCGGAATAGCCCGCCGACGCACCATTCTCAGAGGTTCCTACAATGACTGTTCCATCGGCGGATATACCTTCAGCTTCACTCGCGCCCCCACCGAGAGTTCCCAAACCGACCATGCCGTCGCCCTCCGTCCAGCGGAACGCTTCACCGCCGCTAGTCGACCATCCCTGTCCTGCGACCGTTGCGCCGTCGGCCGAGACTGCTCGCGCGCCGCTAATGAACGACCCGCCGGGCAGATCACCCAGGCCGACCATGCTGCCGCCGGTCCAGCGGAACGCTTCGGTGTCGCCTGAAGCATTTCTACTATCTCCGACCACCACGGTTCCATCCGCAGATACACTTCTCGCGCTACTTGACCCGGAGCCTCCTGGCAGTCCGCCCAGGCCGACCATGCCACCGGCGGTCCAGCGAAACGCTTCCGTAGGCGCGCCGCCTGAATTTCTTCCGAAGCCCACGACTGTCGTTCCGTCCGCCGAAACACCCTGCGCAGAGCTAAAGAAATTCCCTCCGGGCAGGTGACCCAGGCCGACCATGCCTCCCGCAGATGTCCAGCGAAACGCTTCAGTGTTGTTGGACGCATTTGTCGACCAGCCAATCACGGTGCTGCCGTCCGCCGAAACACCGTGAGCCAAGCTTCGTTCAAAGCTTGCGCCGCTGTGAAAGCCCAGGCCAGTGAAGACGACGCCAGCCCAAGCGTTCGAGGTGAGAAATACCACTACGAGCGCCGCAGTAAAATGTACGACCATGTTGTTCTTCATAAATCCCTGCTCCCGCCGGTTGTCATTGATTCTTGTGTTAAGGAAGTGCGTCCGCACGTGTGCGATTCCATGACTTCGCCCCACACAAGCGGACCCCGGACTATAATGTATGGATAAGTAGCCACCGAGTCAAATCGATTGCACAAGATGCATCGGTCGTCGCAGGAGGCGGTGGCTTGGCGTTGCGGGGGCACGGCGGTTGGGCTGTAGCCACGTCCCTGTGAGACGTGTTTCGTGGGTGACAGTGTAGCTACGTCTCTGTGAGACGTGCTCGTGTTGCATTGCTGCGTTGCGGTTCTTGGCGTTGCGCAGCACGGCTCACAGAGCCGTGGCTACAACGCTTGCGTTGGCCACGACCAGGGCGAAAACCAAAGCTGCTCGCCGAGAACGTCGGGTCAAAATGGGCTCGAGACTCTGTTTAAGCGAACACTGTACTATCCGATCGCAGACGCGGGGTATACCTATTTTGCGGGTCTTCGTCGTTCCCGGCTTCGGAATAAGAACCCGCTGCGCGGGCTGTGGCCGATAGCGCCAATTCCGAAGGTCTGCCGACAGAAGACCAAGGTTACATTCCAGATCGACTTCGTAGTCTTCGATACTCACATCATCACTACCGGGAACTCCTCGGTTACGTTTCACTGCGGCAAACGCCGCACGTAACTGACTGGGGGATGTGACGTTCTCGAAAATATCACCAAAGCCCAGATTTAGATCCAGCTGTTCCATTTCACTGGGTCCTGCTTTTCGGGTCATTCGGTCCGCGCATTGTCGCCATGTCGGTCACGACCCGACACAAGGTGACATCTACGCTCTGAATGATCGTTAGTTTGGAATATTAAATCACGTTACCATGTTCCGCCCTTCATCTCCAGAACGACTTCCCGTGCCGGTCCACTGTCGACGTGTTTTATCCTCGGCCCGGTCACCCGCGGCGTCATCAGCACATCGTCTTATGGCTACTACGGCTTCGTCTGACTCCCTGTAAGATCATAACAATACATCCCTGTATCGCCTAGCCGATAATGGCGCAGTTCCAACCTCCGGGATCTTACCGGGCCTCCCTGGGTAAGTGACATACCTATTGGGCCGCCCACCTATCTCCTCTACTCATGCATGATACGTTCAGGATATCGGGTTTCAGTGGTTGAGGGCACCTCTCCCTATGCACAAACCTACCAGAGATTCACACCAAGTTTAGGTGGCAGCTACGTATACACCTTCCTTCAGATTCCTCATTGGCTGTTGCAGACCATGAGTCCGCGCATTTGGGAAGTTTGCAACAGTTTCTTCGGACACCCTTGGTTTCTACTTCACATTCCCTCCCGAAAGAGGTTGTCGCTGAAATTGCATCAGCTAGGTTATGTCACATGCCAGGCGTACCTCCTGCACATCCCGCCGCTCCTGCCACCTTCCCGCCGCCGTCCCCGGCACGATCCGCCAGAGTTCGATAGCGTAGGCTCAAACGTCTGTAAAGTTGAATGCCATCATTCCTGCATCGCTTAGCAGGGGTGTCGGCGTGTTGTTAAAATGGACGTTCAACTTTACAGCTATGTCGAACTCTGGTTATCGTTTGCTGGGGGATTATGCCTTTTTTTTCTTTGCGTCTCTGCGCGAGATCCATTTCGTTACGGATGTCGCCACGGCTCTGTGAGCCATGCCCGCAATGCGAAGAAACGTCATCGCTCTGTCGAACTCTGATCCGCAATTCCAACCGCCGCTCTACCTCCCGCCGAAAAGTACATTCGCCACACGTGGCGAAACCCGGATTGCCGTGCCTCGTATGACGAACCCGGCAGCGATCGCCGCAGCCGGAGCGATACACCAGAATAACATATATGGCGCCGTCGGAACCGCGTTCATATAAATCGCATGGAGAACTGCAAGGACCGGATAGTGACACAGAAAGATGGCAAAGCTATAGCGCGCCGGCGCCCTCAAAGCGCGCCCGAATCGGTGCTGTTGCAACTGGTGTATCAGCGGCCAGACCAGGATCGGCGAAACGATTCGAAACCAATCGAGCAGCGCATGACGATAGGCCTGCACCGCGAACGCGACGATCAAAAACATACACAGTACCCGCCATTTATAGCGGTCCAGATAGGTGAGGTTCCACGATTTGATAGCCGCCAGCGCGCCCAGACAAAAATTGATGACCATCGTGTCTTTCAGCACCATATAACCGTCGAGGTTAAACCAGAACACGACCGACACCACGATGAAGCCCGGCCAGGGATACCGCCGTAACACCGGCCCGAGGCACGTGCTCAAGACCGATATGACAAATAGATCACGCAAGAAAAACAGCGGCGGATTCAAGGGATAGCCGGTGGTTCCGAGCAAGCCCTTAAGCCAGGTTCCAATGTCAAACGGATAGACATTCACGTTGATCACAAAGGTAATCACCTCAGTTGATTGTATAGCGTAGAACACCACCAGCAAAAGCCCGTTCCACAATACCAGCGGGACGCCAAGCGACCGAAATTTCTTCTGCATCAGCAGTTGTGCATTTGCATCCAGTCGCATCGCAAAAAGCAGGTATCCGGAGATGCACGTGAGGATGGGAACCGCAGCGCGAAAGACAACGCTGGTAAGAAACGACCTGACCGACCAGAAGAGATCCGGTGCGCCGGCGGGATAATCGCCGGGCAGGGGAATGTGAATGCCGACGATTGCAACTATGGCGATGAAGCGCGTGATTGAAATGCGATCGCTGACGCGCTCATCAATCTTCGGCAACGCGGCTAGTACGTGCATAGATCACGCTCGGCGGGTAGGGGAATGCGACGGAACACAATAAATTTCCTCATGATCCACGGGCGCGGTGTTGCAAATTCGATGTGGGACTCTGCATCTCGGATATGATGTCGCCTGCCGTTTCGGATGTACGAAACGTGAATGTTGGCTTCGCCGTTTTGGATGCGCCGAAATATGGCATCACGGTAGGCGGCGTATACGTAGCCTTTTCCTAAGCTCAATCCGCTGCGTTCATTGTCGCTGTATTTCTGCTCATGAATCGGCCATATCACATCACGTTGCCAGTCCGTCAACTCGATTAGCGGCATGAAGAAGTGATTCGTTTCACCGTATTCCGTGCAGAGATTGGAAAACATCGCGAAAGACTGATGTGTCTTGATACCAAGATACGGACAGAATCCGTTTAGCACCAGAATAATCGGCAGCCAGGCAACCGCCGTTCGCAATCGGAAGCGGTTCTCGTCGCCTCCACCCTCGGCTGCGTCGGCGTTGCGTGCACGAATAAACCAGCCGACGGCGCCAGCGAGCGCCACGGAGTAGATGACAAACGGCAACCAGCCGCACAGAATCGTAATGACCGGGACAGTATTTGGGGACCTGCCGCCACGGTTGTGCAAGCCCACCTGCAATCGCAGCCATTCGAATTCCTGCGCGGCGAGACATAAGACCGGCAGACTCAGAATCGCCGCAAGCAGCGCGGTGCGAAGAAGCCGACCTGGCGTGAATGCCGGGTATTTGCGTATGACGCAGTGATTCACGTGCCGGAAACGGTATACCAGCCATTCGTGAAAGCGGGCCGGCAGAAACAGCAGGAACAACGCGTACAGCATTGGTGTGAAATGCCAGAAGTAGAAGATGCCAAGAAAAAAATGAAAGGCGAAGCCGGCGAAAAAGCCCCAATACGCCGTTCGCCGCGCCGCCAGAAAAACAGGGATTGCGATCTCCATTGCCACGCTCGCGAATACAAAAAACCAGGCAGCCCCATGTCGTACGCTCTCCGGCAGCGCAGGAAGGCCGAGCATCGCTGTGAGCGGGTTGTCTGTCAGAAAGGTGACGGGAAGGACCGCGCCGCACGATGTTGTCGAAAAATAGCTTGTGTTCAGCTTATGAAACACCGTGAAGAAGTACAGGATCACGGTCGCCCAGCGCATTGCCGGTGCGACCACGTTCATCCACTCGGCAGCCTGCAGCCTGTCATCGCGTCGAATCGCAAGGCGCGCATATACACAGACAAAGCAGACTTCACATAAAAAGGCGAAAGCCTCATGGTTTCCGGCATTCGGTGTGCGTGAAACAAAGAGCGTGATGTGGCACAGCGCAACAACCATGAACCTGTGTAACGATCGCGGTTTCATGAGCGCGAAGAAGGCAGCGGCCGTGAATGCTGCCGCCTCCGGACTTCCGACGATATCCGCGCGCTTGATGTTGTGAAACAGCGCGGCCGCAGTCCAGGTGCACACGAAGATAGAATACACCGCGACGTCCGACTGCAGCGACTGGCTGATTGTGTCGTCGCGCACTGTTTCCGTCTGTGCGTTCGCGATCACTGCAGTAGGCTCTTTCCTGCTTGGCATGACCGAAAACGTACTGCTACCGCATCCCAGTTCACGACCAGCAGCCAGATTGGCCAGTATACGCCCAGGAAGTTCAGACCCATCGTCATACCCACGGTGACATGCCAGATCGCCGCCGCAAGAAAGCACGCATACATCCACCGACGCGAGACCAGCGCGATAAAAAACGTGAATTCAAACACGATCGTCGATACCGCGCCTGCCGCCGTAAGCCAGGTGTACCTCGCCACGCCACGCGCAAGCGTGGTGTTGCGGCCGCCGTCATAAACAAATGCCTCCAACCCGATGCCGTCGCGCCATTTTTCGTCATCGCGCGTACCCGGCCTGACGGTGAAATACGCGCCACGTTGTTCAGAAAGTGAGAATGCCAACGGCTTACCGTTCATCCAGGCCACGCCGCTATGCCGAAGCTTCGACAATCCCGCAGCCGCGTAAATCAAGGCGAGAAAAAGAATGATAGCCCGTGCGGGCCAGATCGGGTTTGCCGTTGTGTGCATCACAGGCCGCCGACGGATGTGTGTGTCGATCAGGCTGTCCAGCGAAAGCCGTTTCACCCCGGGAGCGACAGCCAGGATCACAAAGACGACAGCCGGGAGGGATGTCGCGTGATTAAAACTTCCGAATGAATTCAATAACCCGTTCTTCAGCAAAAAGAGATACGCGTAACTCGCCGTCGCCGTTCGGGTAAACAGGCCTAGCGCCGCCAGTCCTGCGGTCATAATCGATGCGGCCTGGATATACGCGATGTAGGGAACGACTTGTGCGGGAGCGGGCCATAATAGCGACGTCGCAAAACTGGGGGTGATCAAATCGAGCGGCAGGTTGCCTATCTTGCGCAGAATTCGGTCGGTGGACGTACATTCCTGATAACAAAACCACCCCAGAAGCCCCAGTCGAAGGACGCCGTAGTGGAACGCGTCCGATTCCACGAACCACATGCGCTCCCAGGCCTTGACAACGTTGGAAACCATAGCTCTCATTGGCAATGATAGGTCGTTACCACGGTCGTATCGATGCCACCGTCACCGGCGCTGCCGGCGGCCAAGAGTTCGATCTTCATGCCGTCGATATCTCGGCCGCGACGTTGTGTAACGGCCACGGCACGTCGGCAGAAAGTGTCCAGGCGCCGTCGGAATGCCTCCGGTGTATCGGCTGGAAAATGGCCCTGAGCGAAATTTGGATCGGTCGATCCGTAGTATTGTGAGAAGAACAGCCGCCGCAGCTCGCGCTCGGCCAGGCCAAGGTCCTCTGCTGCGTCGATGACCGTTTCACGACCGTCATGAATCCAGAGGAAACGAAAGCGATACAATGCCGCGCCGGGTTCTACATAGTACGCAAACATTGTGGCCGAAGTAAACGGCCACATCTCAAGAGGCAGCACCATCGCACGGAGTTGCAGTCCAAATAGGACTGTGAGAAAAACCGACACGAAAATCTTCTGCAGCGTCGAACGAATGTGCGTGTCTACGGGCATGGATAACAGATTCCGGTATGGCTTCCGTCGTTTAAGTGCAATGAGACCACCTTGATGCTCTCACCAAGTCTACTATGACACGGTGTGGGATGCTGCGCCACCTGGCAACATTTCGTGGTCGTAGTCGATCTAAATGCCGTTTCGCCGAGCGTCGTAGGTGGCCATCATCCATGCTTCTTCCCGTAAATACAATTCCGAGAATTGAATTTGTGGAGTCGTAGGCGTAGGGTCCCGCTGGCCGTTGAGTAAGAGGACTACCGCGACACTCAAGACCTATTTCAATGTAACGTGTTCTTTGAAAACTAAATAAAAACATTTCCGGCATCTCAATAACCACACCGGTTATGGTCAAGTACTGGAAGAATACAACACCACCGGCGCAACCACCCCAACAACGTCGTACACCATCGGCGACGACGTCATCAGTCAGGCCGGCGCCGGCGGCACGCGGTATTTGGCGTATGATGGTCACGGTAGTACGCGGTTGCTGACTGACTCGACGGGCTCGGTCACGGACAGGTATTCCTTCGACGCATACGGCGAGTTGCTCGGTGGTAACCCCACCAACCTCCAACCGCCGACCACGAACCTTCTTTACAGCGGCGAACAGTTCGATACTGGACTGCAGCAGCAGTACCTCCGAGCGAGGTACTACGATTCCAGTTTGGGCGTATTTGGTCGGCTAGATCCATATACTCGTCATGAGACCGGGATTACCTCTATTAGTCACGATCCGCAATCGTTACATAGATACGCATATGCCCACTCTGACCCGATTAGTAGAATAGATCCCAGCGGGGAGCGTTCGTTAGTTTCAGTACTTGCGGCAGTAGGAATAATCTTCTTTCTAACAACGGAATACGCGAATGCACCGGATGATGCTGAAGAGGCACTCAACAGTAACTCTACGGTAAATGCATTTCTTTTGTTTCTGGGAGTTACCGTTGGAGGGGCAATTGCGGGTAGGGTCTTCGGTGCTTTAGGTCGGGGAACGCAGTTTATTGGTGGCAGAATTAGTTCTTATTTGGGGGGACCAGTTCTAAGAGCCGTACTGACAAGGAGTTCCCACCAAGCTTTGGTGCGTATCTATTCCGCGATTGGTCATGTAGGCTTTGGTAAACCATTCAGAAGTTTTAGCGCCCTTAAGAGATATCTTGGTAGGGCCGGTCCAGGTTTTCAATGGCACCATATCGTCGAACAACGTGCCGTTAATGTTGCTAGGTTTGGTCGTGAAGCAATTCAAAATACAGCGAACATTATCCGTATACCAGGCGGTTATGCCGGTGCTCTTCACCAGAGAATCACCGGGTTATATGGAAGTATTAGATTTGATATAACAGGTTCTGCTACGTTGAAGGTAAGGGATTGGTTGGCGACAAGATCTTTTGCGGAACAGTACAAGTTTGGAATCGAAGCTATAAAAAATATTATGAATGGAATCTGGTAATGAAAAAGTCGTTAAATGCTCTTGTTGAGGATTTTGCGGAGAATGTCCGTGCTCAGAACATAGCCATCGGGCAAGGAGATTCTGCAAAAGGCAATAAACATGCCAAAAGATACCTTTCAGCGTTTCAGAAATTACGTGCTATGGGTGATCAAGGACGTGAAGCGTTATCGTTGCTTCTAAATGATGATCGCCCGGACGTCCGGGCAATGGCGGCATGTTTTTTACTAAGGTATAAAAATTCTGAGTCCATGGAAGTTCTCAGACAGGTTTCGAAAATGAAGAACTTGGTAGGATTTGGAGCTCGTGAATGTATTAAGCGCTGGAATGAAGGGAATTGGTCGTTAGATCCAGAAAATTAGACGGATTGGGGGCTGGCGACATTTGGGGTTTGACGATGTTGGGGTCGTGCCTTTAGTTTTAAGTTTTCAGCGGCGGCCGCCGCTGGAAGCGGCAGTTTGGGAACGAGCGAACGGATTTGATCGGGCAATGCGCTTTGTCGAGTGCTGGTGGGTGGGGCTTGGCTGTCGTGTTGACCGCGGGCACATATGACCCCGCAGCGAGCGCGGCGGCTCTAATCGTGCAGCAGAGCGACTGACATCCCGCAGGGATGGCGGGAGGTGTGCGACACGATTTGTGCCGTCAAGCGTCAGGAAGCCTGGAACAATCCTGACCGACCGAATCCACATTTCACAAACCGCATTGATTGGACGATAAGCCGCGATCTGATCCGGAACCGATGACGAACGCAGGCTGTAGCCTGACGGAGGAATCGTCCGGCACCGATAGCGGCCGTCCTGTTCAGGCTGCGGGAGTCCGAGCCTGTCGAGGACGGGCAGGCTGACAGGAGGTGATGCGGCCGCTGCTGGCAATATATAAGGACGCGTTATACTTGACCCGGCCCTGGCCCACGCTTGAGCATGCGGGTGTGGGAATGGGGGGCCCATGAAGCAACCGCATGCTCGGGGCAGGAGAGGGTCGTATAGCGGCGGCCCTTATGTATGGGCAGCAGCGGCATCGGCGCCGGGCGATTCCGGAGGAGGGCGAAAGCCCGTGGGCGGCAGCGGGGCCGGATCAGTTGGCGGTGGCCTGGGATGTGCAACCAGAACCATTGACCGGGCAAAAATCCCCCTTGTGCGCAGCACGCTTAAGCGTAGGCCGAAATCTGTGAGCCGGCTAAGTGATCATCTGTTTTTAGCTGGCACGCAGCCTGCCGACAGATGAGGCCGAAGCGGGATAACGACAAGACGCCTTAAAATCCTCGGATTTTCCTATTGGTTGCCGGCAAACACGGAATTACCGTAAGCGTCATATGTAGCCATCTGCTCTTTTCGTCGGTCCGGTGGCATGGTCCTCCTGATTTTAACGATAGACTCAGGAGGGTCCAATGCAAACACCGGAAGAACGTTGGCGGCACTGGGAGCCGCTGGTAAGACA
>JAJFLQ010000190.1 GCA_021772615.1 Verrucomicrobiota bacterium | reverse complement strand
AAGCCGCTCGGCGCGGCAGCGTCTGCAGACGTTCGATCTCGGTACGGCGCAACGCTTCATAGAACGCTGTCTCTTCGTCCGTCATGTCGACCTGCAGCATCACCTCTGTTTTGGGCGGCAACTCACGCAACACCTCCTTTTTGGTCCGGCGCAATAGAAACGGGTGGATGAGTTTCTTAAGCCGCGTCCGGGCATCGTCGTCCTGGTCCCGTTCGATCGGAACAGCGTAGCGCTTACGAAACTGCTCTCTGGACCCCAACAAACCCGGGTTGAGAAAGCGAAATAAATTCCATAATTCAAACAAGTGGTTCTCCAGCGGCGTGCCGGTCGTGATCATTTTGAAGTCGCCGTCCAGCTTCATGACAGCCTGAGATCGCTTTGACGCCGAATTCTTTATCGCCTGTGCTTCGTCAAGCACGATCGTCCGCCACTTGATACTACGAATTGTATCGAGATTATGAACCAACAATCCGTAACTGCATATCACCAGGTCCATCGCTCCCGGATGCGCACTGTCGCCGTCGAAGGCATTCCGGGTAAAAACCGCTGCCCGCATCGAGGGTGCGAACCGGCTGCATTCCGCCGACCAGTTGTGACATACGGAACTTGGCGCGACGACAAGGGACGGTCCGCCTGCCGCACGGTCGAGAATCACAGCCAACGCCTGTAGGGTTTTTCCGAGGCCCATGTCATCGGCGAGACACGCGCCGACGCCCCAGTTTGCCAATCGGATCGCCCATCGAAAACCGGCGAGCTGATAGTCGCGCAGATCTGCCTGCAGATCGACAGGCGGCACGGGGTCGGCGTTTTGCGTCTCTTCGATACGCTGCACGAGATCACGCCAATGGTCATCGGCGTCAATCATGGAGACATGCTGCAGGAAATCCTGAAAACCGGCCGCAACGACCGGACTGACGCGATACGCATCCTTGCCGGCGACCGCGTAGCCCGAAAATTCGTTCAGGCGGCGGCGGAATTCGTCGGTCAATACGACGAAGTCACCGTCACCCAGAGCCACAAAATTTCGGGTTGAAGCCTCGACCGCGTCGATCACCTGACGCATGTCGGCAACTGTCTCGTCACCGATCTGCAGCTTTCCGACCACCTCGAACCAGTTACCACGCCGCCGAATCGAAACCGCAAGCTGCTCATGCGACACGCGATGCCGAATGCGGAACTTCTCGCCCTCCGGCCATTCTACGGTAATGCGGTCACGAACATCCTGAAGCTCAACCAACGCCGAGAGACAGGATTCCTGGTCTGTGATGTGCCACTCGTAGCCGCCGTTATGGGCACTGTCCAGATGTGGACAATGTTTAATCACGTCGGCAGCGCTCTGACGTTCCGCTGCCAAATTCCTCACCGCCTGCTTCCTGGCGCCGTCGATCGCAGCGTAGACCGTTTTCCCCCCGTCTCCGGGACGAAAATACGGACCGCCGGTGCGGAACGGCCGTACCATAAATTCGAGTCGAAAACCGTCGCCCACGGCATAGAGATGCACATAGATGCGGCTGTCGCCGGTGATCGTCGCGGTGTGCTTGTGGTTGCCGCCGACAACAGAATGAACGGTGACGATATTGGACAAACCGGAAATAGTCTCGATCACCCGGTCTTTCCCCTTTGCCGGCACCTTCAATGGTACCGGCCCCAGAATACGGCGCAATTCGACGTGCTCATCGCGCACCAGTATCACCTTGTAGCGCCGACTGGTCTCTTTTTTCAATACAATTCCGGATTTCTGGAACGCGATCGCAAATCGAAGCTGAAATCCGCGGCCGGCGCGCTCGACTACCAGCATGGGATCTTCGCGTACGAGTTCAACCGATACGTCCGGTCGATGACTCAGAAACAACAACGGGTGGCCGGCGAGCAGCGGCAACGCCCGATCCATGTTGAACGCATAGGATACCTGGCTGTAATACCCGGTCTCGATCATGATCGCTGCAGCGATCTGATGGTCTTGCGGCGTCATTGATGCCACTTCGCCAAACTTGATGCGCTTGAGCGATACCTGTCGTCCGTGCGACCAGTCGCCTGCGGCATTCTGCTTCTGCTCACGAGGCGTAATGGAGACCGGTCCGTCGAAGTTCACGATCCACGCAAGCCTGGACGTGTCTGCATTCGCGTTGTTTTTCCGGTTACGGGCCGCAATCGCCAAAGCAGTAAGGGTTCGGTCCCAGGGTTCGCGATGCGGAAACGACTCCGCGATACTGACCATCCCGGTATCGGCGGTGAGCTTCCGGTGAATCTCACGGTAATCGCTCTTGCCGCTGCCGCGGGAAAGCAATCCTGCGAACTCGAGCGCAACCCACTGATAGCCACTCTCTTGCGCACGCGCACAATTCTCTTCCATGAGCTTCCGGTACTTGGCGATGTCGCCCGGCGCGATCCGATTCATTACCAGCAGCGACATGAGAGCGGACAGACTGTTCTGGTAGGAAAAAGCAGACAGCAACACGGAAGTCGCCTCCTCGGCCATATTTTGCTCGGCAAGCATTAGCGCCTTCAAACTCGCATAACAGAGATGATATTTGCTGTTTTCGATACCCACCGAATCGATCATCTTGAGAATCCGCGGATATACGCTTGTATCGCCTGTTTTCAGCAACGCGAGAATAAAGAAAATGCCGTTCAGGTCGGGCAGTACCGTCTGGCGCTTGCCGTCGCGGCGGCGCGCCGACTTCAGTGCCGACTCAAAATGCCGGGTCGCTGCCTCGCCGTCACCGCGAAGAAACGACATGCTGCCACGGATAGCCATCGAGCCAAAGGACTTGCCCCCCGTAATCAGACGAGTAATCGTGGTACGGCTGTCGCCGCGAATCACGAGCAGCGACGCCAGCAGGTACTGGAAGATCTCCCGGTATCCGGAGGTCTCATCACGGGCAAGCCGGCGAAGAAGTTTTATGATCGCACCCGGATCGGTAAGCGTTACCGCTGAATGATAGCACAGGTCCGTTAATGCCATCGCCTGTATCTGAACCGAGAGTGTCTGGAACCACTCCGCATCGAATGGATTGCCGCAGATGCGGACGTACACACTCCGGCCGGTGACGTCGTCGGGAAAATGATCGCGGACGATCGGAAATGCCTGGCCCATCAAGCCGATATCGTGTGCGTACAGACCGATCCGGAATTCTCGCAGGTACCGATAGTAATTCACCCGGGCAGTCGCCACATTCGCTGCGAGGGGCACGGTAGACCGAACCACGCCCGCGAGGTCGGCGAAAACGTTCCCGGCGACGGCATCGCGCGTCACCGTCTCGACAATAGCCTCGTTGCAGGTGATCTTCTTATCGCAGACAAGCACACCTTCTGCGTCAAGAGTCTTAATGGCCTGCGATACGGATTCCGTGGCGGTGTCGGCCCGGAGATATCCAGCCGCCTGCGCCGCCTTCAAACACTTCAAAAGATTCGTTCGCGTTACCGGCTCGTAGAGAATTGAGCACAGTTGTACCACACCTTTGTCAAAGGCCGAAAGATTCTGGTATGCGCTTTCCAATTGACGGCGCGTACGTGACTTTGCATGATCGCGGGGCATAACTTATTATCCGGACTGGCGTAACGGAGACACAGAATTGATCGAATGGTTAAGGGACACAGGTGAGGTCACGATGTTCGACCATAGCGGCGGAAGCATCAGCCACGTTCAAAAACTTGACACGTACCATGTGTGATCGATGCCGCCGCCGCACATTTTTACCGAAACCGGACAGAGACGGTAACGATATTCCGGCCGTCGACGCGCTGATAGGTAAGTTTCTCGGCCTTTCGCCTTACAAAGTATATTCCCAGCCCGCCGACGTCGCGTTCTTCGAGCGACAGCGACGTATCCGGAGTAGCGGCGGATAACGGATCGAATGCTTCGCCGGTGTCTGTGAACATGAGCGTGCAACCGCTGGGAGTACAGGAAACGCCGGTTTCGAACCGGCCGGCTGCATCGGGATAAGCGTACTTGCAAATATTTGTCGCCAGCTCCTCCGAAATCAGCTGAACCGAAAGGATGTCGTCGCCGTGAACGCCCTGCCGCCGACACGCATCGTCGATAAACGCGTTTAACACCGACACCGATTCCATCGTTGCTGACAGACTCACTGTATCCAAAATTTGTGTCCTTTAGTCACAAAAAGATAATAGATAACCGCAAGAAATCAACTACTCCCGTGCGCCCTGTTGCCGGAGAATAATGCGATACTCGGAAGCGGTGAAATCCCGTTTTTCGCACGCAAGCGTTTGCAGTCAGTGCTAGCGGCACGCTATTGTAGCGCCGTGGTGTGACAAAGGCGGATTCCGGCATCGAGCCGGCCGCCGCCCGGAGACTGTTGATAAAATGAATATTACGATTTGGGGATCCCGCGGATCCGTGCCGACGCCGCTGATGCCGAATCAGCTGCGCCGCAAGATTCGTGAGGCGCTGCTGTTGTCGCGCGATTGCGATCTATCGTCGGACGTCGACCTCGACGCATTCGTCGAATCACTGCCGCCGCATGTTGGCGGTACGATGGGCGGCAACACGACGTGTTTTGAGATCCAGTCGGCCGCCGGACACCGCACCGTGGTGGATATGGGCACTGGACTTCGCCCGCTCGGCCTGACCTTGATGAAGACGGAGTTCGCGGAAGGCAAAGGACAGCTCCACATCCTGCTGACACACAGCCACTGGGACCATATTATGGGATTTCCGTTTTTTCTACCTGCGTATATCCCCGGCAACACCATCATCATTCATGGTATTCACGATCATGTACAGGCGGCGATGAAGATGCAGGGCGACCCACGCTGTTTTCCGATCCAGCTAGAGAATATGGGCGCAGATATTCGCTTCGAGACCCATGCCGAGGGCAGTGCGTTCACGATAGCAGATCTCAGGGTTTCATCGAAGGCATTGTCCCATCCGGGGACATCGTACGCATACCGGATTTCAGACAGCAGCGGCAGCGTCGTGGTCGCGACCGATGCCGAGTACCAGAATCTCGACAACAATTCGCTCGCGCCGTATCACGATTTTTACCGCGACAGCGACGTTCTTTTCTTTGATGCGCAGTACACCACGTTGAATGAAGTTTTTGTCAAGGTCGAGTGGGGTCACAGCTCGCCGGCGATCGGCGTCGATATCGCGCATGACGCAGGGGTGCGAAGGCTGGTTCTGGTGCATCACGACCCGACATGCTGCGACTCGCATATGCCGGATATATTACACCGGGCGCGGCGGTATTGTGAATTGACCTACCCCGAATTGGATCTGCAGATCGATTTCGGGTGCGAAGGCATGCAATTGACGGTATAACGGTAACGCCGTGGTCGCGGCAATCGCCTAAGGCGGACCCCTGAGCTCAGGGTCCCACGTTCCACAAGAGCTCGATATAGCTCACGCTCAAACTTCTGCAAGCACAGCAGCAGCCGTCGTCAGTCGCTGTACCCGCAGAGCGTACCGTCGGGGGTCGCTGTCCGCAGACTGACTTTCTGCACACTGATGCAGTCGACCGGACAGGCTTCGACGCAGGCGTTGCAGCGGATGCAGTCTTCCTGATTGATATAGATCAGGTAGGTATCTTCGCTCTCACCTGCGCGATTGAATCCGGTAATGCGGCCGGCGTCATCATAATTCAGCGAACTCACCTTTACGATACAGTCGGGCCGCGGCTTGGCCTTGATGCACCAGTCGCAGTAAATGCATTTGTCGGGATCGATCTCGTACTTGTAATGACAGAGATAACACCGCTGTGTCTCATCCACCGCTAACGATTCCGTGAAACCCGATTCGACCTCAGCCTTCAAGCTCCGTTCTTCGAGCGGAATCATCGGCATCGGCTGCAGCGGCACATAGTCCATTTCCCGAATGCGGCCGGGTCCGCCCGCATCCTCGACGCGGGCGACGTCAATAAGTCGCACCTCACCCGTAAGAAAGTGGTCCACGTCGCGTGCACATTGTTTTCCGTGTGCAATAGCATCGATCAGCGTTAGCGCGCCAGTTGCAAAGTCACCGGCGGCGAACACACCGGCGACGGCCGTCGTAGCCGCAGCGCCGCTGACCAGCCATTGGTCGTCGCCGACGAGACTTTCGGCCGACGGCCCGCCGATCCACGACGTTTCGGGAAACTGGCCGGTAGCAAGCAACACTGTGTCTGCCGGTATCTCGAATTCGCTTCCAGGAATCTCGATGGGCCGGCGACGACCACTCGCATCAGGCTCGCCAAGTCGGGTCCGTATCAATCGCATTCCGGTCACGCGCCCGTCGTCGTCGCCGAGATAACACACCGGACTTACCATGAAGTCCATTGGTATACCCTCGTGATTCAGTTCCTCAACTTCCCCGGGCGTCACCAGCATTTCGTCCTGTGACCGGCGATACGCAACGCGGATACGCGGTGTGCCCGGTTCATGCATCCGCACCGTTTCCGCACCCAATCGAAGCGCGGTCCGGGCGCAATCCATCGCCGTGAACCCGCCGCCGATCACGATGACATTCTCGCCGACATCGGCAGCATCGGTATCGTTGGCCTCAAGAAGAAAGTCGAGCCCGTGGCGAATACCGGTCAGATCTTTGCCCGGCAGATCGATGATGTTGGGGCGTAGCGTTCCAGCTGCCATTACCACCGCGTCGTGGTTCGCCTGCAAGGACGCAAACGCGATGTCCTTGCCGATTCTGGTGTTGCAGATAATGTCGACGCCCAGCGCTCGGATTTGATCGATCTCGCGATCAATGTAGTCGCGCGGCAAACGAAATATAGGGATGCCCTGGTTCATCATGCCGCCCGGATGCGCGTGCATTTCGTAAACGGTTACACCATGACCGAGCAGAGCGAGATTCCGCGCGGCAGCGAGCCCTGCGACACCGGCGCCTATTACGGCCACAGATTTCCCGCTGTCGGGATAGAGCTTGTCGAGTATCACGCGCGCCTCGCTCTTGAAGTCCGCCGCCGAACGCTTGGAGAAACATATAGCCACCGGATCGCCGAGGTCCTCCCAGCCATGGCGACACTCAGACTCGCACGGCCGCGAGCACACACGCCCGAGCACAGCCGGGAAAACGTTGTCCCAGAGATTGATCCGATAGGCCCGATCATAGTCACCCTTGTAAATCGAAGCCAGGTACTCGGGAATATTTGTTCCGGCCGGGCACGCCTGTTGACACGGAATGTTGACGTCCAGCCAGTGAAAGTCTTTGGCCGCCATCCCGTGGCCACGTAACTTCGAAACCGCATTAAATGTGTACGGCGCGTCAATATCATCATCATCGGTAAGGCGCAGCTGCTCGATCACACTGGCATACATATTCCCAGTCGGCGGGACATGCGGAATATCGGCTTCACTACCGTTGGTTGCACGCTTCTCGATACGGTCCCGGGCGTCACGATACAACCTGTTGTCCGGATCCTCGTCGAGCGCCCGCCGAATCCACTGCTGTGCGTTCTCGCGGTCACCGATGTGCATCAACGCCAAGGCATACAGATACGTGGTGGCGCCGCCGGACCGCTCGGTGGCAAATTGCGAAAACGCACCGACGGCATCGTGGTAGCGCCCTTTGCGGAATGCGCCGACAGCAATGATGGCGTGTAATAGCGGCCTTTCTGCACCCATCTCCAGTGCGCGTTGGGCAAAGTACTGGCTCGAGTACACATCACCGCGCTCGTCGCCACGCTGAAAATAGGCGCGCGACAGGAGCACACATTGTTCCGGGTGGTCCGGAGGTCCGGCCGATCGCAAGACGTCGATCGCCTCATCGTTACGTCCGTCTGCAATCAGCTCCGATGCCTTGTCTGTTAGCTCTGTAAGGGATGCGATCATGCTGTTACGGCCTCGCGAACGACTTCGTCAAACGCCTGTTTAAGATTCAGATTGCGCTTGTTCTCCGGCTCACTGTCGGCGGCAACAGGCTCGGCGCCGATCAAGTCTGCCACGTCCGCCCCGCCAATGCGTCGGACCCACGCTCCGAAAACTTCGTCCGCGTCGCGCCGATTGTCGAGGTACGCATCAAGCATGCGGCGAATCGCCGGGACAACATCCACGGACACCACATCGCATACATACTGAGCGATGTGGCCTGCCTCGGCCAGACTGCCGCCGGCGTAAATGCTGAACCCGTCTTCGCTGCCGACGTCTTCGCGCTTGCGCAACCCGCGAAGGCCGATGTCCGCAATCCAGTGTTGGGCACAGGAGTTCGGGCACCCGTTCATATTGATACGCAACGGCCCGATAACCTCAGCGAGTTTCGCGTCATTGCCCAGCTCTTCCATGATCGCCCGATAGGTGTTGGGTGTATCGGACACGGCAAGATTGCACATCGTCGTGCCCACACATGCGACAGAATCAGGCAGCTGCTCGTGACCGTCCATACGATACCCGTCGGCATGGATCGCGGCGACCGCGGCGGCGACCTGCGCGTCGGGGACGAAGCGAATCTGCAGGTTTTGGCGATTGGTGAACATGATCGTGCCATTCCCGTACGTGGTCGCCCAGTCGGCAAAACGCAATGCCTCGTCGCCAGTGAATTCCGATCGTTCGATCATGATACGCAACGTATTAAAGCCCTCCTGCCGCTGGCGAATGATGCGTTGACCCTGGAGATAACTTTCGCCGACGTCCGCGCTGTGATCAGATTGTTCGAGGCGTTCGAGGCCCGCTATATTACGTTCACGCATGATCCCGAGAACCACGTCGCCGTATCCTTTGGCGCCAAGTTCGTCGACAACGATCTTTAGCCGGGCGTAGGCCCTCACGCGGCGGTTGCCAAGTCGACGAAATGCCTCCGTCGACGCCTGGACGACCGCCAGCACCAGGTCTTCGGGAACCCAACCGAAAATCAGCTTGCCCATGTACGGCCGCGCTCCGAGCCCGCCCCCGGCGTGAAACCGCCATCCCCGTTCGTCGACACCGTCTTGGCCAGCCCTGAGCACGGGATACCAGCCCTGGCAATTCATCAATGTCTGTCCGCAGGCGCGGCCACAACCGGCGACGCTTATCTTGTGTTTTCGCGGCAGATTGCGCTGCTCGTCGAGTATCTCCGGATCATCCGCGACCATGTGCAGGATGTCGCCGACATCCCCGACTTCATGCGGACAAACGCCCTGCATCTCGCAAGTGACCACATTGCGCGAGACGTCGCCACAGGCGTTCTTTGAGGACACGCCTGTCGCTTCCATAGCCTCGATTACCTTATAAATATCCTCTTTCCGGATCCAGTGGAATTGCAGCGTTTGCCGGGTCGTGATACACAGCAGTCCCTGGCCGAATTCGTTGGCAAGCTCACCCGCACGTCGTAACTGATCGGCGGTCATCACGCCGCCAGGCAGCCGCAGACGGATCATGAAAAAACCTTTCTGCAACTGGTGGTAGACGCCGCTCCATTTGAACATACCGATCTCATTCGTCGTGATATCTTCAAATGGACGTTGGGCGATATCCCTGAAATCGAAATCCGGATCGATAGTTCGTTTGTCATTCTCGATTCGTGTTAATTCCGGTTTTGCCGGCATGATGAACTCCTGATCGGTCCTGGTTGAATTTTTCTATGGGTAAACGACAACTGCCGGTTCGTCAACCACGAACGGCAGGAAAAATCCAGTATCCCTGCTCACGCAGAGATTCATGCAATTATGGTTTTTTTTTCTTTAACCAGTATAATATGAGTGATATCGTAATGCCACTGAATGCCGGTGAATTAGCAGGGCGCCGACACAACTGCAACCCATAGAAGCCACTTGGCCGGGATAATTCAGGTCCGTTGAACCGTGAAGACGAAACAGCTATTCACACCCAGGGAAGCGAACGAAACCTTACCACTGGTAAAAAAAATAGTCGACGACATTCTCACCACTGGCAGGGACATAAGAAACCTGTCACGGCATCTGGGAAACGCCTTTGACCAGGATACAGACGTTCAAAAGCTCATGAACGAGCTGCACGAATTGTTGTCTGAGCTGGACAACATCGGGTGTGAGTACAAGGATTTCAATTTTACCGTTGGCCTGGTTGATTTTCCAGCCATTATCGACAACAAGGAAGTGTACCTCTGCTGGCGGAGCGATGAAGTACACCTGCAGTTCTATCACGAAATTGACGCCGGGTACGCCGGACGACGACGTATACCCGATCACTATCTAAATTTTTCCCGAGGACCGGCATAATGAAAACGCAAAAATTCACACTTATTGAAATTCTCACGGTTATCGCGATTATCGTGGTGTTGATGGGTATCCTGGTGCCTACCGTGGGTACGGCGATGAACAAGGCGCGCAACAACAGCACTAAATCGTCGATAAAGACACTCCAGGTCGCGATAAAGCAATACGAAACCACCTACGGCTACCTCCCGATGACGCCAGGCATACAAATCGATACGGTGCTCTCCAGCGCTCAGTATCGCGAACTGCTTGATGCGCTCAGTGCACGGAGCGGCTTCACCCACCTGAACCCGCGCAAGGTGAAGTTTCTCGAGGTCGATACCAATTTTAACTTTCAAGACTACTGGGGCAATGACTTGAGGGTCGCCCTCGACCTGGACTATTCAGGGTCTATTGACGATAATGTGGTCAACGGCAATGAAGGCTTGAAAGGCGACTTGAATACCTCGATTGGAATATGGTCTCTCGGCAAAGACGGTCTGGAAAATCAGGATCCGCCGGGGCCAACCGTGTTTCTCGACAGCGATGGCGGCGAAACGAACGACTCCGGCCTGAACGACGACAATCTGCATTCCTGGGAGAAATAACGTCGTGCCATGAGTGATCGCACGCTACGCTCTCTTTCCACGAAGTCCATCTATATCGCTCCTTCGCTGCTTGCTGCCGATTTTGCATCGCTCGGCCCCCAGGTTGAGGCGGCCGAAGCTGCGGGCGCGGATTTTTTCCACCTTGACATCATGGATGGTCACTTCGTGCCCAATCTCTCCTTTGGCGCGGGCGTCGTTCGTGCCGTCAGGTCGTATACCGACCTGCCCTTCGATGTCCATTTGATGATCTCAGATCCGGATGCCTACTTCGCATCGTTCGTCACTGCCGGAGCTGATCATATCACCATCCATGTCGAATCGCAGGGCGACACCGCGGCGACGCTTCAAACCATTCGCGACCACGGCTGCAGCGCGGGATTATCGTTGAAACCCGGAACCGCGCTGGATGCGGTCCTTCCGTTCCTGGATATCGTCGACCTGGTGCTTGTCATGACGGTGGAGCCGGGATTTGGCGGCCAGGCGTTCATGACCGATATGTTACCACGGATTCAGGCGCTGCGCGACGTGATCGACAGAGACGGCCACGCGGTACATGTGCAGGTTGACGGGGGCATCACGGCAGCAACAGCGGCATTGGCCCGAGACGCCGGGGCGAGAATGCTCGTCGCCGGCACCAGCGTATTTAAGGCGCCGGAAGGAATGCAAGCGGCAATCAGGAGCCTGCGTGCACCGGCGACGACGAACGGCGACACTCAAGCACTTCGTTCGCCATAATGTCGGCGCGGTAGGAGCTACGTACCAGCGGTGCGCTCGCGACAGCCTTGAAGCCCATCTTCCGCGCCAGAACGGCCCATGCGTCGAATTGTTCCGGCGTGACATAACGATCAAGCGGCCGGTGCGATCGGGATGGCGGCAGGTATTGGCCGATTGTCAGGATATCCACGCCGGCACGCTGCATGTCTGCCATCGTCGTTTCTACTTCCGCGTCGGTTTCCCCGAGTCCGACCATGATGCCCGACTTTATCGCGACCTCGCCGGCGGACAGTTCGCCGGCAGCCCGCAGCACCGCGAGCGAGCGATTGTATTGCCCGCCGCTGCGGATCTCGGGCGTCAGGCGTTCACACGTTTCCATGTTATGATTGAAAACTGTCGGACGCTCTGCAAGCACCTTGCCGATTAACGGCTTACGTCCTTTGAAATCCGGTGTGAGAACTTCGATGCCGATATCCGGCAACCGTCGCCGCAACGCCCCGATCGTGCGCACGAAATGATCCGCACCCTTATCCGGCAAGTCGTCGCGATTGACGCTCGTTACCACAACATACTGGAGATTCAGGCGGTGTGCGGATTCCGCGACGCGCTCCGGCTCGTCGAGGTCAACCGGTTCCGGCATAAAAGAATGGATTGCACAGAATGTGCACGCACGTGTGCAGCGCTGCCCGAGAATCATGAATGTGGCGGATCCGCGATGCCAGCATTCGGCGATATTCGGACACCGTGCGCTTTGGCAGACAGTATTGAGATTCTGATCGGCGACGAGGGCCGACACGGATTCGCGCTGTTGCCCCGTATGGACCTTTACCCGAATCCAGGGAGGCATGCGTTGCGGAGGCGGCTTATCGATAACGGTATTCATAGTGTGGGCGTATAATAGGAGCGGCAAATTCGCTTTACAATTCGTGGTCCGGAGAAAACCCAACGATTGCGATACCGGCCTTGTTCAACGCCGTGACCACCGTTTCCGGCTCGAGTATCAATGTCTTGTCCGCCTGCACCGCGATGGCGCCCGCCCGCGCCGTCGTGAGTGATTCGACCGTGCGCGTACCGACACAGGGGACATCAAAACGCATGTCTTTATTGTGGCGCGCCATCTTCACGACCACACTGCCCTTTCCCATCGCGCCGCCGCGGAGGATCGCCTTGTCAGTACCCTCAAACGCCTCCACGGCAAGGACGGTGCCCTTTTTGACAACAACGGTCTGACCGATATTGAGTCGAGTCATTTCGGCGGCAATTTTCGTGCCGAATGCGATATCTGCGAGATGACCGGTTTTGGGTTTGACCCTTCCAAGGGTGCCGGATTTCGCAAGAAGGTCTTCAATGAATGTCGTCGCCGGCAGTACCTCTATGCCGTCATCCAGAAATTCTTTGGCCACTGCGGAAAACATAGATTCAGCGTTGCGAACCTTTAATTTCATCAGTAGACGAAACAGGCGAAAGTCCGGACGGAGATCAGTAAACAATCGTGACGGCCGGATCTGGCCGGCGAAAATGACGTGATGAATACCCTGCTTCCGAATCAGCGTGATCGCCTTGTTTAGCTGGCCCGCATAGATCCAATCGGTGCGGTCGGCCACCTCGTCAATGGGCGTGTCCGTGTCGCCGCGAATGGCAACTACGCTCAGCCGGCTGACGTGTCGTCGCGCGGCCCGTGCAACGATCAATGGGTATGAACCGCGACCGGCCACTATCGCAACGCTATCGATGTCGGGCTCGTTCATAACAACAAAAAATCCCCGGCAACAGGTTGTAATCCAATAGGTATAACTTATTTTCCGGGTTTACAATTTCGCGCTACGAGAGCTTCGCCCGCAACACCGTCGTCCCCGAACGACGGCGAAACCATCGTACGATTCAAGCATGCATATAGAGAAAGTAGCTGATCGATATGGGGAATCTTAAAAAGACCCGCAGAAAAAAGATCGCCAAGCACAAGAGGCGGAAACGCCTTAAGTCAATGCGGCATAAGAACAAATAAATGATCCGGGAATGGTTGCCGAGCGTTGCCGGTCTTCAGGCGACGGCGTCGCCATTCCCGTTGCGATGGTAAACAGACAGGCGGTGCGACCGTTTCGAGACGGCGGTCATCGGACCGGTTATGGACACGATGTCCGGTCATGTTCACAATGTCAAACCGCAACACAACATTAATTCTGCTGCGCCTGTTTGTTTTCGGTTTTGCCCTCCAGCACCCAGCCGGCAACGCCGGTCTTCCAGGGCCGCCGACCGCCGACCTCTCTCTTGACGCTGCCGAACGCGCGCAAGTCGAAGCACTCACCAACTACGCGCTCGGCGCCTACGCCGAATTCGAAGACCACTACGACTGGGAGCCGATCAGCGAACGGTATCTGGCGGCACTGCGACACGATCCGCACTCGGAATACCTGCTCGACGAAGTGTTGCGCGTGTGGGAAACGACGCGTTACGAGTTGGCGCCTGAGCTGGTGATCGAGCACATCGCGTCACTAGCTGCGGCAAATCCGAATGCCATTCGCCTCCAGCTGGTGGTCGCCGATGCATACCTGCGACGCGACCGCCATAACGATGCAGAGCGGGTCCTCACCGCGATCGACAAGCGTACCCGCTGGTCCAACCCCGCGATCATCCGCGACCTCGCACGAGCTCTACTCGGCCGTGGCAAGATACACAAGGCGCATCGCCTGTTTCAAAAGGCACTGGCGCCGTCGCGGCTGGGCGGTGTCTTTTCCGCAGAGTACGCCGCCGCCCTCTTCTACCATACAGTGACTACGAGCGGTGAGTATTCGCTGCCTGCTAGAGATCAAGCACGATACGAAGCCCAGGGCCGACACCATGCGATGAACGCGGTAGCCGCCATTTCCGCAACGTCGCCCGAGATTCATTACGACGAGATCATGGGGCTGGCCGGGCTGCTGCTCACGTCGAATGATGTGGCACGTGCAATCGACGTGCTTGAACAGGTTCGGACGGTCGGCAGCGAGAATACGGAAATCGACAAAGTCCTGGCAGAATGTTATGAGGCAGCGGAACGTTTCGAACCGGCACTAGAGATATGGAACGAACTGTCCCGCCGCAATCCCTATGATCCGCTGTACCATGTAAGAATCGGCGGTTCGTACCGACAACTGGAGCGCTGGGACGACGCCCTACTCGCCTACCACACGGCGTATCAGATCAACGGCAACCCGAATCTCGCGTTCGAGATTGCGTCGCTCTACCTCCGTCTCGATCAACCCGAAAAGGCGCTGACCTTTGCCGGGAATGCGCCGGCACATCTGATCCACACATACATGCTACTGTCCTATATCTACCGAGAGATGGGACAGCTTGCAACCGCCCGCAACGTGCTTCTAAAGGCCGGCGACATCGCCGCCGGCAGTCAGGATCCGGATATACGTATCGACTATTACCTGTCACTGGCAACCGTCTATCATCTCGAGGAGAATCGCGAACAAACAGTCGTCGTGCTCGAGAAGGCCTTGGCCCTGGATCCGATGCATTCGGAAGCCAACAACTTTCTGGGATATTACCTGGCAGATGAGAATATCAGCCTCGAGCGCGCGGAATCGCTGATCCGTATCGCTGTAGCCGGTAGCCCGGATAATCCCGCCTACCTCGACAGTCTCGCGTGGGTGTTGTATCGGCGTGGACGATACAGCCAGGCTGCAGCACAGATTCTCACGGCCATCGACTTGATCGGGAACGCTCCGGACAGTGTGATACTGGATCATGCCGGTGATATTTTTAACGCACTCGGCGATACGGCGAAGGCGCGGCATTACTGGCAGCGTGCCGTCGAGCTTGGCCCTGACGATATCGGTGAGATCCACAAAAAGATTCGCAAGCTCGATACAAGCGACACCTTGCCCGCCGGCCGCTGGGAGTAATGACGCAACAATGACACACGCAGAATAAGCATCTCGCACATGCCCAAAAAAACAGACACAAAAAAAAACAGGCGTGCCGCCACAACCGGCAGCGTCGTTCCGGACACAATGCCTGCTGAATCGGCGGCGCCTGCGCGGCGGCGGACCGCTGCACCGCCAGTGATCCCTTCGGAAGTCGTCGGTGACGGTATGGACGCCGCCGCACTGGTTCGCACATTTGGAGACATCGCGGGCTTGACGCCGAAGCAACGAACCTGCGGTCGCAAGGTGCTGGAAGCCGCCATGACAAGGATCGCGGACCCGATCAAATCACTCAACGAACTCATACTTCTGTTGAGCCTCAATCCCGATCCGGCGCTGAGAACGTGCATCTTCACCAGGCTCGTTCTAGAGCAGCTGCTGGTGCTGTTCGCCTACTCTTCGAGCCTTTCCCGCGCAATTCGCAAAGATCCGTCCCTGGTTAAAGAATTGTTTCCGATTAAAAAGGAAACACCCGAAGATATGGCGTCACGTCTCGAATCTTGCTTCGAAAATACGTCACAGACCGATTCGGCCCGGGCGTTGAGACTCGTGAAGTACCGGGAGTTCATTCGTATCGCGGTGAGCGATTTCATGGGTTATGATGACTTCACAGAGACGACCCGGAAAATTTCCCTCGTCGCTGATACATGTGTGCTAGGTGCGATGCACTATTCCGGCTTGTCGACGGCGCCGGTCGCGGTAATCGCCATGGGCAAATGGGGCGGAATGGAGTTGAATTACAGTTCCGACATCGACCTGCTGTTTGTGGTCGCAGACACGATTTCTCTGGAGAACCTGGGCGACATCCACGCACGCGCCGCCCGGACCGTCCGCCTCATCGACCAAGTCACGGCTGACGGCTTCGTGTTTCGCGTGGACAACCGGCTAAGGCCGGAAGGCAAGACAGGATCACTGGTCCGCACGATCCGGCAATACCTCGATCACTATAAATCCCATGCTCTGGCATGGGAGTTTCAGGCTCTTGTCAAGGCGCGAGTCGGCGCCGGCGACACAAGCACCGGCACCGCATTTATCGCGAAAATTCGACCGTTGGTCTATGATTGGACTGTGGAGCCGGAAGCAATACTGGTTGAAGTACGCAACATGAAGCTGAAGATCGAAACCACGCTCGTGGCGCGCCGGCAGGATAAGGCCAACGTCAAGCTCGGTATCGGCGGCATTCGGGACATCGAGTTCATAGTACAATTCCTTCAGCTTCACCATGGCCGGGTGAATTCCAGTTTACACGAGCAGAACACGGTCACCGCGATTGATCGCCTCTTTACGCACCGCATCATTACAGCCGATGAACAGGATACGCTGAAGCGGGAATACGTCTTCCTGCGCGAGCTGGAACATTGCCTGCAAATCGCGGATGAGCTGCCGATTCGACAGTTGCCGTCGGATCCGATCGCGTTGAACATAATCGGCAGAAAAATGAGACTGAAACGGTCCGGGGACGGCAGTACCGGCGACACGCTACTACGCCGCTACGAGGCTTCGATTCTTAAAACACGCAAAATCTTTCACTCGTTCTTTGCCTTGACGATTGGGTTTCTGGAGAAGAAAAAACGGGTGCGCGAGTTGTGCCCGGACGTGGAACCGACCGTAATCGAGCGGCACTTCAACCGGCTGGAGAGCGACTATTACCTTACATTTCCTGCAGAGGAGATCGTGCAGCATGTGGTCATGATCGTCGGCCTGTCCAACGAGCACCACTGCGAAATGAGCGTCCTGCAACTTACCGATAAGGTGTGGCGCGTGACGATTGTGGCCAATGACTACATCGGCGAGTTCGCCAAGATTTGCGGACTGTTCTCCGTCTACGGGCTGAACATCCTGAGCGGTGAGAGCTACACCTACGGCGAGCCGGCATCGAAATCCAGCGAGGCATTCTATCGCCGGCGCACGAAAAAATATGCGACACGCACGGGAAAGCCCGGCCGAAACAGCCCACCCGATCGCAAGGTCGTGTGCGTAGCCAATCTGGAATCGGGGTTCGGCGACGGCTCCCGCGAAATTGACTGGGCGGCGTTTCGACGCGATCTCGAGGATCTGCTGCAACTCCTGCACGACGGAAAGTTTGAGATCGCGAATGAACGGATGACGCTGCGTGCAATCGACGCGGTGCGCAGCCGCGCCGGTGCACCGACAGATGTGAAGGCGCTGAAGCCCATAATCTTCGATGTGGACAATGATTCCGACCAAACGTATACCATCCTCCAGATACGCAGCAGCGACAAGTTCATGTTCCTGTTCGAATTCTCGAACGTGCTCGCGACGCGAAACTATTACATCGGCAAAGTCGAGATCAGCACACAGGACAACGAGGTTCGGGACCGACTTTTCATTACGACGCGCGAGGGCAAGAAAATCACCTCAGAGAAGCGGCTTCATCGGCTCAGAATGACGATCACGTTGATCAAACAATTCGCCACGTTCATGCCGTATGCACCGAATCCACAGCTCGCGCTCACCCAGTTTTGCGATTTCGTCGACTGCATTCTGGACGCCGCTCCGAAAGGCGCCGCGACGATACCCGAACCGGAAGCGATGTTGAAGGACCTCGCGCGCATTCTCGGCACGAGTGCGTTTCTGTGGGAAGATTTCCTGAGAATGCAGCACGAAAATCTGCTGCCGATTCTGGTGGATGCGAAGAAACTCGACCGCTCCACGTCCACCCAGGGGTTGAGACGACGGCTCAAGCGGCACCTCGACCATTATCCCCAGGACAAAAAGGGACAGATCGCCTGCCTCAATCGATTCAAAGACCGCGAAATGTTTCGCATCGACCTGCGTCACCTTACCCGGCGGGTTCAACGGTTTACGGACTTCTGCCGCGAACTGTCGGAATTGGCTGATGTTGTTCTCGCCCAGGCGTACAAGATGGCGATCAATATGGTCAGCGAGGAAATGGGTATTGAGGCGCCGGGCATCTCCTGCCTGTGTGCCATGGGAAAATGGGGCGGCTGCGAGATCGGCTACGGCTCGGATATCGAAATCCTGTTCCTGTGGGACAACCTTGATCGCCCCTATCACGAAACCGTGGAGTTTTATAACGCGGTCGCTCAGACGATAGCGGGAATGATAAAAAGTCGGCAGGACGGCATTTTCGAACTCGATTTTCGCCTGCGGCCGGGTGGAAAAAGCTCGTATCTGGGGACACCGCTCAATCACTATCTCGGTTACTTCTCGGACTCCGGGCGGGCAGATCCGTATGAGCGTCAAGCCTTGATTCGCCTGCGAACATTGGCGGGTCAGTTAAGCATATGCAGAAAGGTGAGTGAACATCGGAGACATTACGTATTTGGTCCTGCACCCTTTGATATCGAACGCATTATGCACCTGCGACAACGGCAAATCACGGAGTTGGTCAAACCGAATAACATCAATGCAAAATACAGTCCCGGCGGACTTGTCGATGCCGAGTATTTCATTCAGGTGCTGCAGATACTTTACGGTCACCGGGATCCGTCAATCCAGAGTACAAATACGATGGAGGCTGCCACGGCACTGAACCAGCATCATTGTCTTGATGACACCCGATTTATGCAGGTCAAAGAAGGCTACCGCTTTCTCCGCGCCCTTATCAACGGCCTTCGCATCGTCCGCGGCAACGCCCGCGACCTGGTCATCCCACCGCCCGATTCCGCCGAATTTCGTTTTCTTGTACGCCGTCTGGAAAGCTTCGAACACATTCCCGTCACCCACGATGCCTGGGGCTATATGACGAGTCAGATGCACGCCGTCCATAATCTGTTTCAGAGTCTGGCGACTATCGGCGGCGAGCCATGCGGCGGATCATAAGTCCGCCGAAACCGACCAGGAATAACGCCCAGGTTGTGGGTTCCGGAACGGCATCGGGAACGGGAGCGCCGGTCGAGGTGATCCGCAACACCTGCCGCATGGCAGGGCCCAGCGGCGAGTCGTCGGGAAGCGTCAGGATTGCCAGACTGAAGTAGGGGTCGATATCGAGTCCGCCCGGCACCGTGAAGTTGATCATTGACAGGTCGACGTCAAACAGGTCGGCCGTCATGATGTCAAAGAAATCTCCGCTCAGCGGATTGAAGCCGCCTTCGGTGGATATGTTGATTGTCAGGCCATCGACCAGGGTAGCGGTATCGAAGACATTGATCTGATCAAACTCCGTTGTCGCGATTACACTCGCCGTGTTTACGTCCGTGATCACCTGCCCCAGGCCATCGACAAGAGTCCCGGCCAACGCGATGTCGATGATACCGGCGAAAGACGTGTCATCCAGAAAATTAATAATGCCCGGAGAGGCGCCGGGAGCCACAATGGCGTTGACGCCGAACGTCGCGCTTCCCGAAATCGTGCCGCTACCGGACAGTTGGCCACCCTGAAAATCGGCATTCACGGTCGAGGAAAGCAGGCCGCTGTCGGCAACGGTTGGCCCACCTTCGAGTACGGTTTCGCCGCCGGTTTGGGTAAACACCCCGGTGACGCTGACGGTGCTGCCCGCACCAGCGAATACGATGCCGGAGGTTTCGAAGGTACTGCTGGTTTGAATGATATTCAGTGTTCCGCCGTTCGATGCGCTCAGCGTCCCCTGGTTGGAGAAACCGGAGCTGTTCGGATCCACAAACAATGTGCGTCCGGCAACATCCGCCTCAATGACACCCGCCGCCTGATTTTGAATCTCGATACGATTCACGCCGATCGCGCCTTCGCCGTGAATGCGATTGTTCACATTGATCAGCACATCGTTGACGCCGTCGACGCCGTCAATTCTGGCAACGGCGGTGCTTGCCGTGTTCTCAACCAGTTGAATCCTGCCCGTACCGTCACCGGTAA
>JAJFLQ010000189.1 GCA_021772615.1 Verrucomicrobiota bacterium | reverse complement strand
TGTATTTATCCCCTCGAATACGCGTAGCCGAGTATAGGTAATGACATCAGTCACCCACTTTAAGTCGGTTTCCATGAGTTGCACGCTTTCTTGCAAGCGAAGCTGCCGGCTTGGACGAAGCCTGAATTAAGCCTCCGGCGTCAACGACCGTACCTTTTCGAGCTGTCTGTATAAATGATCTTTTGCCTTCTCCGCGATCGGAAGCAGCTTATTGTAGAGTTTCTTCTGCTTCTTCTTACTATTCGCCTTTCCGCACAATGCGTTAATTTGAAAATCGAGCTGGTCGAGTTTTTTCAACCAGGTGGGCATGTGCCAAAGGCCAAAATCCGCGAATCAGCAATTCTTCCGTTTTTTATCAAAAAATCGTAAAAATCAGTGTCTGGAGCTACCAAAAATAGATTGTCTATCCTCTCTGGTACGTCTACATACTCGCGTGTCCCGTCTGGCATTACCAAAACCCCCATATTGCATTTAAGTTGCTACAATATAATGGTTTGCATAATATATTCAAACCCAAATCAGAAGTAATTTCTGATTTCACAGCCTAGTCGGAAAGGGTAAGACGTCTCTCCCTTACCCTTTTCGAATAGGCTCGAGCTACGGACGATCAACTTCGGATATCAGCAAACGGATCTTCCCGCCGGGATCCGGTGGCAGGGATGCTACACAATGTATGTGAAACGTGACCGTATCCGAACAGATTTGATTGAATCGAGCCAGCAGATCATCATGAATCAAGTCGAAATAGGCTCGGTCTGCGACAATCTTCACGTGGAAACGGTGCAGTTCTTTTTGAATGATTCTGCAAAGACGAATGTTCTCGAAGACATCAACGACCTGGTAGAAATCAAAAAAAGAACGTCGACTGCCATCCGGCAGCACGGCGAAATCATCATCCCGACCTACGATGTCCTGAATTACCCGGCGCGTGCCATCGTCGCTGAGGCCATGTACAACCGTATCGCCATGATCATAACGAATGAAGGGCATGAGCGTCCGCGAGAGATCCGTAACGACAACGCGTGACCGCTCACCCAGGGTCGATGGATTTCCCGACGCATCGAGAAACTCGAAAAGTGTGCGATCCTCACACAGATGGTAGGGACCGCCTGGCGTTGACTGAAGTGCCATAACACCCACCTCCACAGAACCGTAAAATCCCGTCATGTCAACGGTTAATGTATCCTGGCACAACTTCCTCGATCGGATTCCGATTGCCTCACCGCCTGTAAGAACAAGCTTGACACTGCCAATAGATTTGTTCCTCCGTTTCAACTCGTCACAGACCAGGTCGAAATAAGACCGGTTTCCATAAACGATCTGTGGTTGATACGCGAGCATCAAATCTACGGTCTCCGCTGGTGGCGCGTTCAGATCAATCGGTAATCTGCGAAAGAGACCGAAATGTTGTATGATGGACCGGCCGTGGTTAATACGGGCTGGAATGGTAAATGAGGCGGTTTTATCAAATGGTGAATACCCGTTGTAGAACAGAACGCGCAGCCATTTCGCGATCTGCAGGGCTCGTTCGGTCTTTGATCGATATACGACTGTCGGGCTACCGGTTGTTCCTGAAGTTCGATCGCGATAGACATCCTGCAAACTGGTAAGTCGTCGATTGTCGACCAGCCTCTCAATCGGGTTTTGCTTGACGTCATGCCTGCTCGTAATTCGAAGCCGTCTCAGGTCAGCACTATCACGAAAGTCACTGTGCGGGTTATATACCGCTTCACGCATGAGTTCATGGTAGTAGGGCACATGATCGTAGGCTGAACACAGGATCCGTTTCAGTCTGGTTTGCTGCAGGTTGGTTATAGACGTACTGTCCAGCCGTCCTTCGCGAAGGACGCAACATAGTGCTTGAAAGGTTTGAATCATCACGTTCAGAAATCAAAATTAGGATCAGCTTGTGCAGCGACATCGTTTAGGTAATCACTTCCGCACCGATCCGGCGCCAAGCCAGCTCGAAACACGAACGTTGTGAAAGTCGAACGGCTCCAGGCCGCCATAAACCAGACGCATTGAACCGGCTTTTGCACCAATGAGGTTTCGCCATTTTTGGATATTACCGACAAAATCCGGGTTGAATGTGCTGCTGGATTTGATTTCCAAAACGTGGTGCCTGGCCGATTGCTCGTAGATCACGTCAATTTCCAGTCCGCTCCTGTCACGCCAAAAATAATAATCCGAGGGCAGACCCTGATTGTACCGGGACTTTACCAATTCCGAAATGACAAACGATTCGAAGATCGCGCCGCGATATGGATGAATATTCAATTGCGCTTCATTCCCAATCGATAACAGCCAACAGACCAGGCCGGTATCGTAAAAATACAGTTTTGGGCTCTTTATGAGACGCTTTCCGAAGTTCTCAAAATACGGCGGCAACAGGAAGATGACATAACTGGCTTCCAGAATGGAGAGCCAGGCACGAATGGTCGTGTGCGACACTCCGGTATCCGACGCCAGATTTGACAGATTCAGAAGTTGACCGCACCGTGCCGCGCAAAGGCGAAGGAACCGCTGAAAAACGGAGAGATCCCGAATCGTGATCAGCTGCCGCAAATCTCTTTCGATGTAGGTGCTCACATACTGGGCATACCATTTTACCGGTTCCAGGTCTCGATCGTGAACCGGCGGATACAGGCCGGTGAACATTATCTGGTCCAACGTCGGAACGTTGATGCCCTGTGGGTACCGTTCGCGGAGGGAGAAAGGCAGCAGCTGGATGACAGCGGACCGACCGGCGAGGGACTGCGTGATCGTTGAAACCAGACCAAACTGCTGCGAACCCGTGATCACGAATCGGCAGGTATTCGGTCCTTGATCAACGATTTGCTGGAGGTAGGAAAAAAGCTCGGGAACCCGTTGGGCCTCGTCGAATATGGCGCCGTTTTCGTATTGCTTGAGGAAATTTCTGGGATCGTCGACAAAGCGTTGGCGGATATCAGGGTTTTCGAAAGAAACGTAGGGATTCGTCTCGAAAAGGAATCGGGCCAATGTCGTCTTGCCGGATTGCCGGGGGCCGGTAATGCAAATTACCGGATATCCCTCTCGCAATTCGCGGATGGTCGTCTCAACATCGCGTACTATCATGGGTTTACGGTAGGCGGAATCAGACTAATTGCAAATTGCACTTTCAATTTGTCGGCGCGCCGACAGTCCAGGCGGTATAACGGAAAGGAGGAAGGATTGGTCGCGCGCAAAGACGCGAAGGTTTTGCAGCACAGGACGATGATTCCCGCCATACATCTGTTGGCACAGATCAGTCCACCGTACGCTCTGTGCCCTTACCCTCTTCGCCATCTTCGCCCGCAGCCCCCTGTTCGGTCACCGTTGCATTTATCTTGCGACCAATGCGGTTGATCACCGAGATCGCATCGGTCGGACTGACGGCGCCATTAGCATCGAGGTCGGCTAGTGAATCCGCCGGTGGCGCCGTCATCTGCAAGCGGTTGATTACGAAGATTGCGTCGGTCGGCGTGACTTCGCCATCAGACGGATTCATGTCCCATGGGAAGAAGGTAACGTCATCCTTGTCGAATCCGTTACCTGTGTTCACGTTGTTGCTCTCGTCCGCCTCCGGTACGGTGTCCGCCGAGTCGATGCGCATACCGATGTAGTCGAAACTGGTCGACACGGTGCCTAGTGCAAGCCCGGGCGGGTCATCAGCCAGCGCGCGCCCAAACAACGTGGATCGATGCGCCTCCAGATCAAGCATAGCCATCCCGGATGTAGAGCTGTTGCCGGCCAATCCGTCTACATTCACCGTCGCCAGGTCGATATCATCGCCGTTTCCGATAACCTCGTCATCGGACAGCACGAAAACCACGTCAAACGGGGCAGCAGGTCCGTCGCCGGCATTGGTGATGGTATAGTCGACCGTGATCGGTGCCTGAAGGATATGATCCGGCGCTACGTCGAATGCCGTCCCATGAAGATCCGGCAGGTCCGGAACGATGACCGTTATCATACATACGCCGTCGTTTCCGGCGCCATCTGTTGCCGTGACCGTGACGGATGTCATAGTGCCGGCAGAAAGTTGCGTACCGACCTGAAGGTTCTGGTCGAACACCAGATCGCCGGACGGCGTACAATTATCCGTCGCATCGAGCCCCTCACCTAAGTCACCAAGCAATGCGACGCCGCCGGCCGCGTCTGCAGCCACCGACATGCTCGTGGGACAATTCGATATCGTTGGCGCGTGGTCATCGACTACAGTCACGGTAGCCTCGCATGTTGCCGTCTGGGCACCGCTGTCTTCAATGGTTAATGTGACGATACGATCGCCGATAGCAGTGCAGTCGAATGTCGTTACGTCAAGACGCCGATCGACAATCTCGAGATCGTCGCTGCTGCCGTCATCGATCTGCTGCGGTGCGACCGTGACCGCGCCGACGGCATCAAGAGAAACGGTGACGTCGCGGCACACGGCGATCGGGGGCGCATCGGCAACCTCATACACCGCTTCGGCTGTGGTATTGACCGCGAGTGGAAAACTCAGCGTCCGAACGCCGCCAGCCTGTTCAACACCACCGACGACCCACTGTGCGAAGACCAGGTTCTGCTCGTCGGGCGCCGGGGTAACGTGGTTAATAGGCGCTTCGAGAACAACCGCTGTCCCGGTCGGCAACGTTACAGTGAAATTGGTCGTATTGGCATGTGTGCCGGATATTGGTATACCGGCAGGTGACGATATGACTTCCAGCGTCCGATTTGCCGGACTGAGCGATACATTCAGTTCCAGTATGTTTGCCGATGCGTCAACGCTGACATTCTGGTGCGTCAGCGAGACGTAATTTGGCGCGTTGAATGTGATGTTGTAGGTACCGTGTGGTACGCGAGCAAGATAGTAGCCAGGCGTTTCAGTATCATTGACTTCAAAGTTTCCTTCACTGGTCGGGATGATTACCTCCATGCCGTCAATGACCGCGCCTGTCTCGAGATCCCGCACAGTCCCGGATATGAGCCCCCATGCCGCATTCGTCTTCACGACCTGGATCTGGAAAAGTTCGTTACTCTGATTCTCGGAAAAGTTACCGGCGCTGTCGATAGCAACAACATCCCACCAGAAGTCGCCGCCAAGAGCAAATATTTCCGGCAGCAGCGCGAAAAAACGTGGAAAAATCGGCTCGCTTTCGAAGACCAATCCATCGCGATTCGAATCCGCCCAGATGCGAACGATGTAACTGAATCCTCCGGGCCCTTCCTTCCCGGTGACATACGTCGCAGTGTTCCAGGTAAGAATCGCATTGTCTTCAATATTGCCAAATTCATCCGGACCGATACTGAAGTCTACCACGGCGCCGTCATCCGGAGATATCAGAGTTACCGGATCAAGTTCTACCAGGTTCGATGTCATGCGGTAAACGTAGGTCGTCTCAGGCTCAGACTGCACCGGCGCCGATCCACCGTCTGCTACTTCCTCGGCATACATAAAGATCTCGTACAGACCGGCATCGTCGAATAGCGTCGTGTCCGTATTCGGGTCACCCAGATCCGGCCATACATAATGGATGCGATCGGTGATCGGATCCTGACCATCGGGATTCTGGTTCTGCAACATCGACTGTTTGATCAATACCAATGCCTGCTGCATCGATGACGACCCTTCCGTCTGCGTGGTGTCCACGGTCTTCACCTCCATCAGGATCCGAGCAATGCGTGTGTTGTTGTTCGGATCTTCATCCACCTCGGCAAACAGTTTACCCACAGGCGGCCCCGCCTCCGGCGTCAGGAAGAGTGTCGGATTCACCCGCGCGATCACCAGTGCCGAATCCGGATCATTCGTCGGATTCACCGGAAAAAGGTGCCTCGCCAGATCATTGGGATCCTCGAGCAACGCATGCTGGCCGGTCTGTCCTGGAAACTGAAGCGGCGGCCCGCCATTCACGGGTCGCTTCAGATCGAACCGGGCCGACACATCCAGAATCACATCGCGACTGGCGATATAACTGTCCCGCAGCGACAGCTGCTTGCTGAGTTCACGGAAAAGCAGATACACGAAATACTCACCCTGCCGCGTCCCGGCATCTCCGGGACCGCGAATCGACAATTCCTGGGCAGCCGCCGCCGACAGGATGATCCGGCTCCGGTCCGGTCGAGTGAGTTCATCGACGAAACTGCCGCTGAAACACATGCCCAGCACCACGGTAAGCGGTTCGTCGGCGGCCAGGGGATTCCCGGTGACCGGCGCGCTGAGTTCCGACTCGAGTGTCGTCAGCATGCCATCGAGTTCGGTCGGGTTGAGTTCATCCGGAAACATGTGAAACTTGTCGAAATTCCCGTGGTTCACCAGGATCACATACAACGGCGCCGGGTTAGCAATCATTTTATCCCTCGCCCACACCGTGATCGCCTTCTCTAGCGCCGCCTTCGGACCGGTCGGAACCGGCGGCGTACCCAGGTCATGGGCGGTGAAGTCGTTGGTCTTGATGTAGCAGATGTCATCGGGCTCAAGATTCTTGCCGTCGGCCAGGAGGACCTCTCGGCAAAAATCGAGGGTATTGCCGTGCTCGGTCGCGCCCTCAGCGCCCGGCACCTGGCCGATCGCGCCCTGAACCAGGATCGCGTATCCCAGTTTGTTCCGCACCCGAACGGTTATTTCCTCGTCATTCGCCAGCGCATGGATATTCTGATCTCCGGAAAACGATGCCGCGACGGCCCAGTCGCCGGTCAAGCCGATATCGGCCTGGTCAATGGTCAGACTGAAGACACCATCTGCATCCAGGGTGTCGGGATCGAATGCCGGCAGCGCGACACCTTGCGGATCCGTCACGACAATGTCGATGTCTACGCCCGACAGATCCACGCCTGCCGGGTTCCCATTGAGCAGTTTGAAGCGGCCGCGAATCACCAGATCATCCCCGGTCAACAGGGTCCCGATTTCGAACAGATCGATGCCGGGTGTGGCCCGGCATACCGTGAAGTCAAAAATTTTGCTGCACTCCTCCAATTCATCGGATGCAAGATGGACCACTTCGCCGAGCCATACATCCTCATCGTCGGCATGATCGGGCACGAAGGACTCAAAGACCTTGCCGTTAGCGGCATCGGGAAAGTCCACTTCGGTACAGGCGGCACAGTGCTGCGTCTCGCCCGGACGCTGGAAGCGGAATTCAACGATGTCATTTTCGATCCCGGCCACAATCGGGCTGATCGTCGCTTCGATTGAAAGGGACTGGCCGTATTCCATTTGCAGATCGGGTTCGCCGGCCACCGCCTCGGGCTCATTAACGATCACGCTGCAGGCGGCCTGGCTGGTTACGGTCAACGGAAAGTCCGACGAATGGATTTCACCGACGTGTGAGCCGTTCCGAATCCGGGCATGCACGAACCAGGTGGTGGACCCGTCGCCCGCACGAATCGGCAATACGTTCTCGTTCTCCCACGGCACTTCGCACTGGTCGAATTCGCCGTTGGTCAGCGGCGCGGTATTAATCTTGATCGCGCGCTGGTCAGGATTGGGGTTGTTGATATCCGCCACGGTCAGAATCGGATTTTCAAACAGAAAGATATCAAACTCAAAGTTCGGTCCGGTCTGGGTGCAGACCAGCGACGGCGCCTCCTGCCGGAAACACGGGGTCAGCCAGGAAAACAGGAAGCCATCGGTATTCTGGACCGTCGGCTCGTTATCCGCGGGCCGAATGAAGTCGAAAGCAAACGGTTCAATGACGACTGCGACGGGATCCGAAACCGTCTCCAGGCCGTCGTCGTCGACCGCAACGGCCGTCACCATATACGTTCCAGCGGCCACACCGCTCCATAACGAGGAATACACGGATTTGTTGAGCCCCGCATCGTCGCCGATAAGGTCGCCGTCGCAGTCCGAATCGACGCATTGCTCCCAGTAAAACTCGACCCGCACCACATCGCCGTCCGCATCCGATGCAACGGCAGAGATGCCGATCTCCGCGGACTCGGTCAACGCCCAGTTGTGCGAGGTGCAGTCAATCGCGACCGTCGGCGTGGCACCGAAGTGCGCGGTGATTGCGGCATCCGCCTGCGTATCGATCCGGTACAAACCGGTTTCCGGATCAAGGTCAATCATCGGCGTGCCCTGCTCGATCGTCCACTCAATGAGATCGTGGCCCATGGCCGGGATCACCTCGATCCCGACCGGCATGTCGCCCGCCGGAGACGGTTCCGAATCGAAAATCGCGGCACCGGTGTGACTGGTGGCGCCGTTGCCGACAACGTTCACGGTCAGCACGATATCGTCTTCGTCCTCGTCTACCGCGATAGTCCGTTCCGGGACAATATTGCTGCCGCCCGTCTGGGTCAGGGTCACGACCCCGGCGCCGGCGACGAGATTCTCGTCGTCCTCGCTGCTTTCAATGACGATGGGATGATCCTGGTTCCAGTCAGCGATTGTAAACGACAATGTGGAATCCCCGCTAATCAGCAGCACACTGTCGTCGTCGTGGGTAATGGTCACCTGCGCCGTAACGGTGTCGATCGGCTGACCGCTAAGCTGCACATTTATGGTCGCCGTATGGCCCTCGTTGACCGTCGCCGGGTCGACGTCGACGACAAAGGCCCGCAGCGGCAGGAAGTTGGCGGTGACGCTTGCCGGCTGTCCGGTCACCGCTGTGAGCGTCGTAACGGCGGCATCAGCCGGGCTGACCGTCACATTTTCGACAGTCCAGTCTACGAAACTGTCACCACCGTCCGCGACCGCGACGACCGCAAACGGCAGTTCATCATTTGTATCCAGGATAACCGCCCCGGATAATGTGTTCGTGTCGCCGTCCTCCACCGTGCCGTTGCCGGTGACGCCGAACACCACCACCACATCATCATCGACCTCATTGGCCACCACCGTAACATCCGGGATCGGATTGACGCCGCCGGTCTGCCGAATGACGAACCGTGCACTGCCGTTATCCGTATCGGCGTCTTCGGCCGCGGCGATGCTGATCTCGTGACCGTCGAAGGTGTTCCAGTCACTGGTCGTGAACGTCACCGTTTCCTGACCATCCACGGAAAGATCGTCGTCGCCCGTTGCAAACGTACCATCGACCGCGATGATCGCGGTGACGCTTTCGGCGGGCTGCCCCGACAGTTTCAGCCGCACCGTGGCGCTCCCGCCTTCGCCGACAGAAACGGGATCGGCTTCGATGATGAACGCCAACGGGACCGCGCGGAACGTTGCGGTCACCGTGGCATCCGCGGTGGTGGTCACACTGGTATCGGCGGCGTCCGGGTCGGCGACGATATCGGCGATGCTCTCGGTCCAGCTGTCGAATTCGTAGCCGCTCGCCGGTGTCGCGGAAATCGGCGTCGCCACCAGCGGATCGGTATCGACGGATTCGGTTCCGTCGGGATCGGTGCCGCCGTTGCCGTCATTGGCGACCGTCAGCCGAATGTCGTCGTCGATTTCGTGCGCGACAACCGATGTGGGCTCGATATCGTTGGTGCCGCCCATCGCGACCTTGGCGATGTCGATGCTTGCTGTTCCGGACAGTGTATCATCATCCTCTGCGGCTGTGAGCACGACGGTTTGAAAGTCGTCCCACGTTGCCGGGCCGAATATCAAGGTACTTGCGGAATGCACCGTGATGTCGGAATCTCCGTTCGCCGCCACGGACAACGTAACTGTGTCGAAGGGCTCAGCCGCCAGCTTGATCTGGAACTGCGCTTCGCCGACGCGGCCCTCCGGAACGTCGACATTTTCCAGATCGGTGACAATCGCAATGGAACTCGACACTTGCCGTTCGTAAGCGCCAAGATCGACAAAGTCATTCATGACAGGACCGCTATTTGTGACGCCGACATCGTCGAATCGGGCGTTGCCGAGTAGGTCGGTTTGCAGGTAACCCGTAGCCCCAGCGTCGCCGCGATCAATGGCGATGCTGCCCGGCTGCAGCTGCAAGCCGTCGTCGGCGGTGCCCGGAAGGTTGTCGGCGCCTTCAATGTCGCCGATGTTCGTAAAGCCGGGATCGCCCGTCATATTGCCTGTACCGGGGAAACCGCCTTCGATTACACTGTGAGTAACCGACGACGATGGATGAATCACGTCATGTATGGCCGCATCAACTCCAGCGCTGTTGCCGTGAATAATGCTGTTTGCAATGGTGGGCGCTGAATTGCTGTCATTGAAGACAGCGCCGCCGACCGCAGCTGCCTGATTGAGCGTGAATGTGCAGTTCGTGATCGTTGGCGACGCCGACTCGTTGGCCATCGCACCGCCCCTGCCACCAATACCGTCGGCCATCATATCGTCGGTCGTCTCGTTGTTGTAAAACACGCTGTTCACGAACGTGGATGCGCTGTTGGCATTGTACACCCCGCCACCGGCGCTGAATGCGACGTTGCCGGTAACCACACAGTTGATGAATGCCGGGCCGGCGCCATTATCGTTAAAAATGCCGCCGCCGCTGCTGTGTGGCAGATCTGTTGCGTCCGCATTACCACCGGTAATAACGAATCCATCCAGGATTGCCGTTGGCCCACTGCCATTTCCCGAGACGACATGATAGGCGTTCTCACTGGCATCACCGGTCGTAGTGTCATCCTGATTCAGGTCGCCGCTCAATACCGTGACATTGACACTGGAGTCCCGCTGCGTCGCCTGCGTCTCTTCGCCAGAAAAACCAGCAAAGATGGTGACACCATCTTTCAATTGGAAGCTATTCTCACGCGCGCCTCCCGGCGCAGCGGGAGTATAGATTCCACCGGCCACCCAGATTGCATCGCCGGCAGAGGCTGCGGCGATGGCGAGTTGCAGGTCGTCAAAAGCAGTCTCCCAGGTGCGCCCGTCGCCGGCTGCCGCGGCATCGTCATCAACGTACCAGACAATCAATTCCGATGAGATCTCGAAATCGCCGTCGGATACATCCGTGTGCACATTGCCGACGTTGTCTGTCGCCGTCACCCGAACCCGCACCGTTGCGCTCGCCGCCGGCGGCAGTGTCCATTCATAGACACCGTCGTTTGCGACGTCACCCTCGATTTCGATCCATCCGACGCCGTCCAGAGTATACTCCAGCGTGATGCCCGCGATACCGCTCAGTCCGTCATCGGCATTCCAGCGAATCTCGTGATGTGTCTCGGCGCCCCAAACTTCACCGCCATCTGGCACGATAAGGCTGACAGTGGGCGCGACATTGTCCTGAACAAAATCGAGTGTGGCGGAAGCGTTCAGTCCGACCACGTCTTCCACCGTCAAGCCAACCCCAAGCTGGTCACCGGCGTCGTCTCCAACTGTATAGTCAACCGTCCAACCGCCATCCTCGCTGGTATCGAGCGCAGGCGTGATCCCAAATGCCGCACTCCCCGTGAGCGAGACACGATTGGTATCGGTCCACTGCACATCCACCGTGAGCGTTTGCCCGCCACCCTGCCCCGACAGACTGTTAAAGAAAACGGTGCCGCCTGCACTGCCAGTACCGGAGGCGTCAAGGTGCAACGGCGATAAGGATGTCACGGCAACGCTATTAATAACAGGAGCCAATGCATCAATACGGTAGTCACGGTTCTGGCCCAGCGCTCTCGGCGGCGCCACGTCCGGCAACGTCAGAACCGCCGCGTTTCCGCATAGATCCGATATGCCGGCACTGTCCAGTGTGAGGGCGTCAGAACCGGTGTAGTCGAGATCGGGTGTGTCATCGCCGGCTGCAACCGTGTACTGAAAAACAAGCGTATCACTGCCGGAACCACTGGTGTACGCGACAGAACGCGCGCCGTTTCCTGTGTCCAGATCCAGGAGCGGCGTGCCGCTACCGGTGACGACCACAATCTCACTGAAGATCACCTGGACGTCAAGTGTCGCGCCCTCACCGTAGACGCCATCAGGCGTCGCGCCGGTAACCGTCTCGACCGACGGCGCTGCCAGATCGTCGCGGTAGATCTGGATGAGTATCGGATTCGATGCACCGGCATCGTCGAACGCCGTAAAGGCGAATTCGTGCAACCCGCCATCGAACTCGTTGAAAATAATCTCGAACGACCCGTTGTCGCCGCCCGGCGGCTCGGTGTCGAGGAACCAGTCGCTGTCCCGCACCAACTCGGTGCCGTTATGATGAATCGTAAGATTACCGTCGGCCGTTGACGCTTCCTTATCGACCGCATCGACACCACGGTCGTCCGTGAGGTCGATGGCGACAAACAACAGATCCTCAGTGACACAGTCTTCCGACGGAAACCGGCTGTCGACAAACGGCCCCATCGTGTCGACGGTGACACCGGCGCTCACGTCCGACCACGGCCCGAACGTGCCGGAGCGATTCACTGCACGGGTTCGGGCGAAATAGGTCTCGCCATGATCACCGTCAAATTCGAAGACGACCGCACCGTCGGTAAACGTGTCCAGCACATGCATGCCATTGGCGGCACCGGCGGCAGTGGTGCCGATCTGGATCTGATAATCGATGACGTCGCTTTCCCCGTCCGTCGCCGCCGTCCATGTAAAGGTCACGGCCGCCGCACTTGTGAGCGTTGTCCCGGCATCCGGTATGCTCGGGGCCGACGGCGCGCTGAAATCGAGCACCGTAGCCTGATACACGAGGCCGGTGAGATCACCGAAGGACTGCGGCGCCGAACCGATTGACTGCCCGCCCGCAGGCGTCTGCCCGCCGTCCTGATCCAGACGAAAAACCAGGTTACTGCCACTGCACACCGCCCACACATGCCCGGTGGTGTCGCCGGCGATGCCGCGCGGCTGATCGCCGACAGCGATCGGCCCGGCAAGTAACACGTTGCCCTGTTCATCGAGTTTCGTAACCGTGTCGCTGTCGGTGTTGCCGATCCATATATTGCCGTACAGATCCACGGCGATCCCGGTCGGCCCGTCGCCAACGCCTCCGGGGCCGTCACCAGTGTCAAATGTGCCGGTCACCGTTCCATTCGGGTCCAGACGCGAAACGGTATCATCATCTCGATTGGTCACCCAGATGTTGCCAAGACGGTCGATGGCCACATACTGCGGTGCACTGCCGACGGTTATCGGACCAACGGCGACGCTGCCGTCGGGATTGAGTTTCGTAACCGAGTTATCTCCCTCGCTCGCCACCCACACGTGCCCCATACGGTCGGCAGCCAGTCCCAACGGGTTGTTCGGCACGGTGAACGGGCCGCCGATCAAGTTACCATCCGCGTCGAGCTTGCTCACTGTGTGTGCAGAACGGTGACTCACCCAGATGTTCCCTTCGGGATCGATACAGATACCTCGTGAATTCGTAGTACCGACGGGAAAGGCCAGCGGGTCGTTCGCAAAATCGCCGACAACCGTGACATGGGTCGTGAAATTATTGGTGAACAGAATCGTATCCGGCGTCCGTGCAACAGCCACGGAGCGCCTGGCAGCACCGGCAATAACGAAGTGTGTATCGAGCATGGCCGTTGCGGTCACGAATACATGAAGCTCTGCCGCACTGTTCTCGTGCGATACCACCACCAGATTGTCAAGAGCACCGCCGACAGCGAATTCGTACGGCCCGATGTCGACAATGCCGCCCCGGATGCGGGGGTCCTCGTCCAAATCAATACCGGGCAGCTCGGGTACATTCCGACCCGCATTGATGCCGGGGGACAATTCAGTGAGATGCAGATCTCCGGCCACCGGATCAGCGAACAAGGGATCGGCATCGATATTGCCGCCAAGATCGCTACCGAACATCGCGTTCCAGCTGCCGCTGCCACCGGAACCACGAACGATGGAATGGCGAAAGACCGGCACATCACCGACATCGTCGTTGTATACGTCATCGCCGTCACGGTCGGCCGAGTTGCCCCAGATGATACAATTCGTAATCTCCGGCGTTGAATCAAGCGTGTTAAATATACCTCCACCATCTTCTACGACCGTATTTCCGAATACGGTACAATTAAGCAATTTCGGGCTGGATCCATCCGTATTGGCGATACCACCACCGGTGCGCACGCCAGATCCGACATCGCTTACGTGATTTTCGACAAAAACACAATTCACGACAGTGGGCGTCGCATCCAGGTTTATCATGCCACCACCACGGAGCACAGCGGAATTGGCGCGAAAGACGGAATTGACAATCAAGGGCGCCGCGCTGTTATTACTGATACCCCCACCGAGATTGGAAAAATTCCCCTCAAACGTACAATTTCTTATTTCTCCAGCCCCGGAGAGGTTGTTCAGGCCGCCACCGCCACCGGAGGTGGAACGATTGCCTTCGAAGCGGCAATTGGTAATGATCGGCAAAGATCCAACATTCTGCACACCGCCACCGCCGATACCCGCCATATTATCTTTGAATACACAATCGGAAATCGTTGGCGCCGCAGAAGCGTTGTACATGCCGCCGCCTTCATCAATGGTCGAATTGTTTTCAAACAGACAATTCCTGATGTGAAGGTCGCCGCCATCGTTATACAGGCCGCCGCCATTTCTGGCCTCGAGGATTCCATCCGCGCACCCGTCGCGTATCGTGAACCCATCTACTATCGTCTGGTCGCTTGTCCCACTGGCATTCACGACGTTGTAACTATTTTCACTAGTATTCGCATCGCCATCGTCGTCCGCATTCAAATCCCCACTCAAGACCGCCTCATGCATAAAAACAGTGTGGGAGGCGCTTCCCAGCGGCGACAATTCCCGATCCGTCACACTCATTTCCCCGCCTGCAAACCCCCCATAGATGGAAACGCCATCTATTAATTGGAAGCTATTCTCCCGCGAGCCTCCCGGCGGAGCGGGCGTATAGATTCCATCCGCCACCCAGATGTCTTCACCAACCTGCGCGTCCTGTAGTGCGTCCTGCAGGTCAACAAGAGCGTTGTTCCAATCCGTCCCGTTGTTGTCGCCGCCGTCAACGTTGACATCCACGTACCAGCGCTCCGGCCTTGGCACGACGGCAAAGACGCCGTCGCCCTCATCGATCACGAGCTTGCTGAACGTCTCCACCACGCGCACCTTCAGGTCGTTGTCTACCGGCCCTTCAACCACCCACGTAAACACGCCGTCGCCGCCCCACTGATTGCTCGATATGGTCTCGTCGTACGACGCACCGCCGTTGCGCGAAAGCTGAATATCGATACCGACGACCTCGATCGGCTCCCACGTGATGCTTCGGGTCGTGCCGATCACCCAGCCCTCTCCGCCGTTGGGAGAGAGAATGTTTGCGGTCGGTGTGAGCCCCGCGTCGATATCGTCCCTGGCTTCGCCGGATGCCAACGAGAAAATCGAGGTTAGCCCCGCGCCTGCGGGATCGGAATCCAGCGCATCGTCGCCGCCCTGGTCCGGCGGTGAAACCTGCACACCGGCTCCCACCCGAATGCCGATCGCGTAGTCGCCGGCAACGACGTCGCGGAATGCGTACGCGCCCAGAGCATCGGTGAACGTCGAACGGATCTGGTGATTGTCCTCAGCGCCGGGTCCGTTTGCCTGATACAGCGTCACCTTGACCGCCTCGAGACCCGGTTCACCGGCATCCTGTATGCCGTTCCCGTCGGCGTCGAGCCAGACAAAATCACCGATCTCCGCGAGCGGCTGGCCGAGAATTGACACCAGCCACACCGCACCGCGGTTGAATCCGCCGTCGTCGTCCTGGTGCGCACCGACAGCGAGTTCCACCACATCATCGCCGTCAAGGTCGCCGAGAAACGCAACCGAGCGCCCGAATGAATCATCATCATCTAATGGTCCGGCAAGCTCACCGACGGTCGACGATATTTTCTGGCTCGACTGCGGTGTGCCGTCGGCGTTCATGTAGAGGATCCATAGCGCGCCGCGATCGGTGCCGCCATCGTCGTCGCCCGATGCGCCGACCGCAAGATCAACGATGCCGTCACCGTTCAGATCACCCGCGAGGCCCACGGACCGGCCGAATTCGTCACCGTCATCCAGAGCGTTATTGAAAATGGGCGAATTCGAATCGATTTTTGTCTCGCCATCAACCGTAGCGGTCGCGGTCAGGAACAAGACCCATACTGCGCCGCGATCGCTCCCGTCCCCATTATCCAGTCGTGCGCCGACGGCGAGATCACCAATGCCGTCCTGGTTGAGATCTCCGACCGCGGCCAGGCTGCTGCCAAAGAAATCATTGTCTGCCAGGGTACCGCCGAAATCGCCATTCGAGGGGTTTATTCGTTGCTCGCCAAGCACGAATCCGTCGAAGCCCAGCGTCACAATCCAGACCGCACCCCGATTGATATCTGTGACGTTGTTATCACCCGGTGCGCCGATCGCCAGTTCGGGAAGCTCATCATTGTTGAGGTCGCCCAGCGCTGCCAGCGACGAACCGAAGAAATCAAACGTTTCCAGAGGCCCGGTGAATCCACCTGCCCCCGCAGTGAACTTAGAGTGACCCTTTACGGTTCCGCCGAAGTCCATAAAGAGAATCCACACGGCGCCACTGTCCTCGCCGGCGTCGTCATCACCGGTAGCGCCCACGGCAATGTCGCCAAAGCCGTCACTATTCAAGTCACCAAGATACGCGACCGAATGGCCGAAAAGATCGTTATCATCCAAATCTCCTGTGAACCCACTGACTCCTTCAGTGATCTCGATTGTGTCGGTCACGTCGCCACCGGTGTCGAGAAGCAGGATCCAAACTGCACCCATATCCGGCGTCGGCCCAACCTCCTGCCGAGCACCGACAATCATATCGGCGATACCATCACCGTTCACATCACCTGTCGCAATCGCGGATCCGAACGCATCCTGATCATTCAGCGCCGGGTTGACGGTGGGAACGACATCGCTGATCTTTCGTTCCGTCGCAACCGTGCCCTGACCGACGAAGCCGGTCCCAATCGTTGTCGGCGATCCGGTAAACCCGGTGGCGGCGATGGCACGAACACTGAAGGTGTGATTGCCGATTGTCAGGGCATCACCGGTTGGAACCTCATAGCGCGTCTGATTGCCGACGGTGATCCAGGCGCCGTCGTTCAGACGAATCTCATAGCCCAACGCGCCCGGAACGGCATCCCAGGTGAATGTCGGGGTGCTGTCCGTAAGGTGCGTGATGCGTTGGACGTTGGCGGGCAGCGCCGGAAAAATCTCGGGCGACCAGGCGGGGCCGACGTCATCGGCTGGATGATCTGTAACCCGTGTCATAAGCGTCCCGTCGGGCGTCATGACGTAGATGTCGGAATTGCCGTCACGATCGCTACTGAATGCGATCATGCTTCCGTCGGGCGACCACGCCGGATGCCTGTCATCCGCTGGATCATTCGTCAGGTTGACTTGCGCCGAATTGCCAAGGTCGATGACATAGATTTCATCATTGCCATCTCGTGTCGAACGAAACGCAATGGCGCCACCGTCCGGGGACCAGGACGGACTGGTGTCCAGACCAGTTGAAGCGTTCAGAAAGGTATGGATACTGCCTTGAGTATCCATCACGGCGATATCGAAGCCGTGCGGACCGCCAAAGTCGCCAACGAAGGCAATGCCCGTGCCGTCCGGCGACCACGCGGGAGACTCATAGGTGATCGATCCGCTGTTGGTAAGTTGAATCTCATTGCCCCCGGTGGCGTCCATCGTGAACACCTCCGACTGAAATGGAATTCCTGTCGCGGTCCGGACGAATGCGATCCGGCTACCGTCGGGCGACCAGGCCGGACTGACGTCGAACTTTGGATTATTAGAAATATTCGTTTGTCCGGAGCCATCTGCGTCCATCACAAAGATCTCGGAGATCCCGTCACGATCAGAGCCGAATGCGATCCGGCTGCCGTCCGGCGACCACGCGGGACCACCGTCGTTCCCCGGAACATCGATCAACTGGGCAAGATTCGCCCCATCCGGATCGACGACATAAAGGTCGAAATCGCCGTCCCGTTCTGAAGAAAAGATGATCTTGCTCACCAGTCCCGGCGTCTCAGACAGGATCAGCCCGGCGTCAAGATCATGGTTGTCTTCGCCGACCGCCAGTGTGAACTCGGGGGTACGCCCATCAGCATCCGCGTCCGAATCGTTGTTATCGGCGGCTTGATCGGCCGGACTGAACGCGAACCCGGTATTTGCAATAAATTGCAAATAATACTCACCGCCATTAATAGCGGTGAGGGAGTAAAACCCATCTTCGTCGGTGAGAACGGACTCTACCGGATAATCGTCTTCCGGACCAATGTCGTTGGATTGGAATAGTGTGACCTTGACGTTGCTCACCCCGGGCTCGTCCTCATCCTGAATACCGTCTTCATTCTCATCATACCAGACGAAATCGCCGACCGAAGCAAGTGGTTGACCGTTCAGATTTAAGATCCAGACCGCGCCGAAATTACTCGTTCCGCCTGGTGCTTCCCCGTCGTCGCCAATCGCGCCGACTGCCAGATCCGTGACGCCATCGCCGTCAACATCTCCGATATTAGCCAGATCCGATGCGCCGAAAAGATCCTGATCATCGAGATCGCCGGTGAAATTGCCTTCCAAATCACTGATCTTGGTGTGTTCCTTAACCGACCCATCGGGATTCAGAAATAATATCCACACGGCTCCACGGTCAACACCGCCATCGTCATCAAGCGCTCCAACAGCGAGATCGCTGGTGCCATCGCCATCCAGGTCGCCAACGTTTGCAACAGAAAGGCCAAAGAGATCGTCTTCGCCAATCATCCCGGCCAGGGGGGACGACGCCGCGCTGATCTTCTGGTGCATCTTCACATGTCCGTCATGATCGAGAAATAACACCCAAACCGCACCGGCATCGTGGGCGCCGTCATCGTCGCGAATCGCACCGACGGCAATATCGGTATTACCGTCGCCATCAATATCTCCCAATGAAGTGATGGATGAGCCGAACTCGTCACTGATGTCGATACCTCCCCCAAAAATCTCGTTTGCTGCTGAAATTTTTTCATGCGAACGAACACTGCCGTCGACGTTGAGGAACAGAATCCACACAGAGCCCATATCACCATCGAGTGTCGCACCGACCGCCAGATCAATCACACCGTCGCCATCCAGGTCGCCAATATTCGCGATTGAGAAACCGAATAAGTCGCCGGCCTCGATCACTCCGTCAAATCCTCCAGATTGTGAGCTGATCTTGCGATGTCGATCGACGGTTCCGTCGGAATTGAGAAATAAAATCCACACTGCGCCGCTATCCTCGCCCCCGTCATCGTCCCGCACGGCGCCGACGGCGAGATCAGAATTGCCGTCTCCGTCGAGGTCACCCAGGGACTCGACCTGAAATCCGAATAAGTCGACAGCGTCCAGGCCGCCACCAAGATCACCATTGCCAATCTTTACCTGGTCCGCAACGGTGCCGCCGGCGGCCATAAAGAGTATCCACACGGCGCCACCTTCATTGTCCATCTCCGGACGCGAATCGTGAGCGCCGACCGCCAGGTCGCCAATCCCGTCACCATTCAAATCACCTATTGCAGCGATTCCGGAACCAAAGTCACCAAAGGCCTCAAGAGTACCGGCGAAGCCGCCGCTGTTCACGCCGATCTTCTGCTCTGAGATTACCGTTCCCGGCGTGATGAACCCGGCGTCGATGTCACTTTTATCCTCGCCTTCGGCCAGTACAATCAGCGGCGAAAGGCCCGTGGTCGGATCGGCGTCGCTGTCGCTGCCGTCGTCGCCCTCGTCGACGTTCGTAAATTCAAAACCGTCGAAACCGACAAACTCGTTGTAATACTCGCCCGGCATGAGATTGCCGAAGCCGTAGAAGCCGGCGGCATCGGTTGTGACGGTGGTACGGAGAAGATCATCGGCGGTTCCGACTTGACCGTCGATTCCCGGATTCCAAAGCCTGACGGTCACGCCCTGGATCCCCGGTTCGCTCGATGCATCGCGCTGGCCGTCCTTGTTGTAGTCGTCCCACACCCACGACCCAATGGAAGCCGGTTCGATCACCCGCCCGGCGACCGCGAAGTTGAAGGGGTTTTCGTCGCGGTCGGTGTTGTCGAAGCTGATGTCGCCACTGAAGGTCCCGACTGCGGATGTCTCCAACTGAACCGTGAACGACGCGGATTCACCCGGATTCAGACTGGCCGCAAGATCGCCCGTCACGGTGAATCCTGCCGGCACGATCACCGGATCCAGGATCAATTCATCGAGGCCGTCGTTATGTACCGCAAACGTTCGTTCGGGCGGCGACGTGTTTTCTATCGGCGTACCGAAATCGGAGTTGGACGCAAGGCGAGGTGTGGTGTCGCCATCGAGGATAACGGTCTCACGGTCATGCCGCAATACCGCCACAGCATTATCAAACATCGATGCCACGTAGATATGATGGCCATCGGGACTGATAACCGGGATGTGCGCGCCACCAAGCCCGTCGACGATAATGCCGTTGGTATCCGCTTGACCGTCAGCGGGTTCATCTGCAACCGTCAACTCGCCGGTTCCCGGATCGCGGCTGAACACCGACAGCGAATTGCCGTTACGCCCAGTCGCGAATAAATATTCGCTGTCAGGGCTGAACGCGAGGCCGCGCGGGTTTTGAAGGCCGGCGATCACAGTCTCTGCCGCGTCGAGCCCACCGTGTACGGCCGATGTCACCACGGTAAGACGGCCGCTCAGCCGATCGCGTGCGAAAACGGTGATGGCATTATCGACTTGCGCGCCCACATAGACGTGTCCGCCGTCTGGACTCACAACGACCGAGAAGGCGGCATTCAGCCGGGTTAGCGGATTCCCCGCGTTATCTGTCTGCCCGTCTCGCAGCGTCTCGACGTAGAACAACCGGCCGGTGGCGGCGGATCGCTCGAACACGGTCACCGAACGGTCGTCGAAGGATGTCACATAAACGTGAAAGCCGTCAGAACTGATGTCGAGCTGAATCGTTGATCGCATGTGGTCCAGCGGGTTTCCGGCGCTGTCGGTCTGTCCATCCACCAACGACTCGACAACTGCCAGCAGTCCAGTCGACGGGTCGCGACTGAAGACATTCACCGCATGTGACGCTTGTCCCGATGCGTAAAGAAACCGGCCGTCGCGGCTCACAGCGATATCGCTGACCGCCTCAAGATTATCCACCGAATTACCGGCATTATCTGTGAAACCATCGAATATCGACTCTACAAATGTAAGTCTCCCCGTTGTGTCGTCCCGGGTAAACGTGACAATGCTGTCAGATAGGTTTGTACCTACATAGACATGCGATCCATCAGGCGATACCACAATCGGAAATGCACCAGACATACCTGTAATCGTATTACCAATGGCATCGGCCTCCGTATGTTTGAGCGTCTCAATAACCGTCAATCGGCCGGTCGAAAGGTCACGTTGGAACACCGTAACGGCCGACTCATCAAGGCTGGTTACGTACACATGACGGCCGTCCGGACTGATCGCCAAGGCCTCGGTGTTCACCAGTGCGTCAGCCGTATTGCCACTGCCGTCGCGGCCGCCGTCGCCAATGGCCTCAACGAAGTACAGCGACTCGGACCCGCCGGTGGTCACGCGAATCTCGGGAGCAAACACGAGTCCAGCGTCAATATTTTCATTGGCTTCGGCCGAAGCCAATGAAAATACAAGAGTTCGTCCCGAACCGGGGTCGAAATCAGAGTCAAGCGCACCATCCGCACCTTGTGCTGGCATGGCAAATCCATATCCAGTGGGCAAGACCAACTCAATGTAGTAGTCCCCGGGATCGACGTCCTCGAACTCATACTGACCGCTGCTCGCGGTTGACTGTTCATCCAACAGAAAATCATCGCCACCGCCGATTTCACCATCGGGCCCGGGCGTGTACAGGCGTACAGCCACGTTCCCGATTCCCGGTTCGCCGTCGTCCTGGATGCCGTTTCCGTTCTGATCGTGCCAGATGAAGTCGCCGATGGTCACCGGTAGCTGAGCGGCGATCGAGAGAATCCAGATCTCGCCCGTCTTGCCGCCAACGTCGTCCGCGTGGTTGGCGCCGACCGCAATTTCCAATGTCCCGTTGTTGTCCAGATCGCCCAGCCGCGCAATCGCACGGCCAAACTGATCCTGGCTGCGGATGTTGCCATTGAAATTCCCGGCCGTCGAGCTGATTTTTTGATGCGCCTTGACGGTGCCGGTCGGCGTCAGAAAGAGGATCCACACGGCGCCGCGCAGCTGGTTGTCGTCGCCGTCGCGGTCGCCAACCGCGCCGACTGCCAGGTCGACCACACCGTCACCGTCGATATCGCCCAGATTCTCGAGCCCAATCCCGAAGTCCTCGGGGTTGTAGAATACCCCGGTGAACCCGCCCTCGGTCTCATTGATCTTCTGCTGCTCGCGGACGGTGCCGTCGGCGTTCAGGAACAGAATGTACACCGCCCCTTTCAAATTCTGGTCGCCATAGGCGCCCACGGCCACGTCGCCAATGCCGTCACCATCGAGGTCGCCGAGCCGCGCGATCGCGTTACCGAATAAATCGCTATCGCCGAGCGCCCCGCTGAACCCGCCGGCGTTCTCACCGATCCTGAGCGACCCTTTAACAGTCCCGTCCTGACGCAGAAACACGAGCCACGACGCCCCGGCAAGGACATCCCCAGCACTGTCACCGTCGTCACCGATGGCGCCAACCCACAAATCCATGATGCCGTCGCCGTTCAAGTCGCCGGCAGCCTCCACGGTCGTGCCGAAACTCACCCCATTACTCAGAATGCTGTCGAACCCGCCGCCGACCGCACCGGGCGCGCCGGAGATCTTCTGATGCCGCTTGACCGTCGCGTCGTCATTCAGAAAAAGGATCCAGACCGCGCCCGTGCTCTGCCCGTCTCCGTCATCGTCACCGCTGGCACCCACGGCGATATCCGTCACACCGTCGCCATCAAGATCGCCGAGAGACGCCACACCGATACCAAACGCGTCGTCATCCTCCAAAATTCCTGTAAACCCGCCGACACCGTCGCCGATCTTGTGCAGCTCTTTGATACTTCCGTTGGCGTTCAGGAAAAGAATGTAGACGGCGCCGCGACCAGCACCATTGCCGCTGTCCACCCAGGCGCCGACAACCATGTCCTCGACACCGTCGCCGTTGAAATCGCCCAGGCCGTCGAGGGCTGTGCCGAACTCGTCGAAAGTGCTGAGCGCGCCAGTGAGCAGCGGATCCGAATTATCGATGCGATGAAACGAATCGACCAATGCCGCCGCGACCATGACCCCGGCGTCAACGTCTGGAATCACCTCATTCGCTTCCGGGATCAACACTCCAGTGAGGCCCGTCTCCCGGTCGGCGTCACTGTCAATTGTGTCATTGTTGCCGGCGTCGTCGAAAGTAAAAATGAAGTCGTCGGGCAACTCATCAAACTCCAGATAATACGGCGCGTTCGCCACCAGGTTTTCGAAGCGGTACCGTCCATGTTCACCACTCTCTGTGTCTTCTGTCGTCTCTGTGGTGGAAATCAGTCTGTCATCGCCGCCGCCGACCGCGGCATCATCGCCGGCGTGATAAAGGGCCACCGACACGCCATCCACCCCGGTTTCACCGGCATCCTGCACCCCGTCACGGTCGCGGTCGTTCCAGACAAAATCGCCGACGGTCGCGTTGGGAATCCCGTTCATGAACAGGATCCACACCGCGCCTTTGTCGTCACCGCCGTCATCGTCCTTGACGGCGCCGACGACCAGATCCCCGATGCCGTCGCCGTTCAGATCGCCGATCATCGATACGCCGCCGCCGAACTGGTCTAAATCGTCCAGTGCGACATCGAATCCACCGTGCATGTGACCGATTCTCTGACGCGCCTTCACCGTGCCATCGGCATTTAGTCGCAAGACCCATAAAACGCCGCGTTGGGTACCGTCTTCGGAGTCGTTGATTGCGCCGACCGCGATGTCGACAATGCCGTCACCGTCAATGTCGCCCAAGGACGCCATTCGCGATCCTGCCTGCCCGCCGACGCCAAACGCCCCGTCGATCCCCGGCGTCGTATCGCTGATTTTATCACGATCGCGCACGGTACCGTCGGCGTTCAGGTACAGAATCCACAGCGCGCCCTTGCCATCGCCACCGTCGTCATCCCCTACCGCGCCGACGATGATATCCGGAATAGCGTCACCATCAAAATCACCCAGCGGCACAATCGATTTGCCGAAGAAATCATTGTCCGCCAAAACGTCGCTGAATCCGCCAGTTTCCGATGAGATTTTCTGATCACTCAACACCGTGCCATCGGCAGCCATGAACAGGATCCAGATGGCGCCCCGATCAACGCCGCCGTCATCGTCGAACAATGCTCCAACTGCGAGATCAACCACCCCATCGTCATTCAGGTCGCCGATCGGCGCGATGTCCTTGCCAAATCGATCGTTTTCGTCAAGCTCGCCGCTAAAACCTCCGACACCTTCGGTGATCTTTCGATGCCCCTTAACCGTGCCATTGGGATTGAGGAACAGGATCCACACCGCGCCGGCATCGGCGCCACCAGTGGCGTCCCTCTCAGCGCCGACCGCAAGGTCGATGACACCATCGCCGTCGAGGTCGCCGATCGCGCTCATACCAAGACCAAAATGATCACCTGCCAGCACCGTCCCGCCGAAACCACCGCTGACCTCGCCGCCCGTCGTCGCCGAGATCTTCTGGTGCATTTTTACAGTGCCGTCCGCATTTAAGAACAGAATCCAGACCGCGCCCGCGGCTGTGCCGCCGTCGTTGCTCCACGGATTCCCGACCGCAATATCTCCAATCCCGTCACCGTCGAGATCACCGAGAAATGCGGTGCCTTCGCCGAAGTAGCCGTTCACGTCCAAATCGCCAGTGAAATTCCCCTGCGTATCACTGATCTTCTGATGGCCCTTGACCGTGCCGATCGGGAAGTGGAGTCCGGCATCTATTTTTTCGCTGACCTCACCTGAAGTCAGCGAAAAAATAGTGGTGAGTCCGGCCGGACTTATATCACTGTCAAGGAGTTCATCGACGCCTTGGCCCGCGGCCGTAAATTCCAGATTTCCGGCAGGAATCACTTCCAAGTAATAATCACCAGGAACGACGCCCTCGAACAGATAATTTCCTGGCTCTGTGCTCTCCGTGGTCTCTGTGGTTGAAACCAGGACATCGTCTCCGCCGCCGATCGTGCCGTCGTCACCAGGGTTATACAGATTCACGACAACCCCATCAATTCCCGGTTCGCCGGCGTCCTGCAGCCCGTCCTGGTCCAGGTCTTCCCAGACGAAGTCGCCGACTGAGGCGGTATCGAGGATGCCGTTCAGGAACAGGATCCACATAGCCCCTTCATCGGCATTGCCGCCGTTATCGTGGCGCACGGCGCTCACGGCCAACTCACCGATACCGTCACCGTCGAGGTCGGTAATGCCTTCGACTGCGTAGCCGAACCAGTCGTTGTCGTTTAAGCCTGCGCCAAAACCGCCCTGTGTGTCGCTGATCTTGAAATGGCCCTTGACCGTCCCATCCGGACGCAGTGAAAGGATATAAACAGCGCCGCGATCCACGCCGCCGTCATCATCAAATGGAGTGCCGACAGCCAGCTCGACGGCGCCGTCCCCGTCCAGGTCGCCGAGAGCGTCGACGGATACACCAAAGGCAGCGCCTAATCCCGCCGTATTGGTGATGACATCAGAGAAATTCCCGAAACGGTCACCGATCTTGGCGTAATCCTTCACGGTTCCATCGGCGTTCAGAAACAGCACCCAAACCGCGCCGTATTCGCTGCCGTTGTCATCGTCCCCGGACGCACCGATGGCGAGGTCTTCGACGCCATCGCCGTCAAGGTCACTGAGACCGGCGATGCCCGATCCAAACAGGTCCGCGTTATCGAGAAATCCGGCAAAATCACCCGCGGTATCGCTGATCTTCTGCTCGTCCCTCACGGTACCGTCGGCATTCAAAAACAGGATATATACAGCGCCGCGATCGGTGGATCCGTCATCGTCCTTCTGCGCGCCCACGGCGATGTCAACGATACCGTCATTGTCCAGGTCGCCGATAGTTGTCACCGAAATACCGAAGAAATCGTTGGGCTCCAGATTCTCCGCCAATCCGCCGTCGGTATCGCTGATCTTCTGGTGGTGGTCAACGGTTCCGTCATCGTTCAGAAACAGAATCCACACCGCACCGTGATTGGCAGCGCTTCCTACGCCGCCATCGTCATCATTGTAAGCGCCGACCGCCAGATCCGGAATCCCATCACCGTTCAGGTCGCCCAAGCCCGCCAGGGAAGCACCGAAATGGTCGCTGTTGTCCAGAACTCCCGTGAAGCTGCCTGCCGAAGACGAGATTTTGCGTTCCTCACGAACGGTACCGTCATCGTTCATGAAAAGGATCCAGACGGCGCCGCGATTGGTGCCGCCGTCATCGTCGTGATCGGCGCCGACCGCCAGGTCCGGAATACCGTCGCCGTCGATGTCGCCAATATCGGCAATCGCGGTTCCAAACCGGTTCTCTGCTGCCAGCGTTCCCGTGAAACCTCCTGCGGCGCCGCTTATTTCCAGTTGGCGGTCGAAACTGCCGGTGAGTATCACACCGGCGTCGACGTTGAGCGTAGGCGTGCCGGACAAAACTGAGAATAGGGATGTATACCCGGTCGCGGTGTCGACGTCGGAATCGACAAGGTCCGCAAAGCTCTGATTGGCATAGGTGAAGATCATCCCGGTATTGGGAATAAATTCCAAATAATACGGGCCTGGTATAATTTTGGCGAAATTATACGAGCCGCCTCCGGAGGTGACAGCTGTATCGATCAGGACGTCGTCACCCCCGCCAATCGCGCCATCGGCGCCAGGAACGAACAGTTGTACGGTCACATTATCAACACCGGGTTCCCCTGCATCCTGACGACCGTTTTCATTGAGGTCGTTCCAAACGAAATCACCGACGGCTCCGGAAGCGGGTACAGCATCGAGTGAGAGAATCCAGACCGCACCGCGATCGGTACCACCGTCGTCGTCCTGGTCCGCGCCAACGGCCAGTTCCAGGGTGCCGTCACTGTCGAGGTCGCCGAGCGCAACGATGCCATAGCCGAAAAAATCACTGTTATCAATGAGTCCTGCCAGCACTGGTTCAGTTGCTGCAATCTTACGGTGCGCCTTTACCGTCCCGTCCCGGTTGAGGAAGAGAATCCAGATCGCACCGTTGTCGCCGCCACCGTCATCGTCGGTAACCGCACCAACCGCTATATCCGGCACGCCGTCACCGTCCAAATCGCCTATGTTCTGTACTCGATGGCCAAACGTTGCATCGCCCATTACACCGGTAAAACCACCGATGCCCTCGGTAATGCGCTGATGCGCCTTTACCGTTCCGTCCGCGTTCAGAAACAGGATCCAGACATTCTCCAGCGAACTTACTGCGATATCCGTTGTACCATCCTCATCGAGATCCCCGAGATCCGCCACGCCCGCGCCGAAACTGCCGGAGCCGGCCAGCAGGCCGGTAAAGCCGCCCTCCGTCTGACTGATCTTTTTGTGCGACTTAACAGCGGCGTTGCTGTCGAGGAAGACCAACCAGACCGCGCCGGCATTTGCCGGACCGTCGTCATCCAGTGACGCGCCGATCAGCAATTCCGGATTGCCATCGCCATCCATATCCGTGACCGTCTCCAACGTAATACCGAAGCGATCAAACAGGTCGAGATCCCCCGAGAAACCGCCGATGGCCTCACTGATCTTTGTGTGCAACTTGACCGATCCGTTCGCGTTCAGGAACAACACCCACACCGCACCGCCGACATCGTCGCCAGTTGCGCCGACTGCGATCTCGGTGACACCGTCGCCATCCAAATCCCCAAGAGCGGCAATCGACACACCAAATTGATCAATCGCGGACAGATCACCGGTAAACCCGCCGTTGGCTTCATCGATTTTCTGCTGTGACTTCACGGTACCGTCGGCGTTGAGAAAGACGATCCAGATCGCACCGATGCGATCCTCCACAGTGCTGTCGTGAAACGCGCCGACCGCCAGATCGTCGACGCCGTCACCATCAACATCACCAAGATTCTCTACCGCGCCGCCGAACAAGTCGCCGTCGTTCAGCACCCCCGTAAACCCACCCTCGGTATCGCTGATCTTGGCGACATTCGTTACGATTCCGGGTACCGTCATCAACCCGGCGTCACTATTTTCTTTGGCCTCGCCGGCAGCCACAGAAAACAGCGACGTTCTTCCAGAACGCTGATCAGCATCCGAATCCACAGCATCGGCGATGCTGCGATCGGCCAGGGTGAAGACGAAGCCGTCCGGTGCTTCGAATGCGAGAAAGTAGTCGCCCGGGATAATGCCTTCGAAATTATAATGGCCTCCTCCGGCGGTCGTTTCTGTCTCGATCAGAATATCGTCGCCGCCACCGATCACGCCGTCATCACCGGGGTCATACAGTCGAACGTCAACCCCATCGATGCCCGGCTCGCCGGCGTCCTGCAGGCCGTTACGGTTGAGATCGTTCCAGACAAAATCACCAACAGAGACCGGAACGGGGATCCCGTTCATGGAAAAGATGTAAACGGCCCCGCGATCGGTTCCGCCGTCGTCGTCGAACCACGCGCCGATTGCCAGATCGAATACGCCGTCATTGTCGAAATCGCCGATGGATGAGACCGACGTGCCAAACGCATCACCTTCCTCCAACTCACTCGGCAGTTCAGGGGTCGATCGGCTGAAGCGGGTGTTGTTCTTAACCGTCCCGTCATCATTCAGGTAGAGCAGCCATACTGCCCCGAAGTTTGCCTCGGAATTACCGGAAAAGTCGTCATCGCTTGGTGCACCCACTGCCAATTCCGTTATCCCATCTCCATCCACGTCGCCTACACGCGCCACTGACGAACCGAAGGCATCCCCATCAAACAACTGACCAGTCAGGGCGCCACCGCCTTCTGCTGCGCCTGACGTGGATGAAATCTTTTGGTGCGATTTCACCATGCCGCTATCATCAAGAAACAACACCCAAACAGCACCGCGATCGGAGCCGCCGTCTTCATCACCAAAGGCGCCGACGGCAAGTTCGGTCACGTCATCGTCATCGAGATCTCCAAGCGCCGCCAGTGCGCTGCCAAATCGGTCCTGATTGGCCAGTGTTCCGGTGAAGCTGCCCGCGCCCTGGCCAATTTTGGTTTCACTCTTGACGGTGCCGTCGTCATTGAGGAACAGGATCCAGACAGCGCCCGTCTCACCATTCACCGAGTCACTATGAGGCGCACCGACAGCGAGATCTGCAACGCCATCGCCGTCCAAATCCCCCAGCGATTCAACCGTAATGCCAAAATTATCCTGATCACCCAATACACCGTCAAAGCCGCCGGCGATCTGACTGATCTTCTGATGGCGCTTGACCTTGCCGTCATTTCGCAGGAAGAGAATCCAGACGGCGCCGCTGGTGATATTCCCGGCGCTGCCGTCGTCATCGCCCGGCGCGCCCACAGCGATGTCTGCGACGCCGTCGCCGTCGAGGTCGCCGAGGTTGGCGATACTGTAGCCGAAGATGTCTCCGGTCTTGAGGTCGCCGGAGAAATACCCCGACAGCTCGCTGATCTTCTGTTCGGAATCAACGGTGCCGTCGGCATTCATGAACAGGATCCAGACCGCGCCAACACTGGCTGCAGACGCGCCAAAATTGTCGTTGTCAATGATCGCCCCGACCGCGAGATCCGTCACGTCGTCGCCGTTCAGGTCGCCGATATCGGCAATCGCCGAGCCAAAGCGGTCGCCGTTGTCCAGCGCACCGAGGAAATTACCCTCCGTGTCGCTGATCTTCTGAACAACGCCGATCGTGCCTGGCTGCGGAATGAATCCGGCGTCAATATTTTCTTTGGCCTCCTGCGGAGCCAAAGAAAATAGAGAAGTTCTTCCAGAACTTTGGGAAAGATCGGAGTCGAGATCGGGGTTGAGACCTCGATTCTGGACCGTGGCAATGAAACTTCCGAGCGCGTCGAATTGGAGATAATATTCTGCCGCCGGCAAATTCTCGAAAAGGAAGTGGCCGCCGGCGGTGGCAACTTGCGTTGCTATTATGACATCGTCGTCGCCACCAACGGCATTGTCATTCCCGGCGTTATACAGAAAAATCGAACCGTCATCAATCCCCGGCTCGCCGGCATCCTGCAGACCGTCGCGATCGACGTCGTGCCAGACGAAATCGCCGATGGAACCGGTGGCCGACGCCGTATCCAGCGACAGGATCCAGACGGCGCCGCGATTATCGCCGCCATCGTCGTCCCCCCGGGCACCTACTGCGAGTTCAAGCGTACCGTCACCGTCGAGATCGCCGATATACCCGACCGCCTCACCAAAACGATCACCGGATTCCAGCAGACCGGCAAGAATCGGGGTTGATGAATTGATTTCCTGTGTCTCAACTACGGTGCCATCATGTTGGAGGCGCAATATCCAAAATCTATTCGGCGTCACATCCGTACCGACAGCCAAATCCGTCACGCCGTTCCGATCTATATCTCCGAGCGATGCAAGACCCGTGCCGAATTCTTCGCCGTTGACCAGGTTCACACCGAATTCGCTTCCTGGAATGCCGCGCTCTGCCGATATTTTCTGATGTGACTTTACCCTTCCATTCGCTGCAAGAAACAGTATCCAGACGGCTCCGCGATCATTTCCATTAACCCCGTCATCGTCTTTTCGCGCGCCTACGGCAATGTCCGGAATGGCATCACCGTCGATATCACCGAGGCCTGCCACCGCTTTGCCGAAACCATCGGCAACATCCAAATCGCCATCAAAATCCCCGGCGATCGACGAAATTTTCTGAGATCCTTTTAGAGATCCATTCTCATTCAGAAAACAAATCCAGACCGCACCGCTGCCATTCTCGCCGTCATCGTCACCATGAGCACCGACAGCAAGATCGTTCACACCATCATTGTCAAGGTCGCCGAGCGCAGCGACGGAGATACCGAATGCGTCACCGGCATCCAGGTCCGGTAGATCAGCAACGTCAAGTCTTGATTCGGACTTTACGGTGCCGTCGCTGTTGAGAAACAGAAGCCAAACGGCACCGGCGTCCGAACCGCCGGCATCATCCCCGGAGACCCCAACCGCGATGTCAGGAATACCATCTCCATCGAGATCGTTGAGCGCGGCAAGTGCGACACCAAAGTGATCATTATCAGCGAGCACGCCCCCAAAGCCTCCGGCCGTGTCGCTTATTTTCTGCTCCGCTCTCACTGTGCCATCGGGATTCATGAACATGATCCAGACCGCGCCCCGATCAACACCCCCGTCATCGTCAAATGAAGCGCCGACAGCAAGATCATTCACGCCGTCACCGTCAAGGTCGCCGATCCCCACGACACCCAGTCCAAACTCGTCGCTGTCATCAAGCACGCCGTCGAAACCGCCCGCAGTATCGCTAATTTTAGTGACTGAAGTTACCGAGCCGGGCACCGAGTAAAACCCGGCGTCACGGGTAAAATCGCTTTGACCCGAGGTAAGTGCAAAAACAGCGGTCGTCCGCGTGGCAGGATCGATATCACTGTCGATATCGTCGTTGAAACTTTGATTGGCGAATGTTGGAACAAATCCGGATGGCACGTCGAACTCAAGGTAATAGTCCTGAGGATTCAGGTTGCCGAAGGAATAACTCTGACCCTCTGTGACCTCTGTGGTCACTGTGGTGGCAATCAGCACATCGTCCGCACCGCCAACGACACCATCGGCACCGGGCGTGTAAAGCCTCACCGTCACCCCATCGATTCCCGGCTCACCGGCGTCCTGCAGCCCGTCCCGATCCAGGTCGTTCCAGACGAAGTCGCCGACTGAACCTGCAACAAACGATTCATACGCCCCCATATCGAAGGCCGATCCCTGAGGTCGCATCGTACCCAGTATATCGTCCGACGGCGCGCCGGTCGGTGTACCCACATCAATCGCCGGACTCCCCACCTGCAGCTGCAGGCCGTCGTCGAGGGTGCCCGACACGTCGTCGGGTCCGTCGGCGTCGCCAGGCAAAGTGAACATCGGGTCTGCGGAAGTCACATTGGTCCCGGCAAAACCACCGGCCACGACACTATGGCCGACCGTAACGATCGCGGGTTCACCAACGAATTGGGCAGATGCTACGCCATCGGTGTTATTCCAGATGATGGAATTAACGATGGCCAGGCTGGAGTTGGAATTGATAACTTTGAATGCACCCTCGCTCGATGCGGTATTGTTCGCGATCGTTGAATTGGTGATCGCAAACGACGACCCGGTCGATGTTAGCAATGCGGAAGCGTCGTCCGATGCATCGTTCTGCGAAATTACGGCGTTTATGATCGCCACGTCCGCCGATGAATCTGCGCACAGCGCCCCGCCGGTGACGGCATCGTTATCAGTAAAGACGCAGTTTGCCAACACCATTCCCGTCGATCCGGAAATCTTCAGGGCGCCACCATTGCCTGCCGCGCTGTTGGCGATCAGACGGCAACGCGAAAACGTTGGCGAACCGTTCTCGGTCGCTACGGCGCCGCCGTGCAATGCCTGATTCGCCCCAAAGTAGCAATTGGTAACAACCGCGGAAGAATCCGAACTGAAAAAGCCGCCGCCGCTGCCCGTTGCCACCGAAGCAGCGTTATTGGTAACCAGGCAATTGGAGATCGTCGGACTCCCGCCCTGAATCACCATGCCCCCGCCGCCATCAACAGCGGCGTCTTCGGCATTACCCCCACGAATCGTGAATCCATCCAAAATAGCTGTTGTGCCAACAGCTAAAGATTTCACTACGTGAAATGAGTTTTCTGCATTGGTACCGCCGGTTTCGTCGTCACCCATCAGGTCGCCGCTAAGCACCGTCTCACGCACAAAGTGGCTCTGCCCGCCGGCAAGACCGCCCGGCGACTGTTCTCGCTGCGTCTTCGTCGTCTCCGTTCCCGCGAACCCGCCATAAACACCCACGCCGTCCTTCAACAAAAAACTAGCCGCCCTGCTCTCTGTGCCCTCTGTGTCCTCTGTGGTAAAATACGTACCTTCCGCCACCCATACCTCATCGCCATCACCAGCCGCCGCCAGACCTTCCTGCAGATCCGTGAACGCATCTGCCCACGACGTTCCCGAATTCTTCCCGATCGCATCGATATCGACATAGATCACCGGCCCCACACCAACAATCGCAAACGGTGCGTCCGACTCGTCGAGCACAGCACCATTCGACACATGCGCGATCCGAATCAGGCAGTTGGTCGATGTATCACCAGCCACCAGCCAGTCAAAACTACCTACAGCAGACGAAACTGACGCTGCCAACGCTTCCCAGTCTCCGCCGCCATTACGCGACAGCTCAATCGTCACATCGATCAGCTCCGGCGCGTCCCAGGTGATCGTGCGCACGACACCCACCGTCCAGGCCTCGCCGCCGTTGGGCACGGTCACACTCGCATCGAACGTGAGCCCAGCATCAATATTTTCTTTAGCGTCTCCCGACGCTAAAGAAAATAGAGCAGTTTGTCCGGAACCGGGGTCGATGTCGGAATCCAGGGCGTCGTCGCCGGCATCGGCGGTGGCAAACATCATATCCGCCGGCAACTCAACTTCGATGTAGTAGTCTCCAGCATTCACATTCCGAAATACATAATGACCACTACTTACTGATAACTGCTCACTCACCAGAAAATCGTCGGTCCCGCCGATGGCCCCATCCACGCCAGTGACGTACAGTTTTACTGTCACGTTATCCACACCCGGTTCACCAGCGTCCTGTAGGCCGTTGCCGTCGATGTCGTGCCAGACGAAATCGCCGACCGAGGCCAGGGGTTGGCCGTTGAGACTCAGAAGATACACCGCACCGCGATCGGTGCCGCCATCGTCGTCTTTACGTGCGCCGACCAATATGTCGGCTACACCGTCGCCGTCGAAGTCGCCAATACCGCTGATCTCACCGCCGAACTGGTCTCCGTCATCAAGCTGGCCGGAGAAATTTCCGATCAGATCGCTGACCTTCTCATGGCGTTTGACGGTACCGTCGGCGTTCAGAAAAAGGATCCATACTGCGCCGCGGTCGGTGCCGCCGTCATCGTCATTCAATCCGCCAACGGCCAATTCATTAATGCCGTCGCCGTCGAGGTCGCCTAGTGCGCTCACGGTGTGGCCAAACAGGTCGCCGTCGCCGAGTTCACCAGCAAAGCCACCCTCTGTGTCGCTGATCTTCTGCTTGTTGAGAACCATTCCAGACTGATCAAGGAAGAGGATCCAGACAGCGCCGCGATCGGCATCGGCTGACGCTCCTCCGTCATCGTCCTGAACCGCGCCGACGGCCAGATCGGCCGTCCCGTTACCGTCGAGATCTCCGATTGCATCAACGGCCAATCCGAATGCATCGCCTTCATCGTTCACCGCGCCCAGACCACCGGCAACGTTGCTGATCTCCTGGTGCTCCCGCACTGTACCGTCGTTGTTCATAAACAGCACATACACCGCGCCGGCATCGGTGGCGCCCGCATTCTGTCCGTACGCGCCGATCGCGATATCGACAACACCGTCCCGGTCAATATCGCCGATGTTCGCAACACTGATTCCGAACCGGCTCAATCCATCCAGCATTCCGATAAAACCACCGATCCCCTGATGAACTTGCTGCGCATTTTTCACCGTCCCGTCGGAATTTAGAAATACGATCCAGATACCAGTATTCGTCGCGCCGACAACGATGTCGCCAACGCTGTCTCCATCCATATCGCCAAGTGAATCGACCGCGTCGCCGAACATCGCTCCTGCCGCCAGCCCACCAGCGAGTTCGTTTGTGTTGCTGATCTTCTGGTGCTGTCGGACAGTGCCGTCGGGATTCATGAACAGGATCCACACCGCACCACTCGTCACATCGCCGTCATCATCGGCGCTGGCGCCAACGGCCAGGTCGGCTGTCCCGTCACCATCCAGGTCCCCGATTCCGGTGACGCCGTCGCCAAAGAAGTCGCTGTCATCCAAGATGCCGTCGAACATCCCCGCGGTATCGCTGATCTTCCCGATCACAGCCTTTACCGTCCCCGGCGTGATGAAACCGCCATCTAATTTTTCGTTTTGTTCGCCTGAGGCTAACGAAAAAATAATGGAGTAGCCCGTGGCTGGGTCGATGTCGGAGTCGATGGTATCGCTGCCACCCTGGCCCTGCAGGGTTGCCTCGAAGCCGTCGAGGCCGATGAATTCGACGCAGTAATTGCCCGGTATGATTTCGGAGAAATTATAAAGTCCGCCGCCGGCGGAAACCGTGGTATCGATCAGGACATCGTCGCCGGTACCGGCGACGCCGTCTCCGCCATCGCGGTAAAGATTCACCGTGATCCCGTCGATACCGGGTTCGCCGGCGTCCTGGATCCCATTCCTGTTGTAGTCATCCCAGACAAGATCACCGACCGATGCCGTGGTGAAAAACTCAAAAGCTCCCATATCGACACCACCGCCCTGTGGCCGCGCGATGCCGAGAAGGTCATCGAACGGCGCTCCGGTTGCTGTACCTACACCAATCCCGCCTCCGCCGGCTTGCAATCGCGTACCATCATCCGAGGTGCGAAAGATAGTGTCGGGACCAGCCGGGAACACGATCGAATCCACAAACATCGGATCCGCATCGATGTTGTTATTGCCGCCGCCACCTGAACCTTCAACATTGGAGAAACTGATCGTGGTTGTAGAGCCCGCTTCGTCCTTGATCTGGTCGGCAAGGTTATTGAAGATGATGCAATTATTCACCGAGACCACAGAAAACGACTCGTTGTACATGCCGCCGCCGTCAGTGCCATCAACATCATTACGTGTGAGCGTACAGTTGTCTAACGTCACCACGGAGCCGTTGTTCAACAGGCCTCCGCCGTTGCCGAATGCGTGGTTCCCGACCAACAGTGCATTCGTGATCGTCGCTCCAGTTTCAACCAGCGCGTTATACAGCCCGCCGCCGTGGGTCGCGGCGCTGTTTGATGCAAAAGCCGTGCGCGTAATCGTGTATAGAGACTCGTTCGCGTACAAGCCGCCGCCGCGGTCGGCTTCATTTTCGCTGAACGTGATATCGACAATCGTGGGCGCTGCATCGCCAGTGCTGTACATGCCGCCGCCGTTGCCGGTTGCCGCGTTCAGCTCGATCAGGCAATTCCGAATCGTCGGGCTGCCGTCGATATTCAGAATTCCCGCACCATGATCATCGTCGCCGCCGCCGTCTGCGTTTCCGGATTTTATGGTAAATCCGTCCAAGATCGCTGTTGTGCCAACATCGATCGAGACCACTACGTGGTAGGCATTTTCTGCGTTCGTACCGCCTGAGTCGTCGTCGCCGAGGATATCGCCGGAAAGGAACGTCTCATGTAGAAACGGAGAAAAGATCCCGTCCACACGCGCCCGTTCACCGGTTGATGTCTCGCCACCGGCGAACCCGCCGTACACCGCCACGTTATTCTTCAACTCAAACGCATCTTCTCTATTCGTGTTATTCGTGTCTTTCGTGGGCACATACACGCCTTCCCTCACCCAGATTTCATCGCCGCTGTCGGCCATATCAAACGCCTCCTGCAGCCGGATCAACGGGCTGTCCCACGATTCGCCGCTGCCGTGCACCGCGGCGCCGCCGTCGACATGAATCGTGGTCAACACCGACGGATCGAAAATCTCGAACGTCGCGTCGGACGTATCCAGCACCGTGCCCGTAGCCGTATCGCTCACACGAATCAGGGCGTCGCTTGCTGCCGGCGCGGTTACCGTGATGGACATCAAGGGTGATGCTGACGAAACGCCGTCAGCCAAAGGTTCCCACGACGAACCGCCATCGCGGGACAGCTCGATGTCGACAGCAATCAGGGCGGGCGCGAACCACTCGATTGTCCGCTCGGTGCCGATCGGCCAGCGTTCGCCGCCGTTGGGCGCGATGACGGCGATACCGAATATCAGCCCGGCGTCATGGGTGTCATTGGTTTCGCCGCTGGCAAGTGTAAACACTGCTGTACGGCCGGACAGCGTGTGGGCGTCGCTATCGAGCGCGTCGTCGCCGACGTCCCGCAGCGTCCGTGTAAACCCGTCCGGCTTCTCGAACTCGATGTAATAGGACGTGGGGTTCAGGTCGTTGAATGCATAGTGTCCGTTGTCAGTTGTCCGTTGTTCGTTGACCAGAAAGTCGTCACCACCGCCGGAGGCATTATCCGTGCCCGGCGTGTAGATCTTGACCGTGACCCCGTCGAGGCCCGGCTCGCCGCCGTCCTGGATCCCGTTCTCGTTGATGTCATTCCACACTAGGCCGGTTACCGAGGCCAAGGGTTCGCCGGCGAGGGAGATGATGTAGACCGTATTCTGACCAGGAGAACCGGCAAAGATCTCGACTCCACCGTCGCCGTCGAAATCCCCGCAGGCTGCGGTCGAAGTGCCGAATTCGGAAAGACCTCCCAACCTGCCCGAAAAATTTCCCGATAGCTCACTGATCTTACGATGTGATTTTACGGTCCCGTCCTGTCTTAGGAACAAAATCCATACGGCACCCCAGTCACCGTTCGGATTGGTAGCATCACCGTCATCATCGCCCGGAGCTCCCACGGCCAGCTCTGGAATACCGTCACCATCGAGGTCGCCGACGGCACTAACGGATGTTCCGAAAACGTCGCCGCTATCCAGATCTCCATCGAAATCGCCGGCGATATCACTGATTTTTTGAGAATTAAGGACTGAACCGTCTGGATTCAGAAAGAGAATCCAAACGGCACCGCGATGACTCCCGACAGTCCCGTCATCCATATCATTATCGCGCTCCGCTCCAACCGCCAAGTCAATCGTACCGTTCCCATCCAAATCGCCGACCGGGCTTAATGATGAGCCGAATCGGTTGTCATCGCTCAATGGATCAAGAAAATTACCCTCCGTGTCGCTGATCCGTGAATTAGATTTTACAGTCCCGTCGGCATTCATCAACAAGATCCACACTGCTCCTCGCTTGCTGTCATTTCCTCCGCCACCGCCGTCATCGTGACCGGGTGATCCGACCGCAACGTCAGTAACCCCGTCACCGTCAATATCTCCAACGCCGGCGATGGCTCCACCGAATTGGTCGTTAAAGTTCAGAGGACCGGTGAATCCACCGGTCAATACGCTTATCTTTTGATGAGATTTCACTGTTCCGTCCGAATTCAGAAATAAAATCCAAACTGCACCATCGCCAGTGTCTCCTTCATCGGCACCATGAGCTCCCACGACAATGTCGGGTATTCCATCACCATCGAAGTCACCGATCGCAGCTACCGCACTTCCGAAAAGGTCGGCATCAGCCAATTCACCAGTAGGTATACCGTTACCACTTCCGATTTCCTCGTACGACCGCACCGAACCATCTGCATTTAAAAATACGATCCAAACAGCCCCTCTCTGGCTACCGCCGGTATTTCTGAATCTTTCTCCAACGGCAACTTCCGAAATTCCGTCTCCGTCCAAGTCACCAATAATTGCCAACGATTCCCCAAACGCTGAGTGATCTTCGATTCCAGGAATCCCTGAGATGTGGATTCCTGAACGGACGGTTCCCGGATTCAACTGAAAACCGGCATCTATTTTTTCGCTGGCTTCACCCGAAGCCAGCGAAAAAATAGTGGTCAGCCCCGTCGCCGGATCCGGATCACTGTCGGCACCATCATCGCTGCCCTGCTCGGCGTCACTCAGGTTGACGCCGTCTTCCTCGACGAATTCAAGGTAATAATCCCCCCGATTCAAATTCCGAAATGCGTACTGACCACTGACATCTGACAATTGACTACTGACCAAATAATCATCCGTCCCACCAATCACGCCATCGAGCCCCGGCTGATATAGCCTCACCTCGATCCCCTGCACACCCGGCTCATCGACGTCCTGAATCCCGTCGCCGTTCTGGTCGTGCCAGACAAAATCCCCGACAGAAGCCAACGGTTCACCGTGGAGGGAGATGATGTACACCGCGCCGCGATCCGTGCCGCCATCATCGTCTGCCGGCGTTCCCACCGCGATTTCGGCTACGCCATCACCGTCGATATCACCAAGTCCAGAGACGTACAACCCAAAATCATCGCCGCTATCGAGGCTGCTGTTAATACCGTCAGATAAATCATCTACCAGCTGATCGGATTTCACCGATCCATTAGCATTGAGAAAAAGGATCCAAACAGCTCCGGCAGCGGCGCCGTCGTTGTCGTAACCGCTGGCGCCAACCGCGAGGTCTGGTATCTGATCACCGTCCAAATCGCCGATGCCGTCGACAGAACCAAAAAAATCAGAGGCATCCAAATTCCCGCTGAATCCGTTGAGCCCCTCGGATATTTTGTTAAATGAATGAGCGGTACCGTCGGAATTAAGATTCAAGATCCACACTGCCCCGGTACCGGTCACGTTACCGTCTTCCAGGATTGCGCCAACGGCGATGTCGGAATGTCCGTCTTGATCAAGATCACCGAGCAATCCGATGGACTCTCCGAACCGCCCATTGGGTTTAAGTCCTGCGGTCTGCATTCCGCCGGTAACAGCACTCATTTTCTGTTGACTCTTCACCGAGCCGTCCGCATTCAGGAACAAGATCCAGACAGCTCCTGTTTTGTCACCGCCGTCGTCGTCCCAGGACGCACCGACTGCCAGATCAATGACACCATCGCTATCGAGATCAGAAACCGCCTTCACGGCCGTACCGAACCGTGCTTCGTCGTGCAGTGTGCCTCCGAACCCGCCCAAACCGTCACCGATTTGCGTGTGATGCTTTACCGAACCATCCGGATTCAGGAAAAGTATCCAGATCGCGCCTTTGTCGGTGGCGCCGGTTCGATGAGCGCCCACCGCGATATCCGTGTGACCGTCGCCGTCTAAGTCGCCGAGAGATGCCACGGTTGTGCCGAATTCATCTCCAGCTTCGAGTGTACCGGAAAACCCGCCCGATCCGTTACTGATTTTCTGATGTGTATCAACCGAACCATCGGCTCGCATGAACAAGATCCAGACGGCGCCACTGTCGCTATTCGCGTCGTCATCAAAAACGGACCCCACCGCGAGATCCACAATCCCGTCACGATTAAGGTCACCGATACTGACCACGGCGGACCCGAATCGATCACTGTCATCCAAAAGGCCCAGAAAATTCCCCTCCAGATCACTGATCTTGGTGAAGCTGCGCACCGTTCCCGTACCAGCGACGAATCCGGCGTCCGTATTTTCTTTGGCCTCACCCGAGGTCAAAGAAAATAAAGCGGTTCTTCCGGAACTTGGATCGACGTCGGAGTCTACGGCGGCGTCCATCCCCTGATCCTGCGGCGAGCCGAGGTCGAAATCGTCTGGTTCGTGGAATTCCACGTAATAGGCGGTTGGGTTGAGGTCGTCGAAACGGTAGATGCCATCGATGTCGGTCGTTGTCGAAGCGACCAGAAAGTCATCGGCCGTTCCGACCAGGTTGTCGGCGCCAACGGTGTAGAGGCGGACCGGGACATTTGCGATTACCGTCTCGCTCATGTCCCGGATACCGTTCTGGTTTTCGTCATGCCAGGCCACGCCGCCAACCGATGCGAGCGGTTCGCCGGCGAGGGTGAGGATGTAGACGGCGCCGATCGGATCGCCACTAAGGCCATCTCCGCCGGCAGCAACAGCTATGTCACCGATTCCGTCGTTATTAAAGTCTCCCAGCCCGGTTACTCCCGTCAATAGATCCTCATCTTGCAGCCGACCACGGAATCGCCCCTCGATATCACTGATCTTTTGGTGCGACTTGACGATTCCGCCCGGGTTATCAGGATCGAGGAAAAGAATCCGGATCGCACCACGATTCGATCCGCCGTCATCGTCTAAACGTGCGCCGACAGCGAGATCCGTGTTCCCATCGCCGTCGAGGTCGCCGATAGACGATACATTCCAGCCAAAATCATCCACGCCGAGATCACCTGTGAAGCCGCCAATATTTTCGAATATTCGGTGATGTTCGTCAACTGATCCATCGGAATTCAAAAACAACACGAATACGGAGTTTGAACCGCCATTCGGTGCGCCAACCGCGATATCACCGATGCCGTCACGATTCAGATCTCCAAGGGCGGTGACAGAGGAGCCAAATCTGCTACCAGCCGGAATCGCTCCGGCCAAACCAGAAGACAGTTGATTAATCTTGGACTGGGTCCGAACCGTGCCGTCGGATTTCAGGAACAAAATCCATACGGCACCGGTATCATTCGTGTCATCATCTTTGGATGCGCCTACGGCGATCTCGGGAACACCGTCCTCGTCAAGATCACCGATTGCCGCTACACTGCTGCCGAACCAATCTTCATCATGAAGCACTCCAGTAAACCCACCTGTCATCGACGAAATCCGTTGGTATGACTGAACGACTCCATTGGAATCCAATGACAGTATCCAAACGGCTCCCCGGCCGGATCCGTCATCATCATCCTTGGGGGCTCCAACCGAAAGCTCAACGAATCCATCGCCGTTCATATCGCCCAGGGCGGCGATACCGCTTCCGAATTCGTCACCTGCATCCAACTCACCCTCGAACCCGGTGGCTGCTGACGGTATCCGTTCGTGATCTCTCACAGTCCCATCCGAATTCAGAAACAATATCCAAACCACACCAGATGAACCGGCCTCACTAGGTGCACCTACTGCAATATCTGTGACACTATCGCCGTCTAGGTCGCCGATCGCCGCTACAAATTGGCCACGTAGAAAACCTTCGCCATTATTCGTCCCCTGAAAATTTCCAACCGTGCCGTTTATCTTCAACGACGTCAACACCATGCCCGGTGCGAGCAGGTGACCGGCGTCGATCGATTCGTTCTGATCGGCTGCCAATACAAACACAGGCGTGAGGCCGGTCGCCGGATTCGGGTCTGAATCGATATCCTCATCGCTGCCCTCATCCTGGAGGGTCAGTTCCACACCGGGTTCTTCGATGAACCCCAGATAGTATGTGCCGGTACTCAGTGCGCTAAATGCATACACACCGTTGTTATCGGATTCTTCGGAATCGAGTATGACATCGTCACCACCACCGATTGCGCCATCGGCACCGGCACCGAAGAGATTGACGGTGATGTTGTTGAGCAGCGGTTCGCCGGCATCGCGAATACCGTCGTCATTGAAGTCGGCCCAGGCAACTCCGGAGATGGATGCGGACAACAACTCGTCCTCGAATGTCGTGACGTAGACACCGCTGGAAGCATCTGAGAAATCGGCGCGAAAAGCGAGCTGATTACCGCTGAGCGCCTCGGTACCGAGGAACAGGGCGTCAAGAGTCTTGCCGTCAAACATTTCGCCGACACTCGCAACATGTAGAATATCGCCACCGGTGTAGAGGTAGATCCCGGCCACGCCGGCATCGTCCTTCGCCATAAAGGCAATGTTGCCGTTGTCGATCGAGACGCGATTGTCGATCCCGCCGAAGGTAAAACCAGAGAACGTCCCAGTCTGCCCCGGAACCTGCGTATTCGTGTCGGCAATGACCGTGAGCTGACCGCCGATGTAACCGTACACGCCTTCGACGGTGGAAGTTGCGTTGAACCCAGTGAAGACAATGTTTTCGCCATCGATATCGACCAGTTCGCCAAGACTCGAGATTGTCGTGCCAAAAAACTCCCCATCTCCCGGCACCGTCGTCGCGCCGTCGACGATGATGCGAACATTATTGTCGATCCAGGCAAAGATACGGGATTGCCCGTCAGTGGCGCCGGCCTGAAAGGCGACGTTGCCCTCGCTCAAGGTTGGCGGCCGGAAGTCGCGGTAGGTTGCCGCAGCATCCGGAATGGCGATGAACATGTCTGCAATGCGCAGGAGGATACCGTCCTTTTCCACATAGATGCCGGCACGATCATTTGCATCATTCACATCCGAGAACGCAACGTCGACACCGTCGATGGCGGCGTTCATCGTGTGGACGAAGTTGGTGTTTCCCCTGGGTGCCGGATCGTTGACATCCGCAACGACGCTGAGGACGCCGCCGACCTCCTTGTAGACACCGTCTTCGTTATCGTCCTCGCTGCCGAAGGCGATGTTGCCGCCGCTGATCGACGGACCGACAATGGAGGTGCCGAGGAACTCGGAGAAGAACCCGGACGAATCCGGCACCTGTGTATTCCGATCGGCGATCTTGCTGAGCACGCCGTCGATGACCTTGTAGATCCCGTCGGTGCCGGCGCCGCCCGTACCGGCAAACGCGACATCGCCGGCATCAATCGATGGCGGTCCGATGAATCCGGTGAAGGTCGCGGCGTCACCGGGTATGGTCGTAGTGGTGTCGACGACGGCGGAAACGGTAAAGCCGGTCTCGATTTCGAAAGGCGTGTCGGAGACGTCCGTGACCGTGCCGGTATCGACATCGGTGATTCGGATAATGCAATCCGTCGCCGTGTCGCCGGTAACGGTCCACGACATCGCACCGGCCGCGGAATCAATGGAGGCCGCAATGTCCTCCCAAGCCCCGCCGCCGTTTCGGGACAACTCGATGTGGATGGTGGCGACACCGGACGCCGTCCAGGCGATGGTGCGCGTCACGCCGATCGGCCAGACTTCACCGCCGTTCGGCGATGTGACCGCTATGCTCTGGGCCTGGGCGGGGCGTTGGCTGAGTAAAAAAATGAAGATAACAATACATGTCCATAAGACACCATGACGGCTAACCATAAAGGCCTTCTCCAGCAAGACGGTTTCAAACTACATATATTCATGACAAACACTCAATTCCCAAACGTTCGCGGCACAATACGCGACAAATATGGCGTATCTTTTTGTGTGTGACGCGCTTGCAACACAAACTTTTAAACTATCGATATGATAGTCGGAAAGCAATAATTATCCATGAAATATGTTCCCGGCCTTGGCGACTTGGCACGAGAAAATTGAAGAGTAGCGGCGCGGGAACGGGGAAAAAGGATCTCGCGCAGAGACGCAGAGGTTTTTGCACAACGCAGCCGGAATGGGTACATCGACGGTATCAGCACCGTGCGTTTGACTCGATCCACGCAAATAAGTCGTCGACGGTCCGATGATTTGCGAGATGTACGCCCGACCTCTGGTACGCATCATCTCCGCCATGCACCAGGCCACACCCGAATGTACCCGACGGATTGATCTTACGATAGAAATCGAGGCCGTCGAAATAATCTTCCGCAACAGTCTGTCCAGACTTGATTTCAATCGCAAAAACCCGCCGCCCGTAGTCCAGAAGCAGATCGACTTCGTGACCGACGTTGTCGCGAAAATAATAGAGATTGCTTCGGTCACCCCGGTTAAACCGGTGTTTGAGAAATTCGCTGACAACGTAGGTTTCAAAAAGTGCCCCGCGTAGCGGGTCACGAGTCAGCTGTCGGGGCGAATCAATGCCAAGCAGATTTGTCGCCAGGCCAACATCGGTGAAGTACAGCTTCGGCGCCTTTACCAGGCGTTTGTTCAGATTATTGTGGTGCGGACGCAATAGAAAGATGATGTAACTCGCCTCTAGTACGGACAGCCATGAACGCACGGTGTTGTGGCTGACGCCGCAGTCATTGCCGAGATTGGACATGTTTAAGATTTGACCCGTTCGCCCCGCACACAGCATGACAAAACGTTCGAACTGTGCCAGATCGCGAATCTGCAGGACGTCGCGAACGTCACGCTGAATGTAGGTTTCGACATAGAACCGCAGGGCTTCCGAAGCATTGAGTTGCTTGTCATGGATCCGCGGATAAAACCCGGTCCACATGAGCGTGTCGAGATCCGGGATGTCCCGATGCGACCACGCTTCGTTCAGCGTAAACGGTAACAGTTTGAGAATCGCGGTCCGACCTGCCAACGATTGGTTGACGGCATGCAATAACTCGAACTGAGCGCTGCCGGTAAGAATGAATTGGCCGGACTCGTTGTGATCGTCGACGGCGCTCTGGATATAGGACGGCAGGTCCGGCGCCCGCTGTATCTCATCGATGATTACGGGGCTTTTGTAACGAGCCAGAAACCCCCTTGGATCGTTCAAGGCGAATTGTCGATTATCGATCGACTCCAGCGATACGTATGCTGCCTGTGGAAACGTCATCCGACACAACGTCGTTTTTCCTGCCTGCCGTGGTCCGGTAATGGTGACCACGGGATAGGCCTCGACAAGGCGCTCGAGAACCGGCTGTATGCTTCGTGTGATCATGTGCGCGGGAATGTTTTTGTATTTTGTAACTTCAACTTACAATCTGTAATATTAGTCGTTTATAGCGATTCATTCAAGTAGTTCCGAAGAGTCGACTTGAGCGCCACAACCAAAGCAGGAACGAACGAGCTCGCGGAGAGGCGCGTAGACGCGGGAGGGTCTGGCAACGCTGGAGGTGAAGCCGGCAGGCTGAAAGCCTATACTCCAAAAACCGGCCGGCATCGTGTCTTGGCGCCCCCATTGTCAGAATTTGTGGTTGTCGTGTCGTCGTTGCGATAACGCGAAAGAAACTGGGCGTTCAATCGAATCGTATTACCGAGCTGTGGTGGATAGTCAGTCACGTTCGGAGCCTTACAAGACCTGGCGGCCGGCCGTCTCGCCTGCGGCGAGTTCTAAAGCGGCGTCCAGCCGCCGCACTCCAAAGCGCTGCCCGCAAGCCGCTTATTCCCGCCTTAAGATTTTTGGGATGCAACGGTATACATGAATTGAAGACAGGCACTCGTGCAGGTACGTTTTGAACAACGACAGACACCGATATTTTGCTCGGGCGGCTCGGGTTGGATAGTTCGTGAAAGAAACATATATGGTTGCAAGACAAAATATAACAGGTCCGGAAACCTCAATCGGCAGTTCATCATGATGCATTTTCAGGCGATAGCACGGGTTCTGGCAATTGCAGTGGCGCTTGCCGCGTCCAACTCGATAGCACAGATCGCTACCGACGGAACGGTCGGTAGTCCAGCGACCAGTCTTACCGGACCGGACTTCACGATTGACCATACCCTTGGACTCACATCCGGAACCAATCTCTTTCACAGCTTCAGCGATTTTAATGTCCACGGCGGCGAGAGCGCAACATTTACTGGACCGAACTCGATTTCAAATGTATTGAGCCGCGTCACCGGCGGGAACGCTTCGGTGATCGACGGCACCCTGCGCTCTACAATCGAACAGGCAAACCTCTATCTAATTAATCCTGCCGGCCTCGTTTTCGGCGCAAACTCCCAAGTCGATGTGGACGGCGCGTTTCACACGAGCACGGCCGAATATATCGATTTGGCCGACGGCGCCAGATTCGACGCACTACATTTTGGCGCGGCGCCAAACGTGACATCGGCCACGCCATCCGCATTTGGCTTCTACAATGATGACCCGGCTTCAATCACCATTAACGGTACGTCTATTGTAAATGACGGTGTGTTTTCCGTTGTCGGCGGCAATATTACGGTTGCCGGTCGAGTGGATGTTCCCGGCGGCACCGTCAACCTGGCGAGCCGGCAAGCAGCCGGGGACGTGACGATGGCGCACACATCTGAAGGGACGACCTTCGATCCAGGAGACACGGATGATCTTGGCAGCATCCTGCTAACAGGAAGCGGATTGACCCCACCGCCGGCGGATCCGACCAGTGCATCCGCGGGCGTGTTCGCCGACGGCACATCGGCGGGCACGATCGTGGTGCAGGCCGGATTTGTCGATATTGCTGACGGCGCAGCGTTGCAGGCATCCAGCGACGGTGGATCCGGCGGAACGATCGAGGTCCGGGCCGATGCGGTAGTCATAACCGGAAGAAGCGGCAGTTCCTTTACCGGGATTCGTGCGGAAGCACGGTCAATGGCAGACGACGTTATCGATATAGCACGGCAGGCGGAAGTAGATATCCAAACAGCTACACTTGAGATTTACGATGGCGGCGTGATCAGCACCAGCACCCTCGGTGCAACGGCAGCCGGTCGCATTTTGATCAATGCCGTCGACGCGATAATCCTGGACGCACGGTCGGCGCCGGCGATCGAAGGC
>JAJFLQ010000188.1 GCA_021772615.1 Verrucomicrobiota bacterium | reverse complement strand
CCTCGACGGTACAGCAGCGAAGCCAACTTTTGCGTAAGCATGGCCCCAGCATTCAGCAACATCACCCCGTTCGCATCACGGATGGGGTACCGCAAGCGGGTGCCTTCCTTAAATTTGAATTTATTCTCCGCGTCCATTCGTAGAATCCATGTCTGGGTTTTTCCACACAACCAACCCACCTCGGCACCGACGTGCGCACGTGCCGGCACTATGTGTCGACGTTTCCGGCCGGTACCGTAGTCGGTCAGCATATCGCAGATATCAGGCCAAGTCAACATCAACACGTTCTGGATCAACGACATTGCGTGCAGGTCAGGTCATAATGGGACCCCGAAACATTATCGCACAATGTCACGCTCCACGTGACGTCGCAATTGCGTGATGTTTGACCGGCTTCATGCGGCAGAATTTTCCGATGCTGAGGTAATCTGTCGGTCATCCCGACAGCGCACACGTCCCACTGCTTCCGGCCGACGCAATGCCGTATAACGAAAGAGACGTGTTTACAGTTGCGAATCGGCAGTCGCGTGTTGGTTGGAGCTTTAGCCTGGGTTTCAGGTCTCGTCGAGCAACGCGCCTCGATAGCGCAAGCACGCTAAAGCGCGAACTTCAACAGAAAGCGCAAGATGAACATGTACCGCACACCATCTGGCTATGTATGTGCCATTGTGGCGCGCTTATACACCTGGTGATTTTTTTCTGTTGAGTTATGTAAGGTGTTGATCAACAGGTTCTTGATAAAACAAAAACATGTTGCGGCAGGATCTTTGCTCAGCGAAAATTAAATGTAAACGGTCGGTTCTACGTCAAGGATGCCGATACAACCAAATCATCAACTTATCAAAAAGGGAGGTAACGTTTATGAAATTCAAAGACTTGATACCGTTTAACTGGAACCGCGAAAAAAACGTGGAAGTTCGGCAGACGTCCACGCCGTCGTCGCGACAAAACGATGTGTTTGACAGCATCTCCGATGACTTCGATCAGTTGTTTCGCCATTCCCTCTTCGGGCGCCAGCAGCCATTCGGGTTGTCGCTCGATAGATCGTTGCGGCCAAGCGTTAATGTAAGTGAGACGAGCAAAGACATTCGCATTGAAGCCGAATTGCCTGGTCTGGACGAGAAGGATATCGATGTGGTGATCGAGAATGGCTGCCTCGTACTTCGGGGTGAAAAGAAGCAGGAATGTCGTGACGATAAGAATAGGGTGCACCGTGTAGAATGCCGCTATGGATTTTTTGAGCGGACATTGCCGCTGCCCGATTGCGCCGACACGGAAAAGTCAAAGGCGACATACAAGAACGGCGTGTTACGCATCACCATCCCGAAAGATCGGGATCGCGTCAGTGGAAAACGCATTCCGATCTCCGGCGGATAATTCGTTGGTGCGTCGCTGATCCGAATGGTGCAATTGCACGTCGGCGGCACGCTAATGTTATTACGGGACATTTTGAGGCGGCCTGAAACGGCCGCCTTTTTTGTTGTGGAGGCAAAAAAGGCCAACCTGCATAGCTCCGATCAACTCTTCGACGACTGCGTTCCACATGCCATAAAGACGTTCCAAGTTAAGGATCAGAGAGACACCAGGATCGTAATCATTAACGATGCTCAGATTTTTCGCTTAGAAATAACTGATCGATCAACCTGTCGGTTCGTTACGGTAACCGAAAGATCGCCGCACCCTCGCCTCAATCAAGTCATCCGAAATGTTAAGCTATCCTCGACATATCAATTCCAATGGCTGCCACCGCGGGAGCCGGGGCGCACTTCACACCACAATTCGTGGATACTGGCGAAACCGATTTTTTTTACCCCCCACTTTTATCTGATATGCCGCAACCACCAGCGACCAGATCGAGTTCAAAGTCTGAAAGCTCGCCATTTCCTGCAATTGAGTGTCTTCACAAAAAACGTCGCGAAAATTTTCTAATGCTTCTTGTGACATTTGAACACTCCCCCCCTTGTTTAGCCCGTCCGGTATTTCGAAATTGATGAAATTTGCTGCAGAATAAATCGTGCCAGGGAATGCTGCGGAACGACGGACCATGGCGATTAATGGTAAATCTTGGGCTGAATGAGTTAACCGAAAATTTCTTGGCGCTAGGAGCGAGCAACGTGCAAAATCCGTGCGATACCTTCACTGGATGTAAAAAAATGCCAAAATTAACGTCGACCTCTATGTATCCCAAAGTAAAACATCAATATGATCTATAGTCAGAGTCATCCTCTAGTCAAGTCGACAAAAGGGGAATTCTCGTGTAGCGGATTGTGTGGATCATCAATAACCGATTGCCTCTCCGTTCTCGATGGCGACTTACCACTGCGAAGGGAAATTGGCCAAGATGCAGACGAACTTTTCGTCTGCCATCAATGACAATGAACGGGGAATCCTTGATGACTTGTAACGTGCGACGTCATGTGCGTGCTACAGATGATTGGGGCCGCAGGAACAAGGTGCGGAGCTGGCGGCGTGGCTTGCTTTATGTAAAATCGCAGGAAAATTCTACAGCGTCCAGACCTGACTGTCGCTGACAACCGAAATCAAGTAAGATACGGGGGTTTCCAAGTTACGTTTATGGTCTTGTGCGAGTTGCGTTGGCCGGGATGAGTGCGTGAACCGAAAGGCGTTCAGCCAGAGGGAAGGTACGGTAGTGGAGATATTGCGTCATATTGTCGGTTCATTTCTGGGCGAACGCGTCGCTTCAGTTTCGATACAGCCAGGCATCAATATGAACCTGGATGTGCCCTGCGCCCATGATTCCTCATTCGGTTCGATCGATATTTTCGGATGGGCCTTTACCCCGGAGCGTCGCACGATCCAGGTTCATGCGGTACTGGAGCCGGATTTGGAAGGGCAGGTGGAGTATGGTGTGTCGCGGCCCGACGTAGCGGACGCTTTCGGTAAGCCGGATCTCACGTTTTGCGGGTTCCGCGGGTCGATCGAGACCGCCAACTTGCCTGCCGGCCGCAGAACACTCAGCATCACCGCTACAGACGACCTGGGGCGTTCCGAAACAGTTCAGGTAAAGGTTCACATAAATCATCTTGAGGCACGCGTCGAAATCGACCGTGCTGTACGGTGTAACGGGAGAATCGAGATTATCGGCCGGACGGTCTGGTCGAGTATACTATCGCCCGGATTCGCGTCCATCCTGGTGGATGGTCAGCTGATCGGCGTGACCCGATGTGATCCACCGCGCCTTGAGAAAAAGCAATACTTTGCGCGGCATATACAGTGTATCTCGCGTGCATTTCGTTTTCGTGCGCCGCTGTCGGCGATCGCCTTCCCGATGTCGGCAAACCCCATGCTGGAGATCGAGTTTGCAGATAAGTTCGGACGAATTATCGGGCACCGATGCCCACTGCCTTTGGTTGATGTGGTCGACGCCGGATCTGCCGACAACAGCTATTCGGAACTCAGAGAGCATATCACGCAATATCGGGATGACAGTCGTCGCGAGCCGGGCATACTGGATTGGACCACAGACGAAGATGTTCGTGTCGCTCTGGCGCTGCACAATGTATTTTCTCCGGTTGCCAACGACACCGGCGGAACACTGCCGTATCTCGACAGCAGTATAGATATCGTGATTTGTCCCTCCCGGGAGCCTGCGTTCCTTCTGGAGGCTCTGCGGGTGGCGAGCGGCCTGG
>JAJFLQ010000187.1 GCA_021772615.1 Verrucomicrobiota bacterium | reverse complement strand
GCCCTCATGCGAGGTCGGCCAACTTCCAGTTCTAAATCATCGGCTACAAGGCTGCTCTTTGACGGCGCCGGCATGTCGTTGTACGGCAATACTGGCGTATGTGCATCCGCACGCCAGCGATTATCTTGAGCCTGTTCGAAAAGGGTTTCGAATAAGACACCCTGTCGGCATGTCCGACGCCCAACTGGTCACGGACATGGGAGAGAGCTATACTTTTGCCTGATCTGCCGACCGTCTCCGAGCGATGGCTGCCAATTTGGAATACCAACGCTCGCCGAATCTTCGGACTAGCGCGTCCTTTACGAACTTATATACCGGCACGCCAAGCGACCGGCCAAGGACACAGGCGTCGGCACAGATGTCCCATTCGTGGTAATTGACCAACGTCGCGCGCTTGCCGTCGCCGGAGATTCGAATTGGATACAAATGACAGGAAATCGGCTTCCTGAATGATATGGCGCCATCCAGATACGCCTTCTCGATCGCGCATTTCATGATGCCGTCCCCACAAGGAATCGTGTAGGCGCACATCGTGTCGTCTATCAGTGGCGTTCGTGACACTCCGTCTTGATCACAAACATGGGGACCTGAAGCGTCCAATGTCTGTTGACCTGCCTTGGTCAGATATGGCTCGACCTTTTCGCGTACCTCGGCGAGGATGCGACGCTCGTCGTCATCAAGCGGCGCACCACGGTCACCTTCGACGCAGCATGCCCCCCTACAGAGCGTCAGATCGCAGACAAAATGCCGGTCTGCCACATCGTCACTTAAGACTACGTCGTCAACGACAATCATGATCAGGTCGTTTCTCCAATATGTGCAAGCTCGTGTTTCTCATAGTAGACCACAAAACATGAATGACACATTGCTGTTGCGTGTTCTACGTTCGGTGCAGTCGGTAACGTGCAGGACCAACTCGAGGTCAAGGTTCAATTCGATACAAAACCCTGAAAATCTCCATTTTGAGACACAATCATCTCGGAGCTTACGCTCAACTCTCTATCGACTCCAATCCTGAATCGGAATCCGGTATCGAGCCGCAGGCGCCGATTACCCAGCCCTATTATGTCCATTTCGCAACCTGTTAATGACAGTGGCCCACCTATGACATTTCGCTGCCACCTACCAGAAACTCTAGGACATTGACCGGCGTAATAAAATGTGTTTCGGAATTAGGATACGTTTTCGACCAGAGCCTGGGAATTCGAGCCTTCTTGCCGGATTTCCATTTAAATTCGAAACCAACCAGATCCGTGCCGCGTTCCTCGATATAGTCAATTTCCTGCTGGTCATAGGTACGCCAGAACCATGCGTTAAACGTTTTGCCAGCGTATTTCAGCCGTTTGCATCGCTCGATCACGAGGTAGTTTTCCCAGAGTTTTCCCACGTCATCACGCAAAGTGAGTGGATTGAAAGCGTTTACAAGAGCGTTGCGAATGCCAAGATCAAAAAAATAGATTTTTCGCGATTTTGCGACTTCCTTCCGTAAGTTCCGGCTAAACCCGCCTAGACGCTGAAGCACATATGCATCCTCCAGAAACCCAAGGTAGCGATCGACAGTCTTCACGTCCATTAGCGTCGTAGCCGCAAGCTCATTGAGCGAGACTTCTGAGCCGATTTGGAAGGCAAGCAGGCGTAATAAATCGTGAAGCCGGTTTCGGTTGACATCGACTTGGGCGAAGATGTCCTTAAGCAGATAATCCGCCGCAAGCTGGCGAAGTTCCGTTTTCTTGTCCTCAGGAGACTTTGCCGTGACAATATTGGGATACCCCCCATACAACATACCGTGTTCAGCCCACGTCATTACGTTTGTCGCCCGAGGACTCAACTCACCCAATGAAATCGGGAACATTTCGAAGACAATCTGCCGACCCGTTAGAGGTTCACCGGTTTTTCGACGCAGATCAAATGCAGCGGAACCGCTCGCCACGATGCGTAGCTTGGGATATGTATCATGGAGAAGTTTCAATACAAGCCCTACGTTGGGCACGTTCTGAGCTTCGTCGATGAAGAGGTAGTCCAAATGACCGGCCAATCGCTGAAGAGGCGCTCGTTCAGGAATCAGTAGAGCGCGATCGTCGACAAAATCACCATTGAGAAATTCCCGTCTTCCTTCCAGCCCATCGAATATTCCCCGAAGCAACGTGGTCTTGCCTACCTGCCGTGCCCCCGAACAGGCAAATCACTTTGTTCGGGACACCGGGACTCAAGGACGCAGCAATCTTTTCAGTTAAAGAACGGGGTATCATGTTCCATATTTTAACGTTAATTGGCGGAAATAAAAACCGTTTTTTCACCAATCGCCAACATTCGACATCGACGCCGACATTGACGCGACACAACGGTGATTCCTGGAATCTGGCAGCCTGGACATGCTTACCAGTACGTCGAATCTGTCCCCAGTTCGCAACTCCAATTCAACTCGTATGCCTTTCGGAATTTTGATCCGTCTGGTTTAGTCGGGGCGTCACGGATCGGCGGCTGAGGCCATCCGCCCTTCCAGGCGTTGTTACACGGACGTCGTCCGGGAGCGAAATAAAGGTGTCGATGGGCGAGCTTTTTGGGGAAGTCGATTCAAGTGGAATCCGGTATCGAGCATCTGGCCCCGATTGTCGAGCCCTTTAGCGACCACGCGGCCGCATGCTTCCGCATGTCGGGACCGGGCTGCAACACGCGACGAGACCCTGGATTGACCGCTTCCGCCCTTCCCTGCATGAGTCCGATATCTGCATAAGAAACACGTCGCTGCGCACGTCGCAACAGGTCGTATCTTCTGACCTATCCGAGGCGTGCATCGCCGTCAATCGGAGGCAGGGTATGCTTCGCGGGCCCGACGAGTCGCGCACCGGCGGCCACGTCGGAATCGGCGGCGCCGTCTTTGATCAACGACGTCCCCACCGCGTGGGCCACGCGAGCAAATTCCCGGAGGAACTCGGTCGGCCCTGCATCGGGTATACAACCCATGTTCTCAACGATGGTAGTCTCAATCCTGGCGAACACGATACCATCGCGAATTCGGTCCAGCGATGCACACAATGCATCGGCTTCAGGAGGATCGCCGGCCCCTGCAACAAGATGTACAGTCACAAAACTCGCGACGATATCACGAAATCGGGCTTCCAGGAACGCACGGTTCGATGCCATCACCTTTTCGGCATAAACCCGTGAGCTCCGGTACATCCGTTTTTTGGACGGTTTCAAAGTCTTGTTTAGCAACTTGTCGACGCAGTCTACAAGGACGTCCGGCGACAACGGCTTCGTTATGAACGCCTGAGCACCGAGGCTTATCATCTGGTACTCGCTCAGCTTTGTCTTATCGGTAGTAACCACAATCACCGGCAACTCGATCGAATCGTAGCGTTTCCGGATCTTGACCAAGGTGGTGCTGCCGTCCATGACCGGCATGCTCGAATCGAGAAGTACGATGTCGGGTCGGTGTGTTTCGATCAACGCCAAACCGTCCTCGCCGTTCTCCGCTTCGACTACGTCCAGGTATTGATTTTCCAGGATGCTGCGAATCTGAGTACGACTGAAGCGATCGTCATCGATCACCAGAATCACCACATATGCCGACATGCCGACCGGGTGTGCCTCTTTAGTCCGTTAGTGCCGGAGCCGGTGGAAAGTCCACACTGGTCTCCGCCACGTGATTGAAATAGTTGGTGAAGAGATTGAGGCAGACGTTGGCAACGATCTCCGCAATTTCACCGTCGTTGAAACCGGCGTCGCGAAGGGATTCAAACTGCTGATCGTCGACGAATCCTTGCTGGTCGACCATGGCGCGCGCGACGTCCAGTGCGGCTTGCGTACGGGCATCGGTCGACTCGCCCTTGCGGCTGGCGATGATCGCATCCTGATCCAGACCGACCATCCCGCCGATCACCGTGTGCGCAGCGACACAATACTTGCATTGATTAACCTCTCCCACCACGAGTGCAATCTGTTCGCGCAGCGCCGCTGACAACGTGCCGCCGGCCAGCGCACCGCTAAAGCCAAGGTAAGCCTGCAACACGGCCGGCGAATTCGCCATCGTCCGCATGATATTCGGTACCATTCCCAGCTTCGCGGTAATCCCATCGTAAAGCGGACGGAGTTGCTCGTCGGCATTCTCTGATTCAATCGTATTAAGTCTCGGCATCGATTGTGTTCCTTTGTATTCTGAGTGGTTGTCCTGTAAGGCGGCACATCAAAAATGTTGCATACCGCATATGTGACAACTACGGTAGGCGAATGTTGCATGGTGGATGACACGGAAAAATATTAATCTTGCTGTCCTCCGCCCGATTATCAAGAATCCCGATCACGATATCTTACCGCGTGCCGTTGCCAATGAACCCAAATTCTTATGTTTGTACCATCACGGCCGATCAGGCCGTCCAGCTGCGGGCGCTGCTCGACGAGCAATTCTGGGAGCTGGACACCGCGCCCTACGCCCACTGGCGCGCGCGGAAAGATAAGACAACCGTGGTGGCTTATGAGTCCGGGAAAGTGACGGTTCAGGGAAAGAAAACGGCCGATTGCGTACAGTTTATCATCGAACCGCACATCCTGAAGGAAATGCGATTCGGCTATGAGGACGTCATTGCGGAGCAGGAGAATCCGCGCATGTTTGAGCCTCACGCGGGTATCGACGAAAGTGGCAAGGGCGATTATTTCGGCCCTATGGTGATCGCCGCAGCGTATGTCGATGACAAGACTGCACGATCCCTGCTCAGCGCCGGCGTCCAGGACTCGAAAGCGATAAAGAGCGATAAAAAGATGAAGGCACTCGCCGAGACGGTGCGCAAGACGACACGTGGCAAATTTGCGATTATCACGATCGGACCGCCCGCCTACAATCGCATGTACGAATCGATGCAGAACGTGAACCGTATCCTGGCGTGGGGTCACGCCCGCGCCCTCGAAAACCTGCTCCAGAAACAGCCGGACTGTCCGCGAGCGTTGTCTGATCAATTTGGCAACAAAGCGAGTCTCCGCCGGGCGTTGCTGGAGTTGGGCAAGAAAATCGAATTTGAGCAGCGCCCCAAGGCCGAGTCCGACGTAGCCGTGGCCGCGGCGTCCATTCTGGCGCGCGACGCGTTTGTCCGCCGGCTGGCCGCACTGGGCGAAGATATTGGCACGCCGCTGCCGAAAGGCGCATCGAAAGCCGTGATTCACTGCGCAGCGTCGATCATTTCCGCTCACGGGAAGCAGGCGCTTCAATCTGTGGCAAAAATGCACTTCCGAACGACCGACAATGCAGCCGCAGCAGCGATGCAATCATAGCATTTTGCCCACGTTTCACTGCCGCCTCGATTATACGCAGCAACGTGGATATTGCCGCCCCTTGGTCTATATTTATTGTTCGGCCCGCAACGAATCAATAACGATACGACTATGATCATAGAAAAAGACCAGGAAAAAACAGCCATTGCAGCGGCGATTGCATTCCTCGCCGTGGCCATCGCATTCTATCTTTTCGGCGGCGCCGCTGTCGGCGTGCCAATGTGGTTGTTGTACCAGACCGGAAACCTGCTGCTTGTCTCTGCAGCTGTAGCATTGTTGAGCGCCGCACACGCATGGCTCGCGCGCACCGCTGACGAGGAAGAACGACACCAGGAACAATTCGCTGCCGACAGCAATCAGCTTTTTGACAATACGGTCGATGCAGCAGGCCGCAACCGCGTGGCGCTCCGTCAATTCCATCGTGTCGTATTGCCGGTGATTCTGGTGTCAATCAGCTGCGGTGAGGCCGCACTCGCGGTCTGGGTGGCACGGCACGCATCGAACGAAACACCGACCATCATGGCGGCCGGCGAGCCGTTGACCTGGGCGTCGTTGTATTTCGCGACGTTTCTTGTCTGCTTTGTATTCGGGAAATACTGCGCCGGCGCCGCGTTTGGCAACAATCGCATGTTTTTGCGACCGGTATGCAATGTTGCCCTGCTGAACGCGCTTGTCTGCTTTACGGGCGGCTTCGCCGCGCTTGCATGGTACTGGACCCTGCCGTTCTACGCCGCCGCCGTCACTAAACTGTTTTGCGGAGCGGCAATACTACTTGCGGCGGAGCGCGTGGTCACATGGGTGATCGACCTGTACCGGCCGCGCAAAGCCACGGCAGTGCCGGTGTACGAGAGCCGTTTCCTCACCTTATTCAGCCAGCCTCATGGAGTCTTGAATAACGTAACCGAGCTTGTGGAGTATCAGTTCGGCATCACACTGTCGGAAGGCGGTATCGCATCGCTGCTTCGCCGCGTCGTTGTTCCCTTCGGCATTCTCCAGGTATTCACGCTGGCGTGCCTGTCCTGCATTACCTACATCCAGCCACACGAAAATGGTGTGCTCGAACGCTGGGGCGAGAGAAGCCTGCGCATACTGCCGCCCGGACTGCACATCACCGCGCCGTGGCCGGCTGCAACGGTCCAGCGCGTGACGACATCACGGCTGGGACACATCACGATCCAATCGGGATCACCGCCGGAGACGATTACCGGCGAGGCGCCTGTGTTGTGGCAGAATAAACAGTTCGAGACCAATCTCTTTCTCACCGGAGGTCAACGTGAGAGTGACAGCGACGCTGCGTCGGCGACTGCAGCCGTTCATCTCGCCGCAGCCACGTTGACCATCCAGTTTCTGGTCGCCGACCCTGAACGCTTTCAAACGGCCAACGCCACCGTCGTTGGTTTTCTCACGCATATTTGCGAACGAGAATTCAGTCAGTTCCTTCTTACAAACGATTTCGCGGCACTGCGCCGCCAGGACCGGCGTCAGCTCGACGGCATATTACGAACGACGATCCAGGCGGCGGCGGATCAGGAGGAACTTGGTGTATCAATCGTGTGCGCGACGGTGGAGAGCCTGCGGCCACCGCCGCAGGTTGCGCCCATTTACCAGGCAGTGATCGACGCGCAGGAAAGACAACGCAGAAAACATGCAGCAGCGGAGACGTTTGCGGTGCAGGCGCGCGCGGAGGCCGAGCAGCGAGCGAATCGGATCGTGCGCCAGGCCGAGATCGAGACAGCCTATATTGTCCGTATGGCCGAAGTCGAGACACAGAATTTCGAGAAACAACTTCAGGTATTCAATACATACCCGGAACTCTACAAGGTCCGGACGGCGATGGACAGCCTGGAGACCTGGCTGCGCGACGTCCGCAAGATAGTCGCCACAACAGAGAACGCACACGAAGTGATTAACCTGGAGCTGAAGGAGTCGGGTCCCGATCTTCTTTCGCTGCCTCTTCAGTAAGGAAGCCAGTATGAGCGCCAACAGATCCAGCATGCCGTTCGTCGCTGCCGCCGCGATAGGCCTTGTCGTACTCGGCACGCTGTGCAGTTATCAACTGCACGTGACCGAGTTCGCTATCGTTACTACTCTTGGCAAACCCGCTGTAGCAGAAGATCCCGGGCTGCATTGGCGGCTGCCGTGGCCGATACAGAAGGTGACGACGTTTGACAACCGCAAGCAACTCTTTTCCGGCCCGGCACGGGAGACGGCAACCGAGGACAACATCAACATTATCGTGAAGCTCTTCGCGTCGTGGCATGTGACGGATCCGCTGAAGTTCTTTAATAGTGTCGGGAGCCACCGTGAGGCAGAAGTTATCCTGCAGAATCTCCTCAACAGCAGCCAGGAGAATGTATTGAGAAGTCGGTCGTTCAGCGACCTGGTAAGCCACACCGCCGGCCCCGACCGGTTCGTGGAGATTGAGTCCGAAATCCGGCAGCAGGTAAATGCTATTACCACCGCATCCCATGGTCTCACACTCGCAACGGTAGGGATCGCGCGCATCTGCCTGCACGAGTCCAACACCACAAGCGTGCTGGCGCGGATGAAGCAGGAGCAGGCAAATACAGCGGCCGAGATCACATCCACCGGCAACAAAGAGGCCAAGATCATTCGCGACAACGCGGAAAGTCTCAAGGAACAGGAGATAGCCAAGGCAGAAGCCGAGGCCCGCAGGATACGCGGCGACGCAATGATAACGGCTGCGGAGCAATACGATAAATTCAAGGATGACGTCGCGTTTGCAGTCTTTCTGCGCAAGCTTGATGCGCTTGAGGAAACGATGAAAACCAAGACTACGATAATCCTGGACTCGACGACACCGCCTTACGACTTGCTTAAGTACGAGAACGAATGACCGAGTCCCCGCATACGCGCAACAGCGGCAACCACGGTATCACGGCCGTACGAGATGCCCTGAACAACCTGCTGGTACTGCTGAAAATAGCGATGGCTGCGCTGATTGCTGCTTTTTGCATGAGCGGCATCCGCAACCTTGAGCAGTATGAAGCCGCTGTGATTTTCCGCTTCGGTGCGATTCACGGCGACGCGATCGAAGAACCCGGGTTGATTCTGGCGCTGCCGTTTCCAATAGACGAAATTCGTAAGGTCCCGGCCCGGCGCACGCGAATCATTGAGTCCGACACATTCTGGTATGCGGTAACAGATGATGAGGCAGTAGGCGGCAAAGCTGCGATACCCGATACGCTCAACCCCGAAACCGACGGCTATGTCATCACCGCCGACCGCGGATTGATTCATGTGCGCTCAAAATTAAATTACCGCATTCACAATCCTATCCACCACATCGTCAGTCACAGCGACGTTGCTGCAGCATTGCGACACATCCTCGACAACGCCGTCCTGAAAACACTTTCAGAGCGGACAATGGCCGATGTACTGGCGAGCAAGACATCAGTAAGCGCGACCATCACCGAAAGGGTGCGTGACGCGGCGGCAGACATGCAGCTTGGCGTAGCCGTGGATCCGGTCGATCTCGCGCTGCAATGGCCGCGGCAGCTTGCCGGAACGATGAACGAGGTTGTCCGGGCCAATCAGGAAACCGGCCGCAGCCTGGCGGAGGCACGTATTTTCGCGGCGAACCAAGAGAACGAAGCCATCGGCAAGGCCGCTAAGGTCACCGCGACGGCAATGGCTGCAGCGACCCGTGTGGTGAGCAGGGCGGAGGCCGACGCGGCGACGTTCAAGAAGTTGTATCCGATCTATCGCCGGAATCCGAACGTGATCCGATCGACCCTTTATCAGGACCGCATGCGCAAGATCATGGCGAATGTCGATGAGGTATTTATCATCGACAAGAAGGGGAACCGCGAGATTCGCCTCAATCTGCCGCGCAAGCGCAGCCAAACGCAGAATAAGGATACAGCCGTTGACGCACAGTAATAAATTGGGAAGCAAGTTGCCTGCCGTAGGGATCGGTCTGGTTTTCATCGTCAACGCAGGTCTCACGCTGAAACTGGTGCCTGACGGCGGATTTCTCTCGTCGTTGAGTGCCCTTATCGCGGTCGTGATCCTGATTGTGCCGATGCTCCTGGTCATCATCGGAGATCTGCGCGCAGGCCGAATGCGAATGCATGAACTCGGGGTGATCGCCGTGATCGCCAGCTGTGTGATGGGCGACTTGATCACGTCGGCCTGCATCGCCCTCTTTATCCTGATTTCCATGATTATAGAATCAAGAACGGCGAGCGGCGCAAAAGCGTCACTCGAAGCGCTCGCACGGCTCTCGCCGGGCACGGCAAGTGTGTTGCGGCCCGACGGTCACGAGGACGCCGTCGAAGGCCGCGACCTCAAACCCGGTGACGTGATCCGTGTGCGACCGGGGGAAAACATCCTGGCGGATGGCGCGATCATAAAGGGCCGCAGTTCCATCAACGAAGCGAATATCACCGGTGAATCGCTGCCGGCAGACAAGGCCGAATCCGACACCGTCTACGCGGGGACATCGAACCTTACCGGCGTACTCGATATTCGCGTCGATAAGGCAGGCAGCGACACCACGCTCGGTAAGGTTCGAGAACTCATCGTGAAGGCGCAGTCGAGCCGGTTGCCGTTCGTGCGGATGATCGATTCGTATATGAAATACTATATGCCCGTTGTATTAATGATCGCCGCAACGGTCTTATTCTTCAACCGCTACGAACCCGACGGCGTCGACCGTGTCGTTGCGATACTTGTCGTAGCATGTCCGATTGCGCTGATCCTGGCAACGCCGGCGGCTGTTGTAGCCGCATTGTCCGCAGCCGCGCGTCTCGGCGTGCTGTTCAAGGACGTAAACGATGTCGAGGCGATGGCGAATACCACCGCAGTTGTATTCGACAAGACCGGAACGCTCACCACCGGAATTCTCGAGGTCAATCGGCTCGCACCCGAGGCCGGCGTCGACACACAGACATTGCTGGATGCGGCTGCAATCGCGGAGTCGGGCAGCAATCACCCGGTCGCGCTTGCCGTCAGGAAATTGGCGGCAAAAGTGAATCTGCAGCCCCGCACGCCCGATGAGTTGCATGAAGAGCCGGGACGTGGCGTTCGCGCGACATTCGGCAGCGATCAGTTTATCGTCGGCAATATTCACTGGATGAACGACAACGGTGTCGAGCAAGCCGATTTTTCGGGTCTTGCCGAAGCGGATGCATCGGGAATGAGCCTACTGTACGTGGTAAAAAACGGATCGGCGCTGGGCTGGATAGGGCTTAGCGACCAGCCGCGACCGGCGGCCTCGGATTGCATCACGGCACTGGCACGGAGTGGTATCCGTCACATCGCCATGGTTTCCGGCGACCGGGAACTGGTCGTACGAACGATGGCGGAAAAGCTCGAGATCCGGCAATGCCGCGGGGAATGCAATCCCGAGGATAAGGTGCATTATATTGAAAACTTGATTGCGGACGGGCACCGCGTGGCGTTCATCGGCGACGGCGTCAATGATGGTCCCGCGCTCGCAGCCAGCCATATCGGCATCGCAATGGGCGCTGCCGGCAGCGATGTCGCCCTGGAAAGCGCAACGGTGGCATTGATGAACAGTGAACTTAACCGGCTGCCGTTCCTGCTTAAGCTGTCAAGAAGAATGCGGTGGACGGTAATACAGAATTTCCTGGTAGGCAGCGTGATTATTGTTGGCGGTATCACATGCGCCGCGGCCGGGTTGCTTTCACCGGTACTCGCCGCAATTTTTCAGGTCGCCGGCGCAATGGTCGTCGCCTTTAACAGCGCCCGGCTCGTACGACAGGGTGAAGACATCGACAATCGACCGGCGCCGCACGCACCGGATGCACGCAGACAGGACGCCGAGGTGAACCCTTCGAAACTGGTTGCTCAAGGAGCATGATACATGACAGAACCCGCACACGCCGATACGGCGATTCGCGGCCACGCCATCTCCAAAGTGTTCAAGGACTTCTGGGGCCGCGACAAAATCGCTGCACTAACTGATGTCGACATCGAGATCCGCAACGGCTCGGTCTTCGGCCTCCTGGGCCCGAACGGCGCAGGAAAATCCACGCTGCTGAAGCTCATTCTCGGGCATCTCTATCCGACCGGCGGCCGCCTGAGCGTACTGGGCGAAAGCCCGCGAAACGTCGCGGTGAAGAGCAGGATCGGATACCTGCCGGAACGAACCGGCCTCTACAAGAACCTCACAGCGTTGGAGACCTTAACGTTTTTCGGTTCGATCCTGGGACTGAGCAGCGAACAGATCCGGCTGCGCAGCACACAGTTGCTTGAAATGGTAGGGCTGAAAACTGCAGGCAAGCGCCTGGTGGGCGAGTTCTCGCACGGTATGACACGCAGGATGGGCCTGGCGCAGGCACTCCTCAACGATCCCGATTTGTTGATCCTCGACGAGCCCACGGCCGGATTGGATCCGGTCGGTTGCCGGGAAGTCAAAGACCTTATCATCACGCTGGGCAAACGCGGGAAAACCATTGTGCTCACCAGCCATCTCCTCGCCGACGTCGAAGACGTGTGTGATGAGATTTTGCTGCTATACGGCGGCCGGCGCCAATCCACCGGGTCGGTAAAGGAGCTGCTCAAGAATCGTAATATGACGCAGCTCGAGTTTCCGAACGTCAACGATCTGACATTGGACAAAGCGAAGAAGATACTTGCCGGTGACGTTCCCTACGAGCAAATCACAGCGTCGTCGCCAACGGAAAGTCTCGAAAGCTATTTTCTTAAGGCGGTCGCCCAAAGCAACGCCGAACACAAGGAAACGGCGGGCGCACAGATGGGTTCCGGTGTCGCGGAGTACTTGCGGGATGCAGACTATACCTACGACAGTCCCGGTGCAATCGAAAACGGCGCGAAAGAAAAGGGTGTGAACACACGGCATTTGGACGCATTGGCAAAATCCCGTACGGAGACCGAACCGACGGCCGAAGACGCGAAGCGCGAGATCGATTCCAGACACCTTGCAAGCCTGGCAGAGTCGACAGACGACACATCACGAGAAGACAACACACCGAGACAGGTGAACCAGCAACTCCTGGACGAACTAAGTGACGACCGGCCGTAACCCCGATGGCGAATTCGGGAATGTAGACACACGGTAAAATCCATGCGAAATATCCTTACCATCGCCCGTATGACGTTCCTGCTGACGTCCCGAAACGGGGCGCTATACAGTGTTATTCTGATTATCGCGGCCGCTACCGGCTGTATTTTTTTCGTCGCGGCCGGCGACAATAATCTTGTGAACGAGCTTACACTGCGTATCCAATATAGCTATGCCGTCGCCTACAGCTTGCTGACGCTGATGGTGATCGCGGTATCGTGCCTCACCGTCCGCTCGCAATTGGATGGTAAACAAATTCACCTGTTGACGACCTATCCGCTTACACGTCGAAGTATTTTCCTGGGTAAATGGCTTGGACTGACCTGCGTTGCGGCACTCGCAGAGATCACGTTGTTGCTGGCACTTGCTACGTGTGCGATGATCTACGCGAAGTCCTTTGCCGACGAGGACATACAACTGGCGAAATCGGTTTTCGGCATAGCACGACGTGAGGTAGCGCCGGCCATGCCATCCGTAGAGTCGCTCACACGAAACCGCATCCGGCAGATGATCGAGACCGGCGAGCTGAGTACCGACGCGGTCGGCAAAGACACGTGGAATGCGGTCGCCAACGCCGTGCGCCGCGAGCACCAGCTGGTCGGACCGAATGCGGAAAAAACATGGACGTTTGATCTGGGGACCACGCGTAGTAACGGCGACACTGTCGCGCTGCGTTATCGTTTTTACGCAGAGAAACGCCGGCAGATTGTGCGCGGTGCCTGGAAGGTGGCGGCGCCCGGGAAAGTAGAGTCACACGAAGTAACGTTCGCGGCGTATCCATACGAGTTTAATACCGTGCGGATACCGCTGAGCCAGATACCTGCCTCTGGTAAATTTACCCTCACGCTGCAGGCACAGAACGAATCGGACCTGATTTTCGGGTTAAATACCGGCCTTCGCGTCTACTGCGACGACGGCAGTGCAGTGGCAAACGTGGCAAAGGCGTTTATCATCCAACTCATTCATCTTTCGGTGGCTGTCGCGTTGGGTATCACTGCAGGAGTGGCCTTTACGTTCTCGGTAGCGTCATTTTTTTCGATCGTATTGTATCTGGTATCGCTGATGTCCGGATACTTTGCAGATGTGGCAGCAGAATTGACCGAGGGCTACCGGATCGCACTGACGGACCAGCTGTTCGCGCTGGCCATTCATAGCGGCATCTGGTTCGTCAAGGGATTGCAGCCGCCTGAGATCATCGCGCGAGTAAGTGCGGGAATTTCTATTCCGATGGGCGAATTGGGCGTCGCATGGCTCCCGGCAATCGTAGTCTATGGCGCACTCACTGCCTTGATTGGTATAACGATACTGCGGTGCAAGGAATTGGAAAAATTACCGGGTTAACCTGGACCGTTCATCGTGCGCTTCATCCCCTGCGCTCCGGTTGTGGTAAGCGATCCGTCCGCCTCTTCGCCTTTGACTGGCCCCTTGAGATCCAGGGGAATGCTGAACCGAATCAGCCCGCCACGGTCCGGCGGAGACTCTGCCCATATCCGACCGCCGTGAGCCGCAACGATCTCGCGGCAAATCGATAAGCCCAGTCCGGTGCCGCCGGCGCCGGTTTTCGTGAGCTTCGACTGCACAAATTTGTCAAAAACTTTGTCGAGTTCATCTAGTGGTATGCCGACGCCGGCATCGTGAAACGTTACCGTCACAGCACCACCCTCCCTTAAGAGTGTGATCCGTATCACCCCATCGTCAGGCGAAAATTTTACCGCATTGCCCAGAAGGTTGCGAACAACCTGACTGATGCGTTCGGGATCCAGCCGAACAGCGCCATTGTCAGCACGTTGATCGAAATCGATTCGGATTCGGTGTTCCGTCAATCGCCCGGCAAATTCATCGACTACACCGGCGATCAATCCGCCCAGATCGGTTTTCGAGAATCGATACGTCATCTGGCCTGCTTCCAGTTTTGCCAGGTCCAGGAGGTCATTCAATAGCCGTAGCAGGACATTACCGCAATTGTCGATCTTGATGAAGTACTCGCGGATACGCTTGGCGTCGATTGTTTCGCCTTTGCGGATTCCGAATCCGGCAAAACTCAATATGCCGTGCAAAGGCGTACGCAATTCATGCGACATGTTGGCAAGAAATTCACTCTTCGCGGTGTTCGCTGCCTCAGCCTGGTCTTTAGCCACTTCAAGGTCCGCGATGACCTGACGGCGCTCCGAGTTATCAAGCGCAACAGTAACGTAACCCGTCACGCCGGCGCGCCGATTGATCAATGTCGATCCCGCGAACAAAACGAAAATTTCCTGTCCGGTCCGAGTGCGGTAGCGCTTCTCGACATTTGCAATACGCATTTTCTGCGTGAGTTCCTCAATCAGATCGCGTGCCGACTCACCGGCGATCACATCATCGAATGACAACCCGACCAGTTTATCTTCGTCATATTCGAGTAGACGGCAGGCAGCTTTGTTCACTGTAACGATTTTACGGTCCAGAGACATCACGATCAGGCATTCATTCATTGATCGCAGTACGCTGTCCACGTAGTCACGCGATACCGTTGTCCGCTTGAGGTCCTCGGCCATACGGTTGAATAGTCTTGTGAGGTCGCCAATTTCGCCGCCGTGCTGCAGCGGCACAGGCTGGGAAAAATCCCCGGCGCCGATACGGGAACTGGCCTCGGAAAGATCGCGGATGGGACGCGATATCTTGCTCGAAAGGATCCACGCTACGATCGCAGCGACAATCGTCAACGGCAGTGCCGTCAACAGGGTCTGCCAAAGCAGCGGACGAAGCTCGCGCGCAATCAATTGCTCCGGTATTCGGAATTCCAGCCCGAGTACAGACGTCCCGGCGATATCGAGATCAACGGGAAAAACACGCGAACTCCCACCCTTGCCAACCTGAGCTTTTCGTGTTGCCCCGGCGGACATTGGCGACGTTGCCTCAATTTCGTTGACATGGCGAATCCATACCACCGGCTCGTTGAAAAGGCGAATTCGCGACATACGGTCGATATACCGTGATAGGTCATATTCCTGAATCACTGTGCCGCCGAATCCGCCGACTTCGGGTTCCTGTTTGGCAATCCCCACGAGGAAACAGGGACGATTGTTGCTGTCAAAATACGGTGGGCTGGCGGCTATCGCACGCACGTCTCGTGATTTCAGGTTCACGAACAGATTCGACAGGGCAACGGCGGCAGGATCATCAGCAGGAAGGTCGTTCAGTGTGCGGTAGTCCCTCACGCGCCGGTCGGCTTCAATCACAACGCGTTCGCGGCCGGCGACATCGATAAATCGGGTCGACCGCAGAATGGGGTTGTTTCGCGAAATTCCGTAAAACAATTTCTCCAGATCCGCGCGGCGTACAAGCATCTCGCGCTGCGGCGACATGAGCAGGTTGTTCAATGCGGGTGACGATTCCAGAAAAAGCAAATCCCGTTCAACCGGAATCTCGTATTCGATCTTGAAGGCGGTCGAGGCGTTGTTCTGCGCTCGTTCGATCTGCTCATCGACGGATTGCTGAATCAGTTTCCGCGAGACGAAATAACTTGCACCTCCAGAAAAAACGATGATGGCAAAAGATGTCGCCAATATGCTGTAAAGAATACGGCTGAATATTGAACCATTGCGCTTGCCGCCTGTGTCTGAATGTTCACTTTCCATCTGGTCTTCACCCGGCCGACGCCTTCAGGTTATTGAAGCGCGAGGGCCTTGTCGACGTACTCCTCAACACCCATGGCCGCTGTAATATCGATACCGAGTTGAGCCGCGCGCACACGGTTGATGATCAGTGGTCCCCTCGCGGGCGCGCGAACCGCAATTTTGCCTGGTGCCTCTCCGCCGACGAGAATGCGGTAGCCGAGCTTCACTGCCTCGTACCCTTGATTGTACCCGGAGTCGTCACATACACACAGCAACCCTTCCAGAGCAAACTGCTTTTCATGGGCGCACTCCGGTATACGTATGTTCTCGAGGTACCATTTGCCGACGGTCAACTGCTCGATCGAATCCCCGTTATCATCCTTGATACTGTTGTGATTGACCACGAAAAACGCATCGACTTGTTGCTGCAACGCCAGTGCACGCTCCTTCCATTCCGTAAACGAATTCGTCACCACCGAATCCAGCATACGCAGGGGAAGCCTGCCGGCATCGGCGAGATGCTGGAGTTCCTTTACCTTTGCGCGCCCGGTTGGCGAGTCATCCGACAGTACAGCAAACGTTTCAATGCCGGGTACGACGCGTTTCAGGAAACCAAGGCTTTCAACCAGATATCCGGCCTGATACACACCGGTGACGTTGTGCCCGGGTTCCTCCAATGAGTCGATGAGTCCATACTTTAGCGGCAGTCCGTTGATACCCCAGAATACGACGGGCGTGGCGGTGTCGATGAATTGGCTGCCGATGTAGTTCGCCGCATTGTCGTCGCCGAGAAGAATCAAATCAGGGTGAAATTCGGTGATGGCTGCCACGATGCGGTTCGTTGCCTCCGCAATCTCGGTGCGACTGCTCTTGCGTTTGCTGTCCATCCACCATTTACGGATCACGACACGGCTGTTCTCGACGTGATCCGTGGCGGAAAGCAATGCAATCTCCTCCTGGTCGTTCAGTGTCCCGAATTCCAGGAACGCGGCAGCCGCGCCCGTAGAGGTCTCCTGCGACCATAGATAGCCGCGATCGTAGCTGCTCACAATCGCAATGCGGTGACGCGTCTCTCCCTTCTCGGTTCCGGCGGACGACGAGGATGTCAGGCAACTGCAAATGAGGCCGATGATTACAACGATCGTGCAAGATAAGTGCGGGGGTGCGATCGCCATATTTCTTGCAGTAAGCGGCATGGTTTATCCTGTTGTACGCCGTGGTTATAGTATTCCGGAGCCGCATTGCCCGCTGCATGTGGCACCTTCAATCGCTCATCCGACACGACGCAACACCTGGTCTGGCAATGCAGTCAGCTGAACTTCCTGATACTGGATACCGTGCAATCCGCCGTCAATGTCGTTCGTTGAGTTAAAAATTTCCGTTGAAAATCGCGAAGCCAACGAGGGGTGACAAGAACACCAGGCAAATTGGGGTTTAGGAAACACGTTGGAAGTTCGCAACTTAAGTTGTGGCTTTTCCCGCGCCCTGCATGCCGTATATAAAGTAACATTGAACCTACCTGCACGACAATTAGGCTGACGGCTGATTTCCAGCCAGGGCACCTATTCGTGCAGGAGCCCCGCGCCCGCGTCAGACCGATGGTTAACAACGCGATCAATTCCAGCATCCCAGTGGGCTACTGAAACCTATATGCGCCGCACAATGTATGCCTATTTAGTCATAAACCAACCAAATCATCGCTGTCCCCGCAGCAAGTTGCAGAGCAGAAACAGACATTTCCACGTTGAAACGGGCTTCGGCGATACCGATCTGCACTGATGTTCGCGCCGATGGAACATGCACACCGAATCAACTCTGCTCAAGTCGACGACAGATCTTGTCAAACTCGAAATCCAGGCGATCAAAGAGACGGTCGGGGTCGCCGAGCTTGTCGATCGAACCTGCCTTCTCAATTGTGGTGATAATAAGGGAAAGACGCTCGGCGCCAAGAGCATCGAGCACGCCACGTACCGTGTGCGCCTCGCGCCGCAATCGCGCGGTATCGCCGCCAGACAGTGCTTCTTTTATGGCTGCAAGTCGAACGGGAGTGTCTTCGCGGAAGATCTGCAGCAATTGATCGGCAAGTTCGGGATCAATTTCATCGCTCATCGTCCGAAGCCCATCCAGCGTGGCAGTGTTTATGGTCTCAGACAACGAATATAGATCGTCGTTGGAGAGATTCGAGGATTCGGATTCATGGGACCCGTTTGTCATGGCGTGGATGTCTCTTTCACTCAAATAGGTGTTTTGTTAATGTTGTTAGGCGTTATACATGACTATTCGTCGCTACGTTCGTTTACCGAATTCTCCAGATCTTTCGCTTTTTCCCTCAGTTCCTGTCCGGCTTCGCGGACCTTGTCCTTGTTCTGTGACCAATATTGGTAGCCGCCATAGGCGATTGCGGCAAGTATGGACAGAATGACTACCTTCTTAATAGCTTGTACGAACTTGCGCTTCTTATCGCGGCCGTGAAAATCTTCAAGCGTCTTGTTACTTGAAAGATACTGAGCCGCAGCAGCTACACAACAGAAACGCTTGCCTTCCTTCACGAATACGTTCTCGGCAACAAGTGGCTTTGAGCACAGATCGCAACGCACCGACTTCTGGTTTTCCTTTGGCATCGGTGGATTGCTGCAAACTTCTTCCAATCGATCGTTGGCCATCATGAACTCCTTTGTTGGGCTGCTTTGATGAAAAACAATGTACGATGATCCATAACGGTATTCAGAATTTGCAATTTCGGTGCTTAGAGATTGTTGTTTGATCCTGCAATGTGGAATTTCCTGTTCGAATCTCTTTTCGAACAGGGTGTCGCACGGTCATGGCCAGTCCTGAATAGTGATATCCGTACCCGCGGTGGAATGCACCCAGTATCCTTGATTGGAGCGAACCGCGTCGGGCTGCACAAATGCGGAATAGCGCCAGCCCCACAAAATACCGATATTGGCATTCTCCGGAATGTTTCCGCCATCAATGCCGCCGGCGAGATTCCAGCCCGGATTCAACACACGCGTGCCGTCTGGAAACGCGGATCCGGTCACATCGTGGAAACCGCCGCTCAGGAAATAAGCCCAGTAACCGTTGCCCGGCAGCATGCGATTCTCGTGCGCGCCGACGGCCACGGATCCGACAGGAAACAACACATCCGCAGCCTCGTCATAGGCCCACACACTACCAGCCAGCGGCAAATCGGCAATCTGATCAGCGATCGTATCACCGTCGGCCGCCACTCTGGCCCACGTAATCAGATTCCAGCCGGGTGCATAACACAGTGTTGGCAACGCCGGATCTGTGCCATTGTCCATTTCACTGAGGTTGTCAATACCATCACCATCTGTATCGATCGCCTCAGATTGCACGGTCACTGTCAAGACCTGTGGCGACTGGTCCGGCACCTCGAATTCATCTATAACGTGCAAGGTTACATCAAACGATCCGACCGTGTTGAATGAGAAAGCATTGTCCGGCACCGCCTTCGTCGAAACCGGCACACCGTCGATCAGCCATAAAAAGCGCACATCGTGTCCGTCAAGATCAGTGGCCTCGCCCGCAAACTGCAGCGATCCGCCGACCACGATTGTCTGATCCGAAGGGGGCATCGTAATTGTGCCTTCAGGCGCGTGATCTACGATCAAGAACAGACCGGGCGGCTCGGGGGCGGCCAGCCCGGCACCATCTGTTACGGTGAATGTGACGTCAAAACTGCCAATGACATTCAGCGCGATACTGCCGGGAACAGCTACATCCGAATCCTGCGGTGTGGCGCCGTCAAACGCCCATATGTACGACAACGGCAGATTGCCATCGGGGTCCGTTCCGGATCCGGCAAAGGTGACATTGCTTCCCGGAGGTACGATCAATATGGGTGCGACCGGCGATGAAATAAACCCGTCGGGCGGGAGATTGTCACCGACCACCGTGACCACAACGGTGTCGGGTGTAGGATCGGTCAAGGCGCCGGCGAAATTATCATCGGTGACGGTCAGCGACACAGTAAACGTCCCGGGTGTGTTAAATATTACCGCACCGGTTTCGCTGTTGCCAATTATATCATCGGCGCCGCCACCGAAGTCCCAGCTGTACATTGCGATGCCATCGAATTCCGGATCGGTAAAGTCGGCTCCGAATGTAAGTGATTGCCCCGACGAGATGGTCTGATTTTCCGACGGCATAGTGATCAAACCGTTTGGAGGATTATTATCCGCATCCGCATCGACAACGGAAATCCGGACAGTATTGGGGGTGGTATCGACCAGGCCCGTGCTGTCCGCAACGACAAGTGCAATGTCGTATACGCCGGGCGAGGAATACAACACGTCGCCTGGGTCCTCGAGAAATGAAATCGCCGGGACGCCGCCGTCGAGATTCCAGCGCACACTCAACGGATCACCGTCGGCATCCGTAACCGTTGCTTCAAACGTCACGATCACGGTCCCATCCTGATCCAGGATAAACTCGTCGCCGTCAAATGGAAAATCGATGGTTCCTTCGGGCGGATTGCCGACCTTGATCGTCCACGACGCAGAGGCGGTCGCGCCGAGGCTGTCCGCGACGGTCACGGTGGCAAAGTAACGGCCCTCGGCGACATACTGATGAGGTGACGGCGTGGCGGTGTCTGCCTGGCTACCATCACCAAAATCCCAGGTGATACTCAAGGCATCGCCGTCAGGATCATCAAATACAGCAGAGAACGCTACCGACGCCTGTGGAGCGATACATACCGGGCCAGTCAACGGCATCGTATCGGACAATACCGGTGCACGGTTGAAAAGCCGCAGCCAGATATCGTACTTCACATTCTCCGACTCCGCCCGCATCGTCTCGATAAGCGACCGGACCGCGGAAGGATCTTCGAAATCAGTCTGCGCTGCCTGCATCTTGACCGCATCTGGCATCGCGACCCGTTGCCAAATGGTCATCGGGTTGCCGTTGCCGAATATTTCGATATCGGGGTTGAGCTGGAGCCCGGGATTCACGGTACCTGCGACAATCTCCGCACTTATATCCGATGTCAGGCTTTCGAGCGTTAATCCACCGCCGCGGTAAGTCGAGTTACCCAGAGGATGCCACGCTTGTGTGACCGCATCCCACTGCAAACCGAATACAGCGAAAAAGGCATCAACCCAGACCACCACCGGCGCGTCTGCCCCGTTGTATGCCAAAGCCGGCTGAAACGCGGAGTCGAGCGGACTCCCGGAAATATCGCGCCACTGCCCGCCGTTGTCGGTCCAGCTGAAGTTAATCGCCGAACTGGAATCGGTGTCGCGCCATTGCTTGCCGTACACCTCAACAACCGGAAGATTGGTAACCGGGCTGGTTTGCGGACTGGTGACAGTGTAAACCAGCGACACCTCATCGTCGCTGCCGGCCGCGAGGTCGATGCTGCTCACGCCGGCTGCCGCACCACCCGAATCCTTTACCCGACTCAAACCACCATTTGCGTCATCTGTACTGTCGACGTCGCCGTCGTCAAGGGCATCCCACGACGCACCTCCGAATACACGCAGGTGGGCCTGGGGAATCGCAGCGAATTCGCTGTCGGCAAATGCGTCAAGAGCGATAATATCCTGGAGCGTTGTCACTGACAACACCAGAAATGTCTGCTGCCACGCGACAACCGGCGCTCCGTCGCTGCTGCGTGATACGATACGCGGCGACACCGCTATCGGGTCAAATCCAGACGCACTTATTCCGGGACTTACGGTGTTCGCATAACTTCCGAATGATCCCCCCAGGGAAGACCACGAGCCCGCATCGAGATGAGCACCATATATATCGCCGAAATTATTTAGAGGATCAGAAATTAAATCGTCGTATCTGGCCTGCGACGTGGCGCCGTCGGCCTCGACACGCACGTAGCTCCAGACAACAAACGGTTGCCCCTGGTAGATGACGATGTCCGGATGAACAGCGAAACTCGCGGTGTCGTTTCCACTTATGCCCGAACCGGAGGCCGATCCATCAACGCCCTCCCACATACCGGAAGTTGTGTTGAAACATTTGGCATAAATGTAAGATGGCGACGTTGAACCTGCTGCAATGGTGTCGGGTATCTGCTGTAGCTCGGTACGTATCAGATCAAATTTCTGATTCGCCGTGCCGCTCCCTTCCAGGATTTCTCGTACGGACGTCCAGATTGACACCAGATCCTCCACCAGTGCTTCAGAATCGAGTCCTTCGCCCTCCTGCCACACCACCCACACCTTGCCGGTGCCGTCGACCGCCACGCGCGGGAGCCGCGAGGGATGCCCAGCCGTGCCGCTGATTCCTGTACCGGCGGCGCTGTTTCCAAGCGCTTGCCAGCCCGATGTCGGCGCAGCGCAGTCGAAGTAACGCAGATAAATTTCCGGAACGCCGCCAATCACCTCCTCCCACACCGCAAATACACGGCCGCTTTCCAGGTCGTGGTATGTCACCGACGGGGCGGATGAATGAACAGATACTGACGCACTGATATTCGGTTCGCCATCTGGCGCCAGGGGAATCCAGGCCCCATCTGCCAATACCGGAAATACAGCAAACAAACCGGAAGCAGCAATAAGCCAGAATGTTTTTACACAATCCGTCATTGCATCAAATCTCCTTCAACCGCACATTCTCAGCATGAACCTATTGCACGCCCATGACGTCTACGACACGGTGCCGACCTGTCATAGAACGCGCAGATGCGGCGTACCATCGCGCGTACACTTGTGGCCAAAGATACACTAAAAAGCTCGCAGCGGCAAGGAGTTTCAAGATCTCGTGAAACAGCAGCCCTCCTCGGCAAAAAGCAACCGTCCACGCCTGTTCTGTATCCACGGAAACTTGCAGCCGCCTGAAGTATGGCAGCCGTTCGCCGATGCATTTTACACCACAGACCAACAGGGACACGCGTCACCGCTTCCGATCACCGAGGAGAACCTTTGGAGCGCTGTATGGGATACAATCGATGAGTGGGTCGATGACTTTCAACAACGAATCCATGCCGATTGCTGTAGCCCGGCCGGTTTTCTTCTGGGATATTCGATGGGCGGCCGGCTCGCATTGCGCGCCGCCTTGAGAGCGCCGAACAAATGGTATGGCATAATCCTGGTCGCGGCACACCCGGGCTTCGCCGCTGCCAATGACCAGCAACAACGGCGGGAGCGCGACGACGAATGGGCCCGACGCTTCGAGGAAATGCCCTGGAACAATGTTGTTGACGATTGGAATCGCCAGCCGGTATTTTCCGGCCGCGCAAACCCGTGGCCGCCGACGGAATCCGAGCTATCAAGGGCGGGCATTGCTCGGATGTTGCGAATTTTCTCGAATGGCAACACGCCGGAGATCACACCTGCACTGGCGTCACTGGCAGCTCCACCGATTCTGTATATCTCGGGCCGTGAAGACAGCAAATATTGCCGGATTGGGAAAGCCCTGGCTGCGACATGTCCGGTAATCACGCACACAATCATCGACGGTGCAGCGCATCGTGTGCCGTGGGAAGCACCGGAAGCATTCAAGCAGGGAGTACAGCAATTTATTGACCGCGTGTACGCATATTAGCTTGGACAATCTTGGCTGTAGCTTTTCGGGCGCGTTCTGACAACGACATTCGGATTCGAAATTCAGAGCGTTTGATCAATTCGGGGTTGCCGCAAGCTACAGGCTGGAAGCCTATGCACCTTCTTCGCAGCTCGTAGAACTGCTAGAAATGGGCTAGTTTACCGGAGTGACGAATCATCCTGAAGAAAACGGGTTACGGGCGAAAATATGATTAATAAATTTGTTACCGATTCGATTCCGATCAAGATACCGGCGAACGCCGGACCGCGTACAAGAATGGTGGGAAAGACACGACCGAAATGCGTCGTGGCTACCCTGCTGTTGTTCGTGATACCGCCACAGTTGGATGCTGGTTCATCAAAAAACCTACCGATTACAACAGCTCACCGCGTGGTCGCGCTAGACCATTCGACGAACGCCGCCCCAGTTGGAATAACCTATCTTGGCGCAGGCGGTGTGGTCATTGAGCGCGCCGGGCATGCGATTATGGGCGCTCCGTTTTTCAGCAATCCAGTTCTACTACGCGTTGCACTTCCATTCCCGATATCGCCGCGACCGGAACGCATCGAACGTGGTTTCCGGCCGGTGCCCAACCTGCGAGCCATCCTTGTGGGTCATGCACACTATGATCATCTGATGGACCTGCCGTACCTGTATCGCAAGCACGGATTGACGGCCGAAATATTCGGCAGTGCAACCACGAAGAATATCCTCGCCGCGGTTCATGATGACATTCCGCCTGCGCTCGTTACGGATGTCGGTATCCGTAACGGCCGTCCCCACACGGTGGGTAATATGGATATTATCGCTATCCCGTCCGATCACGCCCCACACTTCTTCTGTCTCAAGTTATTCGGTGGCAAAGCCACGGGACCAAAACCGAAACTGCCGCGGACCGCGTGGGGGTGGAAAGAGGGGCAAACCTATGCCTTTCTACTCACCATCAAAGACCCGGCCGTCCCGGATTCATCCATTCGTATTTTTTACCAGGACGCGGCCAGTGCCGTTCCGGCAGAATTCTTTCAGTCACCGCCCTATGAGAATCTCAGAGTCGACATTGCCATACTCTGCGTGCCTGGATTCAATTACATATCAGGATATCCAGAAGACATCATACACGCCCTACAACCCCGACACGTCATCCTGATTCATTGGGAGGATTTCTTTCGGCGCCTTCCCAGCAAGGCGAAAAACCTCCGGTCTGTGCCACTGACCAACGTTAATCGCTTCATCTATCGCATGCTCACCAAGCTACCGGCCGATGCGGGCTGGACCCTTCCTGCGCCCTCAGCGACCATTCATTTCGACCTGCTCCCGCTACCGTAAATCATACTCGAGCCTCACTACCGAGAATCATCCGACGGCGTCGATTCATCATATCACAATGCTCTAAAGCTGATGCCATACGCCGACTGGAGACCGCGACGGGAGGGTGCAAGGAATTCGAGCTCAGAGGCCCCGGCTCTAAGGTTGCCCCGTGGAAGGGAGCGAGCGACGCCCCCAGAGCCGTACTTCAGCAACACCGCCACTCGATTGCAAGACGAACTTTTTCTTGCTAGGCAAAAAAGCGGACAGTCCTTCAAAAAAGCGGACAGTCCTTTATAATGAGATGAATGGGTGTATGTTGTGAATGATGAGTCTAAGGAAAGGAGAGTTGTATGTATCACAACAGAGTGAAGATGAACGGTGATGAACGGTGCTTTTACATGATTACAAACCGAATCACCGGAGGCAGTTTCGTGCTGGGAGATGTGGAGAAGGAGAAACTCCGCCAATTGTTGTTCGCAGGTCAAGAACGACTCAGTTACCGGGTGTGGGATTATGTGGTGATGGATAACCACTACCACGCAGTAATCGAGATACCAAAGCCGTCGGAAATGACACACGATAGTCTGGTTGCCAAATGGCAACGATACCATCGGCTGCCGAATCCTTTCGATCCCGGCAATGATGTCCTGGAAGGTTTTCGGACGAAAATTCATGATATCAGTCTGGTGGTGTCCAATTTTCAGCAGCGATTCACGCAGTGGTTCAATAAGCGACAAAATCGCTGGGGCCGCTTGTTCGGCGGCAGATTCGACAGCGTCATTGTTGATGAAAACGGCGCATTGGCCAAGATGATGGCGTATATAACACTAAATCCTGTACGCGCCGGCATCGTCGCGGATCCTGCCGAGTACCGATGGTGCGGTTACGCAGAACGCGTGGTAAAGGGGCAGCTGCAGGAAGACGAAGCTGTATTGTCACGGCTTATCGGTCGAGAACTCGGACTGCCGGAAGTTGAACTGAATGGGTCAACCGCCCTACTCCAAACCCGCGTGTGGGATCGATTTCGAACGTATCTCGTGGGACATACCGCCGACCGTACGGGCATCGACCGCCGCCTGGTCGCCGATGTGCTGAATCAAGACCACAAGGCGTTAACGTTAGGCTGGTCACAGCGATTGATGTTGAAAGTCCGGTTCGCGACCAAGGGCATTGCAGTGGGTTCAGAATTGTTTGTGGAGGATGTGCTAAACAAGCACGGCCCGGCGTTAAAGTATAAACGCGCACACCGTGCGCAGGAATCACGCGGTTGGGATCAGATATTTTCGCTCAAGAAACACCGGGTATGGGTGGAGTGATATTGATACATCCGGCTCCTGGTCCAAAGCCGTGTTTGAATACCGAATCTGGAACAGGGAATGACAGAAAAGATTTTGGCAAAGATCGGTAAATACCAAGCCCATCAGCTCGGTAGGACGTCGCCGATTGCCTGCTGCAAGATTTTCGTCATTGCCGTGAGGTCCGCGACTGTGCTGGCGAGCGGCGGCATGAAGATAATGACATTTCCCAGCGGACGTAGAATCATTCCCAATTCTGTGGAGCGAATACATACCTGTATCCCGATCTTCTCATCCCAGTCGAATGCTTCCTTGCCGGCCTTGTCGCGAACAAGCTCGATTCCGGTCATCATTCCTAACTTCCTAATATCACCGACATTAGGATGATCGCGAAGTGGTTCCAGCAAATCGTGCAGCAGCTGTGATTTCTCCGATACCGATTCGACAAGGCGGGTGTCTTCGATAAGCTTGAGATTCGCTAGAGCAGCAGCGCAGCCGAGCTGATTGCCGGTGTATGAGTGACCGTGAAAAAACGTTTTGCGCTCACTGTAATCACCAAGAAAAGCGTTGTAGACGTCCTCGGTCGTGAGTGTCGCAGCAAGAGGCAGGTAACCACCGGTGAGCCCCTTGGCCATCATCATGATATCGGGACTGATGCCGTCGTGATCGCAGGCAAACCACCGACCGGTACGCCCGACACCAGTAGCGACTTCATCTGCAAGAAGAAGGATATTATGCTCGTCACATATCGATCGCAGTTGCGCCATGAATCCCGGAGGCATCATGATCATCCCCGCGGCGCCCTGTACCATGGGCTCGACAATCAAGCCGGCAATTTCGCGTTGCTTCATATCCAATAGCATCCGCAAGCGATTGAGACAGTGATTGGTACATTGTTCGATAGTACCGTCGTAGCGGTAGGCGTGCGGATAGGGTACGCGGTGCACGGCAAACATCAGATCGTGATATGTCTCGTGGAACAGGTCTATACCGCCGACGCTGGTTGCGCCTATAGTGTCACCGTGGTAGGCATTGGTCATGGCGATGAATGATGACCGGCTCGGTTCGCCTTTGAGCTGCCAATACTGATAGGCAATTTTAATACCGATCTCTACGGCCTCAGAACCGCTGTCGGAATAAAAAACCTTGCAGAGTCCGTCGGGTGCGATCGACACCAGTTTTTCCGCGAGGTGAATGGCGGGCACGCTTGAAAGTCCCAGCAGTGTTGAATGGGCTATACGTCCGAGTTGCTCGATGATTGCCCGGTCTATATCCGGGACACAATGGCCATGGACATTGAGCCAGATCGACGAGACGCCGTCATAATAGGATCGCCCTTGTACGTCTTGAAGCTTAATACCTTCGCCACGTTCAATGATAATGGGCGCGGCAGCTACGTAATCCTGCATCTGTGTAAACGGGTGCCACAGAAATTTTTTATCTTTTTCGGCTAATTTGCGATAAATCGCGTTGGTGTTCATGGTCGCCCTATAAGAAATCTCGTCGTGTTACACTAAAATTCGAACCGGTCGGCCGTACAGTAGCACGCTTTCACAGGATTCACCATAACCGCAACCATACGGTTGCGTTCCTTCGAAACTACGCTCAACTATTTCTATTTCTGCGCTCTCGACCTGTTTCGGTCGGTCGTTCAAAACTCAGAGGAGCAAACCAATGCCGTTTGACAATGGATCGCTGTCTTTCACTATCTGTAAAATGATGCAAACTCTTCCCGACGACGCGCTTGACCGCTTCGAGAATCAAAAAGGGTACTCGCTGGCAACCGTGCTGGACGAACCCCAGATCGGCTGGGTAAGCGGACGGCATCTGCTGGATACGCAGATTGACGAATCGACGGCATTACCGGGCGGCCACCTCCATCTCGTGCTGCGTTCCGCAGTTCGGAAGATTCCGCCGGCACTTTTTAAGGCTGAATGCCGAATCGAGGAGCTGGCAGCTGCACAAAAGGGAAACATCCAGTTTCTGAGCCGCAAACAAAAGAAGGAGATAAAGGAGGACGTAAAGGATCGCCTGCTCAAAGATATGCCGCCGGCTCTCCGCGGCATCCCCTTTGTTGTTGATGCGCCTGCGGCATTCATGTACCTCGCCGCCACCTCATTATCTCAAATTGATCAATTCCTGTATTTCTTCTGTGAAACGATCGGCTTCGAGCCGCTACCGCTGACAGCGGAGCTGCTGGCCGAAACTGAGTTCAAGGCCAATCCCGATAACCTGCCGCGGTTGCTCTTCACCGATGAGCCGGTCGACATTGACTACGAGAGTTCGATCGGCCGCGACTTCATGACATGGCTGTGGTTTTTCCAGGAAGAGCGAGGCGGTACGTTCAAGGTAGCCGATCTGGGCGAATTCAGTATCCTTGTCCAGGGGCCGCTGGTTTTGGCCGGTGAAGGTGACGCCGCCCAGGAGATTGTCGTTCGTCGCGGCCTTCCAACGATCAGCGGCGAAGCGAATTCCGCACTCTTATCGGGCAAGAAGTTAAAGAAAGCGAAATTCCTACTCGCGCGTGATGACGAGATGTGGAGCTTTACGCTCGATGCCGACACGCTGGTATTCCGAAGCGTTGTGCTGCCACCTGTTACCGGCCTGGATCCGGGCAGTCATTTTCAGGAGAGGATCAAGTATCTAACGATATTTCGCAAGGCGTTTTTTCGACTTTTCGAACTTTGGCTTTCGGAAATATCCGATCCCGCGAAAATGCGCAAGCTATCAGGCGAAGTCGTTGCGTGGGCCAAAACCGTCGGCACCCACAAGTGACAACGGTCGCAGAACAACCAATGCTCCAATGAACCAGTCGAGGAACCTATGGCAGAGGATAATGATCACTATGATATCGTCGTCATCGGCAGCGGTCCTGCCGGTCAGAAAGCGGCTCTCGCCGCGGCAAAATCCGGGGCAAAAACGGCCCTGATCGAGCGCCGCCTTTGTATGGGCGGCGTGTGTCTTCACACAGGCACAATTCCGAGCAAGACGCTGCGGGAAGCGGTCATCTATTTTACGGGTTACGAATTGCGAAATTACTATGGCGAGGCGTACCGGGTCAAGGATACGATTACACCGGAAGACCTGACCTTTCGTATCAACCATGTGGTGCGACAGGAGCTCGACGTGATTTCGGACCAGATGAAACGGAATGGCGTCGAAATGATTACGGGTACGGCGCGATTCGAGTCCGCGCACGAAATATCGGTTGCCACCGGCGGCAATAACGTCGTCACGCTCAACACTGCGGCGGTTGTCATTACCGTCGGCACGAAACCGGCGCGTCCGGCACATATTCCATTCACGCCTGGCCGCATCATCGACAGCGATGAGGTGTTGCAGTTGCAGAAAATCCCGCGGTCAATGGTGATTGTCGGGGGCGGTGTGATCGGCTGCGAGTACAGTTCGATCTTCGCCACTCTTGATGTGGAGGTCACGCTTGTTGAATGCAAGGATCGCATCCTGGATTTCGCCGACGGTGAAATCGTTGATCACCTCATTTACAATATGCGAAACCAGGAAATCGTGCTTCGTCTGGGAGAGACTGTCACAAACGTACATATCGATGATCGCGATCGGGTTGTCACAGAGCTGGACAGCGGAAAGCGAATCATCTCGGACGTCCTGCTGTACGCGGTAGGACGCCAAGGCGCTACCGCCGATCTGAATGTAGCCGCAGCCGGCATCCAGAATGATGAACGCGGCAGACTGCGTGTTGACGAATGCTACCGAACAGAGGTGCCGCATATCTATGCGGCAGGTGATGTCATCGGCTTTCCAAGTCTCGCGTCCACGTCGATGGAGCAGGGTCGTATCGCGGCGCTTAACGCCCTGGGCTCGACGTGCGAGACATTCTCTGCTGTTTATCCCTATGGTATTTATACGATACCGGTGATCTCGATGGTCGGTGAAACGGAAGAAAGCCTCACGAAAGCGAAAATACCGTATGAAGTCGGTATGGCCAGATACGGCGAGACGGCGAAGGGACACATGCTGGGCGACCCCAACGGTACCGTAAAAATACTGTTCCACCGCGAAACCCGCGACATACTTGGGGTTCATGCGATCGGCGATCAGGCAGCTGAACTTATCCATATTGGCCAAGCTGTCATGGCACATGGCGGTAAACTCGACTATTTTGTAAATACCGTATTCAATTATCCAACACTTGCCGAGGTATATAAAATTGCTGCCTACAATGGCATGAACAAACTATAACGGAGTACACAATATGATGGCTGAATCCACTGCAGAATCCAACACCATTTTCGACGACGCGATCCGCCGCCTTGACAGCGCGTTTTCCTATGCTGAAATCGACCCCGAAGCACTGGAAATGCTGAAACATCCCAAAATCATCATTCAGGTCTCGATACCCGTGCGTATGGACGACGGTTCGCTACGGGTATTCGACGGGTACCGTGTGCGCCATGACGACACCTGCGGCCCCGGCAAGGGCGGCATACGCTACCACCAGGACGTGAGCCTGAACGAGGTAAAGGCGCTGGCATTCTGGATGACGTGCAAGTGCGCCGTCGTCGGCCTGCCCTATGGCGGCGGGAAAGGCGGCATAGTCGTCAACCCGAAGGAACTGTCACAGCTGGAGCTGGAGCGGCTCAGCCGTGGATTTATTCGGCAGATTGCCGATTTCATCGGGCCGGAGGTCGACGTCCCGGCGCCGGATGTCTATACCAATGCGATGATCATGGGCTGGATGATGGACGAATATTCCAAGATCGTGCGGAAACGCACGCCGGCAGTGATCACGGGAAAACCAATACCACTGGGCGGCAGCCTTGGCCGCGACGACGCCACCGGCCGCGGCGGCTATTACTGCATCAAAGAACTCGAAAGGATTCGCGGATGGTCACCTGACGACATCCGCGTAGCAATCCAGGGGTTCGGCAACGCCGGACAGCACAATGCCAGACTCCTCCATGCCGACGGTTACAAGGTGGTCGCCGTGAGCGATTCCCAAGGCGGCATCTACCGTGCCGACGGCTTCGACATACCGAGTCTTATCAAGACAAAAAATGAAAGCCGTGAATTGAAAGCGGTCTACTGTGAGGGTTCGGTTTGTGAGGTCGTGGACGCCGAGTCGATCAGCAATGAGGCACTCCTGGAACTTGACGTGGACATCCTGGTTCCGGCGGCATTGGAAAATCAGATCACAAAAGACAACGCTGCCAACATCAAAGCAGGCATCATCGTGGAGTTGGCGAATGGCCCAACCACGGCAGAAGCCGACGCCATCCTGAATCGCGCCGACATTCTCGTCGTTCCCGACATCCTGGCGAATGCAGGCGGTGTGACCGTAAGCTATTTCGAATGGGTGCAGAACAAGGCGGGTTATTACTGGCCGCTGGAAGAGGTGCACACAAAGCTGAAAACCATCATGTCGCGCGAATTCAACGCCGTCTATGATTTGATGAAGAAACATCGCATCGACATGCGCACCGCGGCCTACGCCAAGGCGCTAAAACGAATCGGCGAGGCGATTTCCGCGCAGGGCACCAAACAATTCTTCGATAACAATCATTAATTATCCACCGCAGCGACATGGGCGGTCGGCATTGACACATAAGAGGCAGTCATGGACAGAGACACATCGACCACCGCACCGGCGTTGTCGCGGAAGCTTTGGTCGGCCGCGGGCTTGACACGCAGTTCGATGGCAACGTTTGCCAAAGCCTGCGAGGCCGGTGAAGAACGGCGGATGCTCACGGAGTATTTCCGTTTGACGCATTATTATGCGCGGACCTTGATGCTGTGCCGTGAAAGCTTCGAGAACAGGAATGAACGGCTGGCCGTAGCTACATTGACGAATCTCCTGAGCCTAGACAGTGCGCTTTCGTCCATGCACAAGATGAATCGGGAAGTCATACCGATGGCATTGCCGCTCACGGAAGCGTTTCGTAACCGTTTCATTCGCGGGTTGATCGTCGTCATCCTGAGGGACGCGCCGCGCGGTCTCTGTAGCGAGGATATCACTCGGCGCCTGTCAAGCAACACGCTCGTCGGCAAGGTGGACGAAAATGATGTCGCTGCCCGCCTAGAAGAACTGATAGACAACACCACGATCCGTTGCGACGACGGCCGCTACACCGTTACGCCGGGGCAACCGGTCGACATCAGCTCCGGCAACGCCGTTCTCACGTCACTTTTCGGTGCGCCTCTGGCAACTGCATTTCAGAAAAATGGATTCGACAAACCGGAAGCCGTGTTGTCCCGGCGCATCGAATTTCGACGCACATTCACGCACATAACCGGACTCAACGAACACGTCGCCGTGCTGGTTTGCGAGGTGCTTCTCGCGTTCGTGGACGAGCTAAGTGCGATGGCGTATCGCTGGCGGATTCGCGACTTGATCCACTCCGGCATTCCGCGTCCATATCAACTGCAGGCATACGCCATATTTCGCGGTTACGGTTACCAGAATGTACTGATCGAAGCGCCGACCGGCAGCGGGAAGACACTGATCGGCATGATGTGTATTCAGGATTGGTTGCGATCACTTTCTCCCGGACAAACCATCCTCATTCTGGTCCCGACAGTAAACTACCAGCAACAATGGGTAAAGGAATTGTGCTACGGCAAGATCGGTCTGGGTATGCCTCCGGAACATGTATTTGCCGGCACGCCGGCGGGCTTGGCGCGCTACCGTCGACGCGTTGACGAGATACCGGCGATTACGATTCTAACGTACGTCGGATCAACAGCTTTCGCTTCAGGCGCGGATCTGCAGAGTTTCATCAGGGATTACAATGTGCGTCACGTGGTACTGGACGAAGCGCACAAAATTGCCGACGACCTGGAGAGCGGCTCGGCGCAAACTGTCGCGGCACTGGTGGCGGCGTGCGACGCGAAGACCCTGAACAGCGTGATCGGCTTTTCCGGTACTGCTGCCGGCTACCGTGATCATTTCCAGCAACTCGGTCTGCGGCTGGTTCATTCGATTCCACTTCCGGACCTGATTGCGGCTGGGTACGTGGCGCCATTCTGCGAATACGGCGTGCCCTTCGCATACTCGGAACGCGAGTACGGCATCCTGAAATTGCTTGAAAGCTACAAAAACGTGGCGCGCCAGTTCATCCATATGCTCGGCCACCAACGGTTGCGATCGGAATTTGCCGCCGTTCCGATGGCGCTCCGCATCCAGATCGCCCGCGACATTTTGGGCATGTATTCCGGCAGGTCGAACCGTGATCACCTGATCGAAACCCGCATGGCCTCCTGGGAAAACAAATCGGAAATCGCATTGAGCGACATGCCGCTACTAACGATTGTGCAAATTGCCACACGCCGGGCGGACAGCCTGATGGTATCGAAGGCCGACCGTAAGCAATTTACAGAACTACTGGACCAGGCTGCGGCCATCAGAGATTCACTGAAGGCGTCGATTTCACTGCCGCATTTCGTGAGCATTCTGAGTACCGACTCATTCGGACGTACATTCGGTCACGAAACACTCACGGCCTGCATGGAAAAATCGTCCCGCCTTACCCGGTCGGAGATCATGACCATTCTGGCCACCACCATTGGCGGCCTCTATGACGGTCTCAGCGACTGGTGCCGCTACACCGGCGAAGGGCGCGTAGCGGCGATCAACGCGATCATCGCGGCAGAGCGAAAGACGCGGAAATTGTCGGGTATCATCGTTTTCGATCACGGGAAACGGCTGCGCGTCGAGGAATCCGCCGCCCTCATGCCGGGCTACAGCGGCGTGGGCGGACTGTTCGCCCAGATCATCGGCACGGACGGCGTCACGCCGATCGCCGCGTTGTCGGACGAAGTATACCTGCCTGCAGTACGCAATGTCGACATTTGCGAATGCATCATCGCCATGATTCGCGACTCGATACTGTGCGACGAGATGGCAGGAACCATCGTCAACCTCTTTCTCGCAGGGCTGGACGTCGGTTCTGATTTTTCGCGGCGATTCAATGCAGCGTTTCGGGAGCAATTTGCGACGTTCATCGGTACCGTCCTCGGTACCGGCGCGTCATCCTCCGTACAATTCGACGCCGCCGTGCTGTCACCGCTGCGACACGAATTCGGCCGACGGCGCCCCGGTGTTTCGCCGGACCTGAATCGGCAAATCCGCGACCGATTGCGAATCCGCAACCCCCACCTCCGCAGTCTCCTCATCACCTGTTTTGATTATGCGGCAATCATCCGTCTGTTCGATCGCGCCCTCGCAACCGAACTCATACAGGCCAACGGGAAGAGACAATCCGTGTTCATCATCCGCATGCCCTCGGGCAGACGCAAGCAACTGATGTATGACCTCGTCGCCCGGCTGATTGACGACAGCACCGTACCGTTCAACACGATCATCGTAAGCAGTTGGGCGCGAACGGGCTGGAACGTCATACGCCCCAACCTCCTGATCGATGCTACGGCCACCCGGGATGTGGTCGCGTGGCAGCAGCTGCGCGGCCGCGCGATGCGCGCACGGCGAACGTGGACAAATTCCTGTTGCGACGCCGTAACCATGCTGGCACGTCCGGCAACAGAGCCGGTTCAGCTCGACCAGTCATTGCCGCCGGACGTTCACACTGCCTATCAGGAATTGCTTCAGGGGATCAAAGCAGGCATACCTGCGACCGATGCGGTGAACAATCTGATACAGAAAGTACTGACGGAAAGCGAACGTAAAAAACATGCCCGAAGCACGGATTTCAACGATTTCACAACCGAAGAAAAGCTCGACCTCGCGGTACGGATCATGCTCCATTACAACAAGGTGACCCATATCTACGAGCTTGTTAAAGCAACCGGAAGCCCGTCACAGCTCAGCTTCGTGCGCAGCACCGGAACATGGCGACGCAGCGATGCCATCGCGGCAAAACACGACCACGAGCTATCCGTCGAACTACAATCCGGGACCTTGCAGTGTGGCGACGTTCATGCACCATTGCTGTACCATTCGGACCCGCGGCATGATTTACCAAACGACCTGTCGGCGACAATTCGCACACACATTGATGATACAGATCCACGCATCGTAAAGGCGTGGATGCGGCACAGCGGCGAAACAACGCATGATAGTCGGGACGCGTCATGATGCTCAAGTAGCCCGAACCCATCACGGTCACGTCGGACAACGCGATGACTTGACCAACGCGAATCGGCATTCCGCCGCGTGGGAAAGTACTTGAAAAATTGACATGAAATTCTCAATCGACCCCCGTTTGCAGAAGGATTGTTTCGTCCTCGGACGCAGTACGTTCTGCCATGTATTGCTCATGAACAACGCGGCGGTGCCATGGTTCATACTTGTGCCGGAAACCGACGCCCTTGAGATTTATGATTTGTCCACGGCCCAACAGACAGACTTATGGGCAGAGGTGCGGAAGATTGCGGAATTTGTGCGTTCGGAATACCCGGTCGACAAGCTCAATGTTGCGGCTATTGGCAATATCGTTGCGCAGCTGCATGTGCACGTTGTCGGCAGGCGGCATGACGATTACTGCTGGCCGGATGTGGTTTGGGGCAGGCCGGCCCCGGAGCAGTATGCGGAATCTGTTGCTCTGGAGCTTCGGGCCAAGCTGGCGAGCCATGTGCAGGGCTTCGTTCGTGCAAGAACATAGCGCCGCATGATCATTAAACCGCGTTGGCGTGCATTCAGCCGGACAGCAGCATGTCCTACTGAAGCCAAAACGGCACATCTGAAGCTGTGAACACCTCCAAACATAGCACGTCGCCGTCTGTTGGAAGTTCGCGCTTTAGCGTGCTTGCGCCTTCGTCCAGCGAATCGCTCCACGTGATATGAGGTTACGTGAAACCCACACTAAAGTGTGAACTCCAACAATAGCAATGCACGCTGCATGTCCTGCCGACGCCGATTGCACGCAAATGTCAGGGACAATTCAGTATCCGTCGCATTAACTGATCGCCTTCCAGGTACCCGATGTCGCCGGACAGCGCTTCACGTTCCGAAAATATCCGGCATGCGTCCGGCTTGATATGCGGACCACAGATGGCGAACGGCACGGGGTCACGGGTATGCAGGCGAAGCCGGACCGGCACCGGATGATCCGGGAGCACGGCATACGTCACGTCGCGCCCCTTCAAGTTGTGCCGCAACCGGCCTATGAGCCTGGCATCAATGTCTTCGATCGCCCGCATTTTCAACTTCAAATCACCCATATGTCCGCATTCGTCAGCGGCCTCGACGTGAAGATAAATAAAATCATGGTCGTCCAGCGCGGCCGCAGCGGCGTCTGCTTTCCCCTCGTAGTTGGTATCGATGAAGCCAGTTGCGCCCGGCACTTTGATCACGTCCATCCCGGCACATATCCCCAACCCGAAAATCACATCTACCGCACTGATGATTGCCCCTCTCGCACCGGCATATTTTTCCGAAAACGGCGGCAAATCGGGTCGCCGCCCTGGACTCCACAGCCAGCTCATGTTGGCCGGCACGTCACGTTCAAGGTTTATCGGATGCGACGCCAGCAGCGACCGTGAGCGCAGCATAAGGTCATTGAGGAACGCGACGGTCGCCGCGGCCGCCGGGCTCGATCCATTAGGCTTCAACAGGATATCATGGATGTTTTTACCCTGAGACGAATCCGGCTTTTCGTAGGCAACATCGTCCGTAAACTCGGCGCCGTGAGTAATCATAAGATTGCGGTAACTCACGCCGGGATGAAATGTAATTTTTTCACTGTTTAACACATCGCCGAGGTCGGCGATCAACTGCCGGGCGTCAGCGGTTTCGATGTGACCGCCGGAGTAATCCGTCAGAATATCGCCATCGACATTGATCAGATTACAGCGCCACGCAACGTCATTCGGCGCCAGGTCGATACCCTGACTGACCGCTTCGAGTGGGCCGCGCCCGGTGTAGAACTGTGCAGGCGCGTACCCCATGACCGACATGTTCGCGACGTCCGAAGATGTGGGATATCCGGCCGGCAGGGTCAGAAACGTTCCGCACGCGCCGTCGCGGGCGATGGCGTCCATGTGTGGTGTCTCGGCATACTCGACCGGCGTTTTGCCGCCCAGCTCGGGTATCGTTTCGTCGGCCATGCCGTCGGTGAGAATAAGAATGGTCTTGGTCATTGGCTCAATCGTCACGTGTTCGTTGTTGTATCGGCTCGAGGCGAAAAGCCCGATCGTTCGAGCACTACTCCTGCGATATCCGGGTGAATACCGAGCGGCTCCGTTACCCGATATGTTATGTTGGGAAACGCTGCCGCTACATCACCAACCATTCGGGGTATATCTACGGTTGAATGGCGTCCGGGTGACAGCATATACGGATGAACCGTCACATCGTGCGCCCCGGCGTCTACGCACGCCTTGAACCCCTGTGCAATCGTTGGCTCCGCCAACTCCATATGCGCTGACCTCACGATAATAGCCGGCTGCAATGCCCGAAGCAGGTCCGCTACCGACTCGAGCATTGCATTCGCCTCTTGCCTCCGCGAACCGTGATCGATAATAAGGAGTGCCCTTGGCATGACCTATTCTAAACCGCTACCACCGGCATCACAAAACGGAAATAGAAAAATACATCGGGATGGCCACGACGTGAGTGGGAAAGTTTGCGGGAAATTCAGCAATGTTGCCGTTTCGGCTACGCGGAGCGCCGTGCCAATGCCGTTGAATTGAGCATCTTCGTTCACAACACCAGCTTTAGATGTGCGTGGGCGTGATGCGTAGCGCCGGAAAAGCCACATCTAAAGCCGTGAGCTCCGGCGAGGGTCGTATTTTCATGTCGTACGACAAGGGGGTCCTCATTCAACGACATTGAGGGCCGAGCTGCCGCGACGGCAAGTCGACGTACTGAAATGCAGGACGGTTCAATACCCGGGCGCTTCGAGAAACACAAGGCGCTTCGACAGATCGTTCAACGCGAGTCTGATCCTGTGATAATACGACGATAGATCGGCCAGTATCGTACTCAATTCATACTTGTACGCCAGTTGATGCGTGCTGGCGATACGATAGTGCGACTTGCCGAGCCGCTCATAATATTCGATGTCGGGCGCCGACTTGTACCGTGTACGATGATTGAGATAACCAGGAAATAAACCGGAGAGAAACAATGTGTAGTTCCCGATAAACACGCGAATAAAAAAGCGCATCCTGTCGTCCGCTTTCTCCAATGCCTGTATCACATCCGTGAGGTAATGAATCGACGTGTGCTCCGCCACGGCAGGATTCCGCGAGCGTTCCGCGCGAGCATACTCGGACAATAACTCAGCGATGTATTCGGTCAAGACCGTATTGTCGATCTCGCTACGCTTCAGTACATGACGCACGAGTATATAAAAGTAAAGGTGATCCGATATGTCGAGACACCCAGGATCTTCAAGAATTTTTGTGAGGATGTCGCCTTTGTCGAGGATGAGGTCGAGGGATTCCGGATCAGAGAACAGAGACGTTAACTGCGCGTCGGTATCGCCACCACCTAGAACAGCAGCGATAAAATTCAGATCTTCCGGTGTAAATTGCAGTCGGCAGTTCGGACGTATCATGTGTAACCCTCCTTCGCTGAAGAATTAGCTCCAATGATTAACTTCGACATGAATCACGGTCAACTTAACCTGGGCAGGAAAGTTTTTCACCTTGATCGCCATTTTTTTCAAAACTTGACAGACCGCTATTCTTCCTCGGTCCACGCAACGACTTTGTAGCATATATCATGCCATAACTCCCCAAACCTCAAAAAGAGTTTGATATTGCAGGAACTCGACAGCTAGCCGCCTGTCGGACTTTGGACACGCCGACTGCGAAAATGACAGAATTAGGTACATATTTTCCCGAAATCGGGTTACATATGTGCAATATTCGCCCTGAATTCGAAAAAAATGCTTTCGGTTTCTCAAATTCCTCGTTCCGACACCAACGTTCGACAGGCTGCCAGTAGTTTGGATTCGACACATCCGAACGTATCAAATTGGAACACATCTGCGCGGGGCGCACATACCAGTGACTCAATAGGTCCGGGCGACGGCGCACACGTCGTACCACGTGTGCAGGTCAGCCACTATCGGACCTCCTGGCAGTCTGTCAGACCCGAATATTTCTCGCACGCAGTTGCAAATCTAAAGACGGCGCTTCTATTGTGCGTTTTGATTTTTCCGAAACAATAATCATTTCAGGAGGTTTACAATGTGTGGAATAGTGGGCTATATCGGCGATCGCGAAGCTTCTTCAATTTGCTTCTCCGGATTGCGTCGCCTGGAGTATCGCGGCTATGATTCCGCCGGCATCGCGGTGGTCACAGGCAAGGGACTGACGACACGAAAGGTCGTCGGCAATCTGAATAATATGGAAACATCGCTCGACGAGGCACCGCTGCCGGGTCCGCTCGGCATCGGTCACACGCGCTGGGCAACGCACGGAAAACCGTCGATCGAGAATTCCCATCCTCATCTCAGCCAGAACAATAAGATCGCGGTAGTACACAACGGAATCCTGGATAATTACCAGGAATTGCGTAAATCGCTCACCGCCGAAGGATATGCATTCCGCAGCCAAACGGACACTGAAGTCGTAGCGCACCTGGTTGAGAAATATTACAAAGGCGATCTGAGGGCAGCGGTGTGCGAGGCCGTCAGGCAACTTCACGGCGCGTTCGCGATCGGCTGTATCTGTGCCGACAGCCCCGACGAGATGATTGCGGTACGCCGCTTTTCACCACTTGTCGTAGGTATAGGTGACGGAGAAAACTACATTGCATCCGATATGGGCGCCATCCGCGCGGAGACCGACCGGGTCTATGTGATTGACGACGACGAAATCTGCAAGATCACACGTGACGGCGTCGAGATCACAGACCTGGATTGCAACCCGGTAGAGCGCGAGCCTTATGTCATTCCGTGGCCGGCAGACGCGGCACAAAAAGGTGGGTACAAGAAGTTCATGCACAAGGAGATCCACGAGCAGCCCGACGCAATGCGTGCGTGCATGGCGGGCCGTCTCAACTCTGTCGACGATCCGATTCACTTCGAAAACATCGGGCTGACCGTCGACGAGATCAAGGGATTCGAAAAGGTGATATTCACCGCCTGCGGCACGGCGATGCACGCCGGCCTTGTCGGGCGTTTCCTGATGGACAAGCTCGCCCGCATCCCTACCGAGGGCGACCTGGCGGCCGAGCTGCAGGTCCGCGACCCGGTGATCCCGAAGAACACGCTGTGCGTCGTCGTCAGCCAGTCCGGAGAGACCGCAGATACGCTTGAGGCGTTGCGGGCGATGAAGCGGAAAGGCGCTAAGGTCGTGAGTGTGATCAACGTCGTAGACAGCTCGATCGCTCGCGAGAGCGACGGCGTCGCCTACATTCAGGCGGGTCCCGAGATCAGTGTTGCGTCGACCAAGGCGTATTCTATGCAGGTATTGACCATCGAGTTGTTGTGTCTCTATTTTGCCGAGGTCCGCGGCTCATGCCCGCCGGATGAAATTCGCAAACTGAAAGCTGCGCTGCTGAAACTTCCGAAACAGGCAGAGGAAGTTCTCACCCGTGAGCCGGACGTTATCGAAGTTGCCAAGAAATACTACGAGAAGCCCAATGCCCTTTATCTTGCACGCGGCGTGAACCTGCCGTCTGCCATGGAAGGCGCACTCAAGCTGAAGGAAATCAGCTACATCCACGCCGAGGCGTATTCCGCAGGCGAAATGAAGCACGGTCCGATCGCGCTCGTAGAGCCGAACATGTTTGTTACCGCCATAGCCTGTGAAGGACCTACCTACGACGAGATGGTCGGGAACATCATGGAAATTAAGGCGCGCAGCGGGCCGGTAATCGCGGTGTCCTACGACGGTGACGAGAAGATTCCGCAAACGGGCGTCGATCCCGGCGGCGATCCGACGGACATTACCTCGCAGCCGAATGATATGATCTGGGTGCCGCGTACCGAGGAATTGACGTCCCCGCTTATCATCGCCATTCCGTTGCAACTGTTGGCCTACCACATAGCGGATCTTCGCGGCGAGGACATCGATCAACCGCGCAATCTGGCAAAGACCGTTACCGTAAAGTAACTGTGACGGACGGTGCGCGTGGTGGCGGCTGCGGGCGGGCAAATGTCATGCCGCCCGTACCGCCCCCGCCCGTTGTCAGCTCAATGCGCGGTACACACAGGTAACGAAGCAAGGTGGGCGTTCTGTTGGCGTTCACACTTCAGTGTGGGTCTCACGCTACGGGGAGTATGGCGGCGGGTATGGCGCAAGCACGCCATAAAGCGCGAACTCCAGCGAAAATCTACAGTATTTGGAAGCAAGCTCAAAGCCTGTACTCCAAGGTACCATTCGTGGCCGGTTCGCCTGTTATTCCGCAGATGTCTGTTCTTGCGGTTTTGTACCTACATACGTGCCGCGACGACGTGTGTTTCGCAACTGTCAGCAGATTACTCTCGCCGCTCCTCCGTCGGATCGTTGTCGCGCCACCAGTCTCGCGCCCTGTCCTGCGTCCATTCATGCGCGCACGCACAGGCATCCAGCCGTCGCATCAGGTCCAGAGCCGAGGACGGTCGCTGTGCCGGTTTTTTCTCCAGACAGCACATGATCACGTCCTCGAGGTCTTTCGGAATCGACGAACGAATCCGTGACGATGGCGGCACCGGCGGCTCTTTGACGTGTTTCATGCAGATATCGATGGCGGACGTCCCGACAAACACATACTGCCCGGTCAGAAGGTAATAGCCGACAAGCCCGAGAGCATACAAATCGCTCCGCGCATCAACGAGTTCGGGCGCCTGCACTGCCTCCGGCGCCAGGAAATGCGGCGTGCCGACAACGATGTCGGTCATACTGATCTGCGGACCGCTACGATTAAACATATCCTTGATGAGCCCGAAATCGAGGAGCTTGACCACGTCGGCCAAGCCGCCGCGGCGGCACAAGAGAACATTGGCGGGCTTGATATCACGATGGATCAACCCGATACCGTGCGCTTCGTTTAATGAGCCGCACAATTGACGCATGATGTGCACGACGCGCGCTGGCCGCTGTTGTGCGGAGCGTTTCACCAGTTCTGCGAGGTTGAGACCATCGAGATATTCCATCGCGTAGTAAAATACGCCGTTGGGTGTACGGCCGTAGTCGTAGATCGCAATCGTGTTTGGATGATTGAGCCGACATGTGAGATGTACTTCGCGCTCGAACCGCGCCAACGCGTCTTCGCCGGTCTTATCCGGGCGCAGCAGTTTTATGGCGGTGGGCCGCCGCAACATCACATGGCAGGCTTTGTACACCTCCCCCATGCCGCCTTCACCAATCTTGTCGGTAAGGCGATATTGTCCAAGTTGACGAGCCTCGCCCTCGGCTTTCTTCATACGTTGCCTGATCTTCTGATTGGCCACCAGGTAAGCAAAGCCACCCCCGCAAGACAACGACACCAGCCCGAAAAGCGCCCAGAACAGACACCGTAACACTAGCAGCGGCTTATAGGCATCGGCATAATCCATCTCGGCCGCAACACCAAAGCGGTGCTCGGGCAACCAGGCCCAGGCGCCGATCACCGGAACGCCGCGGTAGTCCGGATAACCCGTAACATCGGAAACGACCCGTGGGAACCTCACCTCGGCACCAGCTGCCGTTGCACTGGCAGCCATCCTGGTAAGCGGCATCGCGCGCCGATCGACATTGGACCTGAAGCCGGCGATCATGTTGCCCTCGGGCGCACGAATCTCGAGATGCAGCATGGAATGCGAATCATCGCCGTCTGGAATCACACCCGCCGCTTTCAACTGCTTGTCATACGGACTTTGCGTGAGCATCACACCACGCTCAGAAAACGCATACGCGTGCCCTGTGCCTGCACGTTGCGCAATCGAGAGAATTCTGGTGAAGTCATCTTCCGGGCGGACACGGAAACCGATCGCTGCCAGAACCGTACCGGTATCATCTGCGATCGGGGCCGCCACGTAAATCGTCGGGCTTATGGAATCGTCACTACCCGGCAGCAGCGTCGTGCTGGGTTCCACGCGTTCACGCCGATAATAGGGTAAACTCACAACACTTTCGTTCGCCATGACTTTATGCAGGTTGGCGTAGTGTTCCGGCGCGATCAAGGTACCGATATCGCTATCTCCGGACGCCGCAATAACCATCCCGAACGGGTCGATGACAAGAAACCAGGGATATTCATGCACATCGAGAAACCACGCGAGTGTCTGGCGCAACTCCTGAAGCTGTGGTGATTGTGTGAGCTCATCGATATCGATGAGCCCTTCCTTTAGTTCGAGGATATCGGTAACCGTTCGCACAACATTGGGATCGCCGGCGGCGGTGCGGGCGATGCGCCGTTGCGACTCGAGCCAGAACAGCATGGCAGAGACATCCGCGCGGAGTATTGTCTCCAATTCCTGTGACAGTCGCTGCTGGAGATTGTCTTCAACCGTGCGGTGCACAAACCAGCCGATCGCCCCGAGTGTGCACAAGAGCCCGAGGGCGATCGCGATCAGTCGACGCCCGCCGCTGTCGCAACCGCAGCTGTCGTCATCCGGATCCGCGGGGACGCGTCCGAATGGGAATATGCAAAATGTGGACTTTCTATTCATATCCGATTCATTCGTCCGATACGCGTACACACAGCGTCCAGGACAAAACAAGCGCCGATACAAAGCCCGGCATCGAGCACGATGCGTAAGCGGTTCTGCGGAATCACGATGCCGGCAAGCACAATACCAGCGATGTACAGCGCCGGAAAGATCCAGTTCCGGCGCGGTGATCGCACCACCGCGATGACCAAACCGATTGCGCCCATAACCAGCAGGACGGTATACGACCCGGTAGCCCGTAACAGGAACAACGGCGACAAAGAGCCCAACATAACAAGTCCCAGCGCCGCGGCTGCGACGATGATCATGCTTACCGCGCCTGCATTCGGCTGGCCGCCGCGGCCGGCGAGATAGAATACGATCAATCCCAAGGGTATTAAGAACAGGTACGCTCCGAACATTTCCCGGCTGTTTGGCAGACCATAGATTTTCATTTTACTGATTGCATGCCGGGCTGCTCGTGCAGGATTCTCCATGATGAACGCGATCGCCAGTTGTCGATATTTACGATTGACCTCAAAGGCATCCAGATCGGATGTCGTCCGTAGAACCGGGGCCTGCCCGTAATTGATGCCATGCGCAATTGCGCCATGGTTGTTACCGGCATAAAACTCGGTACCAAATGCGGTGCTCAGCGGCAGAATACGGTTCGCCGTCGCATAATTCCGGATCATCCACGGCGACAGGGCCACAAAAACCGCAACGAAAAACACGGCCGTGCGACGCAGGGCTGCCGTACGCGATGGAGCCTGCGAGGCGACGATATACAGTCCGACAATCACAGCATAGCCGGCCAACTCCTCCCTGCACAATGCGCCCAGTCCAAACACCAGTCCGCCGACGGCCAGCATCCGCTTCGTGCGCGCGCTCGCGATCCGAAGGCCGGCACAGACGCACAGTAGTCCGCTGTAAAACAGTAAAATCGCCAGGGATTCGCGAGTGATGATTGCCGTGGTGAAGACATGGCCGCGGTATGTGATAAATATGAGTCCGGCGACGATCGACCATTTTGGATCAAGTACCACGCCGGCAAGAGCGGCGACCGCGACGGCAGCAGCGGCCAGCAGCAAGACCTGGCCAAAGACAATTTTCTGCAGCTCCGACCCGGGCCCGGGCAGCGCGGAGCATAGGGCCGCAAATAGCGGATACAGCGGAACACGATCATACATCGGGGGTGCATCTTCACTGACGGCAAAACGACCGTGCTCCTGCAACGTATGCACGAGCGCAAGAAAGTCCTCACCGTCGGCGCCGACCGATGGCGGCGCCAGATACAGCAGTCCACCCAGAAAGATGAGTGAAAACAGCCACACGAGTACCAGAGCGCCAAAAAAACGGTGGCGTTCCTTCAGATACGCTGCGACGGCGTCGATGCCTGTGGGGTCGTTGTCATGCGCGTTCATAATACGACCGTCGCAGCATCGGACTGTGCGTCCGCGGCAACGTTCAGCAGCCATCGATTGATCCGCGGCAGACCATCGACCGGCACGCGGTGGTCGACATCGAAGACAAACACTTCGACAGCAGCGCCAAGGCGGGCAAGATGGTTCGCGTTGGCTTGAATCGCAGCAGCTGGATATATCGCATCGCGTTTGCCGGCGACGTAGAGCACCTTGACTTCACCGGCCCGATATTTGCCGCCGTCAGACCAGTCTCCCGGAATTCCACCGCCTATAGCGACAACAGCGCGGATACGCTCCGGCCGCGTGAAGGCATAGCGGAAGTTCAACGCGACCGATTGCGAAAATCCCAATAGAAAGACGCGATCGCCATCCACATGATCCTCGGCAACAAGGGTATCGATGATACGGTCGACAGCATCGTGGTGCATGGCGATCGATGCCTCCGGATGAAAATTCGACAACCATCCAAATCCGTATCCCAGCGGCTCGCCCGACCTCGTCGGCTTCACGATATGCTGATGCGGTGCCTGCAGACTGGCAATGACAAAATCGGTGTCGTTCATCCGCTGCATCAGCCGCATCATCACCGATTTGTTGCTGCCGTATCCATGGGCAGCGATGATGAGCGGTGCGCCCCGTCGCCCCCGTGGTACGTAGAGATCATACCAACAGTCTAACCTCTGCTCGAATTTCCGTTCCTGGATACGGCCCTCAATCATGGCGTCTTCCGCAGCGTCCAATTTGTCATGCACCGCATGTTCTGGACATTCACGGTTTTTATGGGATCCAACTTTTCTGCGCCGAGCTGTTTTGTCAGATGCAGCAGTTGTTCTTCGTCCGTGAGGTATCGGCGGCTGCCATCCGGCAAATGGCCGTGTCGCCCGGAAATGGGTGTAACGCAGTCTTCGATTCCAATGGTCGACGCCAGCCGTGCAAAAAAGACGCCGCCCGGCTTCAACACGGCCCACATACGGTGAATCATTTCGGTGAAATGCGCATCGTCGACAGCGAAATGCAGGACCGCGATCGCGATCACGACATCGAATGTGTTGTCGGCAAATGACAACTGCTCAATATTTTCGATCCTGAAGTTCTCGGCCGGGAGGCCGGGTGCGAGACCCTCTGCAAGGGCGCGAACACAACGTACGGCATCCGGCGAGCTGTCGACAGCTGAGACATCAAAACCAGAGCCGAGCATGTACTTGATATTGCGACCGCCGCCGCAACCAGCATCGAGCACCCGCATTCCGGGCAGAATCCGCCCGCGCAGCAACTGGTCGAACAGATATACATCGATCTGTCCGAACTGCCGTGCCACGGCGTTATCGGGTTTCTCATTTCGCATGGTGGACAATCCCATCCTGTAACGATGATCAAAAGAGGCGGCGGATATCAGTGGTAGAGGATAACTATACCGTGGAGAGTCTACTTATCCAGATTCGAACGACGCCGGACGACAATCTCCGATTTGGGTAAACAAGGCCGATACGATCGCCCAATACAATCTGCGAACAAGGCGTTTGGCAGCAGCCAAGAGTGCACTGAGTTGGATGCGCCCGATAATTGTGGTAGCTTATTGGCGTGACACCACGACTCCCGACAGGCTGCAAGCCTGTAAATCATCACTATTTTGGAAGATACAATCATGGCTATCTCATCACTCACCAACATCGACGATCTCGATGACCTTATCAGCGAATCGCATGAACACCCGGTAATGCTGTTCAAACACAGCACCCGCTGCCCTGTGAGCACCGACGCAGACGCAGCGTACCGCGAATTCGCCCTGACTATCGACGACGACTCGGTGAGGTTATCGCACCTCGACCTCATCCGCCATCGCGATATCTCGAACGCCATCGCAACGACATTGGCGGTGACGCATCAATCGCCACAAGCGATCCTGCTTCGTGACGGCGCCGCGGTCTGGCATGCGTCGCATTCCGCGATTACGATGGCTGCATTGCGTGCCGCCGTCGCGTCAACAGCAACCTGAAACTCGACTGGACCGCGTTCACCAACCTTCGTCACACAGGCGAAGGTCCAGGATCCAAACAAACACCCCACACGCACGATGCTACGCGTAACCACTAAAATCGCCGTCGACGAGTCCGAGCTGGATATCACCTACACCCGAGCATCAGGCCCCGGCGGACAACACGTCAACAAGGTATCCACTGCGGTCCAGCTCCGATATAACTTCCGCGAATCACCGGGCCTGCCGCAAGGGGTAAAGCAGCGGCTCGCCGCGCGAAACGATCATCGCATCACCGCAGGCGGCGACATCATTATCGATGCGAGCCAATTCCGATCCCAACGCCGGAATCGCGACGATGCCATCCGTCGACTGGTGGAAATGCTCCAACAGGTCGCCAAGCCGCGAAAAAAACGACGGTTGACAAGACCGACACTGGGGTCCGTAAAACGGCGTCTCGAGAACAAGCGCCACAGGTCCGAGACCAAGCAGCGCAGGCGGAACGTAGACATGCCGTGACGATACTGCGAATAGCCGCTGTAATCCACGTTGACAACGACGATTACGGGGATATTCTTGCTCCGTTTTTTACACGATTCCGTTGACGCCGGACACGGAAATTCGGATGTCCCTTTCGCCCGTTCACAACTACGCGCACGGTACGATGGACCGACCGGCCGAGTCCTATACCGAGGCGGTATGCCGGATCTCAGAGATAAAAGAAGATGAAATCTGCAACGCCCAACAGGAAACGGTCCCAATCGACATTCACGGAATGCGGCTCCATCGGCCCGGTTAAGAACCTCGAGAGTTATGTCAAAGCGGACTGGTGGAAACACATATTCAATGCGAACTACCTGCGCACCGACAGCGATGTTGTCGAGGACAGTTCTATCACCAGGACCGAGATTGACTGGTATTTGAACGCCTTGCAACCGGCGCCGGACAGTATGATTCTGGACCTCTGCTGCGGCCAGGGTCGGCATGCGTTGGCGTTCGCCGCCATGGGATACAGCAATGTTGTGGGCCTGGATCGGTCCCACTACCTCATTAACCGGGCGAGAAAACTGTCCCGCAGTCAGAATGCGGCGGTAACCTTCAAGGAAGGCGACGCCCGCAGGCTGCCGTTCAAGGCGGACCGCTTCGATTTTGTGGTGATTCTCGGCAACAGCTTCGGATATTTCGAATCCCTTGCCGACGATCTCCGGGTAATCAACGAGGTTATGAGGGCGCTGAAACCGAATGGTAGATTTCTGATTGACCTGAGTGACGGCGACCACATGCGCGAAAACTATCAACCCCGCAGTTGGGAATGGATCGATCGAAATTATTTCGTCTGCCGGGAACGCGCCCTGTCTGCCGACGGCGAACGACTGGTCTCTCGTGAAGTCATCACCCACGTGAAACGAGGTGCGGTAGTCGACCAGTTCTATGCCGAAAGACTCTACACCAAGGCGTCGATTACCAACCTGCTCGAAGATGCCGGCTTCGCTGATGTCGAAATCGCCCGGGATGTATCGACAGAATCGAAACGCAATCAGGACCTGGGAATGATGGCAAAGCGATTCATCGTAACCGCTACCGCTGCGAAATCCTGGAGTTGCACAATTCCGATGGATGTGTCGCCTGCCACGATCGCGGTGGTGCTCGGTGATCCCGGCAAGGCGGATGCGGTGAAACCCGATGCCTTGTTCGATGCAGATGATTTTCAGACTATCGATCGGTTAAAGTCCGCGTTGCAGGAATACCCGGAAACCACATTCCTCTATTTGAATAACCACGACACACTTGTTGACGATCTTCAGCGTATGAAGAACAGCATAGAGCTGGTCGTGAATCTTTGCGACGAAGGTTTCAATAATGATCCCTTGCAGGAACTCCACGTACCTGCGCTTCTGGAGGCTCTGGGCATACCTTATTCCGGCGGCACACCGCGATGCCTGGCATACTGTTACGACAAATCGTTGGTACGCGGGGTAGCAACGGAAATGGACATTCCAGTGCCGGAGGCATATCTGATCAAAGCGGATGACGTAACGTTTATTGATCTGCCGATCGGCTTTCCGGTGATCGTGAAACCAAACTTCGGCGACTCCAGCTTCGGGATAACGCAGGATAGTGTTTGCAACAATGTCACCGAGCTGGAAAATGCGATCATACGTCTCAGAGAAAAATCCGGATTCGACAAACCGATCCTGGTCGAACAATTTTTGACCGGCATCGACCTGAGCGTGGGCATAATCGGGAATCCGCCGGAGTCATACAACGTTCTGCCGATTATCGAGGAAGATTATTCGTTTCTCCCGACGCACCTTCCGCGCATTTGTGGCTATGAGGCAAAATGGGATTCGAAGTCGCCATACTGGAATATCTCGTCCAGGGTCTGCGAACTTCCCGAGGCAACGGTCACGTTTCTGACGGCGAGTTGCATCAAACTTTTCGAACGCCTGGAATGCCGTGACTATGCGCGTTTTGACTGGCGGCTGGACAGCAATGACACGCCGCGGCTGCTCGAGGTGAATCCCAATCCCGGATGGTGCTGGGACGGGCATCTTGCAAAGATGGCCGAATTTAACGGCATGAGTTACAGCGAGATGTTGCGTGCAACGATCGAAGCATGCCGGGATCGGATAAAAACGACCACGGCTGCAGTCGCACCCGCGCCGCCGATACTTTCCGGTCCGTAAAATCAAGCGATATCACCTGCCAAATACCACGCCGCGGTACGGCGGAGGCCCTCGGATACACCGACCGTAGGCGCGTATCCGAAATCATTCCGGGCACGACTGTGATCGAAGTAGTGCGACAAGGCGAACGAATTCGCGACAAACCGTGTTATTCGCGGTTGTCCCGGCAACGGCAGCAAGCGATAGATCCATTCCGCGGCGGCCCCCAGGTTGTAGGCGCTACGATACGAGACAGACTTTGATACGGGCGGCAATTCGAGAGCTTCCAGCAAGGCATCAATCCAGCCCCACAGCCCCACCGGCTCGCTGTCGCCGATGAAATACGCCCGGCCGCCGACCGGCGAGTCCGGTAACAACGCGTCGGCAGCGAGCAGATGCGCATGTGCAGCATGTTCCACGTATGTGATATCTACGGTATTGCGCCCGTCGCCGATCCGGACAAGCTTTCCTTCCGCGGCGCGTTTCGCGATTAGTGGCACGATGTGCGTATCGCGCGGCCCCCATATCAGATGCGGCCGCAAGGCGCAGGTCAAAAGGCCGTCATCCCCATTCGCCGCCAGCACAAGCCGTTCGGCTTTGGCCTTGGTCTCGGGATAGTGTGCCAGATATCGCCGCGGATAGGGCTGCGTCTCGTTTACGCCATTCAGAGATTCGGAACCAAAAACAACGCTTGGTGAACTCGTATAGATAAGTCGGCTGACGCCGTGACGGCGGCAGCCTTCGAGGGCATTAAGCGTACCGCCGACATTGATCGAGTGGTATATCTGCGGGTTGCCCCAGTACCCCGCAAGCGCGGCGACGTGGAAAACGGTGTCGATATCGGCACAGGCGCGCGCTACAGCGTGCGCATCTCGAATATCGCCGCGGTAACATTCACAGCCTAGCTTCTCCAGGGCATCATAATGATGTCGCGAAAACACACGAACGCAATCGCCGCGGCTGCGGAGCTGCTCGACGATATAGCGGCCCAAGAACCCGCCGCCACCGGTCACAAGCGCGTTCATGTCACGTTTATCCTAATTTTGCCCGTAAATTCGGGATTGTGAGCGTCGAAAAAATCTGGTATGAACGGCATCGGTCGCAGAGGCCTGCGACCCTCCAGCAAACCAATGTGAATCGACGCATTGCGGTGTGGCACTCAGATGTTAGTCGGGCAGCAGGCTCCATAAATCCTCACTATCAGCTGTGTCCACGGCAACACCTTTTTTAGCAAGTGCGCCAGCGGCGATCTGGACCAGCAGGATGACATCCGCGCAGCAATAGCGGGTGAGTTGCCGCTTTGCCCGACGATCACCGTACGCAGTCCAGCGATCCCATAACGCCACCGCTTCGAAGCCGGTGAGCCCGTCGAGATCCGCAGGCCGGCGCAATGCCATATGATCGGCGATCGCCTTAAGGCCGCCGGTGTATTCGCTGTGGTAACACAGCCAGCGCATGTCGATATGCGGACACGGCAATTCCGGTACTCGAAATGCGTCGAGCACGCGAGGTACGTCGAACGATGCACCGTTGAAAGAAACCAGCAGGCGCATGTCATCCAACAGCGCCAGAAATTCCTCGAGATTTTCGCCGTCGTAAAAACGATACAGACGCCCGCGATGATAGCATACGATCATCGAAATCGTATCCATCCAGTCCAAACCGGTCGTCTCGATATCGAAAAATGAGGCTTCGGAAAAATAGTGACCAAGGATCCGCCACTGGTCGCGTGAGTGAAATTGACGCACCAGATAGCCGATATCGTCACGTTCCAGCGCCGCACGACAGCCGCGCACCTGGTCGACGAGTTCTACGGCCAGTTTGCCCTTGAACGGCAGCCGATCCGGGTGTGTCAATACAGTGTCCCAATCGCACACACCCTGGCGTCGCAGCCGATCGAGTTTGACCGGACCGATGCCGTGATAATGCAAGAATGCACGGGTGATCAATGCTGCCGCTCCCGCTTCTGTTTGAGGTTATCTGCCGCACGACTCATCTTGCGCCGGAGCGCCTTCATTTCCGCGTCCTCCGGCGCCGGGTCGATGCAGGGCGATATCGGCGTAGTCAGTGAACGAATCTCAGGTACAACAACCGCTCCCGTGATCATCGCGGTGAGCAGACTCTCGGTGCAGCGCACAGCGGCGTCGGACACAATCAGGCAGGTTTCCAGACCGGGATCCGTAACGCCCGGCGGCAACGGCGTAACGCACGCCGGACAGCCAACATCGCAGTCGCACGCATCGATGATCTCACGACACAATGTAAATGCACTGTCGATACGTTCGTAGATCTTCTCTGCGTACCCGACCCCGCCTTCGTGCGTATCGAACAGAAACAACGTACTGCACCACACGTCGTCCGCACCCTCTACCTGCGAAATATCGGTGTCGATATCGCGCACGTCGCCCATACAGAGACTGGGTCCGCAATGCTTCAGCACATATGCCAGACCGAACAAGGCCGCGCCGACATAGCGCTTGTCTACCGCGGCTATCGCCTGGTGCCACGACGGCGGCGGTAACAGGCTGAACCCTGTGGTGTCGTAAATAAACGGGTCAAGCGTAATCGGGCCGTAACCGATATTCTCATAGCTTCGCTCACGGATTTTCTTGTAGAGTTTCGGTTGCCGATTGACATTGATCGAGCCAAACGCCATATCAGCGCCGTGCACCGCTTGCGTATCGTCGACCTCGGTAAGATTCACACGACCTTCCCAGGTGGCTTCGGTATAATAATCGACCTTCACTTCTTCGACTTCGCAGAGCTTTTTCTGCAAATCAAGGTTCAACGACATATACCGTGTGCCGAGGTGCTGATAAATCGCATCCTTATACAAGGTGCCACGGGCGCCGATTGGATCGAGTTCGCCGATCACTTCGGTGCCGCAATAGATATCAATATTGTAGTCGGTCATTCCGCGCAGGCTGACGCCTTTTGCCGGATAATCTTTAAGGGCATAGCGAAAGCAATCGTGGTACGGCTTGACGGTGCCGTTCTTGCGCAGGAAGTCGAGCGCGACCTCATAGGTGCTGGAATCATACGCCGCTTCGTCGACCCGCAACGGATGTTCATGCGCAGCGCACGGAAGATGCTGCATCATGATATAGGGATTATCGGCATTAAGCCACGCTTGTTCGATTGCCGTATTGGTTATGAATTCGGCGTGGTTCACAAGATACTGATCCACAGGCGTATCGCGCGCCACATATATGATCACCGCCTGATTGCCTTTGCGCCCTACCCTGCCCGCCTGCTGCCAGAAACTCGCGACCGAACCGGGATGACCGGACAGCAGGCATAAGTCGAGATCCCCGATATCGATGCCCAGTTCCAGCGCGTTGGTGGTGATGATCGTGTTCAACCGACCAGAGGCCAGGTCTCTTTCTAGCGCCCTGCGTTCATTCGGCAGCAGACCGCCCCGGTACGGCTTCACCAGATGTCGCAAATCCGGATGCCGGTCAACCACGGCGCGATGCAGACGTTCGACCTGCTGCCGGGCACGGCAAAAGCAAATGGTACGTATACCCAATTCTGTGGCTTTGCGTATCAGCGGGATGGTGACAGCAGCCGGCCCTTTGCGGTAGCGAGCGTCGCCATGACTTTGGACCAGGGGCGGATTTACCAGGAACAGATCGCGGCGAGGCCGCGGCGACGCATCGTTTTCGACGACGGAAAATGGACGATGAAAAAGCGCCTGCGCATGGACGCCGGGATTGCCAATCGTTGCAGAGGACCCCACGAAACAGGGGCTGCTGCCGTGGAGCCCACAAATACGTATTAGTCGACGAAACACATTGGACACGTGCGATCCGAACGCGCCGCGATACATATGGACCTCGTCGACAACGACGAATCTCAGTCGCGAGAGAAAGGTCTTCCACCGCCGGTTGTGATTGGGCAGGATACCGGAATGCAGCATATCCGGATTCGTAATCAGGAAATGCGCCGAGCGCTGGATTCGCGTGCGTTCGTCTCGCGGCGTATCGCCGTCGAACGTACCGAGTGTCGCATCGATGCCTGCGGCGCGCATCAACCGGCCCAGAGTGCCCTCCTGGTCCCGCGACAACGCCTTTGTCGGGTAAATAAGGATCACGGAAAACGGCGCTGGCGCCGCAAGGAAGGCATTTAGAATGGGGAGCAGAAACGACAACGTCTTGCCGCTTGCAGTACGCGACACCAACAGTGTGTCGCGTGCGTCACTGATCCGGTCAAAAGCCTCTCGCTGATGTTGATAAAGCGATCCAATCCCTTGTGCTTTGAGCACCTCTTGCAGGCGACCGTCGAGCGTATCCGGAAACTCCGCATGAACACCGGCAACCGGCTCATCAACCACATGAGATTTTATTTCTGTATGAAATCGTTGAGATAGATACCTCAGAAATTCAGCGCTTTTGACCATGACGCCCAATATTGTTCGCGGTCCATAAACTTGCGAACCGAGTTCAAGATTTTTCAGCAGCTGTAAAGCTACGGAGTTGATTCCGCGACGACCGCACGGCATATTGAACGCAGTCCACAGAATACACCTTACCATCCGGCTGCCGAATTCCTGGAGATCCGGTCGTGAAACGAATCGCCATCATTGAAGACAATCCCGACAATCGCATGCTTGCACATGCGATACTGAGTGATGACTACCTAATAGACGAGTACGAGACGGGAATGGCGGGCCTCGCGGGTATCGAACAATCCGCGCCCGACCTGGTCCTGCTTGATATTTCGCTGCCGGAGATGGACGGCCCCGAGGTGCTGCAAAAACTTCGCAGCCATCCGCGTCATAACCGCCTGCCGGTAATCGCGCTGACCGCACATGCAATGGCCGGGGACCGCGAGCGATTCCTGGCCATGGGCTTCGACGACTACATCACCAAACCCATCGTCGATCCGGACCTGCTGATCGAAGCGATCGAGTTGCTGTTAAAACTAAATGATCATGCATGAACCGCATGAGCCCACGGCCGCCACCTTCCGACAACAAATCCAGCATTTCTCAGAAAATGATCGTCGCCACGGTGGTTCTGTGCACGATTCCGTTTGTGCTCAACCTCGTACGTGTTGACTTTGTTACCTACACGCGGCCCATCCCAATTTCGGTAGATTGGAACATACCGTCCCGTGACACCGCCACGCCGTTCCTGCAGGAGATTTCGGCAAGCTTTACCCACAGCATCATGGAATGGTGCGCCTTCTGTACCGTATTCCTGACAGCAGTCTTTACTCTCACACATTTCCGCATCAGTCGCAGCGCGATCATCCCGATCGTAGGTATCGCGCTGTTGTGCGCCGGCACGCTGGACATGCTGCATGGGCCGCTCACGGATCACTTCCTGCGAAAATCGCAGCATAACCTGCAACTGGCGCCGTTGATCTGGGCGCTTTGCAGAGTGGGTCACGTCCTGGTGCTCGCTATTGGTGTCCGTGCGATCCTCTACAGCCAGAAAAAAGACTACCGTTCCGACATTCGTAACATCGTTATTACGACAATTCTGGTGGCGCTCGCGATCTGCGCAATGGTGCAGATTCTTATACTTCGGGACTGTGTTCCACAGACACTTTATGCAGATAAACCGCTTTGGGGCTTCATCTATCGACCGTACGACCTCGTACCGTTGGCGCTGTTCGCCTATGCCGGCGTCAAGATACTGTCGCGGTTTCATCGCCGCCGCCCCAGCCTCTTTTCATACGGCATCTGGTTGAGCGTAATACCCAACGTCGTCCTTCATGTTCACATGGCCGCAGGCTCACGGGCGCTCTTCGACAACCACTTCAATATTGCCCACTTCATAAAAATACTCGTGTATCTCATGCCGTTGGCCGGTTTGATCATAGACTACTTCATGACCTTCAAGGATGGCCAGAATGCACTGGAGAAGGTGCAGAATACTCAGAAGAAGCTCAAACAGGTCAACTACGACCTCGTCCTGGCTCGTGACCGTGCGCTGGAAGCCAACCGCCACAAGAACATCTTCCTGGCGAACATGAGCCACGAACTACGTACACCCCTAAATTCGGTGATTGGCTTTGCCAACATCGTCCTGAAAAACAAAGACGAAAACCTTTCCGAGAAGGAACTGGTCTACGTCAACCGAATCTGTGAGAACGGCAAACATCTGCTCACGCTGATCAACAGTATTCTGGACCTGTCGAAGATTGAGTCCGGAAAAGTGCGGCTGGACATCACCGAAGAACGGCTGGACGAGCTGGTACATGAGGTCACGCGCCAATTTGAAACCCAGGTTCGCGACAAGAATCTTGATATCGTGGAAATTGTCCCCCCGAACATTGCCCCGATAGACACGGATCGAGTGCGCTTGAAGCAGGTGATGATAAACTTGATCGGTAACGCTATTAAGTTTACGAATTCCGGCAGCATAACGGTAAAGATTACCGTATCCGAAATAAACATCCCGATTCGGATCGATATCATCGACACCGGATCCGGTATTCCGCAAGAGAAAATTTCCGTGATCTTCGAGGCCTTTCAGCAGGCGGATACGAGTATATCGCGCAAACACTCCGGCACCGGACTTGGGCTCAGTATCTCACAGTCTTTGTGCAAGGTGCTGGGATACCGCCTGGAGGTCGAAAGCCGTGAAGGAGAGGGTTCGACATTCAGTATTCTCCTCACACGCTGAGCCGGCGACACCGCAACGCACGCAAGGTGGATAGCTTAAGACATGTGTCTCACGCAGGCGGCCCGCGTACGGGCATTATTGCGCAGTTGTTTTTTTAGAGATCGGGCACTAGAGTAAACCTATCCGTGAGGAACCGGGCCGATGAACACGATCAAAGGAACGCAACGATGTACGAATTTCGGAAACCAGCAAAGATACTGGAAATCCTTCTGGCAGAAGACAATGAAGACGATGTCGCGATGGTGCGCGATGCGTTCAGAGAGGCCAATTTAGTGAACCTTCTCGCCGTCGTTTCCAACGGCGAGGAGGCGCTGAACTACATTTTCAATCGCGCACCATACGAATCGGCGCGGCGGCCCGGCCTCATACTTCTGGATATTAACATGCCGCGCATTAACGGATTCGAAGTGTTGGAAGAGCTCAAGAAGTCGCCGGATCACAACAAAATCCCGGTGGTCATGTTGACGACTAGCGACCGTGACGAGGACATCGCAAGATCGTATCAAAGCGGTGCCTGCTCGTATATCACAAAGCCGGTGGATTTCGATGAATTTAACCGTGTTATCCGTGAATTTTCATTGTATTGGGGGTTGGTATCGAAAATACCCTGAGGCTACTTTCCGCAGCAGACGGATGCATCAACTAGGTTTATCGACGGATTTGGCAGCCGTGTCAGGAGGCCCGCCTGTCCTCGCACCGCAGACCCAATCACGCTCCTCCACCTCCTCGGCATCGACAATTGCCGTTCACGGCAGGACAGTGATCGAAACTCTTGTGTCGATCCTGAATGAATAAAACGAAGTCAATGCTGGCATTGAATCACCGCCAGGCTGTCTATTACGATAACCCGCGGCCATGTCGCAGTGTGATGACACAAACGTGGTCGCACGTCCGTAATGGCCCTTTCAGCCGTTTCCGAACCGATGTACGCATCAAGACCGACGCCTACGAGCTTCATAAGCAATGGCTTGGGGACCTAAGCGACAAGAAAATTCTTGATCTTGGGTGCTACAGCGGCAACACACTAAGCCCATTTCTCGCAACAAACGCCCGGCAGTACATCGGTATCGATCTGAGTAACCGGGGTATTTCGCGTTTGGCGCAAAAACTCCTGCGGCTCGATTGTCCCGATGCGCGCGCCATGGCCGTGGATTTCCTCTCACCCGAATTCGATGAAGGCGAGTTCGACGTGATTTATGCCTACGGCGTAATGCATCACTTTGAACATTTCGAGACATTTCTCCACCGCCTCAATAGTAAATTGAGCCGTCGTGGCATCATCGTCAGCTACGATCCCATGACGACGTCATTGCCGATTCGCTGCATTCGTCGGCTTTATCGACCATTTCAATCCGATGCCGCCTGGGAATGGCCCTTCGAGCGGAGTACATTCGCGGCGATCGAAAAGGTTTTCGAAATCGACGCCGTGCAGGGCTTTCTGGGATGCTCGAAATGGGCATTTCCATTGTACGCGTTGCCTGCCCCGGACGGCATCCGCAAGAAAATCGCCACGACGCTGCACCACAGAGACCTCCGCCTGTCCCGGCAATGCGATGAAAAGCTGTGGCGCTGCATGCACGTCGCACTTTTGCTCAAGAAGAAGGACGGGCTGGGACGGGAAATTTAACTGCAAATCATGAATCCAATATGTGAATGCTGCGCACAGAGCGGCATGCCACGCAACGATTCACCCCGGCAGGGGTATCCAACCAACATCCAAAACCGAGGTAAGACATGAGCGAGAACCATCGATTCGAAACCCACTGCCTGCACGCCGGGCAAACACCGGACCCTACAACTAATGCACGGGGTGTCGCGCTGTATCGGACATCATCCTATGTGTTCAACAACACCGAACACGCCGCTAATCTTTTCGGGCTGAAAGAATTCGGCAATATCTACACCCGCATCATGAACCCCACGCAGGACACGCTCGAGCAACGCGTCGCAGCACTCGAAGGCGCCGGCGCCGCCCTCGCGTTGGCCTCCGGAACTGCTGCCGTACACAATACAATCGTCAACATCTGCTCGTGTGGCGACGAGATTATCTCCGCCTCAAATCTCTATGGCGGTACCTATACGATGTTTGACAGCATCCTGCCGCAATTCGGCATCACGACCCGGTTCGTCGACTGTCGCAATCCAGCGGCATTCGACGCGGCGGTAACAGATAAGACGCGCGCAATCTATATCGAATCAATTGGCAATCCGGTATTGGAATTCACCGATATCGAAGCGGTGTCCGCAGTCGCCAAAAAGCATCATCTTCCTCTTATCGTTGACGGCACCTTTACCACCCCGTATTTGCTGAAATCAATCGATCACGGCGCCGATATTGTTATAAATTCACTCACGAAATGGATGGGCGGACACGGTACCGCAATCGGCGGCATTGTGGCTGACGCCGGAAAATTTGACTGGACCGACAAGAAGTTCGCGCTCTACAATGAACCTGATACTGGCTACCACGGCCTGCGCTACGCCCACGACCTTGGCGATCTCAACCCTGTTGCGTTCATCATGAGAATGCGGCTCGTGCCGCTGCGGAATCTCGGTGCGTGTATATCGCCGGACAATGCGTGGATGTTTCTCCAAGGCCTGGAAACACTGCCGCTGCGCATGCAGCGCCACTGCGAAAACGCAACGGCGATAGCATCCTACCTGAAGTCCCACGACAAGGTGAGTTGGGTACGGTACCCGGGCCTCGAAGACGATCCTACCTACCCGGTGGCAAGCAAGTACCTCAAGCGCGGATTCGGCGGCATGGTCGTTTTCGGCATCAAGGGCGGCGTCACCGCCGGCTCGGCTTTTGTCGACCGATTAAAGCTCTTTTCACATCTCGCCAATGTCGGCGACGCCAAGAGCCTGGTGCTGCACCCGTCGAGCACCTCGCATTCCCAGCTATCCGAAGAGCAGCAGCGGGCCAGCGGCCTCACACCGGATCTCGTCCGGCTTTCCGTAGGTATCGAGCACATCGACGATCTTCTGGACGATCTCAAGCAGGCCTTCGCCGCGGTGTGATCTCGGAACGACAGAGACAAGGTGAGCACACCTTTCGTTGGGGCTGTTCGCTCTTCGGTATGAACGCCAACAACACAAGCGATTCTGCAGGTTGTTGGAGTTCGCGCTTCAGCGTGCTTGCGCAATACCATGCGGCATTGCTAAGCGTGACGTGAAACCCACACTAAAGTGTGAACTCCAACAACAGATCGTCGGGTCCGCGTTTTGGCACCCGACTCACCCGACTCACCCGACCGCCGACCCGAAACGAAACGGCTCGCGCCCCTCTCGCACTCCAAGCGGAGATGACCGCCCCAGCGCTGTGAGGGCAATACAAGACGCGGTAACGGTGGACGGCCCTAACTGTCGATTCGCGTCCATTGGCGCCTATTCGCGGTCCGCTCCACGGCCTATTCATCGCTTACTGGATTTTGTAAACCGCGACCAAGGTGCAGGACGTTGCCGTATCGATCTGCCTATTTCATTGCCTTACCGGTTCCACAATCTGCACGCCGGTATACCTGTATACCGGTGCATTACGTAATTGACAAATCTTGCCGTACGGGTAGTTTCACCATCCGAGAGATGGGCATTGGTTCACGGATTTGGGAGACTGACTGAGGAGGCGGTAATCATGCGCCGAAACGCAAAAATTTATGGTGCACCAGTATTGGTCGCCGCAATCGCCGCACTATGGTTAATGATGCCGATCTGGGTGCGCAACACGGTGACTCGAAAGGCATCCGACGCTTTGCATAGGGAGGTGTCGGTCCGTCGTCTGTCTTTCAACCCGTTTCTCTTGCGCCTCACCGCAGAAGGCGTATGCATCGATAATCGTGATGACAGTGCGTTCATCGCGGTGGACCGGCTGATCGTGGATTTGCGTTGGACAACACTTGTCGGCAAGCCCGCGGTCGATCGCATTGTTATCGATGAACCGCATATTCGTATTCGGCGGCTGAGCGACACAACGTTTAATTTTTCTGATCTCATCTCGGCCGAGCCGGATCGCCCGGATACTGATACTAGAGAAGAGGACAAGTCAAAACCTCTGAGAATCGCGGTAATAGCAATCCAACGCGCTCACGTTGTCGTAGATGATCACGTGGTGACACACAGGCACAGTATCGGAGGTCTGCATCTACGCGCGACAGACGTGTCGACGTCTCCACAACCGGATGATGCGCCATGTGCTGTGACGATCGATGCACGGTTGAATCGCGCCGTGATCGCCGCCACCTGGAACGGGGTAGCGGCCGTGCATGCACCGGTCGGCAACCTTAGTGCGTCCGTCCGGGACCTTGCGCTTACGGACTACCTGCCTTATGTCCCCGAGGCTCATGTCGTTGACGTAAGGCGCGCCGTCGTCGACGCGGAGGCGAAGATACGGCTCGCGGGTTCGGTCGGTGTTGCCCCGGAGATCACGGTCGAGGGCAGTGTGACGCTGCGCGATGTCAATGTAGAGGATCTGGAGGGCCGCCCCTTTGTCAATCTACCCCACCTGCAGGTCGCGCTGGCGCCGAGCCGCGTCGATGCCGGTGAATGGCATGTGCAACACATCACGTGCGACCGCCTGCGCCTCAATATAGACCGATTGGGTAACGGTGACATCGCGCAACTGACCGCATTAACTCCGGCATCGCCGGGTAGCGACGCGAAACCCGCTGCGGGCCGTCCACCAATCGCTGAGCAACCCATGCTCAAGATCGACGCAATTATGCTCAATGCAGCGACGGTGCGATATTCCGATGCCTCAGCGAACGCCAACTTCGAAACTATTGTCGCACCGATAGATCTTGAGATATCCGGCCTTAGTACAGCGGCCGACACGACGGCAAATCTCGTGTTCTCCGCAACGTCCGAAGTCGGCGAGTTATTGAGTATCGCAGGCAACGTTGCAGTGACACCACCCTCGTTCAGCGGTGACGTGGTCGTCGACGGCATTCCTATCTCGAAGTACGCCCCGTTTTACCAGCCGGCTGTTCGTGCCCGCGTGCTCGACGGAATCGTGACGGTTGATTGTGAAATCTCGGTGACCGCCGCGCCGCAGGCGCATGTCTGCGTCACCGCACTCAACACACGTGTTACGTCACTCGTCATCTCCGGATCTGTCGCGGCGCCGGATCCGGTCGTCGAGATTCCGAATCTGCATGTCGGCGGGATCGAAGCGGGTTGGCCGGATACCGATTTCCGAATCGGTCATGTAACGATAGACGACGCCGTGATCAGCCTGGAGCGGCTCGCGGACGGTTCGCTCAATATCGAACACATTGGTGCGCCCGATGCCGCCACCGATGCCGCCACCGATGCCGTGACAGAGCCAGAACCTGCGGCCGGCGCGGCAGCACCGGCTATCTGGACGGTTGCACTGGACCGTTTACAACTGAGTCGGTGGAGCATTGACTATCGTGACACCGGGCTTGCGACACCGGTGCATCTCATGCTGGCGGTCGGCGCGATCACCGCCGACGGCCTGCTCGCGGAAAACGGCCAACGCGTGTTGTTGCCGAAACTGGCTATCGCCGACGTGAAGCTGCGCGATGTAGATACGGACACGGTGCTTGGTGATCTCGGCGTCTTCAGCATGACCGGACTTTATGTGGACTCAGGCGCTTCGAGCGTGATCGTGGAAGACATCACATCTACCTCGGCTACGTTCAATTTCGAACGATCTGCGGACAATAAGCTAAACTGGCAGAGACCTTTCGATCGAAAAGACATTGCCGCTGTCTCACCAGCAGGCAGTACCAGTCAGGCAGATGAAGAACCAGCCGAAACCGAAACAAGCACAGACGCCTGGCAGGTGGACATACGTCGTGCCGCGATTCGCGATCATAACGTGGCATGGACCGACCATGTTCCTTCGGAATCTGTCACGTTAACGCTGAGCCGTATTGACGTGACCGCGACGAACATCACAAACCAGCCCGACGCGTCGAGCAACCTTGACATCTCCGCGCAACTCGGCGAAGATCAAGAAGTAGGCATCACCAGTACGTTCACGGCAAATCCGCCTGGCGGCACGTGCAGCCTCAGTCTTCGGGGCATCGACATTCCCATGTTTCAGCCGTATTTCGCCGAGCAACTGCTGGTAACGGTGGTTGACGGTCACATAGACGCGGTGGCGGACATACGCTTCATGATGTCGGACCGTACGCCGGCCGTAAGCGGCACCGGCACATTGTCGATCGAGGATTTCTCAGTGATCGACAATCACAATGGCGAGCGCCTGTTCAGTTGGGATTCATTGTCGTTTTCGGGTGTATCCTGGGAGTCTGCACCACCGTCACTGCACGTCGAAGACCTGACGTTGCGGGCGCCATTCTGCGCGATGGTCATACGAGAAGACGGATCAATGAATGTCACACAACTGGTTCGCATGCAGACGGCGGCGTCTCCCGCCACTGCGACATCCACAATACCCGCGACGGCGGTTCCGGCTCCGGCGCTCTCGCTTGCCCGGGTCACTCTTGAGAATGCGACATTCCAGTTTTCGGACCTCACGGCATCGCCCCGGTTCGACGCCGCACTTTCCGAATTCGGCGGTAAGGTCACCGGCCTGGACTCGAATCCGGAAACACAAGCAACCATCGGCCTTCATGGTCTCCTCGATGGACGCGCGCCAATTTCCATATCAGGAGCAGCGAATCCGTTCGACGAATCGCTGTCTCTGGACCTTGCCGTAGCGTGCTCCAATCTGGAGCTATCGCCGTTCACACCCTACTCAGGGCGCTATCTGGGTTACACAATAGGACAGGGTAAATTAGGCGTAAACTTGCGATACGCAGTACGCAACCGGCAGCTCTCCGCCGGGAACGTTGTTGTGCTCGATCAATTCCGCCTGGCGGATAAGGTAACGAGCGACGATGCCATTGGACTTCCGCTAAAGCAGGCCATTGCCCTGCTGCGTGACCGTGCCGGCGTGATTACCCTGGACGTGCCGATCGAGGGCGACCTTGACGATCCAGAGTTTAAGATCGGTCGCACGATCATTCGAACGCTGAGAAATATGCTGACTCGTGTTGTCACCTCGCCGTTCGCCGCGTTGGCTTCCGTCGTGGGATCCGAACAACCTTTGGACGTCATTACGTTTCAGCCCGGCAATGCCCAGGTCGACGCTGCGAACCACGCGATTCTCAAGTCGCTCGCAAAGGCGCTTCACAGTCGGCCGGGTGTAAATCTGGGCATTCGAGGCTCAATTGAACCGGAACAGGATGCACGCACGTTGCGTGTACGCCTTCTCGAGCAGAATTTGGTGCGTGCGAAATTGAGAGATGACCAGAGCCGCGGCAAGGTGCCCGTGCCCGCCGCCGATGTCGTACTCAGCGACGAGGAACGACGGAATTTTCTGCGGGAGGCGTTCGTGACATTGCGGCAACCGATCGAGTCCAACGGCGACGGGAGCGAAGAATATGACGATGGCGATAAGGCGGAAGGCGCCAAAGACACGGAGTCTCCAGATGCAACGTCAGAGCAAATGCGCGCAGCGGTCCTGGACAGCATCACATGCAGTAGTGATGACCTCAGGCATCTGGCCAACAGTCGTGCGAAGGCCGTGAGCGACTATCTGGTAGAGAATGGAAAAATAGATCCTGAACGATTATTCATCATTGGCTACGACGAAGCCGCACCAGAGACCGGCAGCGTCGTGCGCCTGGACGTTCAGTGAGCTAAGCCACGATCGTCGCGCGACACTGTTACTCCGGAACCAAACTCCAGTCATACTCATGGTTTTGGCGCGACAAGCCCGCTGCATTGGCAACATCGAGTGTGATCACGGCCACGCAGAAACGGTAACACTGCAGGTATGTACCTGTGCACTCCGGAGTCATCTCACTTTCGAGACTGCGCCGAACCATGTCGGCGTAATTCACGTTCGAGCACGGTCGTACAAACGCCTGACTGTCCAGAAGCTCGCCGACCAGAGTCATCCCGTGCGACGGCACCGGATATTCCGAATCCTCAAATTCGCGCGCCATCGCCGCCAGTGTTTTTTCCGTAAACCTGACGATTTTACATGTGTCCAGGCGGGACACGCCCTTCAGTATATAGGCTATGTGATCGGGGCCGAACGGCACGATCGCCAAATCAGGGCCAATCTTCGACATGCACATGATCCAATTCGCAAGGCTCTTTATCTCCTTGAAGGGATCCTGCGCACAGCCGTCGAGCAAATGCATGTGACTTGCGTCCATTCCGATTGGTTCAATTATTCTGGTAAGAACATAATGTGAGAATGAGTGAACAGAGTCTTTCGGTATATTCAATCGCTCGTCCAGCTGCGAGACGTAAGCGATCCGGCGAAACCCTTCCAGCAACGACTGATTGGAATTCAATACTTTTGCCAGCAGCGCCCAGATGCCCTTTGGCGTATTGCCGGTCGCCGCCATCATGATGAAATCGCGATTCCTGGACAGGTCAAATAGAAATCGCGGCATGATATACTCGTTCACGACCACGCTGTCCATTTCCTCTTTGTTTCTTACAATTCTCGCGCGACAGCCATACGCCTGCTTCATCTTTTCCTTCCACTCGACGGAATCCAAGCCGTCCGTACTAAAGCCTGCCCAGTCCATAATGTTTCTCCCTTTCTGGTTCATCCGTTGTGTTCAATGTAAGCATGCTGTCCATGCGATGTCCAACTCCGATGAGCAGCATTGCTCGGACTCATTTACGCCTGATAGAGTCTCGCAAGACGTTGATCAGGACGCTGTTTTCTTGTTTTTTATGTGCCGTTGAGAGGTTTGAGCTGTGAATTCTTCGCCGGATCATGGTATGGGAGAGGCGCACCAGCTTAAGCTTGGCATCGCTGGCTCGAAACAGCCATTCCGTATCCTCGCCCGACACATAGTCCGTATTAAACAATCCTGCGGTTTCGAAGCACGTCAACCTGGCGAACAAAACTGCGGTGTTTGCTGCCATTTTCGGATGTTCCAGCCATTCCTGTTTTATGTGGACCGGCCTCGCGTGGTTCGGTTCCAGAAACATCTGCTCCTGCCCCAATATATAGTCTGTATCGGGATTGCGCAGCATATGGTTCATGCAGGCAGTCAATCGATCCGGCATGCAACTATCGTCGCTGTCCAGAAATGCGATATAGCTGCCGGCGGCACGGGAAATTCCGGTATTGCGCGCTGCCGCAACACCGCGATTAGCCTGGGTAATGCGCGTTGTGTTCGGGAAATGCGAGAGTATCTCTGGCGTACCGTCCGTCGACCCATCGTCGACAACAACGATTTCGACGGGCTCGTAATGCTGATCCAATACACTGCGAATCGCCTCCTCAATATATTGTTCACGGTTATAAACCGGAATGATCACGCTGACAATTGGTTTTTCCATATCACAAGTGACTCTCAAAATTGCATGCAGCCGCCAACAGCATTGACATTCTACGATTATGATTCATTTCTTGCCAATAATGAATCAATGAGTAATTCGAACGATAGACCACAAACCGCATCAATCAAATCATGAAATCCATTACCATACATGGCGTAGATGAACAGTTGGCCAGAATGATCAAGAGCAAAGCAGATGCGGACGGTCGAAGTGTCAATAATACCGTCAAAAACCTGCTGGAGCAGGCACTGGGAATAAAGCCCACGTCAGCGAGGCTGCACGAACGCGATTTTATCGAACTCTGTGGCGTCCGGTCGGACACCGATCTGACGGACTTCAACGATGTCACAGGTGACACAGGAAACATTAATCCAGCGGACTGGCGATGAAAAAGATCATCCTTGATACCAATGCCTACACCGATTATCTCTCTGGAAGTCGTACTATACTCGGCGCTTTATCGGCCGCGGAAACCGTATTTATGTCGATATTCGTGCTCGGCGAACTTTATGCCGGTTTTCGAGGCGGAAGCAAAGAAGCCGAGAACAGAAAAAATTGGTGGCATTTCTCTCAAAGCCAACCGTGCGCATACTGCAGGCAACTGCGGAAACGGCAGAAATATTCGGAACGGTCAAGAACAATCTCAAATTGGCAGGCACGCCGATACCAATAAACGACGTGTGGATCGTCGCAGATATGAGATAAGATTATCTGCGACTCGAAGGTAAAGAGACTTGACCTCTATCACGCGTTTTTTGACATGTCGAAACTATTTTACGGATTTCCCGCTGCCGGTGGTCTCGAATTTTTGGCCGACCTGAGGCGGCATATCAACAAGGACTGATTCAACAGAAACAAAGCCGTCCACAGGGCTCAGCAGTCTGAGGTAAAAGCCCTGTAAAGTTGAAAGCTCATTTTGGGGGGCATCAAATCGACGGTACGGGCGACCACGTTACAGTTCCTGTCATGATCCATGCTCAAGCCGGCGGCTATCAGTAAAGTGATCGTAAACCGAGTTGCGATCTGTCTGAGTGCCGTCCCGCTGAGCGGGACGGCACTCAGACAGATCGCTTGATGGGCAAGTCGTTATCAGTAATCGTGTTACATGATGTTGTGGGATTGCTGCGCATGCCACATTTCTCCGAACAGCGAGTGCGTGCAAACTTCTTGTAGTGTACCCGCGATAAACTGTGGGTGTGGGCGACTGGTTGTCATTCAGCGGCTCTTATCATCGTCCAAGCTGACACAATGAGGAATGTATGGCCACTCTAGATGCAGTCGCTGGTCGATTTTCGGGCATCCGCAGGAAAGATTTTATCGATTACACCAAATAGAACGCCGGGATCAATTGGTTTGGGCACGTAAGCGTCCATGCCGGCCCGGAGACACCGTTCTTGATCTCCCTTCATTGCATGCGCTGTCATGGCAATGATGGGTATTCGAGGGCCACCGCATGCTTGTTCGCGTTTCCGCATCGAGGCTGTTGCTTCGTATCCATCCATATTGGGCATTTGAACATCCATCAGTACAGCATCAAACTGCTCATTTTCCAGAATATCCAGTGCCTTCTGTCCATCTCCGACAACAACAACCTGATGCCCTCTTTTTTCGAGCAGAGCAGTAGCCAATTTCTGATTAAACACCGTGTCCTCGGCAAGCAGGAAACGTAACTGGTTGGAATGATCTGTCTCTTGATGGACTTCCTTTGCCAGCAGTTTAGTCGATACGGATTGATTATGCCCATGGAAATCAAGAGCCGTCTGAATTGCGGCCAGTAGACTACGGGGCTGAATAGGTTTAATCACATATGCCGAAGCCCGTGGTGCATTGTATCGGGTGTGCTCGCCTCCCGCCCCTGCGGTCGAAAGCGTCGTGACAATACCGCAGCTCGGCCCGGAAGTCTGTTTGATTTCCTCATTGAGCAGGTTCTCGCCGAGGTCGGGAATTTCGGAATCGATGATAACGAGTCTAAATGGTGACCTCTGCTCCGCTTTCTCCTTCATCCGTTGTATTGCGTCCTTACCATTCGCGGCTGTATCCGCAATCATACCCCAGCTCTCCAGCATCTCTTTCAGCATCTCACGAACCGTATTGTTGTCATCGACGATCAGCACCGACGTCATTCGCAATGCCTCGCTGATTCGCATCGGCTTGACGGACGAAGGCGGCCCCACAGTCGTTTCCACGGTAAAGAAAAATGTGCTTCCCGCCCCACCGATTCCTGTGTTATTCGACGGACTTTGCAACCAGATCTTGCCATGCATCATAGCGACCAATTGCGCCGAAATTGACGTGCCGAGCCCGGTTCCGCCAAATTTTCTCGTCGTCGAACCGTCCAGTTGTGAGAACGGTTCGAAAATGCGTTCCTGTCCGTCTGGGGGAATACCGATGCCGGTATCGGCAATTGAAACTTGCAGGGTACATGCCTCGCCGACTGGTTGCCCCGTCACCATCGGCTGGCTTTCGCTCCGTTCAACATTGACAAACACCTCGCCAATGGCCGTAAACTTTATGGCGTTGCCAACCAAATTTATGATGACCTGCCTGATTCGTCGCGGATCACCGACGAGGACACCGGGGACATCGTCAGCGACACGATAGATCAACTCAATTCGTTTTTCATGGGCAGTCGGCCCCAGCGTTCCGAAAACGTCGCCAATGCAGTCCCGGAAATCAAATGGTATGGCCTCAATGTTAAATTTTCTGGCCTCGATCTTCGAAAAATCCAGTATGTCGTTGATAAGCAATAACAACGACTTTGACGCCGACTTGACGGTGGTGAGATAGTCTCGTTGCAGCGGCGTAAGCTCACTATCGAGAACAAGATCTGTCATCCCAACAACCGCGTTCATCGGTGTCCGAATTTCGTGACTCATATTCGCGAGAAAGTCGCTCTTTGCCTGAGAATATTGTGCGGCCAATGCCTCTGCTTCCTGTCGCTCCTTTACTTCGACCACCAGACGTTCATTGGTTTTTTCCAGATCCCGGGCCTTTTGTTGATATCCTGACGACATTCGATCTGCGAAATCAAGAGCCGTCTTATTCGATTTTGCCATAGTGACAAAAAGAGCCAACAATAGACTGTCGATGATTATCCCACCGACCAAGATCAGATAAGGTTGGTGCGATCGCGTTGCGGCCCTGAATGCCTTCGTACTGCGAATATCAATGTTCCAATTTCGTCCATAAAGATCGACGTCGTACGACTTGCGAAACAACGGGTTCTTGTCGTAATCAAATTCAGTGTCAATGTGTTCGTCGTAAATAACTTCATCTCCGTCATTGATTCGGATGCCAACGTGGCGTTTTTCACGTTCAAGTGCGCCCTTCATCAGCTTTTTCATTACAAAGGGCGCGTACACCAGTCCTACAAAATTTCTTCGCCGGATCTCGACGCTCTCGTCAATTTTGTCCTTGTAAAATGGCACGTAAAACAAGAAGCCGGCCGTTTTCTCGGAATCCTGAACGAGAACGATGGGCCCTGTAATTTGTGCGTCCGCGGAATCGCAGGCCTTCTTCGCAGCCGTAAATCGATTTTCTTCATGAGCCATATCCAACCCGACTGCCTGTCGGTTCGGCTCAACCGGTTCGATATACGCAATCGGCCAGAATTCGTTTTCTTTGTGCTCCGGATGAATATGGAAATCAGGATCTTGAACTCTTCGCCGTTGCAGGAACGCATCCACATTTTCAGGGAAGATCCGAAAAATCACGCCGATTCCGTTAATACCCGGATACTTAAGATCTATCCGCTGCGTATTAGCGAATTTTTTCCACTTGTCGAACGATATGTCACCACCACTTGCCTGGATCGCCGACGCGCCGGCCCACAAGCCGTCTTCGTATTTTTGCATTCGCTCGTAAATCAGCTCAACAACGTGATCCGACTCGCGAACGAATTGCGCCTGGATCTTTTCATCCAGCTGCTTTTTCGCCAGCAACCAGGCGCCGATGGTAACCGCAAGCGAAAGCAGAACAGCGCCCCAGTGAAACCAGTGCAATCTGCCGGCTGTTGCCAACTCCTCCCGCTCATTGGTGATTTTCATTGAATTGTTAAACCCAAAAAGTTGGCAATTGACGATTTCGAGTTGGAACATGCATGCCGATATGCATCCAACGCCGCGACCTGGACATCACTACTGGTTTCGAGTTAATATCGCAATAATTGGGCCACAGACATGAAGCGCTTCGGAGGACTGGCATGTCAATCGAAACAATTGAATTCAAGGTGGCCCAAGAGGATTCTGCGGCTACAGCGAGGGTCGCAGTGCCGACAGATGCGTCCTTTACCGGCGGGATTCAAGGCTTGAAGTGGCGCCGGTCGGGGTTATCCTAAGACCATGCGCTGGAAGTGTAAGACGCCGGTTGTCGGTGCATCTCGGCCCCCCACCGGAACAGGGAGTCGCTCAAAGTGCTTGACGGAGGCCTCATATACGTTCAGAAACACGTAATCCCGTACTGCATCGTATTCGTTGTCCAGCTTGAAAGGAGGTAATAATTTGAAGGCAATATGGCATTTTCGGTTCATCTTCTCGATCGCGCTATGCATCACAATCGCCAATACAGTGAGTGCCGGAGCCGTTCGCGACATCGTCAATCTCAATTCCATTACGCTCTGGGAACAAACAACGTCGATTTTCAGCCACACGTTCGGAGTGAACAGTAGTGAACTAGCAACGCGTCTGGCAAATCCGCTTGGCGGTGGTAATTGGGACTTTCGCGGAACGTCGATCGAATTCTACGACGTCTTCTACTCGAATGCGGCGGGTGCATTCGATATCGATGGCGAGTACGTCACGATCGAGGCGGCCTATGAGTTCCCGCCGCACGGCGGCGCCATGAATATTGCCGAAGTTCAACTGAATTTTGCCGATACCAGCACGGAATTCGCCAATGTTGCTGCCAGCTTCGCCTCCTTCGGCAATTCAGCTATTCCGGCGTCCGTGGCGAATGCTATCGATGGCGACATCAACACAGCGACGGCTCTCGGCAGTACCGTCGGTCCAACGGAGCGCTTGCGATTGACGCTAGGCTTTGCATCCTCGTCGGGGCCGATAACGGCAGCCGTACCGGAACCATCGACACTATTCCTTCTGATTTTCGGCCTGGCGCTTTGCCGCCTTCGATCTATAAATCGCTGATTGTGTCTGCGCGAGCCTGAGGCGGGTCGTCTCGGTGCTTTGGCGCGTTTCTTGCGGATTCTGACATGCTGGTAAGAGGTGGCGGGACAGGACGACGGGTTGCCGATAACGTCGTGTCGTACGCTAAAGTGGCTCCTGCGCTTGATGGGCTTTCGGGCGAATAGTTCAACGATCGACGATCACGGCGGACGTCACAATATGAGCAAAGAGAGATTCAGCCACAAGCTCATTGCCTGCCTCCGTCAAATGACAGTCATCGGTAAAGTAGTGGGCGGTCTTCGGTATGTCCTTTTCCAGATCGACATAAGCAACGTCGTAGTCTGATGCAATGCGACGCGTTTCTTCGTTGAACAATGCCATCCCTGATACCATCGATTCGATCGATACGGGTACGCCATTCTCGGTACAAAACTGCTTGTGAAGCGTCAATTTCTCAAGCTCCTCATCGCTACCGTCCATCCTGTATGCATTGCCTTGCGTAGCCATCAGGATGACCGTATCATCTGCCTTCACGATGGAGACGAGACGTCGCATGTTTCTTGAAAACTCCGAGATGCTGCGAAATCGAACATATGGCGGGATAGCCGGCGACTGCCCTTCGCCACGCGGTGATACGCTACTGCGTTGTTCGGGAAGCGTTTCGCCCGTAATATCGGTATACAGGTTCAAGGCAGCGAAATCCACAATTAGACTCAACAGCTGAGAATTCGGTCGAAAGATGGGTTCGGGCTGGGACATTTGGTGGTTGTGATAATAAAACACCATGTAGGCGTTTGGCCCCCAAAAGTGTGAATAATCGGACTGGTACGGACCATAAGTGAATTCCGGCGCGAGAAATGATCGAATGAGATCGTTGATTCCGTGCCACACAATGATCATATCAGGTTCATAGTCACTGAGTCGGAAAAGGTACTTCATCAGAGAATGCTGGGAGGTATGCCAGGAATAACCGAAATTCAACACTTCGACGTTCCGATTCGGATATTGCGCCGCCAACCGCTTTTCCAGCAATTGCATATGGCTCTTTTCCACATCAACTTCAATCGACTGAACCGTTGAGCCTCCCAGGGCAATTATTCGAAATACATCCGGCGCCTTGATCCTGGCAAACTCGCGACCCTTTACGTCATAATCGTATAGCGCACTGGCTTTCTGCACCTGACTTCGTGCCGCTTCGATTTGGAGAAACGGGTGGTACGCGTCAAGCATGGCCCGATATCGTTTCGTTGCCTCCTCTTTTTTCGTGTGCCGAAGATGCCATTCAAATGGCGCGCACATGCAGATCAACATGATCACATAAAAAGCAGCCTTGTGGATCGGCCGTAGCACAATGGGTCTTTTTCCATGTGCATTGAACGTTGTTTCGGACAATATGAAGTTCATCAATTTGGACGCCGGATAAAACGAGAGAACAAAGGCGACCATACAGGCAAAGTAGACCGCAGAGTACTTGCCCAATACGTCGTGAGTGGTGGAGGTATGGAAGAGGAGACCGGCAGATACGACGACATAGCCGGCTATAAGTAGGAGCTTTATAAATCGGCGGAGAGACATTGGAATATCTTCGTTTTTGATCGCGGCGACGGCACACACGATCCGTTCCAGCAGTAGTCGAGATTGCCGTCGCACACGCGTCGGTGAACGGACCACGTCGGAACTGGCCGCTGGATGCATGCCAAAATCACAATGCCCCGTAAATGCCTATAATGGAACAAGAGTCCGCGAAAAGCAATGGGAGAGCCGCAATCTTGAGAGATGTCCCAATTTTGAAACGTAGCGTTGCATTGCAGCAATCCCGGAAGAACCACTACTGGCGGCCATGGCCGCTATTCAATTCGCGGGCGCCGATTGTAACGCCCTTACGGGAAAGCTTCTCAGAAGTTGCCGGACAGCCTGGTGCATCTCACTATTGCTGATCTCAATTTGGCGACCGAATACTCGCGTTGTGCCGTATCCCCGCCACACCAATTCTTTAGACTTGGCATCAATCACATCCAGCATTAAGGTTCCCTCCTCGCGTGTCGTGACAAAGGTACCGGGGTAGCCGCCGTAATAATCCCATCCACCGCGCCGGTAGGTCCGGGTGTAGTAGACATTGCTGTACGTCATGGTGTCGATGACCTGGCGCGACGTGCCGTGTACGGTTATCCATAGATCCGCCTGCTCGCGTTCCATGACGCGCCGATATCGCTTCTGTTCCAACTCGTACGACACCTCCTGCAAGATACGTTTTCGCAACAGCATGCTCATCGGTGACGGCGACTCGGGAAGGATCACTGCGAAGGTTTCGGCGGCGAGCATGTCAAATCCCGAATCAAATTCGTAGCCGGTCCCCGCAAGCGGACCGCGGGAACTGCTGGTGGTTGAACAACTTGACATGACGAAGAGAGCAGAAGAGAGAATCAGGAAATACATGACTTGACGCATGAAATGTGAATCCTCGTTGACTGATTAACGTGCACTACGAACCGCCTGCCGAGTTGGCGACGCCTAAGCCAATCTCGCGATACAATGGGCAAATGCAAGTGGAACATACCGATTCTGACCGTGAAGTTGCTCGGCCACCGGTTCGATACCACAAGGATTGGGTTGCGAATCGCCCAGCAAGTAGCATAGGCCTCCGGCCTGTGGCTGGGTCCACGTCGCGCACACGGCTTCAGGCTTCCGTTGGTTACCCAGAGCACGAAAACCGGACAAACTTTCCTGGCAAAGGCAAAGCCTCGCCCCGCTTCTGCCTTAACCTTCGCGCATTTCGCGCATGTTGTAGTGCCTCACTCACGCTGTGGCACACTACGGCATTTCCCGCTGCGAAAATGCGTTTGGCGACCGGTGTTGGGACCCCATGACCAGCGCTCTTTCGGATAAACTCTTCAACGCTGACGGTATCGTGTCCGGGAAATAGTGAAAGACTTTACTCAATTCGTTCAGGACATCGAATCGCCCTCTCGAAGAGCGTGACCAATTCTCGGAGTCAAAATATACACTCTGATAACCGGCTTTTCCGATCAAGACATTGGGGGGCAGCAAACTCCTCGCCGTTAGGAGGGAGCGGCGAGCATGGTAGTCAATGGCAACAAAATTAAGAGCATTCACCGACGACACCTCCTGACCAACCAGCGCCAACGCGTTTAGGAAATTTTCATATGTATTTGTGGCGGTACACTCACACAAGAACATTTTCGAATCAATATTGAGTCTTCGTGCCTCTGCGGCCATCAATTCGGCTTCCGTAGCACGACTTCGATGATTGTACCCGCCAGTAAAGATCAGTCGACCAGAAAGGCCTCTCCGGTAGAGATCGACCGCTCTTTCGACCGGGCGGCTCGCTAAAGAGATGCCCAGGACGATCGTATACTCCGCCACTAACGGATCGTCGGGGAAAAAGAGATACGACGAAACGGCTCGTATCTCCTGCTCGCTGAGACACGGAATAGGTACCGTCCGCTTGCCATCAAGATAGTGTAGGTCCAAATTTTTCTCCTCGCACGGAAATACAAACTGGTCGAAAAGTATTGCCGTGTCGTCAAGATCTAATTACGGCGGATCAACGCACTCCCGCATGAGGCCTATGGGAAGCGATTGGCAACGCTGGTTCTGTGTTAGAATTGCCACGTAGGCCTCGATGCTTATCATTCGCAATCGACAGCCAAAATTTTCACGGAGGCATTTGCAGACGGTGTGTAGGCGCCTGGCCGGTTGTCGAGATGTGCTGCATATCTTCGCAACGCGTAAAAAAGTACTCCGCGATCGCGCGCGCAAGGTCGGAATCTTCGACCGTCCACTTCCAGGTGCCGTTATCAGCCAATTCAATGTCTGCACCGGGGTCAAATTTGTACTCGGCAGTAATCCTGTGTCGCTTGCCGTACCCCCGATCTTTCATCTCTCCATGCCACAAATGATAGAGAGTGTGCGGCAGCCCCTCGACACTGCTGAAGAGACCGACACTGCGGGCCTTTTCCGCCCATGCTTCAATGGCCTTGCGCTCCGCGGGATTTAGAATCCGGCTTAGGACGCGCTCGAAATTCAGATTCAATGCCGCAGCGACCAGGAGAACATCACCACCTCCCACGATTGCACGGTCATATAGCCCACATTTCCCAATCGTCGCTCTCACGGCAGCCCAGGCGATTCCCATGGAACATATATCGCCGTTGACTCGTCGACTCTGCGGATTCAGGCACCTTCTGAACGCCGCCGCTCCCATGCCGTCTTTCCCCATGGCCCCGATGGCACGTTCCGTAAAAACATGTTCGATCGAGGTAAATGACTTCTTGGAATTCGGCACGTTGCCGTTCCTTGCGAGGTGAACAACCGTATCAAAGAGCTGCAGCAATCCACCATTCTTCTCCAGCCGCATCCTGGCAGCCGATGGCCAATCGTCGGTTGCGAAAACAACATCACAATCCACCCAGGCGACGAACTCCACGTGTCGAGGCAGCTCCTCGAGTCCAATATTGATCAGTCGTTCTTTTTGCCAGATCCGATCATCGCCCGAAATCGAGATCACTCTTTCGGCGTCGGACTTGCGCAGCTGATGACACCCCGGCCTGGCTAACTCCACGACCAGGAGCGGGGCATTCAAATGGCGTCGGAACGTGCAAAAATTAACGTATCTGGTCGTGTAACGTGCGGGATTGTAGTAGGCTGTTATCACCCAGAATGTGTCAAGAAACGCATTCACAGTACGTCTTCTCCCAATGGAAATTCTGGTTCTCTGGCGTGCGCTCACGTGCAGTTGCATGGCGTTTGCCATATTCTATCAATCAAGAATTCTGAGGACATCGTCTCTAACAAGGCCTTTTCAATCATCTCATGCACGGTCATCAAGACATGGAACACGTGCAGCGATTCGCAACCGTCGAGTCGCTACACAGGCTATCGATCGAACAGCGAAACGCAAGACAAAAACGAAATTCCAGAGGTGTTGCAGCCGCTGAAGCCCACCGCATGATCGACCGTGTGCCGGCAACGGTCGAGCCTCTAGACATGGACACCGTTAGTCCCATCTCCACAGATTAATGCAACCCGAATCCGCGCAAAATCGTGAGTGAATCTACGTAATATCATGGAGCTGAATGCCCTGCAAAAATTTGCAGGCATACCAGTAAGCACGTCCTGGGTAGCAGCTCTACGAACGGCGTATAAGCAGCACAGGCTTCCAGCCTGAAGCTTGCCGTCACTCCGAATCGAACAATCACATTAAATTTCGAATCCAAATGCTGTTATCAGGACGCCCCCAAAAAGTACAGCCAAGATGACTGTGCTACTATTTACCACAAACGCAGCTGATAGAATTGCTACATTCAGGCTAAGTACCCAGACCTTTCACAAACACGAATACCGCAGGTACGCCCCCGCAGTTTTCAAGCAGCGTTTGACACGTCACCGAAATGTGTTATATAGACGCCGCGTGCGCTCATCGTTACCCATAGTCTGTTGGTTTAGCGACCGTGTTTTATTTGCGATCCCTGTCTTCATCATAATCCTTCTCTTAAACTAAAAGCCTATAGTTTGGTCGCAAAATTCAGGGGCCCCAGGATGAGCAAGGAAGGTCGCACGAGCCAAGTGCTACTCCTGTGAAACGTTGCGTGAGCGGATCGACCACACGAATTGCCAGTGAAATAGGAAGGAACGCAAATGCTTGGGTTCTTGAGCTGCAGGCGAACGGTCTGCATTATTACCTTTCTCGTTCTGGGGTTTCAGCCAACCTCAATCGTCAACGCCAAAGAGATCGTAATGATTGCGCCTGAAATCCCCCCTCATTTCGACGCCTCAGGCAAGGGCAGAATTGGCGACGTCATTTCAGCTGCCCTGAGAAATTGCGGACATACGGTTCGATTTACAACGGTTCCATTCGGAAGGCACTGGCAAGACTACAAAGATTTCGAACATTTTGACGGATTGGCGACGGCAGAAGCGGATCAAACTTTTCCCGGTTATTCAACAATCCCATTCATTCATTTACAGGACGGGGCTACCGTAACCGAAGAAAGCGGATTGAGTGATATTACTTCGGTCCAGCAATTGGCCGGCTACCATGTGGTAGCCTTCCCGAACGCTGACAAGATACTCGGTCTTCAGGCAAATATGCCGAAGTTCAAGAGTTTCCGCATGCGCGCCAATCGGTTCGATCAGTTGCGTCCGATTTTGGCGGGCCGCGCCGACGCAATTCTTGCCGATGGGCTGATAACGGCCCACTTTCTTCAGATACTACGTGACAGGGCAAACACCGGCAAGGAACCCTATATCGCTCCCGGTAAAAAGGTCTTTTTCAGAAAGATATTTAACAGGGGTCCGCAACGCCTCTATTTCAGGGACAAGACAATTGCCAATGACTTCGACCGTTGCGTTTCGGAACTGATCGATACGCACGAAATTGAAAACATCACAAAGCCGTATGTCGATAAATTTCGCTCTATCTTAAGCGACCAGTATCCGAATTACTAACCTGGAATTCTCATACGACATCTGCGGCGACCGCCTGTCGCATCACGCCTAAATATGTAATGACGATCTCGAATACGCAAAATAGCACATTATCTTTTCGGATTTGGGTATCGATAAACCAATACATTGAATGGGCCTGGTGAGTGGCGGTGAATCTATTATGAATCTCAGCATTCAAGCGCGTTCCATATTGCTCATTTGTTCCGTCCTGACCGTTGTAACAGCGGCCATGACAGGATGGAACATTTACCAACAACGCCAACTATTTGATAATGAAATCGAGTCTCGCCTGGACCAATTGACGCGTCTTCAGGCTTCGTCCCTGGTGGAATCAGTTTGGAATCTCAACACCGATAGCGCAACACAAAACTTAGAAAGTCTGCTTCGGGATCGTGATTTTTTTTCGGCCGAAATTCTCATGCCGAATGGATCTTGGTTCGCCAGTGCAAAAAGGCCGGGTGACCAAGGCGTTCGTACGGTGACCCGCACAGCCGACATTTCAATACATTACGAAAACAACCCGCGAATTATCGGTACCTTAAACTTGACAATGTCAACCGCTCGCCTGGAAGAAGAACAGGCGCAAGCGCTAAAGAAATTTGTAGCCTTGGCATTTTTCCAGCTGGTAGCGGTTTTATTTGCGACATCGTTGGCCATTCATTTAATCGAAAAACCTCTCGATAGAATTGCATGTTCGATGCTTTCCCTTTCGGAAGGACACACCGACATAGAAATCGAAACCGGCACAAGGCCGGATCAAATCACTCAGCTATCGAATGCCGTGGTTAAATTTCGAGATAGCCTTGTGGAAAATGACCGCCTGCACCAGGAACTGGTCAAAAAGGAACGTCTTGCGATACTGGGTCAGTTATCGGCAACAGTTGGTCACGAATTGCGCAATCCCCTTGGCGTCATATCGAATTCGTTGGTATTGATCCGCAGCCACCAATGCGATGAGAATCAAAAAACAGAAAAATATCTGGAGAAGATTCAGAAGAGTGTGGATCGTTGTAAAAACATCATTCGTGAACTTCTTGATTACGCCCGGGACAGCATCGTGAATCTGAAGCCGTTCGCGATCGATGCATGGCTGTCAGATGTCTTTGACGATCAAATGCTACCGGACGGAATAAAAATCGGCTTTGACCTACGGTCGAACGAGCGAATCCTCATCGATGATGAACGAATGCGAAGAGCAGTCATCAACGTATTCGAAAACGCCTGTCAGGCGATGCAAGGTTCCACGGATGCCCGGCAGGATAATACCTTGACTGTTTCGTGCAGAAACAGCGTTGACAAAATTGAATTGATTATTTCGGATAGCGGTCCGGGAATACCTGAAGAATCTATGGACAAGATTTTTGAACCTTTTTACAGCACGAAAAATTTTGGAGCCGGATTAGGCTTGTCGATCGTAAAAAAGATTATGGAAGAACATGAAGGTGGTGTGGAGGTTAAACCCAATGTTGGCCCGGGTATCAGCGTCGTATTATGGTTGCCGCTGAAAACAGAAAATTTGAGGAATAACGGATGCCATCTGTGAATATATTATTCGTTGAAGATGATGAGGACTTTGCCGAAACATCAAAAGAAATATTGGAAATGAGAGGTTACACCGTGCACGTAGCACTGACCGGCGAAGAAGCGATCTTGAAATTTCGCGACCACGAAATCGATTTTTTATTTATCGATATAAAATTACCGAACATCGACGGTTTTGAGGTGATGCGCGCTGTACGCCAGATTAGGCCGGATGTCAAGGCTGTCATGATGACGGGGTTCAATATCGAAAAATACAAGAATGAAGCCAAATCTGGAGGAGCCCTCGACGTGCTCGAGAAACCACTCGATTTCGATATGATTATTGCACTATTGGAAAGCGCCGAGCCCAATATTTCGGTTTAGCTGGCACGCGAATGCTTTCCCACGACCCTGATTTTTCCGTCCACGCCGTTCAGCGGCCGATGAGGACCAATAAGCCTTCCGACCATAAACATCGCAAATCCCAAATGAATCCGGAAATAAAATCAGTCCAACTTACCAAACGTTAAGTACATTGACACAAACGGTGCCCAGAATTACCAATTTCGGCAATCAGTGGTCTAAGATTGGGAACCACCGCGCAGCGACTACTGAGCGTCTAATCAGCCGAGCCGGTTCGCGCTTGATCAATCGTTAATGGTTGGACGTATTAACGAGACCTTCGGGAAATATGTTTGATACCTTCCGATGTCCCTTGTTAACAGAGGAATCGAAAGGACTTGAGCGTGGGCACCAATAAAAAAATCGGCTAATGGCGACGTCTTCTTTCCCCCTTGCAGTCGGTATCGCTTAAAAGCCTGTGCTGTAAGAAAAAGCGCGTCTCGCGGCAACTCCACCAACCGAAGCCTGAAACCATCAATTATTTCGTCGACCCCGCGGCGTGACTCTGCGCGATACGATAGCTCCGCATAAATCATTGGATTTATGATCAAACTAGACTCAAATTCAGCCAGATGGTTGGCGGACCATTCCAGCCATTGAGGATCTCCATGCAACACATCAGAAATTACGTTGGTATCGACAAGAACGGACATTTCATCATGCTTCTTCACGAAGTTCACGCATTAATTCGTCCGTAGTACCCTTGTCTTTCCAGATGCCGACTAGGTGTTCGAAGCTTCTTTTTATTGGCTGACCGGCTACCGGATTCTCCGAGTAATCTACCCCCTTAGCCAAGATATCTCGCGCTTCGGCCTCCATTGAGCGCCCGTGCCTGGCAGCGGTCACCCTGAGTCGTCGCTTTACACCTTCATCTAAATTCCGAATTGTTAACGTTGCCATAATTCATACAATAGGATATGCACGCAATGCTGTCAACGCAGTCAATCCAATATTGATAATCACAAAGGCTGTTAGTAAATTTTGTTACTTGGTTCAAGGCACGGGCAATTCAGAGAGGCCCCCGGGTGTCTTTCTGAATTGCTATTACGGGCGCTATTCGGCTTGATGCCGTTGGATATTTACGCCCAATTTGTGCTCTATCGCTTCCACTTGCTTTCTCAAATCAGAATCGCGGCGCAGACGCTTCTCAAGCTTATTCGACGCGTGAGACAGTGCCCCGACCGATATCGGCCCCAGTTGCTCCGACAATATACGAAGACTATTGCGACCACGGCAATGCCGGCTCGCAAGGAAT
>JAJFLQ010000186.1 GCA_021772615.1 Verrucomicrobiota bacterium | reverse complement strand
CGGGTCAGGTTAGCCAAAGTGCGGGTCTTAACCTTGCCGTCCTGTCGATAGGACTCACGAAGCAGTAGGCAGCCAGGTGATTTTCGATTTTTAACATATTCAACGTACATGCCTACTAAAATATAGCGAAATCTCGAATATCCAAGCCGCAATCAGCCTAAAAAGCTAATAAAATAGATATAATACATGCCTACGAATTGCCGGTGGTATCGCTATGCTAATACTTGCAGATCAAAGGATTGGGGGCAATTATTGGACGGAATTTTCCGGAAGTTCGGTTTAGTGTGGGTTTCACGTCCCGCGAAGGGCCTCACGATCCTTCTACTCAGCCAGATTAACCGATGCTTCCTCTCGTGAGAAAACCCAGTAGCCTTTGTTGATTGACATCGAAGTAGCCGCGGTTAGGTCGTCGGCACCAACGGTCCAGAAGCGACTGTCGACATTGACATCATGAATCGCCACTGCGTCACGCCCCGGTCCGACCAGATTCCATCCCGCGGACAACGTCACAGCAGCCTGCTCCGCGGATACAGCTTCGCCCGACACCTGGACCGGCAACGAACCCCCCGAGAAAACGAAATATCCCGTTATAATTTCCAGGTTGTCGACGGTCTTGAAATGACCGCCGTGCCAGGTCCATATCGACTCAGCGCCACGTCCAGGCAGTACCGTGTCGATCGAGGCGTCCGCCATTTCCACTGGTAGGGATATTGCATGCCAGCCGTTGCCGAGTACGGGGGCCGCGAACAAAGAGACTTCGAAGGTGCATATACTGGTGTTGGCGCCGTCTGTAGCAGTATAACGAACCGTTGTGACTCCGGTCTGAAACGTCACCCCCGGTTCAATAGTCGGTTCGAAGCCCATCACGTCGCAATTGTCAACCGCAACCGGTTCCTGCCAATCGACGACCGCAGACGTGTTTCCCGCATTGAGGATAAACGTCAGGTCATCGGGACACCCGTAAATTGTCGGAGCAACCGTATCACTGACGAAGGCGTCGTTTTGAATCACGATTTGAAAGTCATTGCCGCGCATCACATCCACGGTACCGGCATCGCTGTCAAACGCCTTCAGTGTCTGCGGCTCGGGGGAAAAGCCGATGGCATACGTTCCGGGACAAATGTCGTCCGGTACACGTAAAACGAACGTCTCCATTGTCGACGTGGTGACGCCCGCCGATGACGCCCGTCGCGTCGCCAGAGTAAAGTCCAATTCCGGACTTGGTTGATCCACCGAACCGAGGTCGAGACGATCCGTGCCGGGGTCGATTGAAATGGGAAATCGCCCATCCATCGGCGCCGGGCTGCTCGCGTCGAGAACGCTGGGGTGCACGTGCCAACCATGAGCGCCATAATCGCGTGACACGATCTCCCAGCCGCCGGTCGGAACCACAACAGCATACTGAACGACCGCAACAGGTGTTGCGACTGCTGCGGTCAATACGGTTCGGAATTCAATCGCGTTTCCAGCCTGCACGGTCATGGTACTGACCGGTGCTTGAGCGGGACCCGAATGAATGTCGAACCGAACGTCACAAAGAGCCGCGGGAGTTACCCAAAGCGATACCAGGATTGCTAGAGGGAAAATTCTCATTACGCTGTCACCAGGGTGTCTGCGCCTATTCCACGAATCGAAGCACTCGTCGGAGTCGGTCGCCATGTAATGTCGGGTCAGGACCGTTCTCGTCAGAAATGAACGTAACAAAAATCCTTAATTCAACGACATTGCGTCGCCGTGGCAATAGCAATGTCACCGAGACATCGTGAAAATTGTAAGATATACGCAAACTCCCTGCAATAAAACGTTCGCGCTCACGGTGGCCACACATACAGTCCATCAAGTCTGATGTGCCCGCACCGGCGAATATTGAAGATTTTCCTTATATTCGGAGGAAATGTCGGGTAGGTTTTTTGATTCTCCGAGATCGATTCACTCACAATATGGTACGATACACGTTCACAGCTTTAGATGTGGCTTTTCTCGCACTTCGCATGACGCAGTGAATAGCCCATCGTGCGGCCAAGACAGAGCCTGAAACCCACGATAAATCGTGAACTCCAACGAAAATTCTCAATGTAAATGTGTTGGTGGCGTCGTTGAAGTATCACTCGATATTGTGCGCCCAACATCCGTCTATACATCTGCCCGTGACGGCCGTGAACAGTTGACAACGTCATGACGTTACGTTAGGGTTGCAAAAAAGCAGGTCGCGGCGGATTTCCTGCTATGTCGAGAAGTGTCATCTGTCACCGCGTTAAATGTAGATATAACGACACCGACGGCCCCTTGTCTACGCACAACAATCTACCCGAGTTACGGAAATCATCGTATTCGTTCAGCCACGAATATTACGCGGCGCGGAATCGTGTCCTCAAAGCTACATTGTTGCTGATGGCGGTTGCAGCCGCTGGTACGCTTGGCTATTATGTGCTCGAAGACTGGTCACTGCTCGACTCGTTCTATATGACGATTATCACCGTCGCGACCGTAGGATACGGTGAGACCAACACGCTCGATACGGCGGGGCGGCTGTTCACAATCGGGCTGATCATCGTCTCCGTCTGTACCGCCGGATACGGCGTCTCGAATCTGGCGGCGTTCGTCGTGGAAGGCGAGTTTACACGTATTATGAAAGGCCGACAAATGGACAAACGTCTTTCAAAGATGGCCGGCCACATCATCCTCTGCGGCGGCGGCCATACCGGCAAATGTATCGCCCAGGAGTTTTACAAGACGCGTACGCCATTCGTCGTTATCGAAAAAGATCCCGACGTGCTCGAAGCGATTTCGCGAATCGGCGACATTCCCTTTATTCAGGGCGACGGCACCGAGGACGAGGTACTCTTGCTTGCCGGCATCCAGCGCGCCAAAGGGCTGGCAACCGTGCTCAGTGACGATAAAGATAACATGTTCGTCGTCGTCACCGCGCGTGCACTGAATTCGAATCTGCGTATAATCTCCCGTAATATTGCTGCGGTCAACGCGAGCAAACTGCTCAAGGCCGGCGCCGACGAAGTGATCTCGCCCAACGCTATCGGCGGTATGCGAATCGCCTCCAGTATGATCCGCCCCACGATGGTGCAATTTCTCGACGCTATGCTCCGTGACGAGCAGGGCACCGTGCGTTTTCATGAGATCCGGGTAGACGATATACCAGCTCTCGTCGATGATAAGCTCTGGAAGTCGGATATCACCAAGGCCTCCGGACTGATGATCCTGGCGATACTACATAACGACGGCCGTTTCCAGTTCAATCCCGACGAACATGTCCGACTCGTAAAAAGCGATACCCTCCTGGTGATGGGGTCCACAGATCAGATCGAAAAAGTAAAATCCGTCGATTTCGTGTCTTCAGCGCTGCCGAAAATGCCCACGTTCCGGAAGTCATGAGCGGGCACGGTACCAAGGCAGAATTTCAAGGCGGCGCGTTTCACCCATCGTTACCGCAGGGCCGCGCAACGGGCGCCCTGAATGTATCATCCGGCGGTGTCGCATTCACCGCAGGCGATGTGACCGTCCAGCTTCCATACACCGGCATCGTGATCCGGCGCGGCGGCGCCGCGCAGCGCTTGATATTCTTCGAAAACGCGGCTCAGCCCGAGTGGTCGCTGTATACCAGCGACGCAGACATTCTTGCGCACCCTTTTCTCATTCAGCGCACAGACGTGATGCGGCAGCTCGGTGGCCTGCGCCGTGAGCGAACCGTTTCGCGACTTGGCGTCGCCGTGGTGCTGGCACTCTGTCTTGCAGGTCTTGCTGCTCTGTATCATCTCAAAGATCCGATGATCGGCGTGGTTGCCAACCGTATTCCCGTGAGCTGGGAAGAAAAACTCGGCGACACGATCTATAACCAGCTGATCGGCGGACGGCGGCTACTTGACGACGAACACATAGTGGCCGATCTCGATCGTATCACCGCGCCGCTGGTCGAGGTGCTGGCAGATACCCCGTATACCTTCCGATTTCACATCGTCGATGACGCGGCTGTCAATGCATTCGCGATTCCCGGCGGTCATGTCGTGATTCACTCCGCACTCATCTTGACGGCGGATTCACCCGAGGAGATTGCCGGCGTTTTGGCGCATGAGATCGCCCACGTGACCAGAAAACACAGCCTCCGGCAAGTAATCAGCGGCGGTGGCGTGTTTCTTCTATTGCAGGCGTTTTTCGGCGATATTACCGGCCTGTTGGCGGTGATCGCCGACAACGGCGCGGTGTTGCTCACACGCAGCTTCTCGCGGGATTACGAGCGCGACGCGGACGATATCGGGTGGGCGCATCTGCTGGACGCCAATATCGACCCTGAGGGTGCGATCCGTTTCTTTGAAAAGCTGAAGAAGATCGAGGACGACATGAACGATGGGGTGGGGCCCGACCTGCGCAAGCCGCTGGCGTTTCTGAGCACGCACCCGGCAACGTCCGAACGCATTGCACGGCTTCGCAAAAAGCTGGACATGGTGCCGCCGGGCCGGTCGTTCCGGACGTTCAACATTGAATTCCAACGGTTCCAGGATAGTATTCGTTCGTACGCCGCAGACCGCGAGCGGTCAAACCCGGATCAGGATCACACAGACGATGAACGCAAAGATTAATGGATCACCGTCATTCGCCTACATCGCGCTGGCGCTGGAGCCCGGCGAGACGATTGTGGCGGAGTCCGACGCCATGTCGACAATGGCGGCCGATCTCGATGTGGTCGCCAGGTTGAACGGCGGTTTTCTTGCTGCGCTGGCAAAGAAATTTCTCGGTGGAGAGTCGTTATTTGTCAATGAATTCACAAACAATTCGGATACCGCGCGGACGCTTACACTGGTTCAGGGTACACCGGGCGACATACGCGAAATTCACCTGAACAATCAAAGCCTGTGCCTGCAGCCAGGCGCATACATTTGCTCGACGCCCGGTTTGCATCTCGGGTTGCAATGGGCCGGCTTTATCTCGTGGTTTGCCCGTGAAGGTCTTTTTAAGCTGGTGGTCAGCGGCTCCGGTACGCTCTATTACGGCGCCTACGGCGGTCTGATCGAGCGTGAGGTGGACGGTGAGTGCATCGTCGACACCAGCCACCTCGTTGCCTATGAGCCGCAACTACGGTTGCGGATGCAGCTGGCAGGCGGCCTGTTCTCCAGCTTCTTTGGTGGCGAAGGCTTTGTCACCCGGGTCGAGGGCAAGGGACGGTATACCATACAAACCCGCAGCCTCGCCGGCCTTGCCGGATGGCTAAATCCCAAACTGCCGTACTAGCAGCCTGTCGGACCTCGACTCGACCACCTTTTATCGATCGCCTTTCATTGAGGATGCGCGAACCAGGACGTTGCATGGACATAGATATTCAATTCAGACCGGCAAATTCCGCGGCGAAGGTCAACCTTGCTGCCGGCGAAACATGCACCGCAGAGGCGGGCGCCATGATCGCCATGAGCGGTGATACCGACGTCACGACCACGACGCACAAAAAGGGCAGCGGCGGGATACTGCGTGCAGCCAAGCGCCTCTTTGCCGGTGAATCGTTTTTTCTTAACCACTTCACCGCGGGCCCGGCCGGCGGGCACCTGTGGCTCGGCCCCACGCTTTCGGGTGATCTGCTCAGCTATGAGCTTGCCGGGGAGAATCTCATTGTGCAGGCCGGATCGTTTCTTGCCTGCGAGACGGGGGTCGACATGGATGTGGGCTGGCAGGGATTCAAATCGCTGTTGTCCGGTGAAAACGTTTTCTGGCTCCACCTCAGTGGACGCGGCAAGGTGATCCTGAGTTCGTACGGCGCCATCTACCCGATTGAAGTCACGGATGCCCATATCGTCGATACCGGTCACATCGTCGCCTTTCAGGAAAGCCTGGATTTTACGATTACCAAGGCTGGGAAAAGCTGGGTATCGTCGTTTCTCGGCGGCGAAGGGCTGGTCTGCAAGTTTCACGGCAAAGGCACAGTGTGGTGTCAGTCGCACAACGCCACTGCATTCGGCCGTATTCTGGGGCCGAACTTACGGCCGCGTAGGAGATAACGCGTGAAGCTTGATGAATCAGATTATGGCTACAGAATTGAATGCCGACCGGACTTCGGATTCTTGACGGTAACGATTCCGGCCAACAAGATGCTTAAGGTCGAAGCCTCGGCGATGGCAACGATGGATATGAATATCGCGATGAAGACCAGGATGCGTGGTGGATTGTCCCGGTTGCTGACCCGCGAATCCATATTCATTAATGAGTTCACGGCCGAGCACGGGCCCGGGGATATCTCGATAGCGCCCGGGCCACCGGGGGATATGGAGCACGTGCTGCTCGAAGGCGATACGATTTATCTGCAGAACTCGGCTTTTGTCGCATCCGGCCCGGACGTGAAGCTCGAGTCCAAATGGCAGGGCCTGGTCAAGGGGTTTTTCTCCGGCGAATCGCTTTTTCTGATCCGCTGTTCCGGGTCAGGGGATCTGTGGTTTAATACCTACGGCGCGATCATACCCATCGATGTAGCCGGCGACTATGTGGTGGATACCAGTTATATCGTAGCCTTCACCGACGGTTTGCAGTATACGGTTAACCGCATCGGCGGGTTGAAATCGTTGTTTTTCTCGGGTGAGGGCTTTGTGTGTCGATTCCGCGGTACCGGGCGTGTATGGATTCAGACGCGGCAGGTTCCGTCTCTTGCCTGGTGGGTCAATCCGTTTCGTCCGGTGCAATCATCGAATTGACTGACGTTTCGCTGGATTCATCTGTCGTTTCACCGACCGGCGCAGCCGGTTTGATTGCGCTTTCAAGAAGACCGGTAATACGAGATACGCGCAGCTCCGATTCCTGAATTCGGATGGAATTCGTCATGCTTGACCGAATAAACGCGATGACCTCCTGAATCGCAACGGTGATGCCGGATTCCTCGGCAGAGCGATTCTGTGCCTCCGTCACGGTGCCGCGTTCTGCGGCGAGTGCTTCCATATGGCCACTGAGTATATCGTGTTGCGCTGTAAGTGTTGCGCGCTGAGACGAGACGTTTTCCAACGCTTGCGCGATGGTTTCCTGGGCCGATGCGGCGTTTGCCGCCGTATCAATTGCATAATCTTCAAGTCCGAGGTAGCTGATATTCGTATTGCCGTCGGAAATCGTGTAGATCTCGCCGTCGGGCGAGATCTGCACCATCGACTCACCGCCCGTAAGGATCGATTGGCGCTCGAAGGTGGCCCCGAAGTAGTACGCGTCGAGTTGATCAAACAGTGCATCGATATCCGCGCCCAAGACCGCCCGCTCCGCCTCCGTGGTGGTCGTGTCGGCAGCAAGATCCGTATGCTTCTCGATCGCTCCAAGAACGCCTTGAACACCTGCGAGGTAGCTGTCGGTGGTATTCAGCCGCAGTAATCCGCGCCGAAGGTTTGAAGTGACGCCGTCCGTGCGCCGGGCAAGTAATTTCAGGCGACCATCGACGTTGTCCTCAACGCGCGCAGTAGATGACGCAGTGTCAGCGCTGAGATCATTCAGGTTGGAAAAAAAGGTATTTCCTGCGCTGCCGTCGCCGAATACCGTTGATGTAGACAAGACAGCGGAGCGGTTAAACATTCCGATTACGGCGGGATCTGCATAAATATTCATCTCGGAGACCAGGGCTCGACATTTTCGGTTGCGGAAGGGCGTTGCCGCCAACTCATCAATATCGGCAATATCGCGGAAACATTTAGCGCCCGAACGTTGCCAGTGTCCGGTAGGCAGCGGCTCCGCTGGCGGCTATCGATTCTTTGAGGGCAAACGACGAGACTTCGAATGGGTCGCTGTAGACCTGGAAATCCTGTAGCAGCTTGCGCAGTCGCTTCTTGTCGACGACCTTCGACACCCGGGCGAGGGTAAGGTGCGCAACGTACTGGTGGACGGTGTCATGGCAATCCGCCGCGGAAGCATCAATCTTCTCCTGCAGGTCGATCAGGCCTTCACCACGTATCTGAATCCAGAGCACGCGAACTTCGGAACGCATTGAGAACACGCCGAGCCGCTTGAAGTTAATGTTGAAGGGAGAGAAGTCTATATTGCCGAGGAATTCCCGGACCGCATCCAGTCTGTCACTGGGCAATTCACCGAGAAAGCGCAGCGTGAGATGGAGGTTTTCCGGCCGCGTCCATCGGCCTTCGATCACGTCCATTTTCTCAAGCGACGACTGCATTTTCATGATTTCGAAAATGACGTGCTTCGGGAAATCAACGGCGGCAAATATTCGTCTGATATCCGTGTTGCGAACTGGTGTCGTCATGATCAGCAAATCGTAAGGCCACTATTATCGCCGACGGGAGCGATGTGCTCCCCTACAATCGAGCGGCTTCATCAAGGTCTCTGTGTGCATCCGCATCACCTTTGCGCCGCACCGTCGGAACATGTAATGTAATCCCAACTGAAATTCGCGCAAGCAAGTGTGGCATGCGACTGATAATTCAGAGAACGACAAGGTGCCGAACAATCCGTTGCGGGAAAAACGTGTCGCCTGTGATCTCCGGTGACATTCTGACACGTTGCAAGATCCCATCAGTGTACGGCGCGAATACCAACCAATTCATGTGTCCGAGGACGCAACATGCTCGATGAACATTATCCCTACTATCTTGCGAATGTGCCGGAGTCGCCGAATGCCGATTTGGCCGTCACCGACAAGTACATCGGGAAAATTGCTACCCGCGTTGCCCTGGCCGATCATGCCGCGATCGATACGGCTATTTCGGGATCGCTTCGAGGAGTTGGCGATGACCTTGTGCATCGAGGCAGGAAAGCCGATCAGAGATAGTCGGGGCGAGGTTTCGCGATTAATTGACACGTTCAGAATCGCCGCGGAAGAATCGGTGCGGATAACCGGCGAAGTCATGCCTCTGGACCGAACGCCGCGCACGAGGGTACACCGGCATGTGGAAGAGCGTGCCGATTGGCGCCTGTTCATTTATCTCGCCGTTCAACTTTCCGCTGAATCTGGCCGCGCATAAGATTGCGCCCGCCTCGGCCGTCGGTTGCCCGTTCACCCTCGAGCCGGCGAGTTTGACGCCGTTGGGCGCGTTGATTATCGGCGAGATATTGGTCGATACGGACCTGCCTCATGGGGCATTTCCCATTCTGCCTGCCCGTCGCGACGGCGCCTCCCTCTTTACCGTAGACGAGCGTCTGAAATTACTTAGCTTTATCGGATCGTCGGATGTCGGTTGGGCGTTGAAGGCAAAGGCCGGAAAGAAGCCGGTTGTGCTGGAACTCGGTGGAAACGCCGTATGCATCGTCGATGCCGATGCCAACCTTCAGGACGCTGTCGAGCGCATCATCTTCGGCGCGTTCTACCAGTCGGGCCAGAGTTGTGTCAGCGTTCAGCGTGTCGTCGTTCATGAATCGATTTATGACGCTTTCAAAACCCAACTTGTCGCTGCTGCGACGGCCTTGAAAAGGGGCGACCCGAAGGACGAAGACGTTTTCATCGGGCCGATAATCTCCGAGAAGGATAGCGATTCGGCTGCATGCGTGGATCGAAGACGCAATCCACGCCGGCGGCAAACGTCTGTGCGGCGGCAAGCGGGCCGGCGCACTCCTGGAAGCAACAGTGCTCGGGGACGTCCCGCGAGATCAGGATATCTATCGTAACGAAGCGTTCGGGCCGGTCGCGGTACTATCGAAATTTCAGGATTTCGATGCCGCTCTGGACGAGGTCAACGACAGCAGATTTGGTCTTCAGGCCGGCATTTTCACCAGGGACATTTACAAAGCGCACAAGGCCTGGGATGTGCTCGATGTTGGCGGCGTGATCATTGGCGATGTGCCGTCATGGCGGGTAGACAATATGCCCTACGGCGGCGTCAGGGACAGCGGTCTGGGCCGCGAGGGTATTCGTTACGCCATGGAGGACACGACGGAAATGCGATTGATGGTATTGCGAACCCCCACACCCGATGCCTGAACACGTCCTCGTGCCGGCGCTTCCGCAAGAATCGGCAATATCCTGCGCAATGCGACCAGCCCACGAATCGACAAATTGTATACGCAACATGTTGGAGCTGTTCGCGCTTTAGCGTGCTTGCGCTACGCCGTGCGTCCTGCTCGATGTGACTTGAAACCCACGATAAATCGTGAACTCCAGCGACGTGCGCACAAACGCGTGGCGTGGAAGAACCGCGAATGGACGCCAATGGACGCGAATCCATCTTTTTTTAGCGTTTATCGGCGTCCATTCGCGGTTCTCCAAGGCGTGGTGATTTGAGGTAAAGCCCCATAACGTTGAACGCCCATTTTGCGTGTCCGTCAACTCGCTGGAACTGCCACATCCAAAGCTTCAACGAGGTGCGTACAACAACGCGGCATCAAAATCCTCAAGTCGCCGACACTGGGTGTCTTCATCAATTGGCCGCGAAACGTCACAAAACGTGAATGGCGTGGTTGTACATTTTGCGGTAGAGGGCGCGTGGCCGCGCGAGCCGGTTACCGCATTGCGGGCGCTTAACTGGTCAGGCGGCCACACTCGATATTCCAGGCACCGGCGCCACCGAAGGATCGCATCAACCAGTCGTCATCGGGGCGGCAAGTTCAATGGCGTTCCTCCAGGCCCAAGTGGTTGCAATAGAATTCGGCGGTGTTATTGTTCCGTACCGTTTGCTACTACTGTGTTTACCGAGCGCCTTGCGCACACGGATTCGGCGATGCCGTTTCGCAACAATCACGAACAAGAAAAAGGGAGGAAACCATTGTGAACATGTTTAGATTAGCAGCTGTTACAGGTCTTATTTTCGCATCCGGTCTCTCACAAAGCAGCATTGCAAAACAGGCGAATCCCAACGCAAGTTTAGAAATCCGACCGGTCGAGGAGGTCGCAACGCAGAAGCAGGGCAACGCCAGTATCAGCACGCAATCCGGTTTTCCGCGTGCTCTGTATCGGCTCAGTTATGACGTCACACCGGACACGCCGGAGAATATGGCGCGTCAATACCTGCAGGAAAACGCGGCACTGCTCGGGTTGAAACCCGATTTGAGCGATCTGGTTTATGTCGGTACACGCGAAACACCGGGCGGTCTCAGGGTACGGTTCACGCAGAGCATGGACGCCATTCCTGTACAGAACTCGGGAATCGTCGTTAGTTTGAATCACCAGAATCAGGTTGTCTTTCTGATGAGCGATTACAAGCACGTTGCCGCCGGCAAGGCGCTAGATCCCAATCCCTCTGTAAGTAAGTCCGGCGCGTCTCAGATCGCAAAAGGACATTTGACCGCCACCGGGCGGATCCATTACGAAGCGACCGAAACAGTCGTTATTGTCGATGGCGGCAACCCGCGATTGATGCAGAAAGTAACCGTAGTGCCGGCCGAGACCGTTTTCGGCGACTGGGAAATCCTGGTCGATGCCCACTCCGGCACAATCTACAAGGCCACCGACAACGCATGCTATTTGGACGGCACCGGCGATGTCTTCGATCCGGATCCGCTTACGAATTCTCAGGAAATGTACGGCACTGGCGGGTTCGTCGACAACGGAGACAGCGATTCTTCCGATTTGAACGACCAGCGCGACAATGTGACGCTGAATGATCTGAGCCAGCAAAGCGGGCAATTCTTTCTGCAAGGGCCATACGCCTCGATCGTCGATATCGAAGCGCCGTTTACCGGCCTTTTTGACCAAGCCACGGACAGCTTCAGCAATACGCGATCTGCATCCGGTTTCGAGGCTGTCAATGTCTACCATCACATCGACACGGCAATGCGTTATATCAACGAAACGCTGGGTTTTTCGGTGACGCCGTTTCAATACACCGGCGGTGTGCGCTTCGATCCGCATGGCCTGAACGGCAGCGACAATTCGCATTATTTGGGCAGCACAGGCGAGGTCACATTTGGCGAGGGCGGGGTGGACGACGCCGAAGACCTGGGAGTCATTTGGCATGAACTCGGACACGGTCTTCACGACTGGGTCACCGACGGAAATCTGTCGCAGGTCGACGGATTGAGCGAGGGTTCGGGGGATTATTGGGCCGCATCGTATCTGCGCAGCCACGACATATGGGACACCGAGGATCCGCAGTACCACTGGGTGTTTTTGTGGGACGGGCACAACGAGTTCTGGGGTGGACGGGCGACGAATCACGACGTTCCATATCCCGGCGGGCTGATCGGTCAGATTCATACGGACGGACAGATCTGGTCGACCACATTGATGCAGATTTACGACAAGATCGGCCGTACCGCTACCGACAAAAATTTTCTGGAGGCCCTGTCGATGACCGGCAGTACGGCCAGCCAGAACGATGCTGCCGAGGCGTTTATTCAGGCAGACCTGAATCTTTATGCCGGCGTTCATCTCGATGATATCATACCCATCTTCGTCGCCCGCGGCTACGATGTGTCCGTCCCCGTGGCGCCCGTACCAACGGTTTCGGAATGGGGCATGATCGCTCTGGGCCTACTGGTTGTGGGCATCGGGATACAACGCATCCGACGTAGTCATGCCGCAGCATGACCGGATGCGGTACATTCCCGTGCGGGGCCAGTACCCATATACGAAACACGTTGGCGTTCACATTCCCGCATGCGGGAATGTGGCCCTTCTCGCGCTCGCGTTCTTCATCGCACCATTCGTTACCGCTCGCACCCCGCCCCATTCGTTACCGCCATGATGCCCAACCCCGCTCAGCAACCCACCCGGCTTCAATTCAAAATTGACTATTTTCGCGTCGGCGATACTATCCGGGGATGTCCGATCTTCCTCTCCTAACCATTGTTGCCGCGAATATTATTCTCGCGCTCGGCGCCTGCCTCCAATGCACCATCGGCTTCGGGATCGCCCTGTTGTCCGCGCCTTTGCTGAACATGATGGATCCCCGCTTCATTCCGGGGCCGATGATCATGAATTCCACCGTCCTCACCGTCATCCTGTTGATCCGCGAGCGCCGGTCCCTGCGGCTACGGGAATTCTACTGGTCGATTGCCGGCAATATACCTGGGACCGTGCTGGCCGGCATCACCTTGGCTGTCGTACCGGTGCGTTTCTTCGATGTGCTGTTCGGCGTGCTAATAGTGCTTGCCGTCGTGATCAGTGCGCTCGGGTATCGGCCGCCGTTCACAGGCGCAACCTGCTCTGTCGCGGGCGCTGCCGCGGGGTTTATGGGTACCTGTACTGCCGTCGGCGGCCCGCCGATGGCATTGCTCTATCAGGACGCGGAACCGTCGCATATCCGCGCCAATCTGTCCGCGTATTTCCTCTTTGCCTCATTCGCCGGGCTGATTGCCATCTATTTTTCCGGCCGTCTGAGTTTGGTTCACGGGCGGATGTTTATCATGTGTGTGCCGGGCGTGTTAACCGGGTTTTTCATTTCCAGATTCGTCGTTGGTCGCATCTCGCCCCAGTGGATTCGACCACTTATCCTGGGCGTTGCTACCACCGCCGGTATATTGGCAATCGCCAAACCGTTGCTTGCGGGCTCATAGTTCACGCACACGCCGCCGCCCCGCTACCGGATGCGTTCAGATTTGCGCGCGTTGCGATCACACATCACGGAACCTAGCTATGTCGCCGCGTCGAAAACTCGAAGTCATCCTGAAGCAATTGCACAGCGCGCGAGAGGACCCGAGTGCGCCCGCGTCTTTCGACCTCTTGCGCCAGGTTTTAGCGCATGACGTTTCACACGCCGTGGCAAAGGCGGCGGACCTCATTCGCGACTTCGAATGTCACGCTTTTACGGCCGACTTGACCGCCGCTTTCCATCGGTTCATGGAGAACCCCACACGGTCCGACAAAGCATGTCGCGCCAAAATCGCCGTCAGTGCGGCCTTGTGTGCCCTCGGCGCCGACGCGCCCGAGGTCTATCTGTTGGGGATCCGGCATCGTCAGATGGAACCTGTTTTCGGCGGCAGTATCGACACCGCTCCGACACTCCGCGCTAACTCCGCCGCCGGTCTGGTTGGTATCAATCATCGGCAGGCGCCGGAGCGGCTGGCCGACTTACTCGCCGATTCGGAGCCGGCTACCCGCGCCGGAGCGATCCAGGCGATGGCGCTGTCCGGAGACGGTGTATACTCGCCGTTGTTGCGCTACAAGGCTCGAATCGGTGATCCGGAGATACCAGTACTTGGTGAATGCCTGACTGCGTTATTACAGATCGAGCGCGATGCGGCATTGCCGTTCGTATCGGATTTTATCGACACGTCTTCCCGCGCAATTGCAGAAGCTGCGTTGTTGGCATTGGGTGAGTCGCGTTGCGCCGGCGCCTTTCCCATACTCAAGGACTGGTGGACGGCGAATCCCGGGTCCGTCATGCAGCGAACCGCATTGGTCGCAATCGCGATGCTGCGACACGATGCCGCCTTCGGTTTTCTTTTGGGGTTGATAACAGACGCCGACCTCGCCACCGCGATTGATGCGGTCGAGGCGCTGGCTCTGTATAAGGCCGACCCCGCGATGCTCGACCGCGTCCAGCGATCCGCCGCCGATCGGCCACGGTTATCCCCGGCCATCGCTCAGGCGTTTCGCTCCACGGTTCGCTGATGCAGTGTCTGTCGCTAAGGCAAGAGCACCAACCTCCGCGGGACATTCGCTCGCCTTATTCAGGCATTACACGCACGAAAGACGTTGTGTATGGGGAAATATCAGGTCAGGCCCCGCATGGCCCAGAACGGGTGGGGACACATCGAAACGCACGACGTCTTGCTATCTATTGCGTCGATCGCTTCTGTCGGATGAACGCATGTCCCAGGCAGAATTGGCATCGTGTTTCAAGATTCGCCTGGGGCATTCGGTTTGGCACGGGTGAAAGTGGAGTACGCATTGGTAGAGAATCAGAACTTGACCAAAAGTGCCGTCAGAGCAATGTTCTGTTTCTGAAGCAACATAGGGGATGAATGCGCGCCGTACTGATCAGCGGCTAAACTTTTTGCTTCTTCCCGACTTCTGCTTCGTTGAGGTCGCCGGAAACATAGCGATGCAATATGCTTGATATCAATGTCTGGTACGGCATCCCATATCGATTCGCTCTACGTTGAAGAGAGGCCAAATCTCTGGATGACATTCTGATGTTGATTCGCTTGTCTTTTTTCAGTGTATTTTTTGCTGCTTCAATGAGCTGTACTCTTTCTTTATCGTCGGGCACACGCGCATTTGCCAATAGCTGGTCTTCTTGCTCAAGAAGCTCTTGCTCATAGTCATCGAGTTTCATCACCGCTACCTTTCAACAGTCGTTTCGTTTGTTTGCGACTCGGAATTATGGTTTTCAGGAACGTAATGTTCTTCGATTCAACGTAAGGAACGAAATAGACATAATTGTCTACCCGGACATACATAATTTTTTGATTCGGATACTTATCCCTGTTTGGATGATCGGCAATAAGCAACGCATCGCCCTGGCCAATGTGATACACAATATCCTGGAATCCGATTCCCCGGTCTTTCCTCAACTGCGCATCTTTCACATCAGACCACTCAAACATGATAGAACGATAATCAGTGTGTGCCGAATGTCAACACATGTGCGTATTTTTGTCACATTTGTTGACATCTGATAATTTACCAGAATCAGCAGAAGTCCAGTAGAATGAAACCATGCAAAAAATGTGGCCTCGGGATCTCAAATAACGATAATCTATGCCCGGAGTGTGGTGCGGAACAGCTTGACGGGACAGAGCTTAATAAGGTGCAAGATACAAAATCACCGATCGAAACGTCTCGTCCACCAAGGCAACATTCCGCTGAATCGATCTTCATTATCTTTTGTGATCTCTTGCAGGCCACTGTACTGGCAGCACCGGTCGTACTTGCATTTGTCGGCTATTGGCTTGATGGGGTATCCGGTGCCGCAATCGGGGCGATCCTGGGCGTCATGTTTTGGGGACTTTGGGGGGCTACGCCGATAGGCAATGACCTCTTTCAGGAGGAAGAGGTGAATAATCGATTCCGATGGTTATAGCTTAGGACTATCGTCTCGGATCAGTTAGCACCGGATCAGTTCCGGACTGATTTTGCCTGGACCGCCGCGGCCGCAGAACGCACGTCCCATCTCATCAATGTTGCCGGAAAGAACCGCTGCCGCGCATTTCCTGATCGTGCGACCGTCGATACTGCATGGACGTGGCATCAAGATTGCCGGCTCGCGCAAGCGATTCATCAAACTTGTATGGGGTGATTTTGGCTGGGAGCGCACCGATTTGGCAGGGCTCTTCGAGTTTGCGTGACAGCATTGCCGACGATAAGCTGAATTTCGGTCAGTTTCGGTCGGGCAGACACCGTATGAGATCGATGGCGACGGGTGCAGGTCGCCCAGACGCAAGCAGCCTGGCGGCAACACCCGCGTGATGATGTGACGACAACACCCGTGTATGGAACGCGAATGAGGGCAGCGTCAATGCCAGCGCCAAGAGTAGCGTTAGCAAGTCTCGACTGTGCTTCGGCATGTCACTTGTCTCGATCTGACCTCTTCCGAGGTGTTGGAGGAACTGGGCCGGGGGCGCAATGGTGATGCCTGCGACGCTTCTTCGGCCCGTTTCAGTAGGTTCGCACGCTTGTTGCTTCGTTGCCGCCGGTAGGAGGCAACGAGCAGCTTGTCTAACGAGTCAACTTTGTGCTCGCCAGGCGGTTCAGACTAACGCGGGCATCGGCAGCTTCCGTCGCAAGATTACGGTGGATGTCAGGTGCAACTCTGACAACGAATTTCCCGCTTAATGGGGGAGTTGCCAGTGGTTGCGGTACTTCTTCGCCAAAAGCAACCAGATCGTCAACAACGGCTCAGTGACGAGCTTGCGAATACCGTTCAGTGCGCCACCAGGAGTGGCCGAAAGCCAGCTCAAGCTCGAGAGCTCGGCGCATAGGCCTGGCATGTTCGCCGTCCTCTTCGGACCAGGTCACACGATACGTATAATGATCATTCTGTAGGGTTTGCAAGTCAAGCTGCTAACTACAATCGCGCAAGATTTCCATGATGTCAAGCGCACGAAGGGTGGTCTGGAATTGGCGGGTCACAGTCCTCTGCGGCGCGAGAATTTATTTTTTGAGCTTGATGCCGGGCATTGATTGCGGAATGTTGGTCTTGGTAAGGTATTTTTGTCACGATTCGATATTCCCGGAGATGCATATGGTCATAACGATCGTTATTTGTGTCATCGCGGCCATTGTATTGTTCTTCCCTGTGACGATCCTGTTGACGTCGTTGTGGGAATCGCAGCCTGCGAAACACCCTTTTGTGCCGTTGACGGATGTGATGGGGCTGGAGCGGTCGCCGTATCTTGATGCCGTTGTGCAACAGGCTCGTGACGCCGGCTTTATGCACGCCGGAGATTTCGCCGTGAACAAGTCCACGTCCATGTATAAAGTCATCAGCAGCATGTGGGTAAGTGATGACTGTCTCACGTTGTGCATCATCACCGGCGGAACGATCGCCGGCATCGCCTGCCGTCGCACCAACTTCCTGAGTCGATTGCGGGATCATCGCGTATTGTCGACCCAGGACGAGTTCGGCGAGCTGGAGTTTTCCGGACTTACGGCCAGCAAGGTCGTTATGAATGGCGACTTCCCGGAGCTGTATGCCATACACAGACCGCGCCTGAGCCCGTATCTGAGCGACTTGCAATCGTTTTCCCCCAGCGACGCGATCGGTGGGTATGAGGAGATAGAACGGCATCGATTGTCGCGTCTGATCCAGAGGGGGCTTGCGCGATTCGCCGATCCGTCACAGACCACCTGGAAATATACGCTGAAAGGCGCTTTCAAGAACATCACGTCCGGTTCGCTTAAACAGACTGGACGGGCGCGGAAGCAGATAGACCGGCTGGATCACAAGCGTCCGGGCGACGACGGGTACGTTCCGTCCACCGCCAACCAGAGCGACCACGGTGACACGACGTTAATGGATGACGAACGTCAGCCGTCAATCGCCACTGAATCCCCGGCGACAGCCGTCGTATCCGTGCCACCTGATCCGATTGCTGCCGACGTACCGGCGCCGGCGCTACAGCCGATTGAGGCGGAGCACGCCGGTGATGCCGGTGTCGATCACGCTGCGGCAGCGGCAATCCGTAGCGGCGCCAATTGGTTTTTCTGGATTGCCGGTATGAGTGTAATCAATTCGGTGGCATCGCTCGGCGGGGCCGACTGGGGATTTGTGATCGGATTGGGGATTACGCAGGTCTTCGACGCCGTGGCGTTGGCGATCGAGTCGAATGTGGTGAAAGCCGTCGTCTTCGGAATCGACCTGATTTGCGCCGGTATTTTCATCAGCTTCGGTGTGATTGCCGGAAAAGGGCGGAGGTGGTGCTTCCTGCTCGGCATGTGCCTCTACGGTCTGGATTCAGTTATTTTCATTGTTGCCGAAGACGCACTTGGTTTTGGCTTCCACTTCATGGCGCTGTACTTCATAAACCAGGGATACCGTGCGAGCCGCAACGCCGTCGCAAGCAGAATCGTACCCACCGAACGGCAGCCTGCCGCTGATGCATGAGGTTATGCGAAGAATGAGACGACACCAGCTGATGACCTCGTCGATTTGCTCGTCGGTCATGCCGGCAAATAACGGGATCGAGACATATTCCTCTGCGAGCCGCTCCGTCACGGGAAGCGGCACACGGTAGGCCGCGAACGCTGGTTGCAGGTGATTGGGTATGTATTGAATACTCACGCCGATGCCGTGCTTTTTCATGTGGCGCAGGAATGCATCGCGGCGGTCGCCGAGTACGCGTAGGGTATAGCAGAATGGGATCTGATTTTCCCCGTCCAGGCGCGGCCGTATGCCCCCGGCGAGTGAGGCGAAGGCGGAATTGTACGAGGTCGCTATGCGTTTTTGTGCGTTCACGAGCGCGTTCTTTAAAATGCAATTTCAAGGTTTGACCCCGACATTTGAGGACATTTGAGAATGGCGGGGTTACTGGAGCGATAGGTAGTAAATGCGGCAATATTAGAGACATCGATGACGCTGCCGTTGCTGAGCGTGGCGGTGGTAGTAAGCTGGGTTGAACCGGTCGTGAGCACCGGATCTGCTGCCTCCACGTCGATCGACACCGTCTGCGGCAACGGGATGTCGCGCAGAACCAGGCCGGTGAGCGAAACCGTTTGATCCTGGCATATTCTGAAAAAATCGCTGTACGCGTACCGGGTGACGCCGTTGCGGGTACGTACGCCCGTGGCGCGAATGAGGTCATCGCCCTTGAAGTCAGGCGGCCCGCTCCCGTTTGGACCGGACTTATCAGGGGAAGAGACGTTGTGAACAACGAACGAGCCGTCGGGATTGACGCGTGTCGTCCGGCCGTTGATTGAGAATACCCAATCGTCGTCAATCGTCTGGCCGACGACGGCGCTCGTACAGCTCCAGACTACCAAAGCGATCGCAAATATCGTGACGCTTAATCCGTTGTGTCTTCTCCCCACAGGCATGCGACAAATATAGTCAGAATTCGGTGCACATTCAAATTTAGGTCATAAGACACCGCCGGCGGCATCGCGCCGGCAGGACGATGAGCAGGCAAGCAGGTCCTGTTCAGCGGTGTGTGATATTGGCATCGAATTCAATGACCAAAACTTTGGGCGTGTCAGCACACCACTCGATTCTATCCTCGATAAACCTGTAGTTGACCTGCTCCTTGCACCACGGTTGAACGTATATACGGATAGACAGCAATGAATCGGGATGGATACGAACCTTTGGTTCCTTATGCTGGTTCGCCGTCGGAAAACTGAATCGCCCCATTAGCCAGGAACTCATCTTATAGCTGTCGCGATCCCAACCATATTCAAGCTTTCGTTTAACGAAGTCGACCAGGAATTCCCCCATTTCTGCTTGAAATTCAGGAACGCGAGATTCTCCAATTGTACGGCATAATTTCAGGCACATGCCGGAAATATTGATCGGATCAACGATATTATCCAACAGTAGATGCTCCCGTTCGATTCCGGCATCATCCCGATACACGGCGACAGGGTAATAAATGCCCTCGGGCCAATATGATGTAATGCGATGCCAGTGTAAGGGCGATGAGACCAGTCCCCAGGACCTAAAAGGTTCATTTCCCAAAAAAGCCGGCCAACGGTTCAGGTACGCAATACTTGGAAAGACGAAACACAGCAGAAATAATACGATAAAAGCGTTAGTAGATAATTTTTCCTTTATGCCTGTCACTCGCTTGCCGCATACAGCAAAGATAAATGCCAGCAGCAGCAGCCCTTCGATCGCCATATTTCCAAAAAATGTAAAGGTCGCGTCCACTAATCTTCAATGCTCCTGAACGATCCAATAAACGGCATAAAACATGCAAGATACAGAACGGGAAACATCAAGAACGACGTGGTACACATTAAATAAATTAGTCCATGCATGACGAAAGAAATGGGCCAAATTATCCACATCAATCGCGTGAATAAGATCGCGATCGGAGCAGTTAGCTCGAAGTAAATGGTCGTCACCCCACCGAGAAGAAAAAACCAATCGGGCCAGTTCCTCATCATATGCCAGCTACTGTCCAGGTAGGGAGATATTATGTTCCAATGATACCCGTGGGCATACACGCCGGTCAATTCCATCCATTCCCAACCGACGTCCAGCTTTATTTTCCCGTTTGTATAATAGATGATTCCATATAGGAGTTGAATTAAGATAAACGGGTATGCTGGGGCCGATAAGTCACGTGGCTTGTATAGTCCCTTCGTTACGTCTGAAAATGATATGTGTAAATCTGGCTTCAGAACCGAAAAAATGAAGAGACTGGCTATATAAGGCATGATTTCAGCATCAGTCGTAGTGATGGGCACCTGTAAATTGTTCAAATAACTTATCCCGATAGCGGAAATCAGCGCTGCCTTTGGAACGCAAACACCAAGTGTGCCAACAATGCAACATAGAATCACAGCCGCCTGGATAACCAAAATAACGTGGTCGCTTGGTGGAAACCACATCAGCATTTCAAACTTCGTATGCTTGTAAAAGCTCCAGAAATAACTCTCGGGCAAGTCGTCTATATAATGATAGTGGCGAGAGGCGATAAGGTACAACGGGCAGATGAATGTTGTGACACGGAGAATCAAAAGATAATATAGGTGGATCGGACGAAACCAGAAAAAATTCCAAAACCTGGAAAACAAATGGCGATCAAATTTTGTTCTCACCAGAAACGCCAATATCTCGGAATAGAATGGCCAGGAAACTGCTTTCACTAGAGGATTTTTTTTTGTCACAATCTAATTTGAAATTCCCATTATTCTTCCTCGCAATTTGTTCATTGCGACAGTTATCCGTGGGTAGACTGTATAGAAAGATGAACGATCAATGTCCCTCCCGCGTTTGCGAAATTGTGGCCGCAGAGGACTGTGACTTTCCAATTCTTAACCAATCGGAGTTTTTCTGGAGGGGGCCGACATGGGCAGAGGGCCGGGTCACGCCTTCAGTTTAGATTCTTCCAGGTTCCAGGAAACCCCTATCATTGCCGTATCGCAAAAAACATAAACATCATAAATGCATTGATATAAAAATGTTATGGATTCGGAGATAAAGTGCTCTCGCGAAATTCCGGGGTTGTTCAGCGGAATTAAATTAGAGGCGCGACCAAAAAAATCAATCAATGAGATTTCCCGTGTCCGCCAGAGGAACTACGTTGTGTTCGGTATCGCGGCAGGCGGTAAATTGTGTGCATGGATATGTACACACATGATTGGGCGGGATTATACGGGCCGGTAGAATGTTTCTGCGGGATCGATACGGAGGGGGAGGCCGAGCGCAGCATTTTTCGGCAGAGGTTCCGATACACCGGGAGTGAGATCTTGCATGCCGTCGGCTGGGTGCTCATGCTTTTCGGGGGTCAAACCGAAAGCGCCGATTAAATCGGTAGAGAGTAGAGAATGAAAGAGTCTTATAATGGAAGGCGTAGCGAGCCACATTGGCCCCGAGTCATGCCTCGACGACCCGCGAGGGCGTGGGGAGCCGAGCGCTGCGAGACAGCCGTAGGCAACCGTTGACAGGGGAAGTGCAGGCGGGCTATTGAGCTCCGAAATCACGAGGTAGGAGCCGTATGCGGTAGTGCCGCACGTACGGATCTGTGCGGGGGGTGCCGGGCAACCGGCATTCCTACCGCGACTTGAAATTGCATTTTGAGGACCGTTTCGAAGGAATGGGGCTGGAAATTACCGGAGCGTTAGACTCGATCCTGGATTCCGTTTCCGGATTGGAATTGATAGAGAGTTGAGGGTAATTCGCGAGATTGTCGTGCCTCAAATTAGCAATTTCAAGCTATGACCCAAACCTTCATTGCGAGTTAAGTCGATATTTTGCAATATATCGACGCAATTGACGAGTTACATAGTGCTGTCGTCTTTTTACAATAGCGATCGAATCTCGCGCCGAGACGCTGAGGCGCAGAGAAATACGCTGTCCGGAATACGTCCCCAGGGAAACAAAATACTTGCCGTCAATGACTTGGAGCGATATTTACGAAGTGTACGCGCGCTTAGTGTCGTCTTTAATTAGCACGGGTACCATCGTCTGCCCAAATTTCGGAGTAACATTTCCCCATTTCTCCGCCCGCGAAGGATCTTCGACCCCAATTACTCAAATCCCCATGGCTTTAGCCTCACCTAAAGTTTTGCCATTTTTGAAAGACCACGCCGAATACAACAGCGTCGTTGAGAATGTGACATATCGATCAGGAGCGAGCGGGCCCAAAAAATGGGAAACGTTTGGTTACTTTACGATAGACGGCGTCTTGTACCCAATGCCACCTCTTTCTCTTCCGGCCTGTTAACCGGGATTCAGAATTCCGGATGCGGCGTACAGCGGAACCACCCGAATGTTATCGTATCCGCCGAAATTCTCACATGATATGCGCATGCCGTACGATAATCTTCGTTCCCGCAGAAAAATGTTCATACTTTGCATTTGTCCTTTAGTATCCTGAAAGTCGGATAAAGCGTACACTATTCGCCGGTCATTCCCAAATACTTCATGAACAGCTGGTCTCTTGACACTGATTCGGTTGACCAACGGTAGTTGCCCATAGCGGTCTTTACGTTTGTGGTCTCAATGCAGTCGAA
>JAJFLQ010000185.1 GCA_021772615.1 Verrucomicrobiota bacterium | reverse complement strand
TCGAGGCGGGAGTCGAACCCGCACGGGTTTTACCCCACCAGGCCCTCAACCTGGCGCGTCTGCCAATTCCGCCACCCGAGCGACTATGAGGTAGTTGACTTCGTCTGTTACGCCTATCACGGTTGCCATCATTGTCAATCCTGCGTTTCCAGCCAGCGTTCCGCATCAATCGCGGCGCGACACCCTGTACCGGCCGCAGTGATCGCCTGGCGATAAACATGGTCGGCACAGTCTCCGGCCGCAAAAACGCCGGGCCGGTTCGTGTAGGTGCTGTCGTTCTGCGTGATAATATATCCGTTATCGTCCATGTCCAGGCAGTCTTTGAAGGCAGCCGTATTTGGAATATGCCCGATCGCCACAAAAATGGCACCGCAGTCGATCGTCTTTTGTGTATTGTCTTCGACGTTTCGCACAACGAGGCCAGTGACTTTGCCGGCGTCGACATCGAGGCATTTCACTGGTACGGAATTCCAGCAGACCTCGATCTTATCGTTATTCATCGCGCGATCGACCATGATCTTCGAGGCGCGGAACTGATCTCTACGATGAACGATCGTCACCCGTGACGCAAATTTTGTGAGAAAAATTGCCTCCTCCATGGCACTATCACCGCCGCCAATCACACAGATCGGCACATCACGAAAAAACGCACCATCGCACGTAGCGCAGGAGGATACACCCTTGTTTTTGAGCTTTTCTTCCGAATCCAGCCCGAGCCACCGCGGTGTTGCGCCGGTACAGACGATGACCGCCCTGGCCTCAATGTCCGAGCCGTCATCCAGATGTAACACCCGCGGACCCGTCTCCGGAAACGAAACGGATTTGACGACACTGGACAAGGTGCGGCAGTTGAAACGCTCCGCCTGCCTGCGCATGGCATCCATGAGGTCAAAGCCTAGAATACCGTCCGCGAAACCCGGATAATTCTCCACATCCGTCGTCTGCGTAAGCTGCCCGCCAGGCAACTGACCGGAGACAAGAATCGGCTCAAGATTCGCACGAGCAGTGTAGATTGCGGCCGTGTAGCCCGCTGCGCCGGAGCCGATAATGGCAATGTTTTCCATAAGTACTCTCGATAGGTGCGTCGTCGGTGTTGTTTCCGTGCATCGTGCACCGCCTGGGGACCGGACGTGCGCGGCCGTACTCTCTGCGGCGACCTTATAATCTGGAAACGGAAAAGCTACAAAATAAACGCCGCCCGCGCCCTTGCAAGCGCGTACTGTTTGTTTTTGAGCCCAATTCGCGGATATTAGGTTCGAACGACGAGCACATGTCCGCGTCTATGGATGTATACGCGGCCGGCGCCGCAATCAAAACTGGAGAAATGCAATGCCTGGGCCGATTGAATCAGAACAGATTGACTGCTCTGTTCGAGTAGGTCGTCATGATTGTCCCAGTCCGCATAGTCTGACAAATAAGATTGGTCGCGTTATGTGGGGTGTCGTCTGGTGTCTGTTCTTCCGGCCGAGTCCCAGAGTTTTTCTGGGTTGGCGCCGGGTGCTGCTACGGTGTTTCGGTGCGACGATCGGGCCGGGTGTCAAGGTGATGCCGTCTGTGCGCATATGGGCGCCGTGGAATCTTACGATGGATGCAGAGAGTTGCATCGGAAATTTTGTCGATTGCTACTGTGTCGATCAGATCCGGATCGGGGCGCACGCGACGGTATCGCAGTATTCATATCTCTGCGGGGCCACGCACGATATTACGGATCCGAATATGCGGTTAACTGCATCGCCAATCACGATCGGCGATCAGGCGTGGGTCTGTGCGGATGTGTTTGTGGCGCCGGGTGTGACGATCGGGCAGGGCACGGTAGTTGGCGCGCGGTCCAGCGTGTTCAAGGATCTGGCGCCCTGGGTAGTCGCTGCCGGCAGCCCGGCCAAGGTCCTGAAGAAGCGCGAACTCCACCGTAATGGTCCCGACGTGACCGCAGTCGGGAGGCCGGGTTGAAAACGCACACGAACTGGTTAGAATAATCCCCGATTCCATCGGCATCAGCGTCCTTTCATGGAAATCTGTACAGGACCGCGGGCCGTGCCGGTGATACATGTTTTTAAACCTCACGCCAGGAATAACACGATGTCTGGACATAACAAATGGTCAACGATAAAGCATAAGAAGGCTGCTGCGGATTCCAAACGCGGCAAGATTTTTTCACGACTGAGTAAAGAATTGACGCTGGCAACAAAGATTGGCGGAAAGGAAGCGGACACGAATCCGCGGCTCCGCACTGCCATATCGGCGGCAAAGAGCGCGAACATGCCCAACGACAACATCGACAGGGCAATCAAGAAAGGGGCCGGCGAACTGGGCGGGCAGGCCCTGGAAGAACTGAATTACGAAGGTTACGCGCCCGGCGGCGTCGCAGTCATTGTCGATTGTTTATCCGACAATCGCAATCGGACTGCAGCCGACATCCGCAATATCTTCACCAAAGCGAATGCCACCCTGGCAACTACAGGTTCGGTTGCCTGGATGTTCAAGCGTAAAACAAGATTTGTCATAGAAGGCGCTATGGCAGATGAAGATGCATTGATGGAATTGTGTTTCGAAGCCGATATCGACATCGATGCCATCAATATCGACGAGGGCGTCGCGGAAGTTATTGCGCCGCCGGAAGTGTTTGACAAGTTGGTCGAAGTCTTTGAGGCAGGCGGCGTGGCTCCTACGGAAAGCGGTCTGGTACGCGTTCCTGAGAACGAAGTGGAGGTTAACGACCTGTCGACAGCAAAGCAGATCCTGCGACTTGTCGACAACCTCGAAGATTATGACGATGTGCAGGAAGTCTATGACAACTCAATTATTGACGACGATACGCTGGCTGCGCTGGAGTCGGATGATTGAGCAATTCTCTGAGGCGTCGCCTGCGTCGCGCCAAAAGCATACGACAAAGTATGTACCCTGTTCTTGCAGGAAATCGTGATAATCATCGGTATCGATACGGCATTGCGCTGCACTGGATACGGTGTGATCGAAGTCGAGGGAAAACGGTTTTTTCCCCGCGACTGCGGCGTAATCAAGAACCAGCGCAAGGCGCCCCTGAGCGAGTGTCTGCGTCGAATTACCGGAGGTATGCGCGAGATAATCGAGGGGTATTCCCCGGTTGTCGCTGCAATAGAAGGTGGATTTTACTTCAAGAATGCGAAGACCGCAATGGTGCTGGGCATGACTCGAGGCGCCGTGGTGAGTGTGCTGGCGCAGCACAACATTGTTACGTTTGAATACGCTCCGCGAAGGGCCAAGCAAGCTGTCGTAGGCTACGGTAATGCGTCCAAGGACCAGGTCGCTCTATGTGTCGCGCAAATGCTGGGGCTGAACATCGATGAGATCCCGAATGATGCCACGGATGCGATGGCTCTGGCGATTTGCCACGCTCTAATCAGCGGTAGCGGCAATGGTCTCTATCTTCGCGAGCCGCTGTGATGGCGATGACCGAGAGCCGGCCGGTGTATGTATCCCCGGGTAGATCGAGCCCATTCGAAAAGGCACGATCCGGTGAAATTCCAAATGGCAAAGGCCACCAGCGTGCTAAAATGTCGTTCTCAACGGTGACTGCCAGACGTATTCCGGTACGATCACTGTGCCGTAGTTGTTCGGTGCTGAAGACATAAAAAACAGCATGTCCGAAAAGCCGACGCCGGATCGTATCGCGGCCATCATGAGTCCTTTCACGAATCCGACAGGCAATCCTACGAGAGCCCCGTCCGATCGAACCGTATGCACAAGTTGTCGCGGCAATTCGACGGGCCCCGTGATCAGGTTGATGCTGCCGCGGCCCAATTTACGAACCATAGGGTCTACCAGCCTTTCCGGTTGCGGTGGCTCGTAGTTGTCGCGCAACGTGTCGTGTAAGCGCTCGGACGCGTGTACCTCCTGCGACGCCGCACACAGCAGGGCAGCGGCGATCCAGGTGCTCAAAATCAATCGCTTCAGCATTCGTAGACAATGTCCTGTATTAATCTGGTTTTCCTTAGTTGTTGGCGGCTTGCCGGAATGCGAGTCGAGGAGCATCATGCTACCTGCCCGACACTCACATTGAACACGATGAATAGATACTCCTACACTACGGATAGTTCCGGAAAAGTCAAAATATGCTGCGTGCCTTCAGCGCCGGAACACTTGCCAGTCGGGTCGGCGGAACGACACGAGAATCCAAATTACCGCCGGCGTCATGAGTGATGGGCCGATGTTGATCACAACAATATAATTCAGATACGTGAGCGCAGTTTTCCAGAATGTCGTTAGTAATGCCACATTCAGCTGAGGAAAATCGTTGAATTTCAACCAGATGAATATCCCCAGCTTGAACGCAACAAAGACCGCCACCAGAACCAGGCCAGCGGCGAGTGCCGGCAATTTTCGTTTTCCAGGGATCGGTGTCGCGAGCACGAGTGCGATCAGCATCGCGAACGGAAGGTACGCAACCGTGCGACAGATGATGTCCACATGCTGAGCCTCTATATCCGCCGCAGGACCCTGGGTCTGTAGCCGTGCCTGGGCAATCATCTCCTCGTTCAGAAAAAAAATTCTGGTATCACGTTCCGGATTCTTGGTGTCAGTCAGCCGTTCGAATATAACTAATCCCTGATCTGCGAAGGTGCCGAATAGGGTGTTTGCCGCACGATTGACCGCTGCAACAAAAGGATTTTGAATCAACGGCCAGATACTTATGAGACAGATATACAGCAGCACCGCCGACATAGCGAATCGTGTCAGGGGATGGATGCCGGACAAGAGATTTCGAATGGCCTTCATGTATTCGGAGATTCGCTGCCGGCGGCCGTATTGCCGGCCGTTGCGGGGGGCAACCTGGCGGTCGACCATTGAATCCAGACCGCCCAACATACGATCGCCAGGAGAATGAATAATGCTTGCCACACATCCACATGCATGATCTCGAATGCCGCGGGTGCGTAGACGCCTACAAGATAGAGGCTGACTATTCGTGCGAGATTCGCGGTCTGCAACACGAAAATTCCCAAAAGGATGCCAGGAATCTTCGCAGAAAGTGGTGCCGGAAACGTTAGAATGGCAGCGACGAAGAGCACGGTCGGCTCGATGGCATCACAACCGCGTTTCACGGAGATCGTGAACTGCTCGGACGAAATGAGGTCATTGTCGATAATGATATTCTGTCCGATCGCGTTGAGTATGGCGCCGGCGATACGTGCATTTGTATTGATGATCGGTACGGATACCACGTTCTTAAAAAAGTCCGTCGCCCAGAATGCGTAAAACACGGCCATCACGGCGACGAAACCGAATACGAATAACAGCACGGGCTTTTTCGCATTCCACCAGGCGGCCAGACCTTGCGGACTTTTCGGCGCGGATGCACGCCGTTTCGTTGGTGACGGACGCTGGTCCGGGTGCGATTCAGTGCGCGACCGTTTCTGTTTTTGTTGGCGCTTGGATGACATAATGCCTTTCTCGGCTATTCGTCCGAATCTATGGTTGGTCTGAGGGCAATCAGGCTAGAAACTATTTGATTTTAAGTATCGAACAAGGAATAATAAATGTCGAAATAAAAGACATTTTCGGGTCTTCACGGTGTATGTCCGATCATGCAGCTTTGTCATTTTGTTTGGTAGTCTCAACACGTCGGATGGCGAAATCTATAAGTTGACCTTGCAGGTCGTATTTTCTAGCTTTCGACATCCACTATTCCTTGCTCGGTATTCGGTGTATAAGAGCCGCAGGCTCCGACGAAGAACCTTGTGGGTTAACGGCCCTTGATCACCGTGAATACGGCTTTGTCTCGGCCAATAGTGTGCACGACGGGCGCATCGGGAAAATTCGCGTTGAGCTGGTAGCGTGTCGTTGCTACATAATAGTCGATCCCGGCCGGGAGTCGACCGCTTATTCCTGTTTTAAACATCGCGTGCGAAATGATGTTGGGTTCCAGAAACGCCTCGGCGCACGCGCGGGAGTTTTGATTTGCAGCGAGAAGGATCGTACCGCCGCTACCGGAAAGTTCGGCATTCACCCACTCTGCAGCTTCCTTATAACTTGTTATCCAGTAGTCCGTTTCGTAGTCTTCCGAAGCGCTGCCAAGACCGCCTGCGAGGCAATTAAAATACGTCGACTGGTAGGGATGCAGGCGGACGAGATCAACCGCAGGTGCGAGCAGCAGGGCGATAAGCCCGACGCGTACAACATGACGCAATCGCCCTCGTTTGCATCGCCGAAGAATCCATACCGCACCGGTCGCGGTCAATACAGCGGTGGCCGGCAGCAGAAAGAGGAAGTGTCGCATGCCGTCGTAGACGTTCGGCTTCATCGACACAGCATACAGCAGCGGTACGGTGATCCACAAGAGCGTTGGAATATGTACGTATTGATCGCCATGTTTATGCCGCCGCGTCACGCCGCGTGCCGCTGTGATGGCGGCAATCATGCCGACAACCGCGAGAATGATATGCGACACCGGCACAGTGATCATAAGATATTTGGGGATGTAGTACCTTGGCAACGACGTACTCGCGAGCCGTCGGCCTTCAAACAGGACCTCATGGGTTGCGGCGAAATCCGCTGACATTTTCAGAGATCGCCAGGGATTGAGTATAGGGCTTTCGTGCGCCCAGGGCCAGAATGTGACCATGACGGTCCACGCAAGGCTGCAGACGACACATAGCGACAGCAGCCACCGGCGGACGTAGGTAGCGTTGTCGATCTCGCGTCTGTTGCCCACGAGGTACATCAGACCTGTAACCACGAAAAGTACCGGAATCATTACGCCGCCGACACGAATGCTCATTGCCAGGCCGAATGCGAAACCGCACAAGCAGGCGCGCCGGTATACCGGCATATTGGCGCGGTAAAAATACACCAGAGCAACCATGCTCCAGACAAAGAAGCACGCAAAGGGAATGTCCTTGGAATTGTTGAAGGCGTGACCGAAAAAGCGCGGCATCGTGATCAACGCGAGCAACGAAAAAAGCGGCATGAGCGGATCGTGGAATGACCGCGCATATAGCGCTACGCCGACGAGGGTAAGAAATGCAGCAATCGCGATGCCCGCGTGACGAATCTCGATGCGCCATGCAGGCACAGACGCATAGGCCGCGGCCATCACCATCTCGAACAGCGGCCCATAATACCGTAGATTGAGGTAGTCGTTGCACGATGAATCTTCGAATCCACTGGTAAAGTACTGTAGCGACAACTCGCCGTATCGTGCCTGCACCGTATCGTCCCAGGGCAGGCCATAGTCACCGACACTCAGTGCCCCGGTCACGATTATCCCCGCACATATCGCGACGCACAGTTTCCAGTAAGAGCCGCTATGTGCCGCTGGCGTTGTCTCTGTCATAACTGCGGCATCTTCCGTATGCGGCGGCGAATGCGACAGATATCCCAGACCATTTCGAGAATATGGCCTGGGCGCACACGGGAATCTCCCTTCTCCTGCCAGGGAATGAGTTCTTCGCGTACCTGCATCCCGCGCCGTTCGGCAAGCATGATGAGTTCGACATCGAATGCAAAGCCGTCGCAGGCCATTTCGTTCGCGATTTGCCTGGCGCGTGCCGTTGTCATGAGCTTGAAGCCGCACTGCGTATCGTAAACGGTCAATCCCGTCACAACCGATGTGAACGTCTGAAAGACGCGGCCCATGATGTGGCGGTACAAGAGTCGCTGTACCTTGCCATCCTGTGTCTTTAGACGGATGCCAAGGAGCAGGGTCTGGCCGCTCGCGACGTCCTGTTGAGCCATGAATCGTGAGAATTCCAATGGCGACGCGGCAAGGTCGGCGTCGATGTAGCCGGCCATCGGGCGGTCTGCGGCCAGCAGTCCGGCACGGACTGCTGCGCCTTTTCCCTGATTGCCCGGGAGCGACACGACGCGGATAGATTCCGGTGCGGTCTTCTGAAATGCGGTCAGGCATGTTCCGGTATCATCGGTGGAGCCGTCATTGACAAAGATCCATTGCCAGCCCAGATCGATATTCCTCCGGATCAGTTCAAAAAAGCCCTTGAGCCGGCATGCTTCATTGTAACAGGGAACGATTACGGACAGTGACTGTGACATAGCGCGCGCGTGAATGTCTAAGGAATTAAAAATGGAACCGGGCGAATCACTCGTCTCTCGAAGCGACTTCGCGGTTGCCGGGCGAACAACCATCGGCCGCGCGGCGGTTCTGGTACATCAGCAGCGCAAACGTCATGAAAATTCCCAGGCAGACGCATGGCATGCTCCTCATAAGGTGCCGGGGAGAATATTGCATGGCCACAACATCGTCGTCCGGGCTTACCATAATTCCGCGCATCGTGTAATCAAACAAAGGGATGATCGCACGGGACACGCCATCGACCTTCGCCTGCCATAAGGGAGACCAGCGGTCGGAAATCACGAGGATGCGCGCATGGCCGACATCGACGCGGGCGATCATGGAGGAGGGTGTTTCCGATTCGACTACGACGGACTCCGCGGATGAGATGGCCGGGCCGGACAACGGCGCGGCATCGGCATCAGAAGTCAGGACCGTATGGCTAAGGTCGATATCACCGGTGTGTTCAAGGTTGGCCGTGCCTGATCGCAGCTCCGCGGCAAGCCTCACGCGCGGGAGATAGTCGTTGATCTCGAAGATGGTCCGATCGCCGTGCGCGAATCGAACCGAAGCCAGGCGCAAATGGTCTCGATTTCCGTATAAATCGAGCGGATCATCGACTGGCAGACCGAGATAGCCGCCTGCCAGGCTGGCGCCTGTCCATAGCGGTTCGTTCAGGGTCGAGACATGACGGTAACTCTTGTCTGAGGTCTTCAGTAGCGCCCTGGCAGTTGTGATATCCTCGATGCTGCGGCGCTCGGAGCGCTCAAGAATCTGCATACCGAACATACCGAGATCGAACAGACAAAGTGAACACAGCACAGCTGTAACCGATCGACGGGAACGGTGAATAAGCACGACAAGGACGAGCACAGTCCCATGCAGTGCAGGACCGATCACCAACGCTGCCGCAGCGCCGGTAAACAATCGTGTCGAACGAAACGGGATGTACGGCGTGAGTGCAGCATATAACGCGACAATTCCGGATACAAGAAGCGATGCGGCGAGGTAGAAAATCGTGCGCCGATCGAACCGCACCCGGTCACACCGTGTCATAAGCACATGAACTGCAACCGCACCGACCGCTGCGATCAGCAACATCGTGAGCAACCGGTATCGGGCTGGTGCGCGAAAATGTGACACCAGGGGCAGAAGATCCAAAACCGAGTCGAGACCGCCATAGCGCCCGCAGCTCAGGAGAATGGATGCCAGGAGCGCAGCTGCCACACACGACACGCGGACTCGGTTTCGTCGCGAAAACACGGCATGTCGATGGAGAATACAGCACGACCCGATCAGCGCTAATATGGCGATGCCGAAGTACGCAGGAAATTCCTGATGCGAATTCATGAATTCCGGTGCATTGTCGCCGTTGTATATGTAGTCGCCGACGGATATGTCGACGAACAACCTTGGTGCGGCGCTGACAACCAGATTGAGCGGATGCAGCGAGAAATTTGATCGTTCGAGGTCCGACAGGTCGCTGCGCGGCGAGTCCTGGAAGTACATATATGTCGGCAGCAGTTGTGCCGCGCCGATTGCGGTACCGGCAACGACACACCACGCAACGATACCGTAACGGCGCAGCGGCAGGCAGCTGGATTGCGTTGTCAGAAACCGGTAAGCCAGCAATCCGGCGATTGCCACGGAATTGATCCACACCATCTGCGGGTGTCCAAGGAGCCACATTGAGGTATATGTCACTATCAGCAGCACCGGGGCTGTCCGGTTTGAAGGGGAACGCAGGCACGTGTCTGCGAAGCACAACAGCCAGGGCAGATGAGCGGCGATCCACAACAGATTTACGTGGGGGTAGTGCGCATAGAAGAACGTACTGAAGCTGAATGCGCCGCCGCCGAAAAGAGCCGCCGTTTGGTTCAAACGGAAACTGCGCCGCAGCCACATAACCATTCCTGCCGCCGCAAATGGTATATACAATGCCATTTCGCACATGATCGCGAACGGCACGTCTGCAAGGGCATAGAGAAGAATATGCGCCGGATGGAGCAGGCCGGACTGGCCCTCGCCGAGGTGATCATACCCGCGGTACAGGTGTGGATTCCAGAAACCCGGATCGCCTGCATCAAGGCAGGTGGAATAAAAAATGCGCCACGGGATAAATTGTTCGCGTAGGTCAAATTCAGCGTACACCTCCCCGTTTAGGAAGGGCTGGTACATCAACAGGAATAAAGCTGCCAGTGTGACGATCAGAATAGCGGGGCCGGTACGGCAATCGGCAGGCGGCGTGATATTTCGCTCGTTCATTGAAAACGCTTCGAGCGCGGCTGACGTACCCACTGTCGCAATATGTTATGGCGTGGGAGGATACGTATGTCTGTTGAAGGATTTACTGAATTATTACGGTGTTGCCGCTGTTGTAATCGGCAATAATTCATTATAGTAAGCAGTGCAGGGGTATGGATGGGGCCGACTCACAGCCGCCGCCCGACCCGAGGCGTTTCCGGAACATTGGTTGGTGCCTCGACAGGGCGGTACAGATCCGATTCCTCGCTGCCTGCGGGTGCAGTAATTGCTGAAGGATTGAGAAAGGACGTGAGTAGCGACATGTGTTGACATCCCCTGCTCGTACTGCAGCATTACGCTAACGCCGGGGTCGGCCTGCCTGAAATTGTGTTATCCCGGCAACGTATTATCCGCTCGCATCCGCCGCGTCACATTCGTGTCAACCGGGCCCCGATTCTGGGATGCGACGCATTGTCGAATGTGCGAACACGGTCCTCATGTCGATCGCAACGGCGGAAATTGGTCGGGACGACTGGATTCGAACCAGCGACCTTTTGACCCCCAGTCAAACGCGCTACCAAGCTGCGCTACGTCCCGAATTCGGCCGCAGTTGCGACTCGCGACAGACTGTAGACCTAAATTGATTCATGACAAGTCACAAACCGCAATTAAAGCGATCGAAGGTGAAAGATGATTTGTGATTCATGCCACGACAACGCGGCCAGTGTACATCTGCAGGAAATGGTACAGGGTGTCAAGCACACACTTCACCTGTGTCTGACGTGTGCGGCACAGAAAAAAATCGCCGTAAACTCCTATGAATCAATTTCCGTTGCGGAGTTTCTGTTGAACTTTTCTCAGGCCGATAAAGACGATAGTGATGCAGATGTCCGTCCGGCATATTACCCGACATTGACGTGTTCGGATTGTGGTATAACCAGTGATGAATTTCTGAAATCGGGGCGTCTCGGCTGCGCAGGCTGCTATGACGAGTTTGACGAGATTCTACGCGAACTGCTGCCGTCGATCCACCCGGGAACCGAGCATGTAAGGTCACCAGCGGCCGCTGCCGAATTCGGACCTGTCGAAGACATGCCGCACGCTTTGGATGCGACCCCATCGGAATTGGGGAAGACCGAAGGTGATATTTCGGACCTTCAGGAAGACTTAAAGGCTGCCGTGGCGCGAGAGAATTTCGAGCAGGCGGCGGAGTTGCGCGATAAGATTCGTGTGTTGCGAGACAGCATTGCCGAATTACCTGTAGCCCAGGAGTAACATGGACATAGCGGAACACATTTCCCGATTGCTTCAACAACCTGTGCCGTGGCTAACCTTGCCGGGGCCCGAGTCGGAAATTGCAATCTGCACGCGAATTCGTATCGCCAGAAACATCTCGGGAATTCCTTTTCCGTCACGCGCGACGACCGCGCAAAGTCACGATGTGATTGCCGCCGTTGGCGCGGCGGTCCGTGATTTTACCGATGCCGGGGAGGTTGTCGGCGCAAACCTGGGCGATTTGAAGAAAGCAGATAGACAGGCATTGTTCGAGCGGCATCTTATCAGTCGCGAGCACCAGGACAACAAAAAGATTGGCGGCATCTTTTTTTCGCCCAGAGAATCCAGCAGCATCATGGTCAATGAAGAGGACCATGTTCGGCTGCAGGTGCTGCGGTCCGGATTGCAGTTGTCGCAGGTGTGGAGCAATGTCGAAGCGATCGATCGCTATCTCTCCGGCGCGCTCAGCTATGCCCAGAGCCCGCGTCTGGGGTATCTCACGGCTTGTCCGTCCAATGTCGGTACGGGTTTGCGGGCATCGGTAATGGTTCATCTGCCTGCGCTTGTTTTCTCGGAGAAGATCGGAGGAATCGTTCAGGGAGTAAACCGTCTGGGAATGACAGTGCGAGGATTGTTCGGCGAGGGGTCGGATTCGATAGGGAACCTGTTTCAGATTTCCAATCAATCGACGCTCGGCCATTCTGAAACAGAGATTATCTCACATCTGGATCGTATCATTCGCGAGATCATCGGGCATGAACGCAATGCGCGCCAGCTGATTCTGGAAGAGAACCCGGAGAGCTTGTTTGATTATATCGGGCGGTCATACGGCATGCTTCGACATTCCTATCTGCTCGGCAGTAAAGAGACCTTGATGAAGCTTTCGGCCGTACGGCTTGGCATCGACCTGAAGATGTTCACTGCGTTGACCGTTGAGCACCTGAATGAACTGATTGTGAAGATTCAACCCGCACATCTGCAGCGCGCTGCAGGCAGCCGGTTGAATGCAAAAAGCCGCGCGGTGTACCGTGCCGAAATAATACGGGAGATGTTGAATGAACATCGCATCCTCGATCGATAGATGTATTCATTAATTCACGGAGGAACATATTATGGCAAAAGGTGAAATTCCCGATTTCCCGATGAACAATTTCACCCCTCGTGCCCAGCAGGTTCTGAGTCTGGCGAAGAAGGAGGCCAAACGATTCGGCCACGACTACGTCGGCACGGAGCATTTGTTGCTTGGACTCATCAAGTTGGGGCAGGGTGTTGCCGTCGCGGTCCTGCAGGCAATGAACCTTGACCTGGAGTCCGTTCGGATGGAGGTTGAAAAACGTTCGGGCGCCGGTGGTTCTACGATGCAGGAAGGTGAATTGCCGTTCACCGGCCGTGTGAAAAAGGTTCTGCATCTCGCTTCGGCAGAGGCCCGGTCTCTCAACTACAACTACATCGGCACCGAGCATATTCTGCTCGGGCTGTTGAAAGAAGGCGAGGGCGTGGCAGCCCAGATCCTGGCCAGCCTCGATATCGACGTTGAGACGGTAAGGACGGAGGTCCTCAAGGCTCTGGATCCGAATTTCATTCCTCCGGATGCGGTCGAACCAACCGAGTCTCAGGGCGGCACCTCCAATCCAGACGAGAAAATGCCGGCGTTGAAGGCATTCGGCCGCGATCTCACCGAGCTTGCGACGGCAGGTAAACTGGACCCGGTTATCGGCCGCGCCAACGAAATCGAACGCGTCATTCAGATTCTCTGCCGACGAACAAAAAATAATCCGGTATTAATCGGCGACGCTGGTGTCGGCAAGACTGCAATTGTCGAGGGGCTGGCACAGGCCATCATCCGTGGCGAGGTTCCTGAGCTCCTCCGCAACAAGAAGGTTATCGCACTTGATCTTCCGTTGATGGTTGCGGGGACGAAATACCGGGGGCAATTCGAAGAGCGTATTAAGGCGGTTATGGACGAGATCGTGCGATCGAAAAAGGTCATTCTGTTTATTGACGAACTCCATACAATCGTTGGTGCCGGAGGCGCCGAAGGCGCTCTTGACGCATCGAATATTCTCAAACCGGCCTTGTCCCGTGGCGAGATCCAGTGCATTGGCGCTACGACGCTGGATGAGTATCGGAAATTCGTGGAAAAAGACGCAGCTCTTGAACGTCGGTTCCAGTCTATCGTGGTGAACACACCGTCGATCGATGAGGCTATCGCAATCTTGCGTGGGATTCAGTACAAGTACGAGGAACACCACCATGTGAAGTACACCGACATTGCCATTGAGGCCACCGTGAGATTGTCCGATCGTTATATGCCCGGACGACATCTCCCCGACAAAGCGATCGACATCATGGACGAAGCAGGATCGCGCGCACGCATTTCCGCCATGATTCGACCACCTGATCTCAAGGACATCGAAAGTGAGATCAGCGACGTGAAAAAGCTGAAGAAACTCGCCGTGAGCCAGCAGAAATATGAAGAGGCGGCAGCATTACGCGATCAGGAAAAGGCGCTCAAGGCGCGGCTCGATAGTACCCTGAAAGAGTGGGAGAAGAAGACCAACGAAAAAATCGTCGAGATCGGCGAGAATGATATTACAACCGTCGTTGCCAAGCTCACCGGCATACCAGTGCAGCGTATGGAAGAAGAAGAAGCCGATCGTTTGCTGCGGATGGAAGACGATCTCAAGCGTGTTGTGATCGGTCAGGAGAACGCAGTAACCATGATTTCCAAGGCACTCCGGCGGTCTCGCGCCGATCTCAAGGATCCCAAGCGTCCGATCGGCTCGTTTATTTTTCTGGGGCCGAGCGGCGTCGGCAAGACATTGCTGGCAAAATCCCTGGCCGAATTCATGTTTGACGATCCCGACGCGCTGATACAGATCGACATGTCAGAGTACATGGAAAAGTTCAATGTCAGCCGTCTGGTTGGGTCGCCACCGGGATACGTCGGTCATGGAGAAGGCGGGCAGCTGACCGAGAAGATTCGGCGGCGCCCCTATTCCGTCGTGCTGTTTGATGAAATCGAGAAGGCGCACCGCGACGTGATCAATATGCTGTTGCAGGTCTTGGAAGATGGTCAACTGACGGACAGCCTGGGGGTGAAAGTTGATTTTCGAAATACCATCATCATTCTTACCTCCAATATCGGGGCATCAGACTTAACAAAGGAAGGCAGCCTCGGATTCAAGAAAGAAGGCGCGTTGGATAACAACTATGAATTGCTGAAGACGAATCTTGAAAAGGCAGCAAAGAAAAATTTCCGGCCTGAGTTCATCAATCGACTTGACGATATCATCGTGTTTCGCCAGCTCGACAAGGAAGATCTCGGACAGATCGTCGATCTCGAGATCGAAAAGATCCGCGGCCGCCTCAACTACCACGAGATTAGGTTGACTTATAACGACGACGTAAAGTCCTTTCTGATCGATGAAGGGTATACCCCGGAATACGGCGCGCGTCCGTTGCGGCGTGTAGTTGAGCGGTTTGTCGAAGACCAGTTAGCCGAGGAGATATTGCGGGGAAACTTCAAGAGGAAATCTCTGGTTCGCATCGAGGTCGACGGCAAGAAACTACTATTCTTCACGGAACCTGATGACAAGAAGCCTGTGGAAGACGAACCGAAAAATTCCGTAACTCAGTGCGTGAAATAGAGCCAACGAATCCTGCGAAGCGCGTTAGCGGCCCGACCGGTGACACCCAAAGCGACGATGTCGTTCGGTCGTATTTGCGGCAGGTTGGCAATTTGCCGCGACTCAGCTACGACGAAGAGCATTTCCACGTACACGAATTCTTCCGTACACGCGGCGAGCTTTCCCGATTACTCAGTCATTTCCCCGGGATCCTGCTTGAACGAATCCTGCTGTGTCGTTCCGGGGAGATTTCGGAGCTCGGAGACGACGGATCGTCCGCCGACACGAATAACAACACCTCCAAGAAGAAGAAAATCCTGGTCTTGATCGACACGATCCGACAGTTTTCGGATCGTCTCGACGAACTGGACACCGCTGAGGTCTCAGTCGACCATCACCAGCGGCGAACGCTGCTGCACGAGTCACTTGAGAACCTGCTGGGCGGGATTCAGTTTAACGGAAAATTCTACCAGGATTGCGTCGCGCGACTTCAAACTGTAGCCGCCATTCTCAACATCCCGGATGCGCCTGCGCCGGTTATGATACTCGACGAGGGAAAGACCCCCGGCCTGTCCTGCCTTGATGATGTCCACGGTACGATCCAGATGTCGGTCGCAGACTTCACTATTGCGTATCCGGATATTGTAACGTTCTTCAACGCGATGGAGCATGGTCGCAAGGCCCTCATTGAAGGAAACCTTCGTCTTGTTGTGAGCGTTGCGCGTAGGTATTTGAATTGCGGTCTGCAGTTTCTGGATCTCATTCAGGAGGGCAACCTCGGGCTGCTCCAGGCAGTAGATAAATTCCTTCCCGACAAAGGCCATCGGTTCAGTACCTACGCAGTGTGGTGGATTCGCCAGGCAATTACGAGAGCGCTGGCGAAGAATTCCCGGACCATCCGTATCCCTGCGAACATGGCAAATGAACTCACGCGAATCGGGCGCACCGAGGAACGGTTGCTGCAGAAATTCGGCCGGGAGCCTTCTCCGGAGGAAATTGCCGAGGAGGTCAATATGTCCGTCGAGCGCGTACGGGCGTTGCGGAAGATGGAGCGCCAGACGATTTCGCTTCAAAGCAAGACGAAAAATGATTTCGAGATCAGTGAACTGATCGTCGACCAGCTCACATTGTCACCGGCAGATGCAGCATCTGCAAAGTTGCTGACTGAGACAATCCAGGAAGTGCTGTTGACACTTGACGACCGTGAGCGCAACATCATTATTCATCGCTTCGGCCTAATGGATCAGCAAAAAATGACGCTCGAAGAATTGAGCGAACGCTTCAAGGTAACACACGAGCGGATACGGCAGATAGAGATGATTGCTCTACGAAAGCTGCGGCATCCAAGTCGCCGAAAGTATTTCGAGGGGTATTTCTGATTGTCGTGTAAAACGGCCGCGGCAATGTCGGGTGCGCTATTTCGTCCGGCCGAAAAATCTCTTGCACATCGACTTAATCCTGCCGAAGAAACCGCTTTTGGTCGTCGACGTCGGCATATCCTGATCAACCATATAATGACGGAGATTCTCTATACCCCGCATAACTGCGGATCTGGAGGCCCAGTCAAAGTCATCGGCGAATTCGTCGAAGACATCGTCGATCTGTTCGGTCAGGGTCATGGCGAATGCTTCGAGTTGCAAGAATGAATTGGCAATCACGTCGCCAGCAGAGCGATCGCTCAAGCGTTTCGCGAGATGATGAAAGACACTCAGAACCGGCTCCATGCGATTGATAATCTCCTTCTTTGACGGCGCCATGCGACCACGATGTTTCAACAGGAAAGCGCCGATGAAATGGCGACTTAATTCCTGATTGGTCGCAAATGTTCGAAGATCATTCAACATCGGTTTGAACTTGCGGCCGACGGGACATCCGCTGTAGAATACGGCAAGCTGGACAAATATCGAACCGACGTCCTGCAGTTGGCCCTCGACCACTGTTTGCCTTTTGGCACCGTCAACAGCGGTCGTCTTGACAATTTCATTTCCACGGCGCGATTTGAATCGCGCGAGCGTGTCTTCCAGCGACTCTGCTGCAGGGCAGAATGCATCGTCGCCTGGCAGTGGGCAGCAGGGACAACGGTGAAACGGTAGCCTGGTCCACGCTGCGGGTTCGTCTTCGGAATGCGACGGGACGTGTGAACCGGTTGGGGTTCGTTCGATGAAAAACGTTTCCTCGCTGCCGTCCTCGAAGCAGAGATTGATTTCGTGGTACCACGATGTCGCGGCTGATTCGTGATTACTTGAGCGGCTGTCGTACTGCGAGGTCAAATGCTTCTCCTTATTGACAATGTTGTATGCTGCCAATATAGGTTAACACGGGTAGCTTTCAATGGTGCGGTAAAGTGGTCCCGACGGCTTTAGAACAGATTGTTTCAGGTGAATTTTCTCTATTATTATGGATTCTAAGGTGAAGTCGATGTTCTTAAACGCGGTCAAGAATTTGCTGGTGTCAGGTGTTTTTTGACACGAGCGATCGTCAAATGTCCCATAAATCGGAACTATGCCTTGTACAGATCGGCGAGTTCCTGATCCACTCTCCGCTGCAGGGCACAAAGGTCGTCACCGAGGAATTTCAGCGTAAGGTGTAGATTTTCGGGCCTTGTCAACCGACAGTCGAACAAGCCGTCTGCCTGGAGCGCCCGCTGTACCGCCTGGACTGCGTCTGCGGCATGGTCCGGCATGTCTATCGAAACGAATACGTGTATCTTAACATGACCGGTCTTACTCATGGCTGCTGAAGTATCGGTAATTATTCCAAACTACAATCGCTGTGAACTGATCCAACGGGCGATTGAATCCGTTCGGAATCAGACAGTCACACCCAGGCAAATCATTGTCGTCGATGACGGCTCCGATGACGCTTCCGCTGCGGTGATTCGTCGCATGTTTCCCGATATCTGTGTGCTGCAACAGCCACACAAGGGCGTAAGTGCGGCCCGAAATTATGGCATCAACCACGCTGCATGCGATTGGCTGGCATTTTTGGATTCCGACGACGAATGGTTGCCGGAAAAGCTCGAACGGCAAATGCATGCACTGGCTGATGCGCCGAATTATCGGGTGTGCCACTCCAATGAGATCTGGATACGAGATGGTCGCCGTGTAAATCAGATGAAAAAACACGCCAAGTTCGGAGGTAATATATTCGAAAAATGCCTTCCGCTATGCGCGATTTCCCCGTCGGCTGTTGTTATTCACAAGGAAATTTTTTCGGTTATTGGTGTTTTCGACGAATCTCTACCTGCCTGCGAGGACTACGACCTCTGGCTGCGGCTCACGGTGCGCTATCCCGTGTTGTATCTGAGTCAGCCGTTGATTCGTAAATACGGAGGACATCATGACCAGCTTTCGCGTCAATTCTGGGGTATGGATCGGTTTCGGATCCAGGCATTGTTTGGGTTGCTTCAGGGCCGGGAAATTTCGCCGCATTATCGCCGCGCAGCCGTGGGCGCGCTGATCGAAAAAATCGAAGTCTATGCCCAGGGAGCTGAGAAACGGGGCCGAAACGATGAGGCTGCTTTGCTTCGCGAACGCCTGGCAAGGCTGTTAGGAGATGTGGGTGGAACATGATGGGTGCGCTGCCGGTATATGTTTGGCCAAAAGTTCGACGTATGGCTCGAAGCCGCATCGCTGCCAGAACGCTCTCGCGACCCGATTCGCGATCAGCACATTGAGTTCAATATGATCAATTTTCCGCTGCGCAAACCATTGCTCGACATAGGCATACAATCGCGACCCAATACCGTGTCCACGCATTGCCGCATCGACGGCTATGTCGTAAACCACACCGTATCGACGTTGTACGACGAGCGGAGGATGCAGTTGGCAGAGTGCCACGCAGTAGCCTGCCACCAATGCAGAATCAGCCGCAACCACCACAACTGCATCGTCATTGTCCAGTTGCGCGGCGAGGAAGGCCATGAAGTGCGATTCGCTGTCGTCAGACCGCCTGAATCTCGGATTCAGCGCTGCCGACTGATCTGTCGCCACCGCCCATAACGCGACGACTTCCGGCAGGTCCGTGTGATTTGCAGGACGTATGCCGATAGATGTCAAAGGTTCGAATCCACGATCAATCGGTCATGCAGCGAAATTATTGAGATACGGAATTCGACCGGCTACGGCGTCAATTTCCTTGACCGACTCGAGGAGCACCGCCGTGGCATTCCAGGTGCCTTCGAGGAGTGAACGTTTGGCGCCGTCCGGTATCGTGCCGGCAATGGTCTGATCGCCGATGCCGATTGATGCCGATGCAATATCGATCCTGCATTCCGCTGCCGGATCGGACTCGACAATGGCAAACAAGCGCTCACCGCTGTCGCGATCGACAGTAATGCACGGCACACCCATTGCCTGGCAGTTGGCAAAGAATATCTCCGCGAAGGATTGACCGACAACGGCGTTAATGCCCCATTTATTTAATGCCTGTGGGGCATGTTCGCGCGAGGAGCCACAGCCAAAATTTTTGGCCGCGATCAGGATCGATGCCTGACGATAACGTGCGTCGTTGAATGCGTGACCCGGATCCTGTGCCTTGTCGTCTTCGAACGCATGCTCTCCAAGGCCGTCAAAGGTCACGCATCGCAAGTAGCGTGCAGGAATAATGCGATCCGTGTCAATATCATCACCCCGCAGCGGAATCATCGTACCGGTAACGGAGGTTATGCTGGAATTATCCATATGCTGTGTCCCTCTTCCATAATTATTCGCCTGGCACCATTCGGGCAAAATGTCCGGTTGGTGATTGAACGGAAACTCCAGTAGCATAGACCACCGCAATGCGGGATCTATGCAATCGGAGCGTGCTCTGCTCAGGCCCCGCCAAGCGGTGGTCTAAGCTACTTCAATACTTCGCTGATCGAGATGTTTCGGGGTTCTCCCTCAAGCCGGGTTCAGCATGTCGCGCACATCGACGACTTCGCCTGCGATCGCCGCCGCTGCGGCCATGCTCGGACTCATCAGCAGGGTTCGGCCGGTTGGGCTTCCCTGGCGGCCCTTGAAGTTTCGATTGCTTGATGACGCACAGACTTCCCGGCCCTGGAGTTTATCCGGGTTCATTGCCAGGCACATCGAGCATCCGGCGGCACGCCATTGAAAACCCGCCTCCCGGAACACCTCGTCAAGGCCCTCCTCCTTAGCCTGGCGTGCCACGTCCATCGATCCCGGCACGACAAGTGCCTTCACATGCTTCGCGACCTTTCCGCCTTTGGCAATCGCGGCTGCCGCGCGCAAATCGGAGATCCGGCCGTTTGTGCACGAGCCGATAAAGGCCACATTGATGGGCGTGCCCTTCATTGGGCGACCCGCTTCGAATGACATAAATGCCATCGCCTCGGCGACGGAATCTCGTTCGTCCGGCGCGACCGATTCGGGATCCGGGATACAGCCATTCACGGGAACCGACTGTCCGGGGTTGATGCCCCATGTTACCATGGGCTCGATATCGTTGCCGTTGAGTGTCACAACGTCGTCATAGCTCGCATCAGGATCGCTCGCAGCGCCAGACCAGTAGGATCGCGCACGGTCAAAGGCGCCGTTCTTCGGCGCATACTGTCGGTTATCCAAGTACGCGAATGTCGTATCGTCGGGATTAATATAGCCGCACCGGGCGCCGCCTTCGATGCTCATATTGCATATCGTGAGACGTTCTTCCATCGTCATCGCTTCAATAACAGGGCCGGCGTACTCGTAAGCATAGCCGATACCGCCCATCACGCCGAGCTTGTGGATGATGGAAAGGATCACGTCCTTTGCGTATACGCCCCTCGACAGGGTGCCGGTAACGTCGATCTTCCGTATTTTGGGCTTTGAAATAGCAAGGCATTGTGATGCGAGGACGTCGCGGATCTGGCTCGTGCCGATACCGAACGCAATCGTGCCGAATGCGCCGTGCGTCGAGGTGTGGCTGTCGCCGCAGGCGATGGTCATTCCCGGCTGTGTCAGTCCCTTCTCCGGCCCGATAACATGCACGATGCCTTGCTGGCCGCTGCGGAGGTCGAAAAACTCGATATTAAATTCCCTGCACGAATCAGTAAGGCTCTGCGTCATGGTCTCAGCGAGCGAATCGCGAAACGGGCGGGCCTGTGACTCTGTCGGTACTATGTGATCAATCGTCGCGAAGGTGCGGTGGGGATATTTCACTGGAAGTTTCAGGTCCCGCAGCATCGCAAATGCTTGTGGACTGGTTACTTCATGAATGAGATGCAGGCCGATGAACAATTGTGTCTGGCCCGATGGCAGCTCGCGAACCGCATGTGATTCCCATACCTTATCTAATAATGTTTTACCCATTTATGTCTCCGGAGATGTTCGGCAATCCTTTGTTGCAGTCAGAATGACACGATCAAGCTGCCAAAAAGTCCAGCTTGACGATGAACATTAATACCGGTACGATACGATGTAAACAATAAAGCCGGTCGATTGCGCTTAATTTCACGCTGGCCGGCACCGACATTCCAGACCACAACGGAACCATTTTTCGATGTCAGATGATGCACATTCGCGAGCATGCCGCGCAGTGAAAAGTCGTATCCAGCGATCCAGGCATGGCGTCACATCAGGCGGAGGCACGCCGTGAGGGTGATTTCCGGCGTCGCCCGAGGGCGACGATTGTCTGCCCCGCCTAAGACGGCCGGCATCCGACCGATTACGGATCGCGGCAAAGAGTCGTTATTCAATATTCTCGGACAACACGTTGTGGACGCGGATTTTCTCGATCTGTTTGCCGGAACGGGGTCGGTCGGGATCGAGGCACTCAGTCGTGGCGCCGCGAGTACGATATTCGTGGATAAATCACATGCCGCTATTTCACTGGTCAGGCGCAACCTTGAACACACCGGGTTGGGGGATACCGCTCAGGTTATTCGCGGTGACGCGTTCCGATTTTTGCAAGCCTGCAACGCCCGCTTTCGCTTTATATTCGTAGCGCCCCCACAATATCAGGGGCTGTGGGATCGCGTCATGCGCGACCTCGACACGGCGCCTGCGCGGCTTGAGCCCGGTGGTACGATCATCGTACAGATCGACCCGTCCGAATACCAGCACCTGCCATTGTCCTCATACGTCCTGCAACAGCGCAGGAGCTACAGCAATGTGATGTTTTGTTTTTACGGTCACCGCAGCGAATCGGGCGACAAATTGCAACGGCAAGGTTCAGAGCCTCAGCAAGTCGATGACCGCGATCGGGGATGTGTTAAAGCTGATACAATCGATCGCTGAGGAGAGGTAATTACTCGCACGTAACGCCACTATCGAGGCGGCTCGTGCCGGCGATGCCGGTAAAGGATTCGCCGTCGTTGCTAATGGAGTAAAGCAGCTTGCGGTAGTAGCTGCAAATGCGACGGACGAGACAATCGGAGATGCCTCCAGCCGCAGAAAAATTGACATGATCTGCGAAACACACCGCGAAGGCCGCATCGGCGTGATGCCGAAACGCTATCCATCTGGTTGGATGCCTTAATCGAGAGTCTGGCGCAGGCCGATTTCGATTAGAACGCGGAACGTGATAAAAAGTGGCGCGGCCTATTGCGAACTGCGGCTGATGCAATCGCCTTAAACTACGATTCTGTTTCCGCCAAACCGGCGGAAGTTATGGTCAGACGCATCTCTGCTGCGGACCGACTAGTACGACATCCAGGTGTCCGGCTTGCCGTCAAAATTGTTGTCGCGCTTTTGCTCAACCGGGTTGCCTTCGCCATCGTACTCCAGCCATTGGTCTACGTTGCCGTCGCCGTTCGTGTCCGTTTCCGTCTTCATCAGAACGCCGGCGGCACTGTATGTGAGCCAGGTGTCGACCGTTCCATCACCGTCGCTGTCACGTTCCGCCTTGTTCGGTGTGCCTTCCCCCGAGAAATCAACCCACTGATCCGGCTTGCCGTCGCCGTCGGTATCGGTCTCCGTCCGTTTCAGTTTGCCGCTTTCGTCGTACGTCATGAACTGGTCGGCGGTGCCGTCAAAGTTATTGTCAACTTCCGCACGCGTAAGCACGCCGTCGGTGTACGTTACCCATTGATCAATGGTGCCATCGCCGTTGTTGTCCTTCTCCGCCCGGGCGGGCTTGCTGTTTTCGAAATAGACGAATTCATCCATTTTTCCGTCATAATCGGTGTCACTTTCGCGCTTCGCCAGGTTGCCGCTCTGGTCGTATTCTTCGGTTTGGTCGATCTCGCCGTCGAAGTTTCTGTCTGCTTTGAGCACTTTGGGCTTGTATTGCTTACCGGTATTTTGTTCGCTGCTCTCGGACGCACCGGTGTCCCCATCCTCCTGCGCGTTAACGGGTATCGAGAATGAGATTGCGGCGACGACAGCGGCGACAGTGAGGATACGTATGGATGTGCGCATTGGTTAGCCCTTTCGGTTCGTGAGCTGTTTGGGTGTTGTAGGAACGATGAGTGATACGGATGAAGTATTTACGATAAGACCTCGGTATCTGCAGAATGTTTCATGTTTGGAGGCGGTAACAATAGAGTCTCCTTGTCGGCTGTCAAGATGATTCACGCCATCTTCACGACGGACGAGGGACCACGGCGAACCGCCCGCGGACAGGTCGTTACATTTCGTCGAGCGCCTCAATATTCAACACCGCCAGACCATCGCCAAGTATCTGTTGTACACGCCGGCACAATGCGATACGAACCGCTTTGAGCGCATCCGACGGTGCAGACAAGACGCTGTGTTTCTTGTAGAAGCGATTAAAATCCTTGGTCAGGTCGATAAGGTATCCGCAGATCACAGACGGATCGAAGTCGCGCGCGGCAGCGTCGAGGATCTCCGGGTACATCGCGCAACGTACGGCGATGCGGCGTTCCTCGTCGCTGTTCGGAAGCGACCAGTCGATCTGTGTGGCTGAATCGTGGTTATATTTCTGCAACAGCGATGCGATCCGCGCGTGGGCGTACTGTACGTACGGGCCGGAATCACCCTCGAATCGAATGGCGGCGGCCGGGTCGAACGTCATGGTCGTACGCGGGTTCATTTTGAGCAGCATGAACTTCAGCGCGCCGATGCCGATTGCCGTCGCGCGCTTGTCGAGTTCCGCATCATCCAGCGTCGGGTGACGCTCACGTGTTGCAGATCGCGCAAGCACGACCATTTCATCGAGCAGGTCGTCGGCATCCACGACGGTGCCTTCGCGACTTTTCATCTTGCCCGATGGCAGGTTCACCATGCCATACGGAATGTGATGCAGCCGCGAGGACCACTCGAATCCCATTTTACGTATGATCGCGAACAGGACCTTGAAGTGATGTATCTGCTCGTCGCCCACGATCCAGATCATCGTGTCCGGCCGAAAATCTTCGTATTTCATCAGTGTGGTGCCGATATCCTGCGTCACGTATACAGATGTTCCGTCGCGTCGTAACAGCACTTTTTGACCAAGCTTGTCGGCGCTTAGGTCGGCAACAACCGCACCGTCCTCGGTGCGGCTGAAATTCTCGCGGTCCTGCAGGACAACGTTCTTCCCGATCTTGTAGGTTTCACTTTCGAAATACGTGTGGTCGAATACGATGCCGAGTCGCGCATATGTGGTCGAAAAACCCTCCAGGACCCAGCTGTTCAACCGGTGCCACAACGCACGGACGTCGAGATCGCCATTTTCCCATGCAACCAGTTCGTCCTGTGCTGCTCTTCCGATTTCCGTATCAAGAAACATGTCCGCCGCCTTGGTCTCGGCAAGATCTGCGTTGTGCTTCCGCAACTCCTGTATTTGTTCGCGAAACGTGGTCTCGAACTTCACATAGTAGCTGCCGATATAATGATCGCCCTTGGCGCCGTGAGATTCCGGTGTTTCGCCGCATCCGTAGCGACGATAAGCCACCATGGACTTACAGATGTGTACGCCCCTGTCATTCACCAGATTTACCGCGGTGACGCGTTGGCCTGTTCGGCGGATAATGGAACATAACGCGCTGCCAAGGGTATTATTCCTTACATGGCCAAGGTGTTGCGGCTTGTTCGTATTCGGCGCTGAGTATTCGATGAGAACATGCCGGCTCGCGTCCCCTGGCACCGCGCGTTCGGGTATGCAGACAGTCTTGTGTTCGACGGTGTCGCGACACAACGCAACGCAGGTGAGGGTGATATTTACAAAGGCCTTGATGCGTTCGCAGGATGCGACATCTGTGTGCGCAGAGAGGAAGGCGACTGCAGCGTCGGCCAGTTCCTGAGGGTTGGTGCGCAGTGGACCGGCAAGTCGAAAGCAGTTCACAGTAATGTCGCCGTTCATTCCCGGCGGGCAGATCTCCGGCGATGCGGTTGCCTGTGGACTGCCGTAAAGATGTTGCAGATGTGCCGTGAGATCGCGCACGCAAGTGAAGATCATGGTTACCTGCCCAAAGAGTTGGAAAAGCGGGATGAGCCGCCGGACGAGTGGATGTCATACCGCACCGGGTCGGTCCGGTACAGAGCAGCATAAACTATAGGAGCCCCGGCAAATCACAAGTGCAATAACACCCGTCGGCCACGGCCGCAGATTCCGCGACGCCGGGTGCGCGGAATCAGGTTTGCATAATATCGGCGTGCTGATAAATTATCAACCTTAGGGTTGGGTAAGGGACAAATCCGGTGCAGATGCAGCGCGGGTAGGTGACAAATGTTCACGAAATCCGAGATGATGATTCGCCTGCCGATTGCGGCATAATGTACGTGGCGGAACATCGGTTGCGATACAAAGTTGTATCGGGAATCTGCACTTAGAGTGATAAAACTGAGGGGAAAGGGTACATCGATGAAAGCGAATATCTACAGTGTTATTGTTATCTTTTTTGCCGCCGCCGCCACGATTACGGCGGTGATGCCGGAAGACATGTCGGTGGCGGCGTATGAAGGCTTCAAGGAAGAGGCTGAAAACGAAGTCGAACGCTTGCTGGAAAATGAATTCCGAAACACCGAGGCCGACATTAAGCGACTCTCTGAGCCACTCAAGGTCGGCAGCCAGATCTCGATCAGTCTAAACCAGGGTGGCCGCCAGCGGGTTGTATCCGGTAAATTCAAGGGCGTCAAAGGCAACTATGCTGAGATCGACGAGCGCAGTATCCTGCTCACCGACGTAGACGATATCGACCATCAACGGTTGAGGATCGCCGGGCAAGTGCAGGTGATGCAGGTGGAAATAAACAAGCGACGGAAGAAGCTGGATGACGATATGGCGCGGCGGCGTGAGATCCTCCTCAACGAACGCTACAAAAAGGCGGGATATACGCGCGATTTTTTTGACCACACCGTTCGTCTGGGCGACACCTTCTGGACGCTCGACGCCCTTGGTCACGGCAAGGTCCGCCTGCGCGCCAAGCCTTCGGCAGACAGAACTCTTATTGATATTGAGTTGATCAACGGTACAGGGCTGGAATCATCCGCGGTCATTGTCGTCAAGAAAAACGGTCTCTATGCGACCGCCCTCGATACGGGTGACGACGAACCCGCCTCCGATCGGGAATGGAAGAAAATGAAATTTTCGATCCTGAGCGAAGACCTGGGCGAGGATTTTGGCAAGGGCATCCGCAGCGGATTACGGTTGTGGGTTGTAAAGGAAGATGTTGGTGCGTGGTACCTCAAGCCGGCAATCGATTCAAAGCGTGGCGCGGCGAACGACGACGAATTTGTCTGTTCGTTCAAGATCATTAAATCTGCAATCAGCGAATACACCAAAGCGTTTGACCGCGACTATGCGAAACTCGTACAGGACGCAGGAGCATATCAGCAGCGCATTCAGGACATGGTCGCAGAGAAAGAGCGTGCGGTTCGGGAAGCGCGCGAGGCGCGGGAGCTGGAGCAGAAAGCACGCGAAGAGGAAGCACAACGTCGCGAAGCGGAGCGCCGGGAAAAATTGAAAATGGTGCAGGAAATAGAGCAGAATTATATTTGGGTATCTGCAGACACCGCGATCCGCAGAAACGTAAAGCCCGTCTCCCCGGATAAGCTGAGGTCGACGCACGAGTTCGATGACTATAATTTTCCGACTGAAATGAACGGGAAACGCGTGCTGAAATTCACCAATTGGGAAAAGATCCCCAGTCGCAGCCGCGTCCTCTACGGGCGAAAATACCGTATGTTGAATGTCATTGACGGCACACCAAGATACTTGTTGCAGTATCAGGCGTCGTTTATGAACGCGTCCGCTGAGATTGCCGACTTCAAACTTGACGTTGCCGCAGGTTTTGGCGAAGGCGGCGACCACACCTGGTCTGATACATTCGAGAAATTGCCGCCGTCATGGTCCGGTGAATTGATGGGCGCGAGCGAATTGCCGCTGGAGAATATGAAGCATCGGCTCACCGCAGTAGAATTGTCGAGTGATCTTATCGATAACAATTAGCCCGCTCACGTTCATTACGGGAGGCCGTCTATGGAAAATGTCGCCGTCACGAATGTAAGGAATTTTACCATTGCCGGGCACGCAGGATCAGGAAAAACGGCACTATCTGACCCGATCTTGTTCAAGGGTGCGAAGGTGAGTCGACTCGGATCCGTCTATGACGGCAACAGCGTATCGAATGATCAACCGGACGAGCGTGAACGCCAACACAGCCTGTATGCCACGCCATTGTGCTGCGAATGGAAGGATCACGCCCTGTGTTTTATCGACACGCCGGACTACGCTGATTATTTCGGTGACGCGAAGGCGGCGTTAACGGTTTGCGACACGGCTTTGATTGTGGTGAATGCCAGCGAAGGCGTTGAGAAGGGCACGCGGCGATCATGGAATGCCGCAATCGACTATAATGTCACACGCAACTGCAAGGAGCGAATTGGTCATTTCGTGATCATGAACGGCAAAGACCACGTCAACATATCCCAGGTGAAACCGGGATTTATCGCAGCCATCTCGAAGCAGTTACAAGAAGCGGCTGCGAAAGACGCCGCAGACGATTAAGGTCTTGGCTGGTATATGCTCATTGCGCTGGCGAGATTGTGCCTGATACCGTTGATGGTCTGGGTCACGGCAGGTTTGATACATGGCTTGATTCGCGTCTCGCTGCAATTAGGTTACTCGCAGTCGTTTTATTATGCCGGACTGGGCTTCGGCGCCGGCCTCATCATATTCTCAGTAGGTTCGCAGTTCACAACCGCGTACGTTTTTGGACATGAGCTGACGCATTGGATAGCGGCCAAGCTGTTTCGCCGCAAGACCGCGGGTTTTCATGTCGGTGACGCGCAAGGCAGCGTCCGTGTCGAGCGTCCAAATATGTGGATTGTGCTGGCGCCGTACCTGGTGCCGATCTACACCCTGATATGGATGTTGGTTGCGGGCAGTGCGAGATTCTGGACCGACTACATGTGGTTGAATACCGCGCTATACGCCGGCATTGGCCTGTCCTATGCGTACCATGTCGTCCTGACTGTTTTGGCGCTCAGCCGGCCGCAAAGTGATCTAAAATACTATGGTCAGGTGTTCTCCCTGTGCGTGATCGTGACAATGAACTTCACGGTCATGTTCTTTGGATTGAATTTCATATCCGATAATGCCGGTAATGGCCTTGCAATTTTGTGGGAAACCTATCAGCATCAATGGCGTTTTCTGGATGCATTGATATCGTAGCCGGGCCGGTGATTTTTCGTATCGAAGTGGCTTCGCAGCAGTGTACCGGGCTGCATGGCATTAATTTCTAGCAACAATGGATAACGCTGATGGACAAGTCGAGCAATGAATACGGGCGGTTGATCGACCGTTCTCTAAATGCATTCCGCACGTCGTTCGAGCCCGGAGAGCGCATTTCCGGCGTAATCACGGGGGTTACCTCGAAGTTTGTGTACGTTGATGTCAACGCCAAGAGTGAAGGCATCATTGCCCGCCAGGAATTGGAAACCGCCGCAGTGTCGATCGGTGAGGGCGAAACCATCGAGGCCTTCTACGCCGGGATGGGAGACGGTGGCGAAATCAATCTCACCGTGTCGCTCAATACCCGCAACGTTCAGGACGATACGCTGCGCGACGCGTGGACCGCTGGAATTCCGGTTGAGGGGAAAGTGGCCGCAGAGCGCAAGGGCGGATTCGGAGTGAAGCTTGGCAGTCGAGATGCATTCTGCCCGTACTCGCAGATCGACACATTCGTGTCACCGGACAAAACCGTCTATGTCGGACAGCGTCTCACGTTTCTGATCACTGAATACGACGACTTTAATATTGTTGTGTCCCGTCGACAGCATCTCGCAGCCGAGACGGAAAAGCAGCTCGACCACCTTAAGGAGTCACTCAAAGAAGGCGATATCGTCGAAGGCACGGTGCGCAAAATCATGGACTTCGGGGTGTTTGTGGATATCGGCGGTGTTGAGGGCTTGATTCCGATGGGCGAATTGGCCTGGAGCCATGTGAAGCATGCCGGCGAGATCGTCAGCGTCGGCGAACACATCAGTGTGATGGTTCAGAAACTCCAATGGGACGCGAAACGGATCACTTTCAGCCTGCGCAAAATCGGCGGCGATCCCTGGGGGCGGGTGGGGGACAACTATCATGAGACGAAGCAATACCACGGCCGGGTGACGAAATTAATGGATTTTGGGGCGTTCGTGGAACTCGAACCCGGCGTTGAAGGCTTGATTCACATCTCGAAGCTCGGCGCGGGTAAACGCTTGGATCACTCTTCTCAAGTCCTCGAAGAAGGGCAGGCGCTCAATGTGTATATTGAATCGATTGACCGCGAAAGGCGACGGATCGGACTGGTCTTGGAGAATCCGCAACAGGGCCGTACAATGGATGTCGAAGGCGAGAAACTTACGGTCGGCGAATCTATGATGGGCACGGTGGACGATATCAAGAATTTCGGTGTATTCGTTCGGCTTACACCTTCACACAGCGGTCTCCTGCATATAAGCGAGATTCAGTTCGACGGCCAGGTGAATCGAATGAAAGCAATGTATAAGCAATTTCCGCCCGGTTCCGAAGTGAATGTGATCATCAAATCTATAAAGGCAAACCGGGTGTCGCTCACACTCCCCGACAACCGTTCGGAGGACGAAGACTACCAGCAGTTCATGGAAGAGACAGAAACGAAGAATTTCGGCAGTCTCGAGTCCGCGTTCGGCGGACTTGAACTGTAGGGGAACATCGATGGAATCAGATAACTCGTGGTTTAGAATACTCGTCGTTGACGATGAAGAGAGCATTCGACGCATGTTGGAGGACGTTCTCGAAATGGACGACTACACGACATTTTCCGCCGAGTCGGGAGATGAGGCGTGGGAAATCTTCAAGGAAAAAGGCTGTGATCTTATTATTACGGACATCGAGATGCCCGGGACTACGGGTATCGATCTGTTGGCGCGGGTTCGTGAACAGCAACCGGATATGCCGGTTATCATCGTCACCGGCCGAACCAGCGTCGAAGCGGCCGTCGAGTGCATGAAACTTGGGGCGAATGATTACATCATGAAACCCATCAATATCGCAGAATTTCTTGCTGTGGTGCGGAAAACACTGGCGGAAACCACAGCCGCGCGTGAAGACGGAAGTCTGCAAAAGATGGGGTCTACGACATGCACCGGGTACCGAACAATAGCCGGATACCGAATCGTCAATAAGATAGGCGAGGGCAATAAGGGTATTGTCTTTCTCGCGAGCCCTGTCAAAGGCGACGAATCCGAGAAAGTAGCGGTCAAGATTCTCCGGCTCTACGAGCTTACTGCCAGGGACCGTGACCACGCGCTCGAACGATTTATTCGTGAGGCCGAAGTGGCAACGACCATCAAGCACCCCAACATCGTCAAGATTCTCGACTACGACACAACCGATCGCGAGGAGATTCCGTATATCGTAATGGAGTATATTGCCGGGCGAACGTTGGGTGATTTTGTCGGCACTGCCGAACTGGATCGTGATCAAAAATTACAGATCATCCGTCAGGTGGCCGGGGCGCTGGAGGCCATCCACAGCCATGACATCTGTCATCGAGACATAAAGCCGGGCAATATCATGATCGACTCCGATTTTTGCGCAAAGGTTACCGATTTCGGGATCGCCAAGTTGCCCGAGTCGGAACTCACGCTTACCGGTGACATTGTTGGTACGCCGTACTACCTCTCGCCTGAGGGATTTTCATCGACTCGCGTCGATCAGCGCTCCGATATATTCTCGCTCGGCGTTGTCGCGTATGAGTTGCTTCTTGGTCGTCGTCCTTACGCGGCGGAGAGTATTTTTCAGCTCGCACACGTTATGTCGACGACGCTGCCGCCGGCGCCACGAGCAATCGATCCTGATTTTCCGGTCGCGCTCGAGCGTATTCTTGCAAGGATGTTGCGAAAGGATCCGGAACACCGCTATGCGACTGCGGGCGATGTCGTGGCTGCGCTGGACGCGTTTTTCACCGGGGACAACGCGGCCGAAGACGCGGTCGGCGGCACTGCTGACTGGGCTGTGTCGGCCATCGGCACCGGGTAAAAACGCGCAAGATCGGCAACCCCGAATTCGTCATGTACGTGACTTCCGGCTTGCCGGAATAGTCTGATACACATCGCTATTCCGCAAACTGTCGCAAAAGGTCGTGCCCGAAAGCTTTTTGCGTGTGTCGCAGTCTGCCAAATACATATGGGTGTCGCGAATGCGACTGGTATCCATTGCTTTCGCGGCCGCATCGTCATAGTCGTCAAAGTACATCGGATAATCCGCACCAAGATACTCCAGTATCGCCGGCAGGCGATTTATCAGTAGCGGCGTGGCCCGTGCGATACATTCTATGATTGCGTTGTTCGCGTTGGAATCATAGAGGTCAACGAACGCGATGTTTTCGGCGAGTAGATTGTCGTATTCCGTATCATCAAGTTGGCTGATCGTACGTGTATTGTCATTGTAGACAGGTTCGACATGCAGCTTCTCTTCGCGAATCTCGATGGCGGACATCGCTTCGACGACCTCGCCGGATCGCGTTGAGAAATTTGGCACGAGTCGTATTTTCTCGTAGCCAAGTGGATTCTCTGCCGCAATCGGCAGCTGGCAGATCGCATTGAGTTTTCGCAGCCACCAACCGATCTGCACGATCTTTTTTCGCGGGTTCGCAAGAAACCGCTCGGTGTCAAACTGGATATCCGGGATCGCCGTCGGATGGACCAGTGCAGATACCGGTACACCGGTTTCGGTGCGGAGCCACTGTGCGTGGTACTCGGAAAGCGTAAAAAGGCCAATGCAGTGCGGCAGGCTTTGTTGCCAGATTTTCTTTCGCAGCAACCGTTGTGGCGCCGATTCATAGTGGAACCAACGCGGCATGTTTTGCGGATTGTGAATGAAGCCTACCCACGGACGCCGATATGGTATCGTCCCTTTTTCCTCCGAGGATGCCAAGAGCTCGAAGACGCCGTCCGCATGCATCTTGTCGAGAACGCGGCGCGGTCGTTTGCCGTTAAAATGGTGGCGCCAGATAAAATGTCGTTCCAGAAATCCGTCAAAAAGGACGCCGTCGGGATTGTGGAGCGGCATTAACGCCTGGATCGCGTAAGCCCATCCACTGCGGTGGAATGCGAATACTTTTTGAGCCCTTAGATCGATTCTTGCGTCCGTGGCCACGCGGTTGTCCAACCCGTCCGGCGGCGCCGTAGGAGACCGCGGAGTTGAAGTTTTCTCCGGTTGACCGTCGAAACCAAGGTAACGGTAATAGGCTGTAAGGTCCACGGCATCGGGATCGATGGCCAATGCGTCGTCGTAGCGCGCGACGGCCTCTTGCTCGCGGCGTTGTCGCATCTCCAGATGCCCCATCTGGACGATAGTGGGAACATGATTTTTGTGGACTTTCAGGACAGCCAGATATCCCTCACGCGCACGCTCAAAATGACCGCGTATCTGCCATGCATTCGCGAGTTTGAAGCGCGTCTCTATCTCTTCAGGTGTCATTGTATTCCCGTATTTCACCGCCGATACTCGCCGCCAAAATCATCTGTCCAACAGCGATCGTATCAGTCGTGGAATGGTTTCGATATCTGCACCCAGGGTCATTTTGTAGCACGGCACGCTGCGTGCCAGCGCGGACATTGTTCCCAATGCAGTGGTGCCGGTGCCCGACAGCTGAAATAATGTACTCGGGGCCAATGCGCGCAACGCCTCAATGGGCGATGCGTCGGCGATCGCAGTTTTACTGCCGGGGCGGATGTGCGGTACGACGATGCCGCGAAGCGGCAAGCCGGCTGCGATCTGATCCGGAAAATGTTGGGCCAGGAAGAGCACGGCTTTCTCGTCATCGCCGCGCACGGGATTCTGCACCAGCTCCCGTAAGTGTGGGAATCGCTGCAGATCTGCTTCTCCGTTGAGCTTGGCGGTATTGTAGAGGCTGTATACGAAGGGCTCCGGGCATGTCGCCACCAGACAATAGTCGTCTGCCAGGTACTGAAGGTCGCCGCTTATTGACGCGAGGGTGGATGTGGATTTTCCCGATCCTCCTTTGCCTGCGAGCAGCACACATCCGGATTCCGTGCCTACCGCACCGGCATGCACGTATTGGTGGCCGTTTAACGCTGTCCACCAATTGAGTATCGTTTGCAGCGGTGAACCGTGTTCAAAGTACGGTATTCGCTGTGCATCGTCGATCCAGTACGCGGCGATGTTGCGCTGCGTATCCAATATGCTCAGGATGTTGGGGCCGATATGGTAGGCGGTGTAGATGCGTTCGCCGTGATACCGTGTCAGCTCCTTGCGCGGCCCGAGGTGTTTCGTCCAGTCGCAGTGGATCAGCTCGACGATGCTTGCCGGTATCAGCGGTAATGGCGTGTGGGTCGAGGCACTGTCCCACAGGCACACCGTCAATGCCGGGGCATCGGACGGCGGCGCAGGAAGATGCGCGAGTGCCGGAGTGACAAAAGGTGGCAGTCCATTGCCGGCAAACGCCAGCTTCACAGTAAACCCGCCGATGTTGTAGAATCGGTCCTCGCGGCGCGCTGCATCACGCTGCGCCCGGTAAAAGCCGTCGAGCGCAACGTTGAAAAAACTGATCTGATCCTCGGTGTCGTATGGTGTCATTGCCGTCGCCCCGGTCTCATGCCAAACGCCAGATTATTCACTTTCCCGATGCATGCGGTGAAGCGGTTGGCTCGTGAAGTGAGGCCGGCATAGCGGCCACGAAATCACGTATTTCATCGCGAACGCGCCGATAACAGGCGAGTATCGCGTCTTCGTCCGTGAGCGCGCCGGCGAGCTTCGGTGGATCGTCGAAACCGCGGTGGATCTTCCGGGCATTTCCCGGACGTTGCGGGCAGCTCTTGTCGGCGCTGGAGCACACGGTCACGATCACATCCAGATCGATATCGGCGAAGGCATCAAGATGCTGCGATGTCTGTGTGGATATGTCAATGTCGCATTCTTTCATCACCTGGATCGCATAGTGATTAACACCGTGCGGGGCGGTCCCTGCCGAATACGCCTCGATCTCATCGGCTTTCAGGTGTCTTGTCCAGCCCTCGGCCATTTGGCTGCGACACGAATTACCGGTGCAGAGAAACAATACCTTTAAACGGGTCACTGTGTGCTCTCCTGTTTTCGGACATCACGTGAGACATGCTTCGGTTTGCCGCCCCGGTATCCAAACGCCCGTCGACGACCCAAGGTGCACATAGTTCATGGTCACGTGTGAATTGTCAAGTTCCGTTGATAAAAACCGGCTGAATGATACGGTAAAGGCTTCCGGTTACCATCATGCGGTGCCACGGCGCCGTTGACCTGGGGTGAGCCGAATCGACGACAGAGGCCGCACCTTGCCACGTTTTTCTCAATTCTACACGAGTTCCATCGATCTGCTTCCGTCTCACGGTAACAAGCCCTATCCCGAACTGCTCGAGGAAGCGCGCCTGCACGGTGCGCAGTCGTGGCCGGACGGCAGCCGATATACCATCATCGACGCGATCGCCGTCGGCGGAATGGGCGCTGTACTCAAGGCGCACGACAATCATGCTTCCCGGGATGTGGCGATGAAGATCGTTGTCAGTCCGGAGACCGAATCCCTCGTTGTGCAGCGATTCATTCGCGAGAGTCGCATCCTTGCCAGTCTTGAGCACCCGAATATCGTGCCGCTGCATGACATTGGCTCCTCGCCGCTCGGCGATCCCTATTTTACCATGAAGCTCATCCAGGGCGAATCGCTGGCGGACATTCTTTATCAGCTGCGAATGAAGATGCCGGAGTACCTGGAGTATTACACCTTGCCCGTGCTGCTCGACATTATAGTCAAAGTCTGTGACGGCGTAGGGTTTGCGCATTCGCGCAACATCGTGCACCTGGATCTCAAGCCGCATAATATACTGGTCGGCGCGTTTGGCGAGGTGCTCCTGCTTGACTGGGGGCTGGCGACGATTCTCGGCGATCGTACTGCCGAAAGCGACCACTACGATGACGGAGAAGGGGGTACACCCAATGTCCAGCCGGACCAGCCGAAGTACGACTACGGCAGGTTTACCGCAGACGGCACGATCAAAGGTACTCCCGGCTTTATGGCGCCGGAGCAGGCGGACGGAAACGTTGCCGAGGTGGATCAGCAATCTGATGTTTTTTCATTGGGCGCCATTGTTTATATGACACTCACGCTTAAAACGCCGATTGTAGGCGAGAACTTCTCGGAGATCGTGCAGCACACTATTGATGGAAATTTTGTGCCGCCGGGGCGGCGCAGTCGCCAAGAGCCAGTTGCCGCGGAACTTGAGGCGATCGTGATGAAGGCGATGTCGGTGGATAAGTCTGGCCGGTTCGACTCCGTCGACGCGTTGCGCGACGCCCTGAACGGTTATCTCATGGGCAACATGACGTTGACCGAAGGCACCGGCAGCCTTGATCGTCTGCTCGCCGCGTGTTCCAGGCGCAAACGCGAGCTGATAATTGCGACGGCGGCCCTGGTCGTACTGCTGGCAGCGATACCATTGATCAGCCGGCAATTCGTCGAGATTCGGCGTGAACGTGCACGTCACCGCGCCATCGTCGACAATGCCGTGGCCGCAGCGAATCGGGCGCACCGGGAGAAGGAGATCGCGGTGTTGAACCAGGATCGCGCGGACAGTGCCGGGGAGCGCGCCGCATTCAATGCCTATGTCTCAAGTCTCCGGCTGGCGGTCATCGGCATGCAGCAACACCGCTTCGACGTCGCGTTGCCGGCGTTGGAACGCTGCCCAATGTCCCTTCGGCACTGGGAATGGGGGCGATTGCGATATCTGAGCCGCGGCGCAGAGTTCGTCTATCGGCCGGCGCCCGACTTGCCGGCACTACCGTCTGTTTCCAACAACGGACAGATCGTTGATCGTGAGAACGGGATTGTGATCTTGCGAGACATCAATACGGGCAAGCGGACCGCACAACTAAATCATATCGATTCGTCGTTCAGCGATATTACTCTGACTCGCGACGGCAGCAAGGTGATCACAATCGGGGAGGGGCTGGCGATCAAGGTCTGGGACGTAGCCACAGGGAAGTTGCACCGTCTCCTGGGGGCGACGACGGATCGCCTGGCTACCGTTTCGGTGAGCGCCAACGGACAGTATCTCGCCACGTCGCTGGAGGGTGGAGACATTGCAGTGTGGCATCTCGGCACAGGTCGGCGGATCCGATCGTTCTCGTCGCGCTCCGATACCGCTGTCGTACTGGCATTGTATCGCAACGGGGACCGTGTGGTGACGGGCGATCGTGGCGGCCGCGTCTTCGTATGGGAATGCGATACAGGTGTGCCCCTCATGACGATGACCGGTCCGGTCAGTCGCGTAAACGCCGTAGCCGTGAGCGATGACGGCAGGTATGTTGCCGCCGCCGGTACCGACCACGACGTGCGCATATGGTCTGGAATCGATGGCGAGTTGCTGAATCGGATTGTTGTTCACACAGCGTCGGTGCGCTCGGTCGAGTTCACGCGTGACGGCAGCGCTGTGCTTACGGCCGGCGATGACGCATTGATCGCGTTGTCGGATGTGCGCAGCGGCGAGGTGGAGATTCAGGTCGCTGTGAACGGTGCTGCGCTTCGGTCCGCCTCGATCAATCGCGACCGCACCAAGGTCGCAAGCCTGAGTGAAGATGGTACCCTGCGCGTATGGGCGCTCGATCGATTTTTGAACCAGCAGTCGGTTACCAATGTCGGCTCCGCCGTGCGGGCCCTGGCGCTCAGTCATGATCGACATATGCTCGCTGTCGGTACGGATGATCGTGGCATTCAGATCATCGATACGGACACCGGACGCCAATCTACGTCATTCACGGATAGCGAGTCTGCGGTGACCGCGCTGGCATTTACAGATGACGGCCAGAATCTTGTCGGAGTCGATGGCGCGGCCTCGGCATGTGTGCGTCGACTCAAGTCCGAGCGGAAGCGCGTCGTGCTTCGCGGTCATCGCGATACGATTGCATCCGTCGCCGTCGGGCCGGCCGGACGCATGATCCTGACTGCCTCACGCGATCGCACGGTGCGCAGCTGGAGCGCGGTGAACGGCCACGAGTTGGCCGTGTTCTCGGGCCACGAGCATGCCGTGATTGCTGCGTTCTTTGTCGGCAGTGACGCGGAAGCGGCATCGGTCGATCACGCTGGCATATATCTCTGGAACACGCGGACCGGCACCGTGTTGCGCACGGTGCCGTTTTCGCCCGGCAACGGCACGGCGGCATGCATGAGCGACGATGGCGGCACGCTTGTCATTGGCACAACGTCGGGCAATGTAGCGGTCGTTGACCTTATGGCTGAAGCGGTTACGATGAGCCACCACGGTCATCGAGGTGCGGTGACCGTGGTCGCGCTGTCATCAGACGGGCGACGAATTTTCAGTGGCGGACTGGATCGTGCCGTGCGTGTATGGGATCGTGCGACTCTGGAAGAGTTGATCACACTCGATGGCCACGGTGCGGGCGTTACAGCCATCGTCGCTGCCACGGCGAGGCGTATGGTGTACAGCGGTGACGCTGCCGGCAATATCATATTCTGGGATTCCGTCGATTGGTCGGGCCAACCTGAGAACTGACGGTGCGCATTCTCCATTTGAACGACCGGCTCAGCCGGCGCGGCGGTGCCGACATTCACATGCTCTCGATTATCAAGCGACAGCACGCCGAGCACGCGGTGTACCTCGCCGTCGGTCGGCAGGACGGCACGGCGGAAGCCGGCTGCCCGCTATATTGCCTTCAGGAACTGGCGGGCGGCTGCACCGGCACCGACGGACTCGAATGTCTGATCGGTCGCCTTCAACCGGATCACATACATGTGCACAACGTCCTCGATCCGATGCTCCTGGAATGTGCGGCCGCGCATGACGCGGTGACGACAGTACAGGACCACCGCTCATTTTGTCCCGGTATGGGGAAGTGGAAACTTGATGGCGCCGTATGCTCGACGCCAATGTGCCGCGGCGTATGTGACGGTTGTTTCACTGATCCGCAGTACTTTGAACGGATATTCGATACCACGCGCCGCCGGCTCGACGCCATTCAGAAAATGCGCGTGATCGTGCTGTCCACCTACATGCGTCGCGAATTGATAGCTGCAGGAGTCCCTGCCGGCCGGATCACGGTAGTTCCACCTTTTGTGGACGATCTCAATGTCGGTCCGTCACCGGTTCCGAGGCCGTCGTGCGTTCTCTTCGTCGGTCGGCTGGTACGGAGTAAGGGCGTATACGACGCGATCGACATATGGCAGCGTGCGGAGGTTTCCCTGCCACTTGTATTTGCGGGCACCGGCGTGGAGCGTACACGGATCGAGGATTTAGGTTTTCACGTGTCAGGCTGGCTCGATCGTGCTGCACTGGCAAGCTGGTACCGGCGCGCTGCCGCGGTTATCATGACACCGCGCTGGCAGGAGCCATTCGGGATCGTTGGGCTTGAGGCACTGTCCCTGGGAATACCCGTCATTGCATGGGCATCCGGTGGTATCGAAGACTGGCACCCCGGGCCGCTTTTCGACTGCGGCGATGTCGTGGCAGCGGCTGCCGGATTGCGGTCGCTTGCGTCGCAATCTGTCGCGCCTGCGGCTGTGTTCGACCCCGACAGACTCATGGCAGAGTTGTATGCCGTATACCAAACAGCATCGGAAGAACGATGAACCACAACATAGTCGAATTTCTGGCCTTTGGCCGGCTCGAGAAGGGGTTGGCTGACAACACACTGACGGCCTATGAAAGCGATCTATTGCAGTTCGCAGCGTTTCTCGACGAGCACGGTATTCGCACGTGGGAGACGGTCCGGCGCGATGACATACTGGATTTCCTCGACGCGGGGCAGGGCGATGGTCTGGCGTCGTCGTCGATTGCCCGTAAACTGGTTACTGTAAAGGTCTTCTTCCGGCACCTGCTGCAAGAGCGAATCACGCAGACAAATGTCACCGAGGTCATGGATAGCCCGCGCTTGTGGCGTCTGCTGCCGGATCATTTGAGCGAGGCCGAGGTGAGAAAGTTGCTTTCCGTTCGCCATCGCGGCAACGATCCTCTGCAGCAGCGAAACCGCACGATCATAGAATTGATGTATGCCAGCGGCCTGCGTGTAAGTGAACTCACGTCACTGCGATCCGATGAGGTCAAATTTGAACAATCGCTGTTGCGTATCACAGGCAAGGGCGAAAAGACTCGTATTGTGCCCTTCGGCTGGGCCGCGCACAAACTCCTGAAGTCATATCTGAAATCTGTTCGCCCGGCGTTGTTGAAATCCGGCAATTACCCGGAAGTCTTTCTTTCGCGCAACGGGCGCCCGCTCACGCGGGCCCGAATCTGGATGATTGTGAAAGAGCGGGCAAGGCTTGCGGGAATACGGAAGTCGATATCGCCCCATACGTTGCGTCATTCCTTTGCCAGCCATCTCCTTGCCAACGGTGCGGACCTGCGTATTATTCAGGAGATGCTGGGACACGCGGATATCGTAACCACGCAGATCTATACGCACGTCGACCAATCGCGAATCATGTCCATACATCGTGCCTTTCATCCTCGCAGTTAGCTGGAACCGTTCGAAAAAATCCCGATCGCAATACCCACGTTTCAAATAAGACCAGAAATCAAATCGAGCAATGAATCAAGCGGAAGTCTCCCGAACGAGGCCGTGATTCCTTGCCTGTCGGCAACATCAAAAGTTGACTTCGACACGAAGGGTAAACACGGATGCATCATCGAGCGCACCACTGCCGCCGGGGTTGACGATGTAGTGGTAATCGGGCTTCAGTGCGATGCGTGAGCGCAGCTGGACCTTGTAGAATACCTCTATGGCGGTCTCGTCTGGCGCGCCGAAGCCGGCGCCGGTGGCATCGCTGAATTCTACCCAACTAACGCCCAGTCCCGCCGTATCGTCCGGTCGGGCTGAAAACGGCGCCGCCATTACCACGCCTGCACCGAGATGATGGTTCACCGCACTGACATTTTCATCGGCGTAGCCATATTGCAGAAAGCCGTCCAGCGCACGTTCGTCGTCAAGCCGCCACAGTGTTTGCTCCAGCACCGTATAAAATCCGGTCGTGCCGGATTCGCGCCCGCTCCCAAAGCGGGCAAAGGTGCCGTCGTGATGCCAGATACCTAGCGCCAGGCGCCCGGGAAGGTCGTAGTCGGCACCGTTCCAGGTCATGCCGGTTTCTCCGATATAGAACAGATCCGCGGGATCGCCGGTAAATGTTCTCGGACCGCGGCTGCCGGTGCGGAGGCCCTCCTGTGTCGCGCCGTCGTATATGCCCACACCAATGTAGTGACGATCATTCGGATACAGAAAAACATTCACCGCAGTAGCCGGATCCGGGTACGTGGGCATGCCCACGATTGTCGGACTGTTACCCATTGATGAATTGATGAACTCCATACCGTTGTCGACGTATGCAAAGTCGCTGTTTGCATCCATCTTACCCACCCTTATCCGTACAGTGCCGTCACGTTCATAACGCTCCAGCCAGAGTTCCGAAAGCTGGCTGTACTCCTTCGGGTTGTCAATGTTTGAGTAGACCTGAACGTCTCCGGTGTCCTGGTTGCCGTTTTCGCCGTCCAGAATCTGGTAATTTACAAAGACCGTGCCGTTGTCCCAGCCGAGTAGTTCGGCAAGATCGAGCGTCAGCTTCAGATTCAGCAGACTGCGGTCGGCGGTGTGCGTTCTAACACCGCCGGCAAGTTCTTTCGACAAGTCAAAGGTATAGTCGCCTTCGAATGTAATTCCGCGATCAACGAGCGCCGAACGAATATCTCCGATTTCGCCATCAAGATAAGCGTCTGTGATTAGCGGCCATTCATTCCAGTCGACGGTTGGCGTTGGTGATTGTGGTGCCCTTTGTTCTTCGTAGGGATCGCTGTATGGCTCGTCACGCGCTGTCGACGCGAACGACGTGGTGGCCGACGTCGTGTTCTTTGTCGATGATGCCGGCTGCGATGTGGTTGCCATGTCGGCGGTGTTGCTGCCTTCGGCCGGTACCCAGCCATCGGCCGCAAGATATGTGGTCGATGGCGCGTTCCGTTTCGTTGGCTGCGCGACCACGGGCGCCGCCGTTAGGGGCGCAGCGTGTATCTTCGGCGTAGTTGGTTTCGCGATCGCCGGTTGTGTCGGTTTCTTTGGCAACGCCACCTGAGTTTTTACGGCACTCCCGGCAACCTTTCTCGGCACAGCGTCTTCGGTCATAACGAGGATCGGATTACGAATGAAGATGCGGTCGTCGCCTGCTGAATCTGATTCAGGTTTGAGAAACAACAGCTTGACTTGCTGGACCTTCTGCCAGTCGGACACCGCGAAGTCACGGGATGTGACTTCCGGCTTGTCGCGCACAAAATCGGCGAAAGGAAAGGTCAACGTCTGCATCCTTGACGTCACCTCGTATCCGCGGTCATGCGGGAAGATCATGTGGGCGTCGTCAGCGGTCGCAACGCCGGCCACAACCCGCGTCGGCATACCGTTCAGCGTCATAACCTCGACAACGAGAGACGTAACGCGGCGACCATCGATCGGTTGGTCGAATGCGATCAGGCCGCCCACGCCCCAAGCAGCCTGCTGCCAGTTCACGTCGATGACGACTTCGCCAATGCCGGCGTTGATGGACGAATCCTGTACGCCGTGACCGAATAACAACCACTGTTTTTCGGACATCGGCGTTACTAGTTCACGATGCACATCCGCGGCTTCCGCTGTCAGCATGGCCAGCAGTGCGACTATCGGCATCAGATGACGTTTACTGTTGAATGTTATATCCATGGACTTCCTCCCGTGTTATTCAAATTGTTTAACAAATCCTGCAAATTTCGACGCCAGCCCTTCCACCTCCTGCCGTAGGCTTGCGACCTCCTCTTCCAGACGCTGAATGCGCGCGTTTTCTTCCTGCACCACGATCACTGCGGGCTCTGCTGCGACATAGTCGTCGACTTCCGGCACGCCGCTGAGGAGATGGGCGAATCGTGCTTCCTTGCGGCCGACCTGCCGCGGCAGTCTCGTGACGAGTGCTCCGGCTTCTCGCTCGATGAGCGTCTGCGCTACGCGAGTAACCTCGTCGAGATCAGTGAATTCGTAAAGCCGGGCGCTGCGCGTACGAATCTCGCCAGGTGTCTGTGGGCCGCGCAGCATCAACACGGTTATCATCGCAAGCTGATCACGCTCAAGGCCATACACTGTGTTGAACTGATGTTCATACTTCGGCACACGTCCCCCGGACGACGCGCACTGCCACACCACTTTCCTCTCACGCAGCGAATCCAAACCCCGCACCACGGCTTCCTGCGAAAGACTCAACACAGGATCCCGATTCGACTTCTGATTGCAAGCGAGAGTCAACGCGTTCAATGTGAGCGGATAGTGATCCGGCGTAGTGAATTCCTTTTCAACCAGGCAACCAATGATTCTGACTTCCGTCATCGTCAACTCGGACATGCCCCGTATCTCCTTCCCAATTTGCTGCATTCAGCCTGACCACTTCAACGGATATCGCAGCCCTAATGTATCGTGCCTTCGTCCATGCTCAAGTTGAAGTCCATTATTTTTGATATATCAAAAAGACACAAAAATCCGTACTGCAGCTTCTTATGAATATTGCAAAACGCACGTTTAGTTAATATCTTGCGTCACTCGGGGAATGTTTTTTGATATCTCAAAATCAGGCTCTGTGAGCGCTGTCGTCCTGAAGGATCTCGACGACGGACCGGCGCGACAGATGCCGGGAGCCGACGAAACCGGTGGTCAGCACGATGGCGACGGCGATAAGATTGGCAATGAATACTGCCGGAACATCGAAAAAGAACCGTGTCTCGAAGACGTACCGGCCAAGTGCCCAGCTGCCGATTGCGGCCAGGACGATACCGACGTTGGCAGACACGATGGCAAGGAAAAGAAATTCAGTGGTCAAAATAACGGATATGTGCTGTTTTGAGGCACCCAGCACCCTTAGAAGCGCCGATTCTCGCGTACGTTGAGCGCCATGGATACTCATGGATGCGATCAGAACGAGCAAACCTGTCGCAACACAGAAAGAAGCCATGAACTCGATGGCCAGAGAGATCTTGTCGAGCATGGACGTCAGTGTGTCGAGGACGAGCGTAAGATCAATAGCCGAGATATTCGGGAACTGCTGCACGGCGGCCCGTTGAAGTGCGGCCGATGCCGCCGCGTCCTCCGCTCGTGTCACCACGACTTCAGACTGGGGCGCTTCCTCGAGTACACCCGGAGGAAAAACCATGAAAAAATTGGGCTGTATGCGATACCAGTCCACGCGACGGACGCTGGCGATCACCGTTGTTATCGGTATGCCCTGGACATCGAATACAATCTCGTCGCCGATATCGACGCGGAGGTCTTTCGCGATTCCGTGTTCGATCGAAATCGATACCGCTTTCGAATCATCAGTGTGAGCGGTCGTGAGTTCACCACGAAGCATTGATTCCGACTCAACAAGGTCGCGTCGGTAGGTAGAGCGATACTCCCGATTCAGCGCCCATGCCGGCATCCGTTCAGGAGCCGCCAAATCCTTGTTGTGTCGGCGCAGTTCGGCGACGTCGACACCCTTGATCGACTGCAGCCTCATGGTCACGATCGGCGCATGCTGCATGACGGGCATACCAAGGTCATCGAGCATGCGACGCACGCCGTCAAGTTGATCCTGTTGGATGCCGTACAGCATCATGTTTGGTCCATTGCCGAAGGCCGAACTTTTCACTTGATGCAGCAGTTGCGCCTGCGAAAAGTACAGCAGCATGATGAGAAATGTACCGGCGCCAAGCACAGTCGTCAGGATCTGCGAATGATTGCCGGGCCGATACAGGTTGCGTAAGCCCTGTCGCAACGGGAACGGCAACCGATCCGGCACCATCGATCTCAACAACCGCAATGCCATCCAGGCGACCAGGCGCAGGGTCGCAATGACGCCAAACATGGCGCAGGCGTAGGCCACGCCGCTGGTCCAGGTTTTTGCTGTCAATACGGAGTAGATAAGGACGGCCGCCGCCGTCGCCGCGTAGACGACGATGCGCGCGCCGTCTTTTGTCGTAGGTGGCTCGAGGTTTGCGCGGATCGTCATTAGCGGCGATACGCGACGAACCGCCAGCAGCGGCGTCAACGCAGCGAGCGTCGTGGTAACGAGCCCGATGACAGTGCCCAATGCCACAACCGGCCATTGTATGCGGATTTCAAGTTTGAGCGGAATAAGGTCGGAAACGACATACGGCAGTGCGTGCTGGATCGCCACGCCTGTTACGGTGCCGAAGATCCCGCCGATCAGCCCGAGGCACATCGTTTGCAGCAGGTACACACCAAATGTCTGTGCCACGCTTCCGCCGAGACACCGGATGACAGCGACATCCGGCAATTTCTGTCGTATATAGACCTGCATCGCGGCGGCTATGCCCATACCGCCAAGGACCAATGACGCAACGGCCACGAGGTTGAGGAAATGAAAGAGATTTTCAAGGCGTCGTCCCAGCGACTTCTGCCTGGTCTTCACTGTGTCGTACCAGATGCCCTCGTCGTCCCGGAAGCGTTCCAGGCGCGCGGTGAGCGCGCGGCTGTCGTAGCCGCTCGGATAGCGGAAAAACCGGCGGTAGTATGCCATGCTGCCAAACTGAAGCAGCCCGGTTCCCTCTACGTGTGTCATCGATATAATGATGCGCGGCGCAAGGTCAGACATGAACACCGATTCACCGGGAAGTTTCTGTAGCCGACCTGCTATCGTGAATGTCGTGTTTCCTATCTTTACCTGATCGCCGACATGCGCGTCGTACTGGATCAGCAACGCTTCCTCCACGAGTGCGTGCGGGGTCGTTTGCGACAACGCGGTGACGGCATTTTCAGGGAAACTCACCAAGCGACCGTAAAACGGCATCTCGCCATCCCAGGCGCGAACCTGTACGAGACGCGTACCGCCGCTTTGCGGAAACAGAACCATTGACGAGAATCTGACCTCATTGATCGATTCGCCCGGTATCCCTGCAAGAAACGTTTTCAGCTGCGTGGTGAACGGCCGGCGTGCACAGACCACCAGATCGGCGCCCAGCAGTTGCCTCGCGGAGGCGTGTATGGCGGTTGTGATGGTCCGACCAAAGGAGAGGAGAGACACCACCGCCGCTACGCCGACGACGACAGACGCGAGGTACAGCGCCAGCCGCGATCGCATCGTACGTGTGTCGCGCCACGCCATTGACCACGTCCATCGCTGGACCAACGCCGTGGCGAGGTTGCGCAAAGACACGGTCACGCGACGCGTCCGCCGTGCAACCGGATTGTTCGTTGCGCACGCTTGGCAAGGTGCGAATCATGTGTAACCAGAACAAGGGTCGTGCCGTAGTCGCGGTTCAACGCGAACAATTGATCCGCAATCTGGCTGCCGGTGGCGGTGTCGAGGTTTCCTGTCGGTTCGTCTGCGAAAAGCAGGGCCGGCTGATTGATGAACGCACGAGCGAGCGCGGTGCGCTGCTGCTCGCCGCCGGAGAGCTGTAGAGGGTAGTGGTTCGCGCGATGCTCGAGTCCCACCTGTTGCAGCAGGTCGTGGGCGCGTTGCCGGGCGTCTGATGTGTCGCCGCGAAGTTCGAGCGGGACCATGACATTTTCCAACGCAGTCAGCGTGGGAATGAGCTGAAACGACTGAAACACGAAGCCGATGTGGGCATTTCGAAGGCGCGCGCGCTGGTCTTCGTTCAGAGCGGCAACCGGCGTGTCGGCGATGGTCACGGTCCCGCTGGTCGGATGGTCGAGAGCGGCACAAAGTCCCAGTAACGTCGATTTGCCGCTTCCTGACGGACCGACGATGGCAAGAGACGCACCTCTATCCAGTGTGAAACTTACGTCATCCAGCACCGTCAGCGGACGGCCGTCGACGTGATAGGACTTGGTAAGACCGCATACGCTCAGCATGGCACTGTGGGTGGTCGGTGTTCTGGTAGGTCAATTAATTCACGTGGATTCGGGATCAGTGAACATTCTGGTGACTGGCTTGTCATAATGTAAAGCATCCGCAAATGATCTCTTTCCCGTGCCGGGCTGCCGGTGACTGATCGGATACCGAAACCATGATGGAAGCAACCTTAAAAAGCAACTGCACTGCCATGCCGATTCACCGACGTTACACGGGGCCGGGCAACATGTTCGTTGTCCTGACGCTATTCGTCACGATGGCGGCATCCGCCGTTGAGCCGCCGATACGTATTGTCTTCCTCGGCGACAGCCTCACAGCCGGGTATGGCATCGACAGCAACCAGGCATACCCGGCATTGATCGCCGAGAGACTCAGGAAAAACAACATCGCTGCCGTGGTGCAGAATGCCGGTCTCAGCGGTGATACCAGCGCGGGCGCATTGAGACGAATGGGCTGGCTGCTGCGGCAGCGTGTCGATATTCTGCTCATCGCGCTGGGTTGCAACGACGGTCTTAGGGGGATCGACCCGCAGTCAACGCGTGAGAACCTGATCGGAATTATCGATAAAGCGCGGAAAAAATATCCCGAAGTCATCATTATCCTCGCCGGTATGCAACTGCCGCCGAATCTCGGCGATCAGTTCAGCAGCCGTTTCCTGCATATTTTTCCGGAAATTGCTGAGGAAAAGAATGCTGGGTTTATTCCATTTCTTCTGGAGAATGTGGGGGGACACCGTGAATTGAATCTTCCGGATGGCATTCATCCGAACGCCGCTGGTCACAGAATCATGTGCGAGACGGTGTGGCAGGTCTTACGAAACCATGTCAAGCGATGAAGATGAAGGGAGCCGACGCGACGGTTTTGTTGCGACACAGGACGCGATCCGTCACGGCTTTGCGTCTGCGTCCTTCGTCGCTGCCTTCTTTTCCGCAATAAATTTCTCCAGAGTTTGTGCCAGACCGGATTCAAGTTTTTCCAATATCTCCAATTCTTTCTCCGCCAGACTGAAATTGCCCATTTCGGCATAGGTCTCACCGAGATACTCATGCGCCTCCGCCAATTCCGGCTTGAGATCGATCGCTTTGCCGTACTGCATGATGGCCTTGTCGTACATACCGTATTTTTTATAACAATATCCGAGGTTGCTGTAGGCCTCTGCGTAGTTGGGATCGATAATGATCGCCTTCTTGTAGTGTTTGGCGGCATCCTTGTACATATAACTTTCCCGCAACCGCTCGCCCTGTTCAAAGTGTTCGTTGGCTTTTTCGCGCAGATCCGACTTCGGCTGCGTTTTCTTTGGCGCGCTGGCGGCGCCCGCGTCTGGCGGCACGGCAGCAGCTGCGACCACAAATGTGGTGCAAAGCGCGAGGCGTTTGCAGTTGCTGAGTATGGTTGCTTGAGGAAATGGGTTCATCCTGAATTCTCCCTGAATGTATTATGCAGCTGATCGCGTGTGGGTATGACTTGGGATCCACCAATCACGTCGGACGGCCCACCGACTACCATCTCCCCGGCGGCGGGTTTGTTCGTGTTTGACCCGGCTTTTTGCTCTAGGTTCAATTATTTTTCTGCGAGGAAGGAGCGGTTACGAATAATTCTGCCAAGGCATGTTTCTGCACCTTTCCCATGATGTTTCGCGGCAATCTCTCCACCAACTGAAACAACCGTGGCGTCTTATACGGCGCCATTTGATCTCTTGACCATGCGATCAGTCTTTGTTCGGCCACGTCCATACCGTCATGACATACGGCCACTGCAGCGATGCGCTGGCCCCACTCGGGATCTGCAATGCCGATGACGGCGCATTCCGAGATGGCCGGATGGCGGCGTAGCGCAGCTTCGATTTCGAGTGCGGAGACCTTATAGCCGCCGGTCTTGATGATGTCCGACGACTGGCGACCGATGATACGAAAATCGCCATTTTCGACGATCGCCTCGTCGCCGGTCTTGAACCAGCCCTGTTCAAACGCCGCCGCGGTCTCGCCGGGACGCCGCCAGTACTCGGAAAATACGGTTTCACCTCGCACCAGAATCTCACCGGACGTGTCGGCCGGCTTCAGGGCTGTGTCCAGATTGGAACTGGCAAGTTTCACCGAGACACCGGGAAGCGGGCGACCCACAAAGCCCGGACGGCGCACGCCGTGTAACGGATTTGACAACGCCATGCCGATTTCCGTCATGCCGTATCGCTCCAGCAGTCGATGGCCTGTGATCGCTTCCCAGCGATGCAGGACGTCCGGCGGCAGGGCGGCCGAACCGGAGACCATGAGCCGCAGCCGGCCGGCGGCGGCAGACATCAATCTCTGCCGCGCCGGTGGTGCCAGTGCCCACGCACGTATCAACTGCATATAGATCGTCGGCACCCCCATGAACAGCGAAAGGGCTTCACGGTCCATACAATTCCAGGTGTCGTCCGCGTCGAATCGATCGGCCATCACGCAAGTCGCGCCCGACCACAGCGCACAGGACACGACATTGATCGCACCGTGGAGGTGGTGCAGCGGCAACACGTTGAGTATGCGATCGCCCGGCTGCCATTCCCAGGCGGATACCAGGCTCCGAATTTGGGCCGCGATCGTATTGTGGGTCGATACGACGCCTTTCGGACGACCGCTGGTGCCGCTCGTATACAGCATCATGGCGTTCCGTTCAGCATCAATGTCTGGTAGCCTTGCGGCCGTTACCTCCGATGTGTCGCTGGCCAGCTGGATCACCCGCGCGTCATCGCCCACGGCCGCGGAAATTACGGCGGAATGGACCGTGTTTGTGACCACCGCTACGGGGTCTGCATCCGAGATGATGTGACGGATCTCCGGTAACGGAAAGGCCGGTGCCAGCGGCACGGCAACGCCGCCTGCGAGCCAGATGCCCCATTGCGCCGCAACGTAGTCGGCATTCGCCGTGGTCAAAAAGGCGACCCGTTCCTGTTCCAGATCCTTACGGCCATTCAGTAACCGACGGGCAAGGGATTGTGCGCGGCGACGAACGTCGCCATAGCTGTGCTCGCCGTTCGCGTCGACAATCGCCATTCGCGTCGGCGCCGATGCTGCGCGCTCAACCAGCGGGATCATGAATGTTTGTTCTCCGGTTGCAGTCTTCTCTCAGCGTCCTGAGTCCCGGCTCCGGCTATGGCGCAGCTCATGTTTGCAACCTGGCGCATCGCGGCGACGTCGTGTACGCGCACGATGCGCGCGCCGTTCATTACGGCGCATGCCACGGCTGCCGCGGTGCCCCATGTCCGTTGTTCGGGCGCCTCGATACCCAACGTCCTGCCGATGAATGACTTTCTGGACGCGCCGACGAGCAGCGGCCGGTTGAGATCGAGAAACGCGTTTAGCCGGCGCAGGAGGATCAGGTTTTGATCTGCGGTCTTGCTGAATCCTATACCTGGGTCGAGGCAAATGCGTTCGGGCGCAATTCCCGCGCCTTCAAGCATCGCCAACGTGTCGCAAAACCAGGCGTGGATCTCACCAATGAGGTCGTCGTACCCGGTCAAATTCTGCATCGTCTGCGGCGTGCCGCGCATGTGCATGGCGATACCGCCGGCATCGCTCGCTGCAATGACGTCCGCCATGCCGGCGTCACGACGCATCCCGCTGATATCGTTGACGATATCAGCTCCATGTTCCAGGCACACACGTGCGACCTCCGCCTTGGTGGTGTCGATGCTGATCGGTATGGTCACGGCGGCGCGCAGCAGCCGTACCACCGGCAGCACACGGTCCAGTTCCTCGACTGCGCTCACTGGCGCCGCCCCGGGCCTGGTGGATTCACCGCCGATATCAATGATGTCGGCGCCGGCGTCTATCATGGCCAGAGCGCTTTCCAACGCTGCCTCCGGCGTGTAATTTATGCCATCACCGGAAAAAGAATCGGGCGTGGCATTGATGATTCCCATGACCGCGACGCGAGCGGTCAGGTCCAGCGTATGACTTGTGAACATGAATACGGACATTTAAGAGAACCTCTGGTATGAAATATTTTATCCTCGACACCAATGTACTGTTGTATGACCCGGGCGCCATTCGCCAATTCGGCGAAAATCAGGTCGTCATTGCGGTTGAAGTCATAGAGGAACTTGATGCTTTCAAACGCGACATGACCGAACTGGGCCAGAATTCCCGCGTCGTTTCGCAACTCCTGGATCAGCTGTCGCGTCATGGCCAGCTTGGCCGCGGCGTCAAGATGGAGCACGGCGGTGTGCTCCGGATATACGCCGGCGATTGCGGTGATTATCTGCGAAAACGCGGCCTCGGGCTTACGCGGAAAGTCGACAATCGTATCCTCAATCTGGCAATAAAATTACAGGAGGACGAGCCGGAATCTGAGGTCGCTATCATCACCAAGAACATCAATCTTCGACTCAAGGCCGATGCCGTCGGAATCCGTGCGCAGGATTATGAAGAAATCCAATCCACGCGTTTGAAGTTCTATACCGGCTACCATTGTATCGACTGCGACAAAGACGTGGTCGATACATTCACGACCACGGGGCGGTACCGGTTTGAAGATCGCACGTTCCACGCCAATAATTACCTGCAACTCCGTGCCGGCAACGACCACGATGCGCTCGGGAGAATCGAAGGCAAGGACGGCCGCGATCTCGTACCGTTACGTGCGCTCGACGATGATGTTCTCACGATCCGTCCGCTCAATCTGGCACAGCGATTTGCCATGGATGCGCTCCTTGACGACGACATCAAGCTGGTGACGCTGCTGGGAAAGGCCGGCACTGGCAAGACGTTGCTGGCGGTTGCCGCTGGGCTCTACAAGGTCATGATCGAGGACAAATACAACAAGCTCCTCGTGTCGCGTCCTACATTGCCGATGGGACGGGATATTGGCTTTATTCCCGGTGATATCGACGAGAAAATGCGGCCGTGGATGCAACCGATCTATGATGCATTGGAGATGATCCGTGAGCGTGACCGGCGGAGCAAGAAACGGATGTTGCCTCCGGACATTCTCGATGCAAGTGAGGTCGGCATCGAACCGCTTACATACATCCGCGGCCGTAGCATTCCGCATCAATTCTTCATCATCGATGAGGCCCAAAACCTCACACCGCATGAGGTAAAGACCATCATCACCCGTGTTGGCTACAATTCCAAGGTCGTGTTAACCGGCGATCCGGAGCAGATCGACAATCCCTATCTGGATGCGCACAGTAACGGTTTTTGCTACCTCGTGGACCGATTTCGCACCGAATCAATATCCGCCCACATCACCCTTACCAAGGGCGAGCGCAGCGAGTTGGCCGCGATCGCGGCCAATATATTGTAGTGGCGGGCGATTGGCGGCCGGTCGGCGCACGCATTTTCGTACGGCATTGTAGATCGGAGCCGGCGTGGAGCACAGGCAAGATGCCTATGCTACTGGGTAGCACAGCCATCCTGGCTGAACCGTGCGCGTCACGGCCAGCGCGTTTCCCTGCGCTTTCCCGCAGGCTGCGCGATAAGTGAGTCAACGATTCGAGCGTTCTTCGGCGACGGCGCGGTAATGGTTGCGCATTTCAGCTGCCATGTGTTTCACGGTAAATGTCGCGTCGACCCGTCGCATGAGCCGGTGGCCGATGTCCCGACGCTGGTCAGCGTTCATGCGGCATGCAGCGATCATCGCATTCGCAAGGCTGTCAATCTCTCCGGGCCGCACGAGGACGCCGCCGGACTCCGGCGTGAGGACCTCCGGAATGCCGCCGATATCGGAAGCAATTACAGGTATGCCGGCAGCCATTGTTTCGAGGAGCGCCAGGCCAAGACCTTCGGTGAGAGAAGGAAAGACGAAAACGTCGAAGGCGCGAATGACGTCCGGAATGTCCGATCGATATCCGGTGAATTGTACATGATCGAGCACGCCACACTCCGCTGCGATCCGTCGTAACTCGGAGTCCATTGCGCCGCTGCCGACGATTGCCAGTGTCGCGTTCGGCAGCGCCGCGCGTACGCGGGCAAACGCCGAAATCAGCTCGACGTGACCCTTTATGCGTGTCAAGCGGCCGACTGTGCCGAAGATCATCGTGTTGCCGTCAGGCAATCCGAGCCGGTCACGTGCCGCCGCGACAGTCAATTGCGAACGAAATGTGTCCGGATCTATACCGTTGTATACCGTCACAACAGATTCCGGTGACCGAATCCAGTTGCTCCGGCGAATGTCATCTCGCACGGCATTGGACACAGCGATGATGCGGGATGCCCGATTCAACAACAACAGATTCTGCGCCTTTCGATTCAGACGATGCGCGTAACCCTCGCCGTGGATCGTCGTAAAAACGGCCGGGGCGCGGCGGCTCAGCAGCGTTGCCAGCACACCATAAACCGTGGGCTTGTGCCGCTGGCAATGGACGATGTCGATTTCGTGCTCATCGATGATCCGCGCAAGTCGACGTGAGACCATGGGGCGCAGTCGGCGTAACGTGCGTTTCGGCATGCCCAGGCAGATCACGCGGTAGCCCTGTTCTTCGAGGACGTTGCACGGATTGGATGCACCACAGATATAGCAAATCGTCTGCTCAAACTCGGCGGGATCCAAGGCCGTAATCAGATTTTCCATCATTGGCCACGAAAATGTGTTCTCATGGAGTACGTGAAGGATTCTGATATGACCTGGCATCGGCTGGCAACAGTGAGGATTTAACAGCGAAATACGATTGGCCCGATAACGGATTGGAATCGGGGTCGCAACCATGCATTCCCGCGATACATTGACTGCCTGCCCCGCAACCGATACCGGAATTCCGAGATGCTTTTCAATTCGTTCGAATATATCCTGCTATTCCTGCCGATCACGATCACGATGTTTTTTTTCTTACATCGGAGTCGACTTTCGGTGCCGGCGCGTGCGTGGCTGATGACGTGCTCATTCTTCTTCTACGGCTGGTGGAAGCTGTCGTATCTCCTCATCATTATCGCATCGATCGTTATCAATTACCTCGTCGGCAGATCCTTTGCCGCACCCGACGAAGACGGCTGTCATCGGCCTGCGGACAGGCGTCGATTGATCGTCGGCATCACGTTCAATCTGGGCTTGCTTGGCTACTATAAGTACACCGATTTCGCAATCGCAAATATGGATCGATTCTTTGGCGTGCAAATCGAGCCGCTGAATCTGGTTCTTCCCTTGGCTATCAGCTTCTTTACCTTTCAGCAAATCGCTTATCTCGTCGACAGCTATCGCAATGAGACGCATGAATACGATTTCCTGAGTTACTGCCTCTTTGTAACGTTTTTCCCACAGCTCATCGCGGGTCCGATCGTGCATCACAAAGAAATGATGCCGCAATTTCAGTCGCAAAAGAATTTCTCCATCGACTACCAGAATCTGGCGACCGGCTTGTTCGTATTCGGGATGGGCCTGTTTAAGAAAGTCATCCTGGCGGATACCCTTGCCGTGCATGTGAATGCGGGCTACAGCACGATCGCGTCATTGTCCGTGATCGAAGCCTGGTATACGACCCTTGCATATTCATTCCAGCTTTACTTCGATTTTACGGGGTACACCGATATGGCGATCGGCGTCGCGCTCATGTTCAACATCGCGTTGCCGTTAAACTTCAACCAACCATATCGCGCCCTTGATATTCGCGAGTTTTGGGGGCGGTGGCATATGACGTTGTCACGGTTTCTGCGCGATTATCTCTACGTACCGCTTGGCGGCAACCGGCATGGCGAATTCCGGACCTATGTCAATCTCATGATCACGTTTGTGCTCAGCGGATTGTGGCATGGGGCAGGGTGGACATTCGTGATCTGGGGCGCATTTCACGGTATTGCCACGGCGATCAACCGCAAATGGCATCGCGCCGGCATGCGGCTACCGGTCCCGGCTGCCTGGTTGGTGACGTTCGGATTCGTAAATATCACCTGGGTATTCTTCCGCGCGGAGTCGATGGCCGACGCGACCGGCTTGCTGCAGCGTATGTTTGGTATCGGCGAGACATGCTCGCTTGGACTTGGGCCGGCGTGGGCGGCGATTCGTGAATGCGTTCGCTTTGACACGAGCGATTGGATTGTGGCCGTGGTTTTTCTCGCCATGACCCCGCTTGTGGCTCCCTTGATTCCTAAGGACGCCGGCGGTCTGAAGACGGTCTTTCGGGCCACACCGCGATTCGCGATAATCACCGTGTTCGTGATAGTAACCTCTTTGATGAATTTCAGTAAGGTTAGTGAGTTCATATATTTCAACTTCTGAATTGTTCAGAAACCGCAGCAAGGAGCGACCTCGGGTGCAGGCAAAGCATTGGTTTATTATCACGCTTATTATGACCGCAGTGATAATGGGAACAGTCGCAACTATTAATGTTGCCTTGGACCCTCTGTGGTGTTTCGAGCATGTGCACGATGCCAACATCCGTCAACTCGGTTTTAACGAGCGTCAGCAAAAAACAAATCGCCTGTACTTCACCAGCGAGGACTACGATACCGTGTTATGCGGCAGCAGTCGCAGTACATACATAAATCCAGCAGATATTCAGGGGATGAAGGTATTCAACTACGCTGTAAAGGGCATGATGCCGTCTGAGTACGCCGGATTCATTCGTTTCGCTGCTGACTGCAGTGGCAAGCCGCTCAAACGGGTCATCCTCGGCCTGGATTATTTCGGGCGTATGGATTTTGGAACCGGTATGCGCAACGCCGAAAAGCAACCCGGCACCTACATCGACCGCACCACAGCGTGGTCGTATCGTTACGCGACAGTGTTGAGCTTCAGCGGAATCGACTACTCAATCAGCAACTGGACGAAGCTCTATCGCGGTAAAATTCGCCGTGATCACTATCGGCGTGATCGCAATGCAGCAGTGCCCCGTCCGTACGATCGTGAAGCGCTCGAAGCTCGCACAAGTCACTACGTCGAGACGATCCGCAAAGGTGAGTCCGAGCACGGAACCTGGCTGCCGGATCATGAGCGTTACAACGCGTGTCTGCGGCAGTTGCGAGACGAGTATCCGGGCGTTGAATGGCTCGTGTTCGTCACACCGCAGCCGGCGCCGGTGTTCCGGGCGCTATCAGAGTCGATGGGAATCGACGAGTACGAACGGTGGCTGCGCGATGTCGTGGACATTTTCGGAACGGTCACCAACTTCATGACGATCAATCCAGTAACCAGCGACTATTTGGAGCATTTTTCGGATACCAGCCACTTTCTACCGGAAACCGGCCGCCTGATGATGGATCGCATTACGCACCCGAAGAACGCAACGAACACGGGTGCCGATGGCGGCTTCGGAATTACCGTGACCGCGGAGAATCTCGATACCCACCTCGAAGCGGTGAGGCAGTCCTTGGGACGCGTGCCTGGCGGAGAGTAAGCCGTGTACCCGGCGGGAGTGCCCGGCTCGCCGATTCGCAATGTTCCAGCTCGCGAGGCCGCTCGCCCTCCAGGCGGCTGTGACCACCAACCCGGGTGCTGTACGTGCTGCGTCAGAGCACGCCGGGCGCGCCGCCTGTGAGCGAGGCGATATCAAATACCGGCACCGGCGTGCGAACATGATACGCTTCGCCGTATTCCGTGCCGATCAGTGAACCGAGGTAGCGATGGCGTCCTTCCCACAGGTCCATGAAATTTTCCGAAGACGTATAGGTTTTGGGTTCACTTTCTGCGGTATTCCGGTGTAACTGCGAGTGATAACAGGCGATAGCGGATTTTTTTCTTTCCCACGTGCTGGTGATATCGACCACACATGATGGAGGGAAGACTCCGCGGCCCTGATAGTACAGGATGCGCTCCGGCCGGTGGGCGATGCCGCCACCGGGATAGTTGGCCACTCCGGCAAACCACCACGCATCCGTCGCGATTTTGCTGGTCTGTACGTGGTCCGGATGATGATCTTCCCAGTAGGAGGTGATAAGCATCCGCGGCCGCCATCTGCGGATCAATTCGACCAGCCGAATGACATTTTCTCGCGAACACACGATATTGCCATCCGGCAGCTCAAGGTTATAGCGTACGTCCAGTGCCATTACCGTCGCTGCCGCGCTTGCTTCCGCATCGCGATCGGTGACGGAGCCGCGGCTCCCCAGTTCCCCGCGGCTGAGATCGACGACGCCGATGGAATATCCGCTGTCCTTCGCGCGCATCAGCAGTCCGGCACAGGTCAGCTCCGCATCATCCGGATGCGCACACACGGCGAGGTAATCTATGTGATCGGGCATTTCGCAAACCGTACGGGTGTGATTGAACAAATAGGTACTCGACGAATATAGTATAGGTTCGAGTTCGGGCAATTCGAACCTCTGGTGTTTCCTGGAATTCAACGTATGTCATGTGCCGCTGCGATCGTAACGCCAACGGCGTCGGTTCGCATTGAGCAGATCCATGGCAAAACCAATATACACGCTTCGAAGGAGAATCGATTCATATGGCGAGCGAAATGACGGCAGAAGACGCGGCGGCGGCGATTCAGAATCTTATCGAAAATATCGAACACGTCATCATCGGCAAGCGCTCGGTCGTCGTGAAAGCTGTATCTGCGATGCTGGCCGGCGGACACATCCTGGTCGAAGATGTGCCCGGCGTCGGAAAAACAATGCTGGCGAAATCGATTGCGAAGTCGATAGCCGGCGATTTCAAACGGGTTCAGTTTACGGCCGACCTGCTGCCGTCCGATATTACCGGTGTGAATATCTACAATCCCAACAGCGGCGCCTTCCATTTTCGTGAAGGGCCGTTGTTTACCAACGTTCTCCTCGGCGATGAGATCAACCGGGCGACGCCACGAACGCAGTCGAGCCTGCTCGAAGCGATGGAGGAAACGCAGGTCACCGTTGACGGCGAGCGGCACGGCCTGCAATCGCCGTTTCTCGTAATCGCTACACAGAATCCGATCGAGTTGGAGGGCACGTATCCGCTGCCTTTCGCGCAAATGGACCGGTTCATGGTGCGGTTGAAGATCGGGTATTTGAACGCCCAGGACGAAGGCCTCATGCTGCGTTCGCGCATGAATGGGACGCCGATCGCCGAATCGCAAAGTGTGATTACATGCGCTAACCTTGTTGATGTGCAACACGTTGTGGAGCAAATAAAGGTTGCCGATGATCTTGTCGATTACATTGTCGCAATTGTTCACGCCACACGCTCGGCGCCCAATATCCAGGTCGGCGCGAGTCCTCGCGGCGGTCTCGATCTCCTTCGCTACAGCCAGGCAATGGCATTGATCGCCGGTCGCGACTACGTCCTTCCCGACGACATAAAATCCGGCGCTCCGGTGGTGTTGGCACATCGCGTCATTATCAAAAAGGGCACTCGCCACGCCACGCTCAATGTCGACTCGATCATCGAGGAACTCGTCGAGTCAGTGGCCGTTCCGGTATGATTTTTCCGACAAAATTTGGCACGCTGATTCTGGCGATCTCGTTTTGTTTGTATCTGGTGTCGATGCAGTCATTTTCCGGGTTGTTGTTTCTGGTCCTGGGTGTGATGTTTGCGTGTTTTGTGGTGAACTTCTTTCGTGCGCGCGGCAGTACCAGACATATTGCCGTGGCGCCGCCGGGTTCCATCACCTGTAGCGAAGGGGACCGGATCCGCGATGCCTGGACGGTCGCAAATACTGGCGACGCAGATATCGGGCACCTACGCCTTTTCGGTCCCTGGGGCGAGTTGATGGCAATCGGTCGGTTGGCCGCCGGTGAGGAGCGACATGTCACGCCCGAACTCACGTTCGAGCGCCGCGGCGTCTATCCATTTTCGGCGTTGCGCGCCAGGTCTACGTTTCCATATGGCCTGCTGCAGCACCGTCGGGCGATGCGTTTTGCCGGCGAGGTCCTGGTGTTTCCCGCACTTTTTCCGTGCACGCCTCCCGTGGCGGCCGGTTTCGAGCCGATGTTGGGCGGACGATTTACCGGCAAGTTCAAGTCGCAGACCGGCGATAATTTCCACGGTGTTCGTCCGTTTCAGCCGCGGGATCCGGTGCGGCTCATTCATTGGCCGTCGTCGTCGAAAGGGCAGGGGATCATGGTCAAAGAATTCGACGAGGAGCTATCCGGCCGTGTGTCGATCGTGGTCGATAATCGGGTCGGCACAACCATCGACGGTGAAACCATGCTGGACTGGGCGGCGCGCGCGTCCGGTTCGCTCGCCTTTGCCGCGCTGGATCAAGGGTACCAGGTTGAGTTCGCGATCATCGGCGCCGATGACGTGATTTCGATCCCGCCATTTGCCGACGGCGATGTGATCCTCGAAGCCCTTGCCCGTCTGCAGCCGGCCGACAAGCAGAATGACCTCGCGCGGTTACCCGCGATCACCGCCGCATTGTCACAAAAGTCAGGCCTCAGTGTCGTGTTGACCGACGATCATCCTGAGGATCTGGCGTATGTGCGCGAGCTGACGAGCATACTCAATCGAAAGGTGCAGGTGTACATCGCCGAACCTGCGTTTGACCCCGTCGTCGTGCAGTATCCCGATATCACCTTGCGTCGGTACGGCGCCAGAGGAGTGTTGTAAGGACCATGCGTTATACTGAGCCGCGAAATCTCTTGATACTACTTGGATTGATCTGTCAGGGCTTCAGCTGGGAGGTCGATTACGTGCCTGTCGTCTATGCTGTGCTGTGGTGGATCTGTCTGCGGCAGCGGCGTGAGAAACCACTTGTATCACGCGATATCGAGGCGCTGTTGTTGTTGGCCGCGTGCGGCACATTTAAGTATCTTTCCGCTACCTGGGAGATCGGTCATAACGTTATGATCTTCGTAGGCGGCAACTCCCTGTTTGTTTATCAACTCGTTCATCTCCTCGAACGGCCGGTGCCGCGAACCCGCGACCTGTCCGTGTTGGTGGCGTTAATACACATAGGTGTTGGCACCCAGGTCGTATTCGACTACAAGGCGTTTGTCATTCTGTGTGCGTTCCTGGTTGTGGGGCCAAAGGCGTTGACGGCACTGGAAAACGAGCGTTACGGGCAATCGGCACAGAGCACGTCGCCGTTTGCCGTCAGGCTTCGCTTTCGCGAGATATGCGGTCTTGCGCTCCTAACGGTGACCTTCTTCGTGTCGTTCCCGCGTTTTAACTTCCAGGCGCGACCGCCGAGCCAACTTCTTGGCGGCGGCGGTCGAGGCCCGCTGGATCAGCAAATGGACATGAGCGACAGCGCCGGCGATGGCGGCGATGCACTTATATTTCGTATCCAGGGTGAAGGCATCTCGTACCTGAAGCTGTACGGCCTTGATCAATTCGACGGCAGGGCCTGGACGGCGAGTCACTGGGCGCGGAAGATCAAGAACCAGATGGGACCCGAAAACCCCGAGGCCGCATTGCAGCGAACCGTGACGATTACGAATTACACACTGCTGGACAACAAGCTGCCGGTTGACGGGTATGTAACGACAGTTCAAGGCTCATTTGTGAGTCGCCCGTATATTGCCGGCGACGGCGGTGTGAAGATTGACTTCAAACTGCGCAATAATACATCGTATGTGTACTGGACGCAGCCCGTGGACCCAACCGATAGCCTCGACGACCGGCAGCTGCGGCGATACCTGGAATTGCCGGAGCAGTCGGAACAACTGCAGGCATGGTTGCAGGATTTTCTGGGCAACGACAATGACACAGCCAGCCAGGTGGGGCGGCTGGCGACCTACTTCCAGAGCGAATTCCAGTATGATCTCGGCGCGCCGGACCTTGATCGCCTGAATCCGATTGATGACTTCATGTTTGTCGAACGTCGGGGCCATTGTGAGCGATTTGCGTCTGCGCTTACCGTGTTGCTGAGGATGCGCGGCATTCCCGCGCGTGTTGTCGGCGGTTATATACCCGTCGAAAAAAATGAATTGGGCGAGTTCTTCAATATTCGCAGCAAGAACGCGCACGCGTGGACAGAATATTTCCTGCCGGGACAAGGATGGACCATCGCCGATGCTACACCGTATGGTCGCGGCGTCGAGGATACGCCGCGTGCATTGGCGCTGACGCTATTTGAATGGGTCGAGTATACATGGTACTCCCGGATCGTCGAATTCGACGCACACGAACAACGCGCGCTGTTCTCCTTTTTGGGGAGCCACTTACGTGATGCGGTGTCGGTGATACTGAACTACCTGCTTGTGATACTCGCGGGGTGCGGCCTGATTGGTATAGGCATGCTCGCATGGCAGGTTGACTGGCGCCGGCTTCTGTCCCGTTTTTTCTCACGAGAAAAAACGAAGCAGAGACGAAAACGCGAGGTTCATCACTTCTATGACCGAATGATGAGATTGCTTGCAAGGCAACGATGTTATCGGCAGCCCTCACAGACGCCCTGGGAATTTTTGGGGCAATTAGAGAGCACACAGCATCCGCGTATCGACGACATTCGCATGATTACAACAATCTTCTGCGATATGCGCTACGGCAACCGGGATATTGAATCCACAAAAATGATAGACCTGCAGCATGCGCTTGCGAGAATTAGGCATAGATGATCATCGCGCTCATGCTTCATCAGCCTTACGCCACAATTGACCTCCCAAATTGCGTTGCCGCAACGATTCAGTGAGGATACACCTATCGTGATCGACTTGACTTACCTACCGGCATTGAATGCCATACTAAATACTGTCTGCGCGGTATGTCTCGGCCTCGGATATTACCATATCCGGCGTGGAAATCCGGCCGTACACAAGCGTTTCATGATCACTGCGGTTATTGTTTCGATGTTTTTTTTCTGCTCCTATGCAATCTATCACATGAATGTAGGATCGGTGAAGTATCCCTATCACGACTGGACGCGCGTGTTATACTTTGTTATCCTCATTCCGCATGTCATCCTTGCCACCGTGATGCTGCCGTTCATTGTGGTGACGTTGTGGTTTGCTTTTCATGAAAATTTCAACAAGCATCGACGGTTTGCCGTATGGGTGCTCCCGGTGTGGATGTTTGTATCAGTCAGCGGTGTTCTGGTGTATTTAATGCTTTATCGTTAATTACATTTGATTTTAACGGTGCATGCATAATGTTATGCCGATCGTACGATTTACAGTTCAATGATTTTGAATAATGAACGTCGTCGAAAATCATAAATAAGTGCAAAATCTTAACACAAAATGGAGGTAACTTATGGCAGGTATTCGGGAAGCAAAAGCAGAGTTGAAGGGAATTCGTTCACGGTTGTCCGAGATGAATCCGACACAATTGGCCAATTTTTTCAAGCCGTTTTCACCAGCAAAGTTGACCGCGATTCGCAAGGCGGTTGAGAAGGCGATTGACAGCAAAACCCAGGTGATCATTGACGTGAAGATGAAGCAGATCGCAAAGTTGTCGGAGGAAGTCAGCGAACTGGAGATGAAGAAGAAGGCCAAAAAGTAACGCCGCACATCAGGAGCGGTCACAAAACTCAGCCATGCCGTTTGATGGGCGCGCCGCCAGGCGCGCTATGACCACCCGGATGCTGAGAAGGCGATACAAATCGCTGGAGGGCGCACGGCCCCGGTCGCCGATCCGCAACACAACGGCTCGCGAGGCCGCTCACCCTCCAATTCGTATCGGAAATTTCACGGCTCGCGTGCAGCCACCGTTTGTTTCCGGACAGCATGACGAACGGCATCCCTGTCGCGCCTGACGACCGACGTGAACCTCAGAACTCCTCCCATAGACCTGCGTTTGAAGGGGATTTTTTTCAAATAGTGTCCAATATTTGTTTCTGTTTTCTTGGGATCGCGCGCACGCACGCGAGAGGGAGTGTAGTGTGGAGGTAAAAAAGGCCAACCAGTATGCTCCCCGATCAACTCTTCGACGACGGCGTTCCACAAGCCGT